>NZ_QNQU01000035.1 GCF_003315595.1 Pedobacter miscanthi | reverse complement strand
TGCGTATGGTTATCCCGCAGATTTAAGATGATAAGCGCAGAACTTCTCCAGATTGGTTGGATGGTTATTCTGCGCTAATCTGTGTAATCTGCGGGAATATGCTGCATACCGTTTTTCCCCCAGGAATAATTGCTTAATAATTAATGGATGGCTGTCCGGTAGCTAAAAGATAAGCTTCTTTTAAAACCTCGGAAAAGGTAGGATGGGGATATACCATTTCATTCATCGCAGCGGCAGTAATTTCGTGCCTGATGCCGAGTGTGGCATGCGCAATCAGGTCGGCTGCCCTTGCCCCAATAATATGTACACCTAATATTTCCCCATAAGTGGGATCAACCAAAACTTTTGCAAAACCATCCAGATCCCTCGAAGCCCTGGCCCTGCCACTGGCCATAAAAGGGAATTTCCCGATATTATATGGCTTTCCTTCGCTTTTTAGCTGTTCCTCGGTTTTACCAACAGATGCTACTTCTGGCCAGGTATATACCACTCCCGGAATCAGATGATAATCTAAATGGGCCGTTTCGCCACAAATAAGTTCTGCCACATATTTTCCGTCTTCTTCCGCTTTGTGTGCCAGCATCGGACCGTTTATTACATCACCAACGGCATAAATGCTTGGTTGACTGGTTTGTAAACGCTCGTTCACTAAAATTCTTCCTCCCTGATCGGTTTTAATTCCAACTTTTTCGAGGTTTAAACCCAATGTATATGGCTTACGGCCAACGGCCATTAAGCAATATTCGGCCGTTTCTGTTTGAAGCTGTTGTTTATCATCAAGGTAAGAAGCGGAAACCGATTCGCCTTGATTTACAACCTGTTGTACACGATGGTTGAGTTTAAAGGTAATGTTCAGTTTGCCCAAGCTTTTTTGCAGTGTTTTTCCAAGCTCCCTATCCATGGTGGGCAGGATGGAATCGGCATATTCGATAATGGTAATCTGTGTACCCAGTCTCGCAAACATCGAAGCCAGTTCTATACCGATTACACCGCCGCCAATAATAACCATTGATTTTGGCAGTTGAGGCAAATCCATGGCTTCGGTAGAGCTGATGATCCGTTTTTTGTCGATATCGATACCTGGTAAACTTGATGGTTTTGAACCCGTAGCAATGATAAAATCAGTTGTTTTAAGGATGATATTTTCGCCTTTTGCATTGCTAACGCGTAATGTTTTTGCATCTTCAAAACTACCGGTACCCTGATATAGCGTGATTTTGTTTTTACGCATCAGGAAGTTTAAACCTGCGTTGTTTTGAGCAATTACTTCTTTTTTGCGGGCAATAAACTGGTTAAAGTTAAGTTTCAGATCACCAGTTTCTATACCATGCGCCGTAAATTCGGTTTTAGCCTGATGATAATGTTCCGAGCTATCTAACAATGCTTTGGCAGGAATACATCCTACATTGGTACAGGTACCGCCCAAGCCGGCATATTTCTCTACCAGGGCAACTTTTTTCCCCAACTGAGCGGCACGGATGGCTGATGCATAGCCGCCTGGTCCAGAGCCGATTACGATAATGTCATATTGATGATCCATATTTTTAATATAAATTTGTATTTGGACGACTGTCTACATGCAGTCAAATTTTTTTAAAGTAAACAGTCTAAAAAGTTTAAAAATAATTGCAATGCTTCATCACTGCGTTCAATTTTCCGTTGGATCAGGCTGCCTTCGTAAGCATTAAAAATCATCGGAGCAAGCACTTTGGGCGCGATGGGAGACTTTACAGATCCATCTTTCTGACCGTGTTCAATCAATTTCTCCAGTCCTTTTACCAGATGTTCTGTAGTCAGTTTTTGCAGTTGTGCTGCAATAATTTCACTTTGTGCCGCAACATCCTGACCAAGATTACCCATAATACAGCTCCACATCTCGTTTGGGGAACTTAAAGTGTTATACCGTTCAATCCTGGATGAAAAATAGGCAATAATCTTCTGTTTTGGATTGAGCGTTGCATCATTATTGATTATTGAAAAGGAGGGAAGGATTTCGGTTTTAAAGAAATGATTTAATACCTCAACAGAAAAATCTTCCTTGTTTTTAAAATAATAATGGAATGAACCTGTGGGCATCCCTACCACTTTGGTGATCTCCCTGATCCCTGTTTGATGATACGAACGGGTAGAAAAGAGGTCGAGGCCGGCACTAAGAATTTTTTCTTTCTGATCCATGGTGTAAAGTTATAGACGACTGTCCAAATCTGCAAATCATTTATCGTAATTTTACATAAATCTTATTTGAGTATTTTGGATTTTATGCGTTTTCCACTGTCATCAAGACAAGATTTTTATTCAGCGGCAATCTTTTTAAGGTAAGTAGCTTCGAGGTTTTTCAATGTCTCATCATAGCCCTTACGATCCATAAACGCTGCAGGGTTATAAGCATCGCCGGGTTTATGTTTTTCGTGAAGGTTAAACTGACTTGCGTGCGAAGATAACCAGATATCGAAAGATAGCTTTTTAAGTGAGCTGAAACTATAAGCATAATCTTTACTGATGGTTGGGTAAGCCGGTATATCAGAGAATTTTTTATCGGTAACAATACTCGGCATATTGGCAATAAGTACCTTATAACTGCGCTTTTCATCTTTCGTTTTCAGTAAAAAACTGCAGGATCCTTTGGTGTGGCCAGGGTGGTGAAGCATGGTAATACTGGTGCCGCCCAACTGGATCGGGTCTTTATCTTTTAACAGGCGGTCTGCTACAATTGGAGTATAACTGCTTTCTTTACCACCAAGAGCATAATCAGTACGGCCACCATCTTTCATTACCTGGGCATCTTTTTCATCCACCATCATTTTAGCGCCGGTAAGCTTTTTAATCTCTGCCATTGCACCTAAATGATCGTAATGTGCCTGTGTAGTCAGCAATATTTTGATATCCTTGAATTTAAAACCTAATGCCGCTACATTTTTTTCGATCTGAGTTGCGGATGAGGCCAAACCTGTGTTAATTAAAATATTTCCTTTTGGTGTAGTAATAAGGTAACAGGCCAGATCGTAAGTGCCCACATAATATACATTGCCCACAATGCGGAAAGGAGCATAACTCGCCGACCATTCTTTCGGGGTATCGGCAGGTTCACGTACGTTTTGTGAAAAAACAAAAAAGGGAAAAAGCAGGAGGAAAAAAATAATATTGACTTTCATAGGTGTAAGATAATTTCAGGGTTAAATGATGCACTAAAATTAGAAAAATTATGGCGTAGTAATCCACACATCCCGAGAATTACCTGAACATTCTACAATGTTGTTTTCTATTTAGATGTTGGTAATGTAAAAGAAAAAGTACTTCCCTTACCCGCAATGCTCTCTACCCAGATTTTACCTCCGTGTGCTTCAATAATTTCGCGGCAAACATACAGCCCGATGCCAAAACCTGCAATAAGATTATTGTTCTGGCCGCGGTAAAAACGGTTAAAAAGCCTCGAAATTTCTTCCTGTGGAATACCTGTACCCTCATCGGTAACACTTATTTTAAGTTCATCATGCTCAACTGTTGCTGAAATGGTAATCTGGCTGCCCAGATTAGAATATTTTACGGCATTGCCGATCAGGTTATTTACCACCTGGGCAAGTTTTCCGGTATCACCGGTAACAATTACAGATTTAATTTCGGGGAATACAAAGCGATGCTGAGAATAAAGCATGTGCGTTTCTTCCGCAATTTCTTCTAAAAAGTTATGAAGTTCAAAAGGAGCACTTTCGATAAACATTTTGCCCGATTCCAGTCTCGCAAGGTTTAAAAAACCATTAATCATATTCGTCATACGGCGGGTCTGCTTAACCGATTGTTCCAGTATTTTTTTGGTCAGCGGGTTTTGTTGCTCTGGATTGTTCTTTTCCATGAGCTGGAGATAAGCGGTTAATGAGGTAAGGGGTGTTTTAAGTTCGTGGCTTACCATACCGATAAAATCATTTTTACGCTGCTCATTTTGTTTAATATCTGTAATATCACGGGTGGTACCGGCCACAGCTTCAACCTCTCCGGCTTTATTAATTACAGGGGTAAAAATATAATCGTATACACGTTTACCGAGTACCGCATGAGGAAAAGAAACTTCACCACGTATCGACTCTTTGGTGGCACGAACATGGTCTATTTCGCGCTCATGCATTTCGGCATGCCAGGGTTCGTAACCATTTTCTAAAAGGCTTTTTCCTATGGCATTTTCCCAGCTTTTGCCCCACATGGTAAGCAATGCCTCATTTGCGTAAATGAAATTATAATCCAGACCAAAAACATACATTAAATCGGGTGTGTTGTTGGCGATTGTTTCGTAAACCCGTTTTTGCTGTTCGGTGAGTTCTTTTGTCCGTTTAAGGAGTTCTTCAGCCCGTTTTGTTTCCGTAATATCACTTGCCGCACCAAACCATTCGCGTACATTGCCATGTTCATCTAAAATAGGTACGGCCCGCGATAGTGTCCAGCCAATGGTTCCATCAGCCCTGAGTACACGGTGTTCCAATTGGAAAATCTTGGTTTCCCTTCGTGCTTCGTCAATAGCTGCCCTCACTTTATCCTGATCGAGAACATGAATATATTTCGGGATCCAGTCGGCCAGTGGTTCATTGGTATCCTCTAAGAAATTCCTGCCGTCCAGTTGTTTCATTTCGCGCCAGTCGGCACTCATAATATAAACAATATCAGATGTAGCGGTTACAAGGGCCCTAAAACGCTCTTCGTTGGCGGTAATTGCTTTTTTGCTCGCCTGGTTATCTTCATGTATACTACACATATAATGGGCACGATATTAAACTTAACACTAAATTAGTTTTAAAAGCTGGTTTTCAAAAAACTCAGGTCTGTACATTTTTTCTTTAAACCTGGGTTTACTTCCAAAACGATGCTTATTATCTTAATAGGCTTTAACAGCACAGCCATGCTAAATGTTTGTTAAATGATCTCTGATAGGTTTAACAGGTGTTTTTTCCGTTAGCTATTGATTAGATTTACATTATTTTTTATTTTTTTTAAAAAAGGATGCAACACTATTGTACATGCTGCGACTAGAGAATAGAAACGTATTAAAAAGATAAATTAAAAGCTCAACATTGCGCACTGCTGAACAGATCACAGATCAGGAATTAATTGTACTCTGCCTTGAGGGTAAAGATGCGGGCTATACCGGATTGTACAACCGCTATGCCCGGAAAGTTTATAACTCGATCAGCCGGATGATAAGCCATACCGGCGAAGCGGAAGACATTTTACAGGATACTTTCTGTACTGTTTTTAGTGATGTGAGCAAATTAAAAGGGGTGCTCAGTATCGAAGCCTGGGTAAGGCGGATGGCTATTAACCGGTCTATTTCGCACCTGAGGAAAAGAAAAATAACTTTTTCCGATCTCGGTGAAATGGATGTGGAAGATGAGGTAAACAACGACAGCGATGATATGGAAATTTTCGATTGCAGGGTAGAGGATGTGAAAAAAAGTATCGAAGAGCTTTCATCAGGTTATAAAACGATTTTAAACCTGTATGTATTTGAAAAGATGACGCATGAAGAGATTGCAGTGATGCTCGGAGTATCGGCAAGTACCGTACGCACACAGTACCACCGGGCGAAAAAACGTGTTTTATTATCACTTAAAGATAAATGTTATTATGAATGATCAGATAAAGGATTTTGTGGAACAGCACCGGGAAGAATTCGATCATCTCGAAGCACCGGCCTTTGATATGGGCCGCTTTAAAAGGATGCAGGTTCAGGCAGAACAGCCAGAAGTTAAAACGGTAAAACTGTTTACCTGGCGCAAATGGGTAGCTGCAGCATCAATTATACTGCTTGCAGGTGCAACATGGATGTTTTTTAATCAGCAGAGTGATGTAGAAACGAAAAACAACAGTATAGCTACAGTACAGCCTAAAAATACGAAGAAAAACAATGTTGTTTTAGCTCAACCGGATTTAGCCAAAACAACAACAAAAGATGTGGTTAAACCGGTAATAACGAAACCGGCAATAATTAAAGAGCAGGTTCAACCGGTTAAAAATGAAGGTAATATTTACCGCGAATTAAAAGACAGCAGTTCGGCAAGTGTAAGGTTACTGGCCATATTAAAAATCGAGAAAACAAAGCAGATGGACAATAAAACCCTCGATATGTTATCTAAAACCCTTAACAGCGATGGTAATACAAATGTGCGTTTGGCGGCTCTTGGGGTGCTGCAAAAATACAGTAGCAATAAATATGCATCATCATTGCTGGTGAATTCGCTTAATAAACAAGACGATCCGATGGTACAACTCGGTCTGGTTAGCTTTTTAGGCAAAATGAAGAATGTAGAAATTGGCGAAAAACTTTACGCACTGGCCAATAACCCCGAAACTTTTGCTGCTGTACGCGATGAGGCCTATAGTGTATTATTAAATCAAGACAAATTATAAATCCATAAACAACAACAAGAATTATGAAAAAGCAATTTATCGTTCTTTTTTCCATGCTGGCCATTACTTTATCGGCATCGGCACAGAAAGAATACAAATTAAGCAAGAGTTCAGGGCAACTTAACCTGAATATCTCGGGCGCAGTAGTAGAGGGGTATAGTGGTAACGAGATTATATTTTCGGTGCCGGCATCAGAAAAAGAAGAAGTTGATGAACGTGCAAAAGGCCTGCGTGCAATAAGTGGATCAGGTTTTACCGATAATACCGGCTTGGGCATAGATGTTTCTACAAAAGGCGAAGAAATTAATGTAAATGCAGTAAACAGAGAGATTAAAGGCATCATCACCATTAAAGTACCTCAAAATATTAAAATATCTTTTGTGAATAAAAGCAATGTTTACCAGAATGAAATTATTTTAAAAAACCTTAAAAATGAAATAGAGGTTTCTACCAGTTACAATAAAATCAAATTGGAGAACAATAGCGGCCCAATGAACATTAAAACCCTATATGGTTCGGTTGATGCTATTTTTAATGAAGCCATTAAAGGCCCGGTTTCTATTGTTTCGGTATATGGTTATGTAGATGTTTCGCTGCCTGCAAACGCAAAAGCAAACGTAGAAATGGCTACAAACTATGGCAAACTTTACGCGGCAGAAGGTTTAAAAATAGCGATCGATAAATCGGAAAAAGCAGAACGTAGCGGGTTTACCACTATCAGTGGCAGCAATAACGGTCAGGGGGTAACTACTGTACGTTCAGGATCAGGTCAGTCATTATCAAGTTTAACTTCTGTAAATGGCGAAGCATCTGTTTTTGAGTATGGTAGCAGCAGCCGTAATTCTGAAAACATCAAAGGTAAGATTAATGGTGGCGGTGCCGATCTGATCTTAAAATCGAATTATAAAAATGTATACTTAAGAGAGAAATAACCTGCTCTCTTAAGTTTTCTTCCTTCATCTGCCCAAGGCCATTTCGCTGCTGCAGGCAACAAATATTTTAATTATGAAAACAATATTATATTGGCTTATCATGGCCATGGTGCCGGGTATTGCCCTTTCGCAAACAAAAATCAATAAGGCTTACCCGGTAAAAAAGGGCGATGCAGTGGTCTTGAACTTCGATTATCCGAAAGTTATCCATATTTCAAGCTGGGATAAAAACGAAATCGGAATAGAAGCTATCGTAAAAATAAATGGCGGAGAAAACGATTCGGCCTTTACCCTTCACGAAAGCACTGCGGATGGCACCATTACCATCCAGAATAAGCTTGATATGGATAAAATTCCTGAAGCTTACTATGTGAAAGAAAACGGCATTAAAACACGCTTAAACTCAAAAGCTGATCTTGATGCTTATATCAAAGAGAAAAGCGGTACCAAAATATCAAGCTATCAAACCAAGGATATCGAAATTACCATCAACATTAAACTTCCGGCAAATATCAATACCGAAGTAAGATCTGTTTATGGCATTGTGGAGATTAAAGATTTTAAAGGGCCTATAAAAGTTGATGCGAGATATGGCGGCATTGATGCGAGTATCGGCCAAAGTGCCATTGGCAAAATTAAACTCACCAATCGCTATGGAAAAATTTATACCGATATGGTGCTTAAACCAACGGAATTGAAAGAAGAAAATTTCTTTACCTCTTTAACAGCTGCCCCTGGTGTTGGACCAAGCTACGATTTAAGTTCATCATACGGAAATATTTACCTGCGGAACCAGTAGGAGGATGTAAGAAGGAAGATGTAGGATGGAGAATGTAAGATGGAAAATGGGGAAAAATAACCAATGATCAATTTTTCAATGACCAATAGCTACCGCCTAAGAAATCCTGCTGAAACCTTAATATTCTTAATTTCTTAATGGTGAAAGGGATGGAAAATGTAAGAGGGGAGATGGAAATTAATAACCAATAATCAGTTTTCAATGACCAATAGTTCTTGCTTTAGTACTTAGTTGCTGTCATCTCGAGTGAAGTTTCACCCATATCGTCATTTCGAGCGGAGTGCAACGCAGTCGAGGAATCTATCTCGAGATAGATCTCTCCGCTCCACTGCATTCCGGTCGAGATGACGATGCTTTTTTTACGCTGTCTATGCTCTCCGCTTAGCGCTTAACGCTCTCCACTTAACGCTCTTCGCTTAACGCCCCACGCTCTCCGCCCAAACTATCCCCCAAATTTCCGCACCCTGTAAATCAGCGACAACATAAAATACCTTCCCAATCGGTTTACCTGTCTGTCTACGATCACGTTGTCGAATACATCTCTCGAAATGCCCGAATTCTGGTCAAAGAGGTCGAAACCTTCCACTCTTAGGGCCGCCATATCGTTTTTCATAAATTTGTATTCCATTGATAGGCGTAGGAGTGTTGGGTTGCGCACAGCGCCGTTATCAAATCCTGAGTTAACCTGTTTGGTAAAGTCGTAACCGAAAGTAAGGTCTTTAAAAAAGTAATTACGGCCTTCTATACCACATTCGAAACGGTTCGATTGGCGGTCGGCAAAACTATCGCTCGAGTAATTGGTCAGGTTTTGCGAATAGGAAGTTTCCAGTTGAAGGTTTACAATATCTTTTAAATCAACCCTGAATTCCAGTTCCTGGCGCCACGATATGTTCTTTGCTTCGATCCGGCTGTCATCGGTGAAAGTAATGTTGTTGTTCAGCTGCCCCGATCCGGAGTAACCAATGGTAAACTTGCGTTCAGAAGATAATGGTTTACTGATATTGTAATCACCCTGCAACGTATAATAACCATCAGCATTAATATAACTTGTACGCTGGTTAACCGTACCAGGTACGCGCTCTTTGGTACTTACAATCCTGTCGTCCGTACGTTCGTATTTAAAGTTCGCCTGAATCACTTTTCCTGCATTCCAATCAGCCTGTTTATAGTGTGCATTAACGCTTTGGATAAATTCGGGTTTCAGGTTCGGATTCCCGGTAACCACATTCTGCAGGTTCGAATTATCTGATATGGGTTGCAATTGTAAAAAGCTAGGCTGGTTGTTCCGTCCCCAATAATTGATGTCGAAAGATTCCTGGTTCGAAAACTTATAAGAAAAACGGCCCGAAGGAATAAGATTGAATGTGCGGTTAACCGTCTGGATATTATTGCTCAGGTTTTCGCCGCGTAATATGGCCGGCTGTACATTAAGCCCAAGCGTATAGTTCAGTTTTTCGCCGATATACCGGTAATTTAAACCAACTTTATTGGTAATAAACTGATAATCGTAAATATTGCTGAGGTTTGGATTGAATACCTGATTTCCGTTTACCACATCATAGGCATCACGCGAATTATTCGTTGCAGAGCGGTTCCAGTTATAATTAACTTCCAGAAAAGTCTTTTTCCAGATTGGCTCCATATACGAAATACCTGCATTTAGCCCCAGATTACGGTTATCTTGGTTATTGAGCTGGTTCTGTAAAACCGAATCTTTCAGGTTGCTATGCGTATTGACATATTTATTGTAAACATCCCTGTAATTCTCGCCGCTGGTATAACTGATGTTTCCCCACGAAGTGAGGTTGCGTCCCTTCTTCTCAAATTTATGGTTAAAAAAGAAATTGGTGCGTGCATTAATATTGTTTGAGGTATTAAAATTGGTACTTTGCCTGTTGGTAGATAGCGTATCCTGGGTAATCTCCGAACCTCCGGCACTGTTTCCGCTGTTGTTACTGTACGAGAAATTCGGCGAAATCTTCAGGTAGTTCATCGTATCGATTTTATACTCCAGGTTACCGCCAAACCAATGGTTGTTGTTATTGCTCCGGCTGTTGTTACCTGCATTTTCAAGCCTGTTTATCGGATTTTGATCAGCATCCTGTAAAACACTCTGGGTATAAGTAGAACTGATCGTGTTGTTCTTGTTATTATTGAAATTGTATGCCGCATCAGCCGAAAGTTTGGTGCTGAATTCATTTTTATAATTGAGTCCTAAAGCATTTCTCGTATTAATGCCATCACCATTGCCGCCACGCATATTGGCGTTTGCCGAGGTTCCATCAAATGAAATCTGCTGCTCACCCTTCATGCTGTTTCCCCTGATACTGGTATTGTAACGGTCTGAATTGCCTACGCCGGCCGATGCACGTGCGAAATAACCTTTTTTCTTATCTTCCTCTATGGTAAGGTTTAATACCTTTTCTGGTTCGCCTGTTTTAATGCCCGTAAGTTTGGCCTGGTCGCCGTAATCATCAATAAATTGCAGGTTTTTTATAATATCTGCAGGCAGGTTTTTAATGGCGGTGGCTACATCTGTTCCAAAAAAATCTTTTCCGTTAACGCGGATTTTGGTTACCGGTGCCCCCTGACTGGTTACATTGCCATCTTTATCTACCTTAATTCCGGGAAGCCTTTTAAGCACTTCATCCACAGCATCGCCCTCCCTAACCGGAAAAGCTTTGGCATTAAAACTTACCGTATCTTCGGTCACTTTTACTGGCGGAACACCCGAAATCACTACGCCTTCCAATGTATTGGACGATGGTTTGAGCTTAATATCGGTAATGTTCAGTATAGTACCTTTATCAATAATATATTGCTTGCTAAAAGTATCATAACCGATAAAAGCAGCTGATAAGGTGAATTGTTTTTGCTTTATTTTGCTTAAAATAAATGTGCCGTCGGGGTTAGCCGATGTACCAATACTGTCGGTACCCGATTTAATGCGTACTACGGCACCTGGTAAAGGCAGTCCTGCAGTATCCAAAACAATACCTTTTACAGTATAATTTTGTGCGTAACTGTTTGTTAAAATACCCGCAAAAAGCAGGAATATCGAAATTGATTTAGTGAATACCCTCATGAATTATCTGTGTGTGCTTCAAAAATACGGAGCTGTAAGCTAACCACATGGAGCGTAATCAACATGTTACGGATGAGGGGGATAGAGTAGAGGTAATGTAGTGGAGAAGATGCAAGATGGAGAGAAGTAAAATGGATGAGGGGTGTAAAAATAATCAATGCCCAATCTTCAATAATCAATAGCGACCGTTTTAAAAATACAGCTAAAACCTTAATGTTCTTAATTTCTTAATAGTTGAGAAGATGGAAGATGTAAAATGGATGATAGGGGAAATAATCAATACCCAATTTTCAATGATCAATAGCGGCCACTCTATTCCCTCGAGTTATCGTCATTTCGAGTGGAGTGCAACGTAACCGAGAAATCTGTCTCGAGATAGATCTCTCCATTCCACTGCGTTTCAGTCGAGATGACGCTCGCTTATTAAGTTGTTAGCCTGATTGTAATAGTAATCCCTGGTGTACTCTTCTGTAAAAACAAAAAAGCCGCAACTTTCATCACGGCTCATTTCTCTTAATAATAAGAAGTATTCAGATTGATATTCTGCTTCTCTGCAGCCTCAATCGGGGCATAATTGGAAAGAATCAGTGCTTCTCCTTTTTTAACACATACATCATGCTCAAAATGTACCGATGGACTTCCATCTACCGTTCTGATTGTCCAGCCATCATCATCTAAAAACACTTCTTTTTTGCCCATGTTAATCATCGGTTCGATAGCCATTACCAGGTTTTCTTTTAGCAACATGCCCGTACCTTTTCTGCCATAATTGGGTACCTGCGGATCTTCGTGCATATCGCGGCCCAAACCATGACCTACCAGATCCCTCACCACGCCATAACCTTCTTTTTCATTATAGTTTTGTATGGCATAACCAATATCGCCAAGACGCTTGCCTACAACTGCCTCTTTAATGCCCACGAAAAGTGAATCTTTAGTGGTTTTTACCAGTTTTAATATTTCAGGCGATACCTCACCAATAATAAAAGTATAGGCATGGTCGCCATGGAATCCATTTTTAATGGTACCTACATCAACCGAAATAATATCGCCATCAACCAGCTCATAATCACTAGGGAAGCCATGAACCACCACATCATTTACCGAAGTAATGATATGAAAAGGGAAATCATTATAATTGTAAAAAGAAGGAACAGCACCATGATCAAGGATATACTCATTGGCCAGTTTATCAATTTGTAATGTGGTAATACCTGGTTTAATCATTTTGGCCACTTCTGCCAGTGTATCGCTTACCAGTAGCGCACTGATCTGCATCAGTTCTACTTCTTCATTCGTTTTGTATAAAATCATTGCCGCAAATTTAAGAAAATTTCTCCATGGTGTTTAATGTTGAAAGTGTAGTATTAGTTTAATACGATTAACCCCCTGAGCGTAGTCGAAGGGTAAACCATTAACCCAAATAATGGAACATCTTTTGTACTTTACAAATAACCTTAATGAGAGAAACATGGATACAAATAAAACCGATACCTGGTCTGCCAGCCAGTACACCAAATTCGAAAACGAACGCAACCGCCCGATAACTGATCTTCTTAACCGCGTACCTGTTAACGCTGTAAGCAAAGCAATAGATATCGGCTGCGGACCGGGAAACTCTACAGAATTATTAAAAGCAAGATTCCCGGATGCAAATGTTTCCGGGATAGATAGTTCAGCAGATATGATAGATGCGGCAAAAAAAAGACTGCCGGGTATTCAGTTTGATGTGGTAGATATTACCCAATGGCACGATCAGAAATCCTACGATCTAATATTTGCAAATGCTGCGCTTCAATGGGTGCCTGATCATATTAATCTGTTTCCGAAATTGATTCAAAAACTAAACAAAGGTGGTATCCTTGCGGTACAGATGCCTGATAATTTTGAAGAACCCACTCACCGTTTAATGCGAACAGTTGCCAGCGAAGATCAATGGAAAAATAAATTGCTTGACGCCACAAAACGGGTAGCAAGAGAAGGTGCCGATTGGTATTACGCTCATTTGCGCGATAAAGTGACTACGATTGAAATTTGGCGTACAACTTATTTTCATCCCCTTCAGGGTGGTGCCAAAGCAATTGTAGAATGGCTGAAGGGAACCGGTTTGCGGCCATACCTTGATGCTTTAAACGAAGATGAACAATCATTATTTTTACATAAATACGAAGAAGAACTCTCAAAAGCATACCACATATTCGACGACGAAACCGTGCTGCTACCGTTCCCCAGGTTGTTTATTGTTGCCGTGAGGTAGACGCTAAAAGTTAGAATGTTAAATGTTGGAAGGTTGAAATGTTAAGTAAAATAAACGACAAAACTTAATGTTCTTCATTCCTTAATGGTAAAAGAGATGGAAAATGGAAGAGGTAAGGTGGATGATGGAAATCAATAATTATTACGCTGCAATGGAAAATATCCATTATCCTGCTACTATATTTGAAAAAGAAATATCAAACAATTAAATGCCAGCTACACCTATAAAAATACAGCATTCCAATATTGATTTTTTAGAAAAATTAAAAAAGAATAATAACCGCGAGTGGTTTAACGAACGTAAAACAGAATTTCTGTCCGAGCAGGCCAATATTGAAAATTTCGCCTCGGCATTGCTAACAGAATTAAACCTTCACGATGTAATCGAAACGCCGTCTGGCAAAAAAAGCCTGTACCGTATCTATCGCGACACCCGTTTTTCGAATGATAAAACACCATATAAAACACATTGGAGCGGAAGTTTTAAACGCGCTGGTAAAAGCAGGCGGGGTGGCTATTATTTTCATATTGAAAAAGGAAACACTTTTGTTGGTGGTGGTTTCTGGGAACCTTCTCCTGCCGATCTTAAACTCATCAGGGATGATATTGCCTTTGATGCAAAACCGCTGCGTGATATTTTAAACAGCAAAGATTTTATAGCTTCTTTTGATCAGTTAAAGGGCGAACAACTTAAAACTACGCCAAAAGGTTTCGAAGCCGAACATCCTGATATTGATCTTTTACGCTTTAAACAATTTCTGTTGGTTAAAAAGTTTGATGATGAAGCGGTGTTAAGCGATAATTTTGTGCAGCAAATGGGGCAGGCCTTTAGAAACATGCGGCCTTTTTTTGATTATATGAGCAGTGTGTTGAGTAGTGATGCTAATGGAGAATAACTTATTATATTGGTTAATCGGTTAACTGTTGAAATTGGTTAACTGCGATTAGCTTACAAAAGTAAATTAGTTCTTCTTAATGTCCTTAATTCCTTAATGGTGAAAATCTATTTGTTGAAATTGTTAAATTGCTACATTGCTAGACTGACTGCTGGATTTTGAACATTGTGATTTGATCATTGATGTAAATGGTTAATCGGTTAACTGTTGAAATTGGTTAACTGCGATTAGCTTCAAAAGCAAATTAGGTCTTCTTAATGCCGTTAATTCCTTAACGGTGGAAAGCTTACTTGTTGAAATTGCTGGATTGCTGGATTGTTACATTGCTATACATCTCTGGATTTTGAACATTGTAATTTGATCATTGGTGTAAATGGTTAATCGGTTAATTGTTGAAATTGGTTAACTGATAATAAATTCTAAAGCAAACTAGTTCTTCTTAATGCTCTTAATTCCTTAATGGTGAAAACTAGTTGTTGAAATTGTTAAATTTCTACATTGCTAGACCGACTGCCGGATTTTGAACATTGTGATTTGATTATTGATAATTGAACTGAATGCTTAACTGCTCAAAACTAAAAATTGCTCCACCAACTTTACGCCCGCGAAGCAACTTTATGTGGTCTTTGTTCTTAATGTCCTTAATTCCTTAATGATGAGCTAGACTATGGACTTAGGACTTCAGACTAGGTACTATCCCTTAAGGCTCATCCCCCCATCCATTACAATTTCTGCACCTGTAATAAATGTAGCAGCATCTCCACAGAAGAAAGCAACCATTTTTGCCACATCTTCCGATTTTCCAATTTTTTTAAGCGGAATACGGCTAATCATCCACTCATTAAGTCCTGCTAACTGTTCTTCGTTAAGCCCTTTTTTATTCATAATCTCAGTTGCTGTTGGGCCCGGACTTACACTATTTACACGGATCAGGCGGGGTGCCAATTCTAATGCAGCAATACGCATAACCGAATTTAATGCCGCTTTACCCGAAGAATAGATCGAACTGCTCGGAAAATCCATGCTTGCAGTATTTGATGATAGGAACACAACAGATCCGCCATCATTTAATAAAGGGATAAATTTGCTTAGGGTAAAATATGCACCTTTAAAATTAATGCCGATAATCGTATCAAAGATTTTTTCAGTTGCATCTGCAATACTGGTCTGTTCTACTACGCCTGCGTTGATAAACAGGATGTCGATTTTACCAAATGTTTTTTCTACCTCTTTTGCCAATCCTTCAATTGCAGTAATCTGGCTCTGATCTGCCACAAAACCGATAACGCCTAATTCTTTTGCAGCCTTTTCTACCGCATCTTTCCTTCTTCCTGTAATAATTACTTCTGCACCTTGTGCTTTTAATTCTTTTGCGGTGGCGTAGCCAATGCCGCTATTTCCGCCGGTTACCAGCGCTTTTTTTCCGTTTAAATTATTCATGATAAAAAATATATTTTATGTATGCAAAAATATCACTATATTGGTATACTTTTGTAAGTAGTATAACAGAGTATACCAGTTATGGAACCAGAAAAAAGAAACCAGATGGCCGCCGAAGTGCTATCAAACCCGCGTAACCAGCACGAAGAAATTCAGGCTTTACAGGATACCCTTTATGTGCTTGGGGGAAAATGGAAACTTCCCATTATTAATTCCATTTGTAATGGCAATAAAAGATTCAGGGATATTGAAAGAAGCATCCCCGGTATTACCACAAGGATGCTCTCGAAAGAGTTGAAAGAAATGACCGCCAATCAATTAATTAAAAGGACGGTGATTGATGATACACCAGTTGCTATCGAATATACTTCAACTGAATATTGCAGATCTTTCGGCGATATCATTCTTGAAATGATCAAATGGGGTAAACAGCACCGGCAAAAGTTGAAGACAGGTGATTAGTTCACTGGTCATGGGTTCATTGGCCATTGGTTAATTGGTCATTAGTAAAATAAAACCAATGAGGATTGTCAAACGCCATGTGCTCAACGCTTATAGCTATTTTACTAGTAAGCCTTAATGTCCTTAATTTCTTAATGGTCAATGCGTAACACCAAATGCTGAACATTCAACTAACTAATGCTGTAGCTAACCGGGTATAACCTGCGGAACATGCTATATGTAACTGCTACAATGCAAAATGCCACAACAGCATCCAATGCATCTAATGGCCCTAAAACTGCAATTTTGGAACAAAAGGCGAAGATAATATCAAAGAAAATTCCTGCAAATACCCATTCTTTCAATCTCAATAATCTGTTAGGGGTAAGCAATACAATAATACCTGCCAGTTTTGCAACACCTAATACATAGATAAAGTAAGCGGGATAACCTAATTTTAGGGTAATATCCCATACAACCGGGCTTTTTATTAATTCGCAAATGCCGCTCGTTCCAAACCATAAAGAAGTTAATGCTACGCCGGCCCAATAAATTGTTTTTGTTGTTTTCTGTGTCATAATGTTTATGTTTATAACACAAAAGTGCGTTAGAAATAGCAGCATAGCCAGTTGAAAAAGGCTGAAGTAGGCAAATTAAAAGTTGAGCCAGGCTTTAGGATGGTTCACTGGTCATTAGTTAATTGGTCATTGGTTCATTGGTCATTAGTTAATTGGTCATTGATTCATTGGTCATTAGTTAATTGGTTCATTGGTCATTAGTCAATTGGTCATTAGTTAATTAGTCATTGGTCATTAGTTTATTCGTCATTCCGCTCCCCGCTCATCGCTCTCCGCTCGCATCATTTTTCCTTATTAAAATTAAAATCATTTTTTTTAAAACAATTTAAAACCTCCTGCGTTTATTATGTAGTTTGTTTGGTTAGTTTTATCGGTGGATGCTTATAAAACTTCATATATAGCCTCATAGTAATATGGGGCTTTCTCTCTTTCTACCATTTTTACGTAAACAGTTTTTCTATTAAAGCACATTTTTGCACAGGTTGTAAGATAATCTAAACTATTTGCACAAACTACTGTTCCTATTAAAATTATCTACTATATATTATGGAAAATCAAGAAAAAACAGTTGAGGTATTAAACGACCTGATTCAGATTAACAACGATAGAGCTGATGGCTTTGATAAGGCCAGTGCAGATTTAAAAGACGAAAACATAGACTTAAAGGCAACTTTCGGTAAATTTTCTTCAGATAGCAGGGCAAACGTAACCGAACTTGCCGGACTGGTAGGAAGAAATGGCGAAAACCCTGATACCGGAAATACCATTTTAGGAAGTTTACACCGCGCATGGATTGATATTAAAGCCAATTTTGGTGGTGATGACAGACATAGCATTCTTGCCGAATGTGAACGCGGTGAAGACGCCATTAAAAAAGCATACAGAGATGCACTTCAGGAAAATGAGCTTGGCGAAGAAATCAGAACCGTGCTTTTAAAACAGCAGGAGGGGATCAATACCAGCCATGATGCCATTAAAGCATTAAGAGATGCACAAGCTGCATTATAATAATGAGTAAACTAAAGAAGCCGTCCCTATTTATATCAGGACGGCTTTTTTTATAATCCTAAAAATTACAGGCTGCGGGCATATCAAGTGTTAAATTATAACTTGTTTGATCTATCTTCTGACTTACCTTATAGGTTTCAGCGCCATAAACAATCTGAAAGTCATAAGTTCCGCCCTGTTCCAGTAAATTCGTACTGATATTACCTTTATCCATATAACCCAAATATTGAAAAGCAGCATTACTGTCAGACTTTTTGAAATATACATATACACTCGGTCTGATTTCAAGGTCTGTTCTGTTTGGGCATCTTCCCGTAAAAGTTAAAGATACATTATTAAATACAGGCGGTGGTGGCGTAACCACAGGAGGGGCAGTAGAGCCGGTTTTTGTTAACTGAATATTAATTACCTGCTGTTTGGTTTCTGCCCTGAAAGTTACCTGCCGTGTTTCCCTGTTATATCCGGGGGCATTAATTTCAGCAGTTACGGTAATGGGTTGATTGGTTGTTGGCGCTACAGTTGGCCGAAGCCCTATGGTTACAATGCCCGAACTTAATTTGATATCCTTTTTGCCCGATAACTCAAAAATATCATTTGCCGCAGTACCTGTAATGGCAATGGTTGTGGCAGCCGGCGCAGGACTTCCATTTTGTCCATCGGTAACATTTATCAATGCAGTATATTTAATTACATCCGTATCAATTACGATTTTAATATTTTCAGTCGGTTTTTTACAGGCAGCAAGGGTTAACATAACCAATAGCCACCGCGTTTTTCTTAGGGTATCCATCATCATTAGCTTTATAATTTGTAACTAAAATTAATTTGAACAATAGGCAACCATCTGTAATCTTTAATATTGGATTGGAACTGTGGCGTTTGTGAAGAATTTCCTTCGAGCAAGCCCGTTCCTGTGATATCCGCCTTTGGTTTATTTAAATAATAAGTACCCAAATCGAAGCTTACATTAAATTTATTGCGTGGAAAGGTGTTTGCAAAAGCCACACCTAAATAAGGGGCAAGGCCTTTCCAGTTTACATTTAAATCTACATAACCGATCTGGTCTTCCGTTAATACCAGATCGCCATATTTGTAATCATCAGAGGGAATTACCCTGATATCTCCTTTTGCTTTAAAGAAATACGCAAAACCACCAACCAGCCTAAACCAGGATGCGGTTTTAACTGGCACATAATCGGCCAGGGCATGTACATTATAAAAATCGGCAGATAAATTTGAAGTTGAATTAAAACCTGAAATTTTAAAAACATTATGGGCTTTAAAAGGAATAAAATTCAAGCCGCCTCTTAGTGCTAGATTGGGTAGAACACCGTAAGCAAATTCTGCACCCACACCTTGGGTACCCACGTTAAGCAGGATGGATTTTTGACCGAGCAAAGATGGAGGCTGATTGTTATTTTGGGCGTTAACCTGATAACAGCGCAATAAAATGGCTAATAATAGTACAATAGATCGGCGAAAATACATAACAAGCGGTTTAAGGGTGCATAAAAAAATGGTTCTGACTACTTTTATTGCGCTTAATGTAGATGTATTAGGTAACGAAATTAAAATGGTAAAGTTTTATTTTATTTAAGATGAACAGGATGAACGGGTTAAGTCGTGGTTTTGATGACATTTTTACTCCTAAAACTCTAATTAAGGATGGGCTATATAGCTGTTAAATCCTGTCAGAAGGCTCCAAACCATTCATAACAAAATTGTTGCTGATGATCTGCAGCAACAATCAAAAACATTAATGAACATAAAATGCATCATTTTAAATGATCTGAGTCGGTAATTGATGATAAAAGATTTTTAAACATGTGGGGTTCAAGCTTCAGGTTAGGATTTAACTCTTTTTTATTGCGATGGCAGTCAATAAATATTTGAGTTGCAACAATGGAATGATTATTTTTGTTCCGTCAGGCAAAACCTGATTATAGTCGGTCTTCTTATCCTTAAATTAAATGCGAACAGAAATTATTATTCGTATTAAAAACAGCTATATCCAACTTTTTTATTTGCCTTTTCCGGCATGGAAAGCTTTTTTGTCGGGAGTTTTAAGTTTTTCGCAGTTACCTAAACATCGTCTTTATTTTCTTTGTCCCCCCATAACGGCACATGAACAGTTTTAGTATCGAAATCAGTAATAAAGAAACAGCGCTAACTTCTATTGTTGATGTAACCCTATCAGGTGGAGCTTATTCCATCAATATTGACAATCTTTTTTGTGGCACTATGGTCAGGGATAATACTTCTGCGTTTGGTTTCTCAACAACAGATAAAATGCTTTTGCCATACCTCGAACCCATTGCCAAACAATTAAAAAGTAAGAGAAAACAAATTTCTATAAGCGAGATCTTTGCCGCAGTATTTGGTATTTTGCAGTTAGTTACATTTTTATCGGGAACCATTATCAGCTTTAAGCTTAAAAGTATGATGCAGAAAACAAGAGTATTCCTGTTGCTCAATCTTTTACCAGTGTTATTAGAGTGAACAGGAGTTGATCAGTTATTAGTTTTTAAAGCGTTCGGTTAAGTATAGAAAAATCAGGTTGTTTTTACCAAAATAAGTTAAAATATAACATGATGTTATAAATTTAAACCTCATTTTCAGTCTAAATACAGTCTAAATACAGTTTTATACAGCTTTATAAGGGTTTTATGTTCAAATTATAAATACAGATACTACCGTACTTTTACCTTTTTTTCCTTTAGCTATTGGATATACCATAGATTTTAGCAAGATTTGTATAGTCTACTTTAATCTACAAATATGTATTACAACTGTTCGATAGTTGATGATGAGCAACATGCCATTGATGCACTGAACGATTATATCAGTGAAATCGATTTCCTAAAAGTTTCCAGCACGTTCAATAATCCCCTCGATGCATTAAATATAATTGGAAATGGCGATAAAATAGATTTTCTGTTTTTAGATATCGATATGGACGGAATGGAAGGAACAGAGCTATCTAAAAAACTGAAGGATAAAGCAAGATTTGTAATTTATGCATCTTCCAATTTAGAACACGATGTGAGGACGATTGATCCGAGTTTTGAATGTTACCTCGGGAAACCAATTTCAATGAAACGTTTTGCCAGTACCATCCAAACATTAGTGAAGCTTAACAACCTACCGATAAACAACTGATATCCCAATAACTTATGATCGAGCTTACTTACCATTTTCAACACGATTTTTTTGAGGATCAATCCTTTCAGTTAATCCAGGCCAGTATGGAAGATCCATGGCTGGTGTTATCAGGTATTGAGGTATTGGGCATTATAGATGAAGTTGACGAAAAATGGTTACAGATTGTAGGTGAAGGTATTCCTGATGTAGCAATTGAGGAAATTGGCGTCATGATTAAAAGCCAGCAGTTTTCCTGGTTGCCGGCTCTGATTATGAAGCAATGGCCTGATTATGTGATGGAGGTAATTGTTAAAAGTAAAAACCGTTACGAAATCATCTGCCATGCAAATGCCTGCATTAAAAGATTTAGGGAAAGGTTTACACCGGGTATTCATGCACTGGCCAAAAGAGAGGAAGAAATTGTATTTAAAGTTTCGTCCTTTAATACCTCAAGCTTTTACGAAGTAACAAAATCGCCTGCTATCGACCGTTTTGTATAACCGGTTATTTAATTAAATGTGCCATTTCATGTAACTGATCAGGAAATGCTGCCGCTAAACCTTTTTCATCAATCGCAATGCTTAGCGTATAAAAGCCTTCTTCGTCAAGGCTGGCTTTCATTTCGGCATATTTTCCATAACTGTATTCAAGTCTCGTTCTGATATTATCCAACCCTGAACCAAATCCTACCTGGTTTCTAACCACTGCCGGTAAATTTCTGCTTTCTATCCTCAGCAGTTCACCATCCATAAAAACATCAATGGTGGCTTTGTTGTCACGATCAAAAACGTTACCATGTTTAAATATATTCTCCAGGATGGTGAGTAATACCAACGGAATAAGTTTAATGCCCAGTACATCGGGAGAAAAAGCCAGCTCGATATAAACCCTGCCCTGCGTTAGCTGGTATAGCTTGATCAGGTTTTGGCATTGGGTGATTTCTTCGTTTAGTTTTATATAACCCTCGTGATGTTCGGTGGTGGCGGCAAAACGCATCATATCCGACAAGTAAACCATTACCTCTGCATCTTCCGGCGAATGCTGTCTGATTTTTTGATGGATAAACTCAAAAGTATTAAATAGTAAATGCGGATTAATCTGCGCCTTTAAAAAAGCATTTTTAGAAATCACCAGTTCTTTATCCATCCGCTCTTTATCCAGGAGCATTTGGAAACGCTGCTTTTCTATACGTTCTTTTTCTGCTTTTTCACTTAAATAACGTTTTAAAAAGAAATAACCCGTTGAGAAAAGCATAAAAAAGGAGGAACGCCATGCAAGGTTGATAATCCGCTTTAAAAATGGCAATTGTACTCCGGTCAATAAATTTGTGTAATGCGCAAGAAAATTGTCAAACTGGTACACAAAAGACATATAAATAGCAATCTCTAGTGTAATGAATAGAGGCACTTTCCAGTATGCATTACGATAAGGTTGTGTACTTATTCTTAAAAGGTTTGCATGGATATAGAAGAATGCAATGTTGATCACGTAGTGAACAGCATAATTCCCAAATTTTCCAAAAACACCAAAAAACAGACCAACGAGCACCGTTTCCCAAAAAATAAAGCATGTCCACGATATAATATGGATCTTATATTCTGATGCCCAATTTTTGATCAGGTTACTTTTCCAATTTAAACGATCTGTCATGATAATCTTACCATATATATAATACCTAAAGTTACAGGGCCACTTTACAGTTAGTTTTCAGAAAAACAAAAATTATGAAAACTATCAAATTAAACAAAAGGACCTTGTTCGTATTTAAAAATAATAACTTTAAAAATACAAAACTACACTTTTCTAACACTTCTGATCCTACCACTACTACATTTACCCTAGGAACTACAGGATTTGCGCCTAATTAATGTTTTGATCAGCAGCCGCTATTTCTTGCGGCTGCTGATTATCAGTTTATCTGTAATAAAATCACGGAAATCGTTATTGTAAATATCACCAACCGTAAAACTGGTTTGGTTAGAGAGTGTAATCCTTGTTCCATCTATATGTTGTATATGTTCTATTGCAATAATATATGCCCGGTGTAATTGAATAAAACCTTTTTTAATGCTTAACTGCTCTTTTACATCCTTTAAACTCAGGTAAGCGATAATTATCTTTTCCTTTGTGTGGATTTTAATGTAATTATGAAAGCTCTCAAAAGCAATAATATCGGCATAACGTACCAGTACAGCTTTGTGATCTTCTGATTTATTCTTGACTAAGAAAAACGTCTCTTCATCGCCACTTTCCAATTCTTCGCCAAAAAGCCTGTTTAAAGTCAGGGCAAACTTTGCATAACCATAAGGTTTTAACAAATAAGCATCCGCATCAGCCTCAAAGGCTTCAAATGCATATTCCTGATGGGAAGTGGTAAAAATGAGTTTCCTAGTTTTGGAACGAACGGCTTTTGCCAACTCCAAACCAGAAATCTGTGGCATTTCCACATCCATAAAAATCACATCAACGGATTCAAGCTTCTTCAGTTCCATTAAAGCGGTTAGCGGATCATTATAACTCGCAACCAACCTCATATTTGGTGTATCCTCAATGTATTTTTCCAGTCCAACTATCGAACTCTGCTGATCATCTATGGCTATACATTTTATCATCTCCTAATCTTCTTTTGCGTGCATAACGAAATTACACCTTTTCGTAACGAAATTAGCACGGTTTGTACGCAATTGTTTCAATTTTTGAAATTCTTCGGTTAAAATAGTGTAAAAATGTGTATTATGAAACATACAGGAGTAATTATATTATGTAATAGATGCCGTTCTGTGGCAAATTCCATAATCCTGGGTAATGATTTTTATAGCGATTTTTTGATTGGAAATCCTTCCAAAGCTATCAATTGCGGTATTTTAATACCGTAACGACTGTTTTAGGCCGATATTGATATTCGTCCCATCAGGGAAATACCGCTTTCCATCACGCAAATAAACCGATCTATGTAACCTAATTCTTAAATCTGCCGGGAAGTCCGATATTCGTTTAAGCTTAAAGTAAAGGACAAGATTGAAAATGTCCGGAAGCCATAAATTAAGTATACATAAATACGCTCATATCTACATCTACCTATCAAATCTATATTTAAATTAAATCTCTTTCCTATCTAAAATGACGCTCTCATTTTAGATTTGGATATTTCCCTGATTTCCTTTCAAAATTTCTTAAATTAGTTATTTATAAAAACCATCAGATAACAATTTATGACGCTTAAGAATCTTATACTCTTATTGAGTACAGTATCTACTGCACTTATTGGTGGTTTGTTTTATGCCTATTCTTGTTCGGTAATACCAGGCCTTACCCGGCTTTCGGATATTTCTTTTCTTCAGGGCATGCAATCCATCAACAGGGCTATTTTAAATCCTTTATTTTTTGCCTCTTTTATGGGAACACTAATTTTGTTGCCCATCAGTGTCTGGTTTTTTAAAGATCAGTCTACTGTTTTTTATTTACTGCTTGCAGCTGCGCTATTGTATTTTGGAGGTGTTTTTTTGGTAACCGTTATTGGCAACGTGCCGCTTAATGATTTATTGGATGGTACCGATTTAACTAAATTAAGTGCTGAGGAATTAACGGCATTGCGCAACAAATTCGAGCCCAGCTGGAGCTTATTTCAAAGGATCAGGACAATTGCCTCATTTATCTGTATTGTATTAACCGCTTGTGCCGCAATATTGAGCAGGAATGCTTAGTAGTGGGATGAATCCCGCATGCGTGGCTAAAAACAACATATCTCCGATTTCTGTGTGATCAGCGGGAAGAAAATAAAAGATCCTTCGACTACGCTCAGGATTGACAGATAGAGAAAACAGGAGTAGAGTAGTTAGATTCGAGTGGTCGGTGTAAATCCGTGCTTCCGTGGCTAAAAGCTCCAAATCTGCGATTTCTGCGTGATCAGTGGGAGGAAAATAAAAGATCCTTCGACTATGCTCAGGATGACAGATAGAGAAAACAGGAGTAGAGTAGTTAGATTCGAGTATTCTGTGTTAATCTGTGCATCCGTGGCTAAACCAATCCTAATCTGCGATTTCGGTGTGATCAGCGGGATAGAAATAAAAGATCCTTCGACTACGCTCTGGTTGATAGATAATGTAAATGAATCATCTTATTTAGAATTAATATAAATAATATCGTATATTTGTTCTATCCCATGATTAATATTAACTAACCGGAAAATGATTGTAAAGGCAAGAATAGAGCATCAGAAAGATTTTCTGTTCATGGAAGAAATTCCAGATACGTACGTTCCCGATCACCGATTATCCGAAAAATCAATTACCATAAAAGATGCCCCGGTGGGTATCAAAAATTACCAGCTCTCAACAAATGGTCTGTTTTTGGTGCATTCGGAAATGAAGTTTGATGGTCCGGCCCGCATCCTCACCGAGGTAGAAGGTGAGGCCATTACCAGCCAGTTTATTTTTAGCAATAAAAACAGCTCAAGTCCCAACGGCAAACAATCGGCAAAATACGGGCGTAGCCGGCATAATATCCGTTATATCCCTTCGGCAAAAGAAGCTTACGATGTTAAACCCGACGTAGAATTCGTTTATTTTCTGATCGTTTTATCCAAAGATTATTACCTGCGTTTGGTTGATCTGTATTCGCCACTGCACGAGCAGTTTGTACAGGAAATGGAAAAGGGAATTTCGACATCTTTTGCGGAACACGATCTTTTTATGACGCCCGAAATGCGCAGATCTATTGAAGCGATTATCTCATGCAGACAGGATGGCGAATTAAAACGTCTTTTTACCGATGCCAGGATTACCGAACTGATTATGTACCAGTTGGAACAATTTAGTCAGCACATACAGGGTGGGCGGGAATCGCTCCTTGACCGTGATATCCCCAAACTGGAAGAAGCCCGCGAGATTTTAGAACGCGATTATATTGATCCGCCAACACACAAACAGCTTTCTAAAATGATCCTGCTCAATGAGTTTAAATTGCGTACAGGATTTAAAAAATATTTTGGCAGTACCATTTACGATTTCGTAACCCGGTTACGGATGGAAGAAGCCAAACGGTTGATTTTGGAAGAAGGTAAAAACATGTACGAAGTGGGTGTTAATGTCGGTTTTAAACACCAGGCCAGTTTTACCAATGCCTTTAAAAAATATTACGGCATATTGCCTAGTGATGTGCGGCTCTGATCTTGTAAAGGGTTAACCGCGATCCTGCAATTTGCGCTTCAACTACGCCGGCGGCTTCCATCAGTTTAAGGTTGCTGTACACACAACCAATACTAATGGGCATTTTATCTTCTTTAAGCATCAGCCAAAGTGATTCGGGATGGGTAAAATCGCTTACTTCCAGTAGTTTAAAAGCGATCCATAGCCTTTTTTCCGAAAACAACAGGCGTTTTAGCCTGCAATAATCGTTTATGGTTTTTAAAATGGTTTCTTTAAAGGCATCTGTACAGGCCGATTGAGGTAGTTGACTAATACTTTGCGCGGTATTGAATAGTTTTTGAATGTTTTCCATAGGTAGCGGAGATTTAAATCTTTACAGATTGGAGGTTAATTAATTCATCGGTTTCGGTAGTTTTTAACTTATAAACAGGCTGGTGGAGCACTTGCAGATTGGAATTGAATTTTGCCGCATCCAGTTTAATTTCTTTAGGTACAATAACCGTTTTCAAGCTGCTTTGGTCGGTATAGGCCTGTGCATGGATGCCAAACGCTGTGTATATATGTTGTGGTGTAAGTACCTGTACCGGGGTACCGTCCCACCATTTCCGCCCATCTTTTAAAATAATGATACGGCTGGCATATTGTGCGGCAAGGTTAACCTCGTGCAGCACTACAACAATCATATAACCTTTTTTTGCCATCGCAGCAGCTATAGCCAGGGTTTGGTGCTGAAACTGAAGATCCATGTTATTGGTTGGTTCGTCCAGGAGCAATACAGCATCTTTATTATCCCACAACTGAGCCAAAACCCTAGCCAGGTGCACCCGTTGTTGTTCGCCACCCGAAAGGCTTAACATCGACCGGTCGGCAAGATCGGTTAAACCGCATAGTTCCATGGTTTCGAGTAGTGCTGTTTGGTCGTTTTTTGCTGATGAGCCACTTTTAAAACCATATCTGCCCATCATTACCACTTCTCTTACGGTAAAAGCCATCGAAATGGGATTGTGCTGTTGCAGGTAAGCCCTCCTAGTGGCCAGAATTTTCCGGTTATAAGCTGCGAGGTCATCCCCATACAACATAATACGTCCGGTATCAGGTTTTCGTTCGCCCGAGAGCAAACGCATCAGGGTTGATTTACCTGCACCGTTCGAGCCTAAAAGCGCAACCATTTCTCCCGGCCTGATACTAAATGAGATATCTTTTAACAGCGGCCTGTTATTTAATTTATAGCTGATGGATTCTACTCTAAGCATAACCGGTATTAATTAACTAATTTCTTTTTGTCTTTAATGAGGATATATAAAAATATGGGTGTACCCATTAAAGCGGTAACCACACCAATAGGCAGTTCTATGGGTTGAACAATCAATCTCGAAACCATATCGGCCAGGGTAAGCACCAAAGCCCCCATCAATGCCGAAACCGGAAGCACAAAACGGTGATCTACACCACCCAGCAAACGGGTGAGGTGGGGGATAAGCAATCCGATAAAACCGATAATGCCCGAAACAGCAACAGATGCCCCAACGGCCATAGTAGCCAGTACCACCACCAGTATTTTAATTCGGTTAGGGTTTAGGCCGATCAGCTCTACCTGACTTTCGCCGATGGCAAATAGATTTAATCCCCTGGATAGAAAAGGAAGTCCGATTACGGGGATTAACACAAAAGGGAACAAACAGCTTACATTTTGCCAGGTAGCACCACCCAAACTGCCCATCATCCAAAAGGTAATGCTGCGGAGTTTCTGTTCATCTGCCAGATAGGTTACCAATCCGGTTAAAGCTCCTGCCATGGCATTAATGGCAATACCTGCAAGTAGCATGGTAGAAACATTGGCCTGTCCGTTTACTTTCGAAAGGTTATACACCAGCATGGCGGTAAAACCTGCGCCGGCAAAAGCACCAAAAGCCAATAAATAATAACCCATTACCTGGCTTAAACTCGAAAATAATAAAGTTTCGAAAGCAATAATCAACACCGCCATTAAAGATGCTCCGGCCGATATCCCTACTAAACTGGGTTCGGCTAAAGGGTTCCTGAATATACCCTGTATCGCAGCACCCGATATGCCCAATGCGGCACCAACCAGTACGCCCATTAAGGTACGCGGTAGCCTGATCATCATGATTACGCCTTCATTTATGCCATGATCTGTACCGCCAAAAACAGTAAAACCCACGGTATGGGTTAGGGTATCAATTACTTCTTTTAAAGGGATGCGCATCGCACCCAGTGCAAGGGAAAAGCAGATGGAAACCAGTAATCCTGTACTCAGGCAGGTATAAATAACCGTTCTTTTCATTATAAAATTCGGTTATTAAGTGTTTTAATGGCTTCGGGTAAACGGTTGCTGAAGTTGATGAGCAATGGTCCGTTCATTTCTACTATCCTCTTGTTTTTTCCTGCATTGGTATAGGCTACACCAGGAAGATCTAAAAAGGCTTCCCTGCCACCTAAACTGCTTAACCCAAAATCGAACATCAGGATGATATCCGGATTACTTTTAATCAATGCTTCGGTAGTGTAGGGCTTAAAATCGCTGAATTCTTGTATCGCATTTTTACCACCGGCCAGTTTGATTATCGCATCAATACTGCTGCCTTTTCCGGCCACGTTCATGGTGCCCACACCCCGGGCATAAATAAACAATATTTTCGGAGTCTTATTTCCCTTTTTTAACTGGTTTAAAGTGCTATTAACGCTGTTCTCTGTTTTTTGTGCAAGCTGTTCGCCACGGTTTTTATCACCAATGGCTGCGGCAATCTGCCTGATAAATTTCATAGCGCCCTCAACCGAAAACTCCTGACGGATGCTCACCACTCTAATGCCCAGCGATTTAAACTGGTAAAGGTTTTCTTTGGAGAAATCGCCTTCGGGTACTAAAATAAGATCGGGACGGAAAGCCGTAATACTTTCTACAGAGAATGACCTGTTGCGGCTCACTTTTGGCAATCTGTTAATTTCTTCGGGCGATACACTGGTTACATCGGTAGCTAAAATACACTTGCCATAACCTAATGCGTTAACCGTTTCGCTAATGGCACTGCTTAGGGTAATAATTCGTTTCGCCTGTGCGGCCGCTTGCTGCAGGATAAGGGAAAAAGAAAGGGTAACTAGTATAATGTAATATTTTTTTATGCTCATGTAGGCTTTGTTATCGAGACAAAAAAAGTGTTTAATTAATCTAAATACAAGTGTTTAAGCCTCATTAGGATTTTAGCCTAAATGTATTTTTTGGAGAAAGTATTATTGTGTTTTTTGATTATATATCTGATAATCAATTTATTGATTTGATTTTTATCCGCTTTAATCTGTCGATTTGTGCAAAATAGAGGCTGAAAAAATACGCTTTGAACAAAAGAAAATACGGATTGCACAAATTAAAATACGGATTGCACAAACCATTTATGGTGCTTAATATGGATGTTTGCAGTGTTCTTATTTAGAATGATTAAAAATAATATCCGTAATGAAGTACACAAAATATACTTGCCGGTTCACTAAAAAGACGATCACTGCTGCTCTGTTGCTTTTAACGGTCGCTTTTGGTTCGTGCAAGAAAGATGAACCGGATCCGAATGAAGTTTTACAGGATGGTAAAAGTGTGGTGATTACCGATCTGGCCGGCGATACACAGGCCGCCATGGGCAGTGGAACTCCTGGTAAAGAAGTACGTCCGTTTTATACTTTTCTTTTCCGTTTCAGGGATCAGAAACAGATCTGGATCCGCAATGCAGCCGATTCGGCACAATGGCTGAAAACAAAAGACTGGGATTTAGCTTTCACCGGACCTTACAACAGCGAGGTTTATGTCAACGATAAAGATTATCAGTACAACCCCGGTTTTGGTGGAATGGCAAAAAGCGCGGTGCTGTTATTGGAACAAAGTTACGATACAGTTAACCAGGCACCATCCGATCAGACTTTTAATGCCAGCGAAGTAACCAAAATAGGCTGGGCATCGTCGGCCGCTTCAAACGGATGGTTTTTTTACAGTCTCAATACCCACATTATGCAGGCTATCCCTAACCGCACCTACGCCATCAGGTTGCCAGATGGTAAATATGCCAAATTACAGTTAATCAATGCGTATAAAGGTAATCCACCGAGTGTTACCGATTTAAACTGGCCTGCACCTTACTACACTTTTAAATATTATGTACAGCAGGATGGAAGCAAAAACTTACAAACCAAATAAAGGAGATGGATAAATCAATGACTATAAACAAAAACCTGCTTAAATGGACCTCAGCCTGTTTGGTATTGGGCTTGCTTTTTATCAGTTGCAAAAAAGACGAAATCATTTCGCCTGAACCTGAAAAAGAAATACCTGTCAAAACAGAAGGCGGCACACCATATTATAAACTACAACGGATCGAAAATTTAGTTGTAGAAACTGATGATGCCAACCCAACTGTGCCACCAACAGCCGTGCTGTTCAGTTTAGAAACCAAGGCCATTGTTCCATTATTATATGCCAAAACCAACCGCTGGGATATCTGCTTTAATGGTCTTTACAATAGTTTTTTAAGTAGCAATAATGGGCAATCGGGTACTAGTCTGGGTGCTGGGAGCACAGGTACAGGTGCGATTACCATCATACAAAAACCATTTGATCAGGTTACCGACATACCGGCAGACGGCACATTGAGCATCACGAAAACCATTGGTACCGATGATGAAGGTGATTTTGGTGAAGGAATAGGCTGGTACCTGTACGATTTTGGCGGAACAAAAAGAGGGGATGGCAGTTACGATAAACAGCATGTGGCCTACGCCCTGCCCGAAAAACGTACCATTGTTATCCGCACAGCTAAAGGCGATTATGCCAAGATCAAAATGATCAGCTGTTATAAAGATGCCTTTACAGCAGATAAATGGTTCAGGACCACCCCGCACATGTATTTCACCTTTGAATATGTAATTGTGCCGAAAGGAAGTACAAAATTCGAGATTAAATAAACCACAAATAAATCAACACCATCATTAAAATGAAGAATAAATTAACGCAACTCCTTTGTATTATATTAACAGTTGCCACGCTTGCCGCCTGCAAAAAAACAATTGGATTGGATCCGCTTCCTGCAAATAAAATCACCGAATTTAAGGTTGCTGTATCGGATGGAAATATTTTTGGAGCCATTGACGAAACCGATAAAACCATTACGCTCTATCTGCCATATTATTACGAACTGGACGTAATAGAGCCTGTAATCAAACTTTCGGCAGGGGCTAAACTCAAAGAAGCCATTACCCCGGTAGAAGTTTTGGATACCAAAAAGACCTATACCGTTATAGCTGCCGATCAAAGTATCTCAACCTATACACTGATTATTAAATTAAATCAGGAATCGCCATTGGTATTAACAGAACTGTCAACGGCTACCAATACTGCAAATATTGCCATAGGTGGTGCAGATATTGCGCTTCAGGGTAATTTTAATGTTTCGGATATCAAAAAGATCAAGGCATATCTGGTAGATGCCAACAATAAGGAATACGAATTTTTACCCTCTCCATCATTTGGTGCTCCAGCCGTAACTGTTTCTATGATAGGCAGTACTAAAACTTATACCTACGGGCGGTTGATGGCTCCGCAGACATTAGAGCCGGGCGCTTACAAAATCCGGGTTAAGGTACAGGCTTTAACGGCAGAAATGAAGAATCCTGTAAATGTAGTTTTTGGCAGATCAGGGATAAACTATGGTCCCGTAACCGCTAAACAGGGCGAAACCTTTAAAATTGTAACCACCACAACTGTATTTAACGATTTTAAAGAGTTTTACATCATGGTAAACGGGCAGAAAACGCTTTTACCAATTGTATCCTACAGCAGAACCGAGGCGGTAATCCGGATTCCTGAAACTGTGCCGCCAGGCTTATATACACCAACAGCAGCATTTGGTACCTGGCCATTGCTCACACTAAACTGGGCCGTTACCGTAACTGCTAAATAACAACCTATACCATTGAAAAACGATTCGGGAGATTATTCCCATTTATATAAAAAATCATAAATCTTAAAAAAATGAAAATGAAATTTTTAAAACTTACGTTTGCAATTGCAACTTTAGCCATATTAGGAACCGCCTGTAAAAAAGATGCTGCTCAACCAGACAATAAACTTGCTTTACAAAATACCCAGGCAGTTATACCGGTAGGCGGTACGCAGGCAGGCGTAGTAACCAATTCGTCTACTTCTCCAACATCCTGGACAGCAGTTGGCTACGATCTGTTAAATAATTCACCATCAAGCACTACTAATCAGGTAAACTTCGACAATAACTTTGATGGAAACATCACTGTGGTTGGAACCTACCAATTGGGTTACTATGATTCGGCAACCATCACCGATGTAGCGAACATTACCTTAACAGATGTTGCAAGTGTTACATTAGGTGGTATCAGTACTTTAGGAATCAACAATTCTGTTCCGGCTGTAACTGGCTGGTACGACTACGACAGAACTTTCCGCACCATTACACCTGTTGCTAAAAGATATGCACTTGTAGGTAATAACACTTCTGTTTCTAGCTCTACACAACTTTATGCAGTTCAGCTTGATGGGGTAACCACTTCTGGTACTTACAATACCACTGTTAATTTCCACATCAAAAGATTGAAATAAACAAACCTTCGGTTAAAAAAAAGAGCGGTACCACTAATACCGCTCTATAAATCATAAATACCCAAATTAAGGGGATAATCCCCGAATCGTTTTAAAAATATCAGCCTTTGGTAAGACCATATTTGCGGGCTTTAAAAATGCAAACCTAACAATAATAGATCATGAATACAATATATAAACGCTTCTCTGCCAGTTCATATTATCTTTTGCTTTTATGCTTATTAAGCATATTCAGTTCCTGTAAAAAGGAATACGAAGATTTTCCTTATACCGACATTGTAAGCTTTACAATAAAAGACGCAGCCGGAAATCCGTTGAAAGCGGTAATAAACGAAAAGAACCTCATTATATACTGGCCATCCAACCAGGCCGTACCAGATCATATTGTGCCAGATATTGTATTATCCGAAAGGGCAACGGTTAGTCCGGCTTCAGGACAAAGCGTAGCTTTTAATGAAACAACCAAATTTGTGGTAACTGCGCAGAATGGTGCCACTAAAGAATATCTGATTAAAAAGGTAATCAATCAGCCGTTACTTAAGGTAAATGTTACCGGCGGGGTTTTAGTTTACAATACAAAAAATTACGCGTTAAGGGGGAATAACATTGCTATCGGTGGCGATAATATCATTGCTGATAAGAATCAGACAAAGGTTTACCTGATCAATACAGCCGATAATGCTGAAAAAGAGCTTGCCATCGGAACAATTACCCCAATTGCCATAAATGTAACTTTGGGCAGTACTACACCAGATGGTATTTATAAATTAAAGGTTGTTTCCGGACAACGAACTGTTATTATAGAACGCACTTTTGGCATATCTTCTGGTTTCCCGCGTGTAAGCCTGGAAGAAATAGCTGCTTTAAAGAAAACCTTTAAACTCGGGGAAGAATTTACATTAAATGGCACAAACAGGATTGAACAACTCACTAAGTTTACCATCCGGAATCTGGATAATCAACAGCTTTACGAACTTCCGATTAAAGAGGCGAAAACAGGTCAGTTAACTTTAAAAGTACCCGAAAACTTGCCTACCGGTCAGTACGACCTTTATATCTACTATTTCCCTGGTGGAGAGTATTATGCGGCAGGTTCAGCTTTTGGCTATTTTGATGAGCCGGTTACGATCACGAATTAATGAAGTGAAGCACAACTTAAAAATATATACCACGCTCTTAACGCTGATTCTAATGGGAACCTCTGCCTGTAAAAAGGCACAGGTTTCTGTTGATGATGCGGACGAGATTGTTTCGCCTACAACGGGTACGCGTAGCCAGTTTACATTAGATTCTATTTTTTTGTATGCCAAACAGGTATACTTATGGAATGATGTTTTGCCAGGCTATGCCGAATTTAACCCAAGGCAAAAATACGGTGGGATCAGTTCTGATATTACGGCTTTTAAGAAGGAGCTGTTCGATATTTCGCAGCTTAAAATAAATACAATTACAGGTAGCCCATACGAATTGCCTGTGTATTTCGAAAATCCGAAATATTCTAACCTGCAGTTGGGGAGGAGCACTCCGGGAAGTACCGCTGCCGTGGTAAATCCGAACACAGCTGTGCTTGCCAGTAAAATAATTTCCAGTGGAAATACACCTGTTGCTTATATCGCATTGGGTTCATTCCCTTCATTAAGCAGCAGTAAGGCAGTACTGGATCAGGCTTTTGATGATCTGGCAACTGCTAATCCAAAAGTTATTGTAATCGACCTGCGCAGCAACGGTGGCGGTTATCTCGAAACTGCAGAATATGTAGCCAATTTAATTGTTCCTGCAAGCCTGAACGGTAAAGTGATGTACAGCGAGGTATTTAATCCTGCCATGCAGAATGGCACTGCAAAAATACTAAAGCATCAGCCTTATTTAGATGCCAATGGAAAAACGGCTGTTTACAATGGGCGTAACGCCACCATGGCCGATGTAGATTATACCATAGCGGGCAATACCTATAAATTCAATAAAAAAGGAAGTTTACAAACCATTCAATCAGTTTACTTCATCGTTTCGGGCAATACCGCTTCGGCCAGCGAAATGCTGATCAGCAGCTTGAAACCTTTTTTTGATATTAAACTCATCGGAGAGAAAACCTATGGCAAGCCTGTAGGCTTTTTCGGCATTAATATCGATCAGTACAGTATCTACCTGAGCAGTTTCCTCATTAAAAATGCCAGTGGCTGGTCGGATTATTTTACGGGCATGCAGCCTGATGTTCCTGTAAAAGGCGCAGATAATCCTGTTTTGGGTGATCCGGCTGAAAGTTGCTTAAGCGCAGCTTTGGAATTGATCAACGGAACAAAAAAACTGGCTGTAAGCAAACTGGCTTCAACAGATAAAATTACAACCAATAGAACTGATTTTTTACAGCCAACCCTTGTAGAGGGCATCATGTTCGAAAACAGATTAAGATTAAGAAAATAATTGGAAAAAGGTCAAAACCTGATCCTGCAACAATAAAATAAAACATGTTTAAACTATCCGCCATCATACTTTTTCTCGCGTTTTTCCATTTAAAGGTTACTGCGCAGGATTATGGAAGTTTAAAAGGCACAGTTAGCGACGAACAGGGCAAAGCTTTACGTGGGGCAACCGTACACCTGGAGCCAGATGGACATACCACTGAAACCGATACCAAAGGTAATTTTGTTTTCAACAAGCTATTTACCGGTAATTACAGCATTACGGTAACCATGGTTGGTAAGGCCAGTTACCAGAATAATATTAAAATTGGTACAACTGCCGATAACCTGATCATTAAACTATTGGGTGATGAACGCGAACTTAACGAGGTTGCCGTATCCGAAAACCGTGCTGCCCCTGATAACCTGATGAAATTAGAACGCAGCGCCATGCCTGTTACCGTAATCAGCAGGCGCACCATCCAATTGATGGGCAGCAGAAGGCTCGATGAGGTATTGAAAGAACAAACCGGGATTGCGATTGTAAATAACATTGGCGGTGGTGCCCGGTCAGTAGGCGTGCAGATGCAGGGTTTTAGCAGTGAATATGTGATGATCTTAATCGACGGACAGCCCATGGTTGGCCGCAACAGCGGAAATTTTGATTTATCCAGGATCAGTGTTTCCAATATCGAACGGATAGAAATTATTAAAGGTGCATCTTCCTGTCTCTTCGGAAGCGAGGCGCTCGGCGGGGCGATTAACATCGTTACCCGCTATGGCGCTTTACAGCCACAGGCACTTATTGCGGCCAATTACGGGAGTTTAAACATTGCCGATATTACCCTCGAAGGCGAAACACCATTCGCTTCGCAAAGGGGATCGGCCAATATCTCTGCCAATTATTACCGGACCGATGGTTTTAATACCAACCCAAAATACATCCAACAGGGTACAACAGCACCACCTTATGATAATTATGCTTTGCAGGGCAGACTGAGGTATCGTTTAACACCAAGCAGTACGATTGGCTTTAGCGGCAGGTATGGGTTGAGGAAATCTTTTATGGCCAAAGATTTTGGCCTCGGCATTATTTCTGGCGATAGTCAGGATGAGCAGGATTTAAACCTTTCGGCCACTTTTGATCATAATTTCCAGTCAGGTTTGCGTAGCATGAGCCGTTATTATTTTACCAATTTCCGGTCCGATCAAAGTGTAGACTGGCAGCAAACGAACAGCAGCATTACCAAAGATATTTTTGTGCAGAACCTGCACCGTTTCGAACAGCAGTTTGCTTATGGTGTAAGCGATGAACTTAAATTTACCGGCGGTTTAGGTGGCAGTATCGAAACCATGAACGATGTTTCGCTCACCAATCCGGGTTCTGTAAGTACCGGTTTTGCCTTTTTACAGGGCGATTGGCAGCTGAACAAACAATTGGGAATAGTGGCGGGATTGCGTTACGATTTAACCAACGCCTATGGCAGCAAACTGAACCCCAGTTTAGGTTTGCAGTATAAAATTGTACCAACTTTAACCTTTAAAGCCGGTGCCGGTACAGGATTTAAAGCGCCTGATTTTAAATCGAGGTACCTTGTTTTTTATAACCCGGCGGCCAATTACCTGGTTATTGGTAACGAAGTGTTAAGGCAAACGCTAAATCAGCTGGATCAGCAGGGGCAGATCAGCGAGATCAGACAGTTTTTATTGAATCAGCTCGATCAGAATTTGCAGGCAGAACGGAGCACTTCGTTAAATTTAAGTTTCGAGTGGAAACCTAAAGATAATGTAAAAGTAGAGGCAGGCGTATTTCATCACAGCTTACACAACCAGATCAACAGCATCCAGGTGGCAACGGGTAGCGGGAACCGGAATATTTATACTTATCAAAATCTTCCTGAAGCGGTAAATAAAGGTATAGATGTATCGTTTGCCGTGAGTCCGCTTAAAAATTTAGAATTAAGTGCGGGTTATCAGTATTTGATTGCTAAAGACCTCAGTGTGATCGACAGCATTAAGGCTGGTCATTATCCTTATAACCAAAACATCCACGATCCGGCAACAGGAAATTCTTATGCGCCAAAACTTTCAGATTATTGGGGAATTGAAAACCGATCACGTCACATGGCTAATTTTAAGGCATTTTATAACTATCGCCCATGGGATGCCAGTTTAAACATCCGCGTAAATTACAGGGGCAAATATCCATTCGGCGACCGTAACGGAAACCAGTTTATCGATCGTTACGACACCTTTGTGAATGGCTTTTTTATGCTCAATGCCGCTTTCGAAAAAAAACTGATGAAACAGCATTTAAGTATCAGGCTTACGGCCGACAATATTTTAAATTATACTGATCGGTTGATGCCAGGTCAGCCGGGGCGTGTACTGCTGGCCGGATTAACCTATCGTTTATATAAAGATTAATTATTCAATCACCATAAATTACAAAACATGTTAAGTACCAATATTAAAGAGGCTACAAAAGCCGAGCACCAGAACCTCGAGAAACAGGTTGTTTTAAAACTAAAAGCCATCAGAAGCAATGCAGATTATGCGGATCTGTTGAAACATTTTTATGCTTATTTCAACCATATTGAAGCAAGCATAAAACCATACATTACCGAATCTATCCTGCCTGATTATGCACAGCGCAGAAACTCGAGTTACATCAAAGCTGATATTTTAGAACTGGGTGGCGATATCACTGACCTACCTTACACCACTGTACCAAAAATCGAAAATGCAGTGCAAGCATTGGGCGCCTTGTATGTGTTGGAAGGTTCGATTATGGGCGGAAGCATCATTGTAAAAATGCTCGAAAAAGGAGGCGTTACCCAAGGCGTTTCTTTCTTTTCGGGTTATGGCGAAGCTACCGGAATGATGTGGGGTAACTTTGTAGCGGTTTTAAATGCACAGGCAAAAACCGAACAAGATGAAGAAGAAGCGATTGTTGCAGCAAATGAGACGTTCAAACATTTTGTTTATGTGTTTGAGAAAGAGAGGATAGGAACGGTTTAAAGGAAATAAATTTATATTATTCGTGTCGTCACCCTGTCCCGCTTTCATATCGGGATCAGGGTCTTTCTTGTATGATGGATGCTGAAATAAATTCAGCATGACGGTTGGCTTGGAAAGGTCGTCATCTCGACTGAAGCGCAGCGTAACGGAGATCTATCTCGAAGTAGATTTTGCTTCGCAGAGCCTTCGGGTTCTCGACGGCTTTGCACTCCACTCAAAATCTATCCGCAACCATTAACGGGTTACAATGAGAAAAGTCGTCATTGCGAGAAGGCTATTTCAGCCGACGAAGCAATCTTACAACGATCGCTAGCAGCATACACTTTAAGATTTCTTCCCCGAGAAGTCGGGGCCGGCTGTCGTACCTCCTCACAATGACGACACTTTTATTACTTCTTCAGCAACGTATCAATCTCGGTATTAAATTCCTTTACAAATTCATCGTAAAACTTTCCGGTGGCCGGACCATTAAAACCCGTGTGGATTTGTGCTACATTTCCCTCTTTATCAATAATGATGGTAGTAGGAAATGATAAAAACGAATCAAGCGCTGGTAATGATTGCGATACCACCTGTTTATCGGCTGTGCCTGCAAGTACCTGATCGTATTCGATACCAAAACGCTCACGGAAACGCGTCATTACTTTTTTCGCATATTCAGGCTCAGTTGAGCGTTCGTAATGTAAAGCAATAATTTCTACACCACGTTTTTTGTTTGCTTTGTACCATGGTGCAATAAATGTGGCTTCATCAACACAGTTGGGGCACCAGCTTCCGGTAATGGTTAAAATCACCACCTTGTTTTTATACTTCTCATCTTTTAACGAAATTTTTTTGCCGTTTACATCAGGGAAACTGAAATCGAGGGTTTTGTAGCCTGTTTTCAGGTAAGTAAGCTTGTAAGGATCAGGAAGGGCAGCATTGTTATTTTTGGTTCCGGTAAAAGCCTGACTTCCCCTTGCACCCAAAATTTCACCTGTTAAAGTGCCATCCGGCTGAAAAGTACCCTTGTAATAAGCAGGAGAGGAGCCGATGAAACTCGAAAGCTGGAACTCATTACCTTCTACCACACCTTCGAGGTAACGCGAATCGCCGGTTACGCGTAAAAAAGTACCGGTAAGTTTGTTGCCTGTTTGTTTAAATAAACCTACGGTTTTTTCGTCTTTACCATTGGGCGATTTAAAAACCACATCATAACTGCCTGAGTAATCTGCTGTAGCTGGTTTGTTAATAGGTTCGAATCGGTAGTTTTTGCGCTCGGCCACAATGTTTAATGGCCTGCCTGCTTTATCCTGTTTACGTAAAGTACCTGTTAACTGATCACCATCTATTGCAAAAGCAAGCTCATTATCAAACTGATCGAGTTTTACAAAAAGCGAATCCGCTGTCTGTTTTACCAAACCGCCTTCAAATCTTTCTTCCGCATTGCGGAAATAAAGTTTCTGTTGTCCGCTTTTTTCGTTCATTTCAAAATTGAAAGGGATCTCCAAACCTTCCTTTACTTTGGCAATTCCACGCCAGGTACCCAAGGCAACAAATGCCCTTGGCTTTATTTTATGAAGTTTTACCACTTGATTTGCTAAAGTAGTATTTTGTTGGGCAAAGGTTAGAGAGGTTGATATAGCCAGTGCGGCGGTGAATATGGATTTTATGTTCATTGGGATGTGTGTTAATCGACTAAATTAGTCGACAAATATACTGACCAAATCACCAAAGAAAAAATATTTCAAAAAAAATCTATAAAAACTATAGGATAAATCGAATAAGTTATACCTTTGCCCCAGTTATTTTAAAATACTTATCAAGAAAGGCGGAGGGAATGGCCCTGTGAAGCCTTAGCAACCAACTAATTTTTAGAAATGGTGCTAATTCCATCCCGGATGAATCTGGGGTAGTTAAGTCAGTAGTTTGCGATATCCTTATTAAAATATATGGAGCACTTCTGATTTAAGGGGTGCTTTTTTTTGCCCCGATGCCATCCTGATAAGTAAATGTGTTTTATAGAAAATCATTGAAATGAAAAAAACAGACGAGCTAAAATCCATTGATGCAAACCTCCGTGCATATTTCCGAATGCGCATGTCCTGTTAAAGTAACGCTATTTTAACAGGCTTTTTTGATCTAACCATTCCTTCTTATTCTTTAATAAAAACACGGTTTTTAACCGTGCAGGAATTGTTTTGCCCAAATTATTTATCCTTTATCTAATCATTAATTACACACACATGTTTAAAAAAATTAACTCAATAGCGTTTATCCTGCTGCTCTTTATCACGCAGCAGCTATTCGCTCAAAATGCCATCATTACCGGAACGGTGAAGTCGGCGGATGGTGAAACACTGCCCGGTGTATCCATCTTTATAAAAGAAACCAAGCAAACCACCATTAGCGATGGTAAGGGTGCTTTTAGCATTAATGCACCAGAAAAGGGCACATTGGTATTTTCTTATATCGGGTTCAAAACCCAGGAGATACAAATCAGCAAAAACGGACCGATTTCAGTAATCCTTCAATCGAGCGATAATGCGCTTGATGAAGTGGTGGTTACTGCATTGGGCATTTCGAGAGAGAAAAAATCGCTTGGTTATGCCGTTCAGGAAGTGAAAGGACAAAGTTTGGCCGAAGCAAAAGAATCGAACCTGGTAAATGCGCTTGCGGGTAAAATTGCCGGTGTAAGGGTAACCAATAGTCAGGGGAGCATGGGTTCATCTCGTGTGGTGATCAGGGGAGAAACTTCAATTGCAGGAAATAACCAACCATTATTTGTGGTTGATGGGATCCCGGTTGATAACTCGCAGTTAAATTCGGCAGGAGCAAGGGATTATGCCAATACCATTTCAGATATCAATCCGGAAGATATCGAATCAATGAGTGTATTAAAAGGACCAAACGCGGCTGCGTTATATGGCTCGAGGGCTGCAGCAGGGGTTATCCTGATCAAAACCAAAACAGGTAAATCGAAAAAAGGATTGGGCATCGCAGTTAACTCAAATGCCGTAATAGAAAGCATATTAACCTTACCGGTGTACCAAAATGCATTTGGTCAGGGTTCGGAAGGTAAATTTAGCTACGTAGATGGTAAAGGAGCCGGTGTTAATGATGGGGTTGATGAGAGCTGGGGACCAAAACTGGACGGAAGATTGATTCCACAATTTTATTCTAAAGGTGTTGCTGTTCCATTTGTGGCACATCCTGATAATGTACGCGATTTCTTCGAAACCGGTTATTCTTTAAACAATGGCGTATCTGTTGCCGATGCAGGAGAAAAATTCGATTACCGTTTATCATATAACAACCTTAAAGAAGTAGGCGTAATTCCTAACTCCGGTCAGGGGAAAAACTCTTTTGTTTTAAATTCAACTTTAAGGATCACACCAAAACTGAGTGTTACCGCCAATGCAAATTACAGTAAACTATCTTCTGATAATTTACCGGGTACAGGCGGTTCGCGTTCTACCAGTACCATGTTGCAGTTTACCTGGTTCGGCCGTCAGGTTGATATTAACCAGTTAAAAAACTACCTGGATGAAAACGGAAATACCTTTAACTGGAACAACAGCTATTACAGCAATCCGTATTGGGTAGCTTATGAAAATACTGTTTCGCAAAACCGTAACAGGCTTATCGGTAGCATTGGGCTGAATTATAAAATTATTAAAGGCCTGGAATTCAATTTCCGTACAGGAACCGATTATTACAATGACAGACGTAAGGTGAAAATTGCTTACGGAACCAACGGAACCCCATTTGGGTCTTATACCGAAAGTGCATTTACTGTAAGCGAAAGCAATACCGATGCAACCTTAAACTTTAACAGGCAATTGAATGATGATTTTAGCCTTGAAGTATTGGGCGGAAGCAACATTCGTACGCGTTATATCGAACAGAATGATCAGAGTGCACCACGACTGGCCGTTGCCGGACTTTACTCGTTAAGCAACTCAAGGGATCCTTTAACCTCATCCAACAACTACAGCAAATTAAAATCTTACAGTGTTTATGCATCTGGTCAGATTGGGTTTAGAAACTACCTTTTTGCTAATATTACTGCCCGTAACGATTGGTCATCAACTTTACCGGCACAAAACAGGTCATATTTCTACCCATCTTTTAATGGAAGTTTTGTAGCAACAGAGGCGTTTGATATTAAAGGAGGCGTGCTCGATTACTGGAAAATCCGTGGAGGCTGGTCTAAAGTGGGTAAAGATGCAGATCCTTACCGTTTGATCAATACTTATTCGTTTAGTGCACCTTATGGTTCGAGCCCGCAATTAAGCCCGGCAACAACCGATCTTAACCGCGATCTTAAACCCGAAACCACTACCTCAACAGAATTGGGTACTGAAGCAACCTTTTTCGGTAAAAGAGTCCGCCTGGATTTAAGTTTGTACAATACCAACAGTTACGACCAGATTTTAAGTGTGGATGTGAGCCAGAGTACAGGTTTCCGTTCTAAATTGCTTAATGCAGGTAAAATTAACAATAAAGGTATCGAGGTGCAGTTAGGACTAACCCCGGTAAAAAAACAGTTTATCTGGGATATTGATTTTAACTATGCAGCCAACAGAAGTAAAGTGATCGAACTGGATAAAGCCGGATTATTGCAGAATTATGTAGTGGCTTCTAACTCAGCACAGGTAATTGCAGCGGTCGGTCAGCCTTATGGTGCCTTATTTGGTAATGCATTTTTGAGGGATGGCAATGGCAACATCGTGGTAAACTCAACCGGTGCCCCGCAAACCGATCCTACCAAAAAGGTATTGGGTAAATACACACCTGACTGGATTGGTGGTGTTTACAATACTTTCAGTTATAAAGGTGTGAGTTTGGGCGTATTAATCGATGCCAGTTTTGGTGGCTCTATTTATAACGGAACTTATGCTACCGGAACTTATACTGGCGTTTTAGCTTCTACTTTACCGGGCAGGGCAGCCGAATATGGTGGTATTTCTTATTACTACCCCGGCAACAATAAAGCCAACGGAACAGTTAGAGTAAACGGAGCTGCTCCGGCAGGAGAAACGGTTTATGATGACGGGATTATTTTTGACGGTGTAACAGCCGATGGCAAACGCAACGATAAGATATTACCTGCACAGCAATACTATAAATCGTTCCGCACCATTGATGAAGCGAATATTTTCGATGCTTCGTATGTAAAACTACGTGAGGTTAAATTAAGCTATAACCTGCCTGCAAAATGGTTGCGCCCCTTAAGTTTACAGGGTGTTTCGGTATCACTTGTTGGGCGTAACCTTTGGATTATTCACCGTAACACTGTTGATATTGATCCTGAAGTGGCCTTCAATACAGGTAATGGTCAGGGTTTAGAGAGTCTTTCTAACCCAACTACCCGTACCTACGGACTTAACCTGAATATCAAATTTTAATCATTCCCATCATGAAAAATAAAAAACTATATATACTGGCCGCATTGGCAATTACGCTTTCATCTTGTGGTAAAGAACTGGATGAGGTAAATATCAATCCGAATAATACCGAAAATGCACAGCCCGATTATCTGCTTACCGGTGCCATTAAAAACACGGTAGATGCCTATTGGAGCACAACCAATACCATGAACTCGAGTTCGTTGTTTGTACAACACTGGGCCAAAGTACAATATACCGAAGAAGACCGTTTCATCTATTCGAACAGCAGTTTTACTTCGCTATGGTCTACTGGGTATTCGCAGAGCATTACGGCTTTTAATAAAATTGCACAGCTTGGCGATGCACAGGCCAATCCAAATTATAAAGGTGTGGCCCTGGTATTAAGGTCGTGGGTGTTTTTATTGTTAACCGATGCTTATGGCGATGTGCCTTATTCGCAGGCCGGAAAAATAAGCGATTTTATCACACCAGCTTACGATAAACAAAAGGATGTTTATTTTGGATTGTTAACTGATTTAAAAGCAGCAAAAACGGCTTTGGATCCGGCAGGTAAAGCCATTAGTGGTGATATTATTTACAGTGGTAATATTGCCCGCTGGAAAAAACTGGCCAATTCACTGCGTTTGCGCATTGCGCTCCGTATTGCGGATAAAGAACCTGCCAGGGCCAAACAAGTATTGGACGAAATTGCAGCAGATGGCGATACTTATTTAAGCGATAATACAGATGTTGCCCAGTTAATTTATTTAACCTCTCCGCAACAAAACCCGGTGAGTGCACTTTTCGAAACCAGGGATGATTATAGGGTGAGCAAAACCCTTGTAGATAAGCTTTTTGCCTTAAACGATCCACGTTTACCGGTTTATGCAAGTAAAACACAAACGCCAACACCAGAAGAATATATCGGCGTACCTAACGGATCAACCAATTCGGAAGCGAGTGCCTTAGGTTTTGCAAAAACATCAAAACCAGGAGCTTATTTCCTGTTGCCACAGGCACCTGCGGTTATTTTTAGTTATTCGGAATTACTTTTCGACAGGGCAGAAGCTGCGGCAAGGGGATTAACCACCGAAAATGCGGCTGATTTATATAAACAAGCAATTAAAGCATCTTTAAAGCAATACAATATCAGCGATGCAACTGCCGATACTTACGCAGCGCAGGCCGCAGTGCAGTATGATGCCAGCAACTATAAAAAATCAATCGGTGAGCAAAAATGGATTGCTTTATTTGGTCAGGGTTTAGAAGCCTGGGCTGAGCAACGCAGGCTGGATTATCCTCAGTTAAGCGCATCGGTAAATACAGTGCTTAACGGTAAAATCCCGGTACGTTTTATTTACCCGGGTACCGAGCAATCGTTAAACGGACAGAGTTATAAAAATGCGGTAAGCAGTCAGGGAGCTGATTTATTAACCACCAAACTTTGGTTTGATGCTTTTTAAGTCAATAGTGGTTTTAGTGGAAGCTGTGTCATAAACTTGGTTTCTCAAGAAAATTGTCATGTTGAGCTTGTCGAAACGCCTTAAAAGGTGTTATGGAAGATCCTTCGACAAGCTCAGGATGACAATCTATATTTACGGTACATCCTTTTAAAACAAAAGTCCCGGGTTTTTAAAACCGGGACTTTTTTGCTTTTTACCATCAAAGAAAAAGATAAACCTGTTCAGGTTGCTTTCTTTTAATTGGTATTCATCTCGCTAAATCTTCAGCGGCGTTGCTTGCTCTGGTTTTCAGTTCTTCTGCATAACCTTTCGCTTTATCTGCCCACTGTGGTGCTCTATCGAATAAATCGTCTACAATTGATTGTCCGGTAACCGGATCTTTCTTTGTGATATATTTTACGCCTGCATATACTGCGGCGCCAATAATTGCTGTTTTTAAAATTCCCATGTTCTTGTCTTTTTTAGTTAAACATTATAAGATCGTTAAAAGTTTTAGACGATTTAATATTGGCATTGTTACAAATAGCTTTGAGTGCTACTGGATGTTAGCATCTGATACTGAAACAATTCTTATTCTTTTAGCCACGGAGGCAAGGAAAAATATTGTAATGGGATCCTTCGACTACGCTCAGGATGACAAATCGCATTTTTGTGTTTCCGGAGTATCTTTTTATGCTTTGGCAGTAGCTTTTAGTCTCTCTAGAGCCCGGCTTAGTACTTCCAAAAGACCCTTTTGTACTCCGCGAATAGCTTTTAGTACCCCGGAAGGACATTTTTCTACTTCTGAAGCTCTTTAATTGTACTCCGGCAGTAGCTTTTAGTACTTCAGCAGTTCGGCTTGGTACTTCCGGAGTACCTTTTTCTACTTCTGAAGCTCTTTAATTGTACTCCGGCAGTAGCTTTTAGTACTCCTGTAGTTCGGCTTAGTACTTCCGGGGTACCTTTTTCTACTTCCGGAGCTATTTAATAGTCCTCTGGAAGGACCTTTTTATACTCCGCGAGTAGCTTTTATTACTCCGGAAGGACTTTTTTGTACTACCGGAGTACCTTTTTCTACTTCGGAAGACCAAATTGCGCTTCCGAAGTACTTTTAAATACGTTTAAAGGCCCTTTTTGAATTTAAAGCGCATGCTGGTAGCGAGCGATATAAGATTGCTTTCCCGAAAACCGGGGCAGGCTGTCGGCTGAAAAAGCCTTTCTGTAATGACGATCTCCTGCCATGGTTCGTGGCGATACGAAGCATTACCTACCATCTTGCCAGTGAAGTCGAGTTTTAAAATATGTTGTATGTAAACGATGTCTAAAAACTTGACTTCTTTGGAGGCCTGTCTATTTCAATCCCCACATTTCCCAATTCGGATCTGATTACGCCTGACTAAGCTATTTTCTACTCTGTGAGGGGCATCTTTTGAAATAGTTTTGATCAACAAAAAACACAGAAACATGAAAACAACGAAAATTTTATGGCTGGCTAATTTCTTCCTTGCAATTACCCTTTCCATTACGGCCTTTGCGGCAATGTATAAAACACCGGTAAAAAAGATAACGGTTAACAATCCCGGAAAAGGTTTTGCAGTGGTAGAACTTTTTACTTCCGAAGGCTGCTCCAGCTGTCCGCCCGCCGATGAATTACTTGCCAGGTTAGAAAAGGAATCGGCAGGTAAAGAACTGTTTGTACTGGCTTACCATGTAGATTATTTCGATCGTTTGGACTGGAAAGATACTTTCGGTAGTCCCGAATACTCCAAACGACAGGTGCAGTATGGTCAATGGTTAAGGTTACCGCAAATTTATACCCCGCAGGTAATTGTTAACGGCAGCACTGAGTTTATCGGTTCAGAAGAAGCCAGTATCCGTAAGGCAATCTCGGCTCAGTTAAATACCAGGTCGAATCCAGAAATAAAACTTCAATCGCACCTTAGCGAAAATTCATTTAAGGTACATTATCAGGCTTCCGGAGCAGTTCAGGGGAGCAATCTTTTAATTGCTATTATACAAAAGGCAGCTCGTACCCAAGTGGCCAGGGGGGAGAATGAAGGCCGCACCTTATCGCATGTTCAGATTGTACGTAAACTACAGTACGAAAAGTTAACGGAAGCCGGAAACGGAGCAGTTACGGTTACACTACCCAAAGGATACAACGAAAAAGATTGGGAAGTAATCGGCCTGATTCAGAATCAAAGCAATGGAAAGGTAATCGCGGCAGCAAAAGCCACAAAATTCGAAACCATTGTTGATCACAATCAACATTAAAATAATAAAGCCATGGAAAATACACATAAAAGAAGCCAGAGCCGATTTTTAGTCGCCATCATTTCGATGTTATCGATGCTCTTTCTCATCACTCCACCCTTCGAAAGGAATGTACAACAATGCGAAATGATCAGGGAAATCGGCAGGAAAAAGAAAACCGGATTTCTGTTGGATGGCGAAATGGAATAACAAAAATATCCGGGTTATTAAATGACTAATTCAGCTATTAATCTGCCTGCTTCACCCGAATAAGGTCGTTAAAAGGCCTTTAACACTATAATTTTGATCAACAAATAAATAAATAACAAAATGGAAAATAATCAGAACAGCAACCCAACAGTGGATGCTAAAGCACAAAAAGTATTGTATACAGGAAAAACCCACACTACAGGTGGCAGAGATGGCAGCTCGAAAAGCTCAGATGGAAGACTTGATATTTCGCTTTCTTCTCCGGGTTCGAACGGAGCCGGTACCAACCCCGAGCAATTGTTCGCCGCTGGCTGGTCGGCATGTTTTATCGGCGCTATTGGGCTGGCAGCTGCAAAAAACAAAATCACTTTACCTGCTGATTTAGCAGTTGATACCGAAGTAGATCTTTGTTTAGCAGATGGTGCATACAGTTTGCAGGCCAGGTTAAATGTGAGCCTTCCGGGTTTATCGCCTGAAATAGCGCGATTGCTAACCGATGCTGCACACCAAACCTGTCCGTATTCTAAAGCAACCCGTGGCAACATCAATGTAGAAATTAATTTGGTGTAAATAACCTTCACACACATCGTCATCTCGACTGAAGCGCAGCGAAATGGAGAGATCTATCTCGAAACAGATTTAGCTTCGCTGAGCACTTACGTGGTTCTCGACTGCATTGCACTCCACTCGAAATGACGATCCTTTAAAACTAAAAACATGATACCAAAACATAAAAACCACCGGAATTACACATCAGTATTTGCGGTATTATTAATCGCATTTGTACAGCTATTTGCTGCTAAAGCGGTTCTTGCACAATCAGCAATAAATATAATCACTGCTGATCAGACTACCTTCGGAAAATTGAAACAGATAAATGCAGGTCTGTTAAATGTAGGCTACGTAGAAGCCGGACCAGCCAACGGCACACCCGTAATTTTACTACATGGCTGGCCTTACGATATCCACAGTTACGAAACCGTAACACCAGGTTTAGCGGCTAAAGGTTACCACGTAATTGTTCCTTATTTAAGGGGACATGGCACCACAACTTTTCTTTCTGATAAAACCTTTCGCAACGGACAGCAGGCTGCGGTAGCCCTGGATATCATAGCCTTAATGGATGCCTTGAAGATAGATAAAGCCATTTTGGGCGGTTATGATTGGGGTGCCAGAACGGCTGATATTATTGCTGCTTTATGGCCTGAACGTACCATCGGACTGGTTTCGGTAAGTGGCTACCTGATCAACAACCTGGAGCGGAATAAATTACCACTTTCGCCAAAAGCAGAACAGGGTTGGTGGTATCAGTATTATTTTGCAACAGCACGCGGAAAGGCAGGTTATGAAGCCAACAGGAACGAATTTGCCAAACTGATCTGGAAAAATGTATCGCCCGAATGGAAATTTGATGAGCAGACTTTTCAGCGCAGTGCTGCTGCATTCCACAATCCTGATTACATCAATATCGTGATCCACAATTACCGCTGGAGATTAAGTTTAGAACCTGGCGAAGCCAAATATGAAGTGTACGAAAATAAACTGGCCCAAGCCCCGGTAATTACGGTACCTGTCATTACACTTGATGGTGATGCCGATGGCGTGGCCCTCGCAACTGATGGCGCTGCTTATGCCAATAAATTTACAGGGAAATACAAACACCTGATTGTTAAAGGTGCCGGGCATAACCTGCCTCAGGAACAGCCTGATGCATTTACTGATGCGATAGTAACGGTAGATGGTTACGCGAAAAATAAATAGATAATCGATATAGGCCATGGAAAATTTAAAGCAAAGAAAAAGGCTGCTATCAATTGCAGGAGTAATTGCCGTATTTATCTTCATCAGTATCCAGTTTACGGGGCCAAAAGTGGCAAACCCGGCAGTTAAAAACACCTTTAAAGGACCTGCAGCCGTAGAGCAGATTTTTAAAAAAGCCTGTTACGATTGCCATTCAAACGAAACGGACCTGGCCTGGTATGATAAAATTGCGCCCATATCCTGGAAGGTAGCCAACGATGTAGCTAATGCCAGAAGCCGTTTTAACTTCTCGCAATGGAATGATCTTAGTGAAGCCGAGCAGGAAACAAAACTCTGGTACATTGTAAACATGATCGGTCAGGGTAAAATGCCCTTAAAAAGTTATGTCGCGCTGCATCCTTCGGCAAGAGTTTCAAAAGAGGAACTGGCATTGCTAAAAACATTTGTGATTTCCTATTCGGCAGAAAAAGCTATGAAAAAGAAAGGATTGAAGGTTGTAACCATGCATAATGAAACAGACATTAAACTTCAACAACCAGTGGCCTTAAATGGAGTGGCTTATAGCGGCGATTATAAAAACTGGGAGGTGATCAGCACAACCAACCGCTTTGATAATGGCACCATGCGGATTATTTATGGCAATGCCATTACCGTAAAAGCGATTAAAGAGGGGCGGATCAATCCATGGCCCGAAGGTTCGGTTATTGTAAAAGTAGTATGGAATAAAAGTGCCGAAGATGAAAACGGAGAAGTACGTACCGGCGATTTTAACAATGCGCAGTTTATGGTAAAAAACAGTAAAAAGTTTAAGAGTACTGAAGGTTGGGGCTTCGCCAGATTTTCTGGTCAGAAATTACTGGCTTATGGTAAAATGTAGGTTTTGCCACCGAGTGTATCAATTGCCATCAGCTGGCTTCAAAAACGGGTTTTGTTTTTGATATTCCGAAGAAGTAGCTAATACCGTACCGTCATTTCGAGTGAAGTGTAACGAAATCGAGAAATCTATCTCGAGATAGATCTCTCCACTTCACTGCGTTTCGGTCGAGATGACGACCAAAAAAATAATAAAAATGAAAACAACTACAAATAATAACCTCATCATTAAATGCCTGGCGTCGGCCTTTGCAATGCTCATCTTTAACGCCTGCAGCAGAGAAAAACAGCCCGAACTGGCACCAACAGCCCTTTATCAGGAAATGGGAATGCACCCTGTTACTTCTAGCTTTAATACCAAAAAGCAGGTAATTTCTGTCCTCTATGCGAATGATGTGGTGAGAAAAAACCTTCATACAGGTGCCGGGAAATATACCCTGGTGCGCTGGGAACAGAAACCACATCCCTTATGGTTTGGCGGAAATACCAATGGCAAAATACTTTCGGTGGAGAAAATAACCTCTCAAAAGATGCCAACGGCTTCACAGACATTCATTACCAAAAACAATCAGCTCCAAATGGAGAAAAGGCTGAAGAAATGGATGTCAGGAAGCGGATCAGGTATATTTTGTCACAAAATTTTTCGCAGTTCCCTGATTAATTACCGGTTTTCAAGCCAGTTTAAAAATGCCGTAGTTTTCTCTTTCCCGATCAATAATTTTTCGGGAGAAGGGATCACCAGTTTTACGAATAATTTGCGGTCGAAATAATGTTCTACTTCTTTAATCGCGCTGAAATTAATGATATACTGCCTGTTAAGCCTGAAAAACTGTAAACTGGAGAGTTGATTTTGTATGGTATCGAGCGACTGACTTAATGTATATTCTTCCTCCTTCAATGTCATGATGGTAGGCGATTCATTCCTGATGTAAATAAAAGCAATCTGCTCGGTAGGCACTGTAGTATATTTGTTGTGTTTAAACACCAGAAAACTCTTTTTTCCTTCATCCGGACCAATGCGTTTAAGCAGTTCATTCATATTGGGCAGCTTGTTCTGCTGGAAGAAATTCTGAAACTGATCTACCTTTTCAAATGCTTTTTGAAGGTCGTCCTGAGAGAAAGGTTTCAGGAGATAATCGATCCCATTGGCCTTGATGGCATCCATGGCGTATTCCCCATAAGCGGTACAAAAAATTACCGGACAGCTGATTTTAACCGATTGAAAAATTTCAAATGACAATCCGTCTGATAGCTGGATATCCATAAATATCAAGTCGGGATTTTCGTTTTCCGAAAAATACTGCACCGCATCATCAATACTTTGCAGGTTGGCCACAATCTGCGCCTTCGGACGTATTTTGGTAATCAGGTTTGCCAATGACTTTGCAGCCTTTAACTCATCTTCAATGATGATAATCTTCATGTATAACAGGGAGTTTTATACTAAAATGGGTTTCGTTTTTAATAATTTCGATTTCCTTATCTAACAGGTGCTGGTAGCGCTGGTTGATGTTTTCGAGACCAATTCCGGTTGATGCTTCTGGTGTACGTTTCGGCTGGATCTTATTCTCCACCACAATAAAATCACCTTCGATAAAGATTTTAATATGCAGCGGTTTTTGAAGGGAAAGCACATTGTGTTTGATGCAGTTTTCGATCAAAAGCTGTAAAGTAAAAGGAGGGATAAGGGTTTGGTGGTAGCTTTTATCCATATCAATGGCAAGATCGATACCTTCCTCAAAACGGGCTTTTAATAAAAAAAGATAAGCATCTAAAATATCGAGTTCTTCTGCAAGTTTGATCAGGTCATGTTTGCGGCTCTCGAGCGTATAGCGGTAAAAATCAGAAAGTTTAAGGATAAACTCTACACTGTGTTTATCGCTGCTCTCAACCATATATTTAAGCGTATTAAGGCTGTTGAACAGAAAATGCGGGTTAACCTGTTGTTTCAATAGCTCGTATTGTGCGCCCAGGTTGTCGGATTTTGTACGTTCCAGTTCAATGCCTACCTGCTGGTTCTGGTAATTCTGGTAAAGCAGGTTCAGGAACATGTAAAAGGTAATGTTCACCAATATTCCCCTTACCTCAAACATCAGCATAATTGGTCCGAAATTGATATGCGATAATAAAAACTGCTGTAAACAGGCCAGGATAAACATTAAAAGTATCCCGAAGAAAAGCCCTTTAACCAGGCGCATTACCGAAAAACCGCTGGCTACATCACGCGATGAATAGGCGGGGAGGGTTAGTACATTGTAATACCAGATGATTACGGCAAAGAGAAAAGTTACGGCAGCATCAACCAGTGCCTCGTAAAGGTTAAAACGATGCTCGGCAATTTTGGGCACAGAAGTTAATATCCCGAGAAAAAAGGAACTCAGCCATATTACTTTGTGCGAAATCTTAAATGTTTTCTTTTTCATGCCTGCCCAAAGATAATATAAATCTGGTTGACTGATTGCTGTCAGATGTTGCGATCTGACGGTGAACAGATCTTGTTTTGTTTTTTGCCACGGATGCACGGGAAGCACGGAATCATTCTCCGATCATGATGACACAAAGAATGGGTAAGCCCTGTTCCGTGTTAATCAGTGTCTCTGTGGCAATTATTACGCTGTTTTGATGGGCGTGCCCTCTACCGATAGGTATCTGGGTACATCCCCGCCTGAATGGCTGGGCAGGTGTGTGAAATTTAAGAAAGAGTAGTTGAGGTGGTCTGTGGGGACACCAATGCTATTAACTTAGTGTTAT
>NZ_QNQU01000034.1 GCF_003315595.1 Pedobacter miscanthi | reverse complement strand
TACCAGACTTATAAATAGCTTAAGTTAATAGCATTGGTGTCGCGTCTGACCAAGATGTTTACTAACATTAATTACTTATGCAAAAGTTATTCGCTCTCCTCATTTTATTTACGCTTTTTGGATTTGAACCTGTTGCAATCAATAAAATTAGTTCCAACAGGATTAATGAAGCCCTAACTTTCTGCAAGAAAAACAAAATGGATACATCTATCGCCATTATGGTTGATATGAGCATCCATTCTGGTAAAAACAGGATTTTTGTTTACGATTTTACACGAAAAGAAATTATCATCGAAGGTTTATGCGCCCATGGTGTTGGCGGTGGAAGCACACCAACCAAACCTGTTTTCAGCAATAAAGAAGGGAGTTATTGCACCTCATTGGGCAAATACAAAGTTAAAGGCCGTGCGTATAGTAACTGGGGCATCAATGTACATTATAAAATGTACGGACTGGAAAAAACAAACAGCAATGCTTTTAAACGGATTGTGGTTTTACATTCTTACACGCCAATTCCGGCTCAGGAGATTTATCCGCAAACCCTCTTCGGACAAAGTGCCGGCTGCCCTGTTTTATCAGATGCTACCATGCGAAAAATAGATACATTGCTTAAAACCAGAAAAAAGCCTGTACTGCTTTGGATTTATGTTTAAAATCGGCCCTCGCTCTTATCCGATAGGAGCTATCGAATTTGTTTCAGGGTCTATTAATGAAGAATTCTCCATCGATACATTTACCACATAAATTAATTCTGACAGGTATTTTATGGAAATCACTTCAGTTCCACATCATTTTCCAAACCATTTAATAAAATGAAGAAATATTTTATCGCAATTGCGCTCCTGGCCATCATCAATACTGCCAAATCTCAGAACACTAAACCTGCTGAAAGTTTTGAAAAAATAACTGAGCAGAATAATTTAATATTTAATCAGCCTTCAGGTTTTGTAAAAACAGAACCTATCAAAAATTCAGCTATGTTATATGAATATGCAGTTATTGATACTTCGAAACACATAGAAATCAGGTATGCTGTACGTTCTTTAACCGAAAGGGTAAAAGAATATCGAAAATGGTTAGAAACCAAAAAAGAAGGAGAAAACAGGATAAACCCCAATACCATGCCATCGGCCGCACTTACAGCAATCGCAATGAACATAGCTGGTAATTTTACTAAACCACCTTCTATTCAACAGTTTCCGGCGCCAGCTGTAAAAAAAGATTTTAATGCCGATGCGGGATTTTTTACCATAGTTGCACCCACCAAAAATTTCGGCAAAGACTACAAATTCTGCATGGTGGTTGCCATACATAAAGATGACATCGCCGATGCCTATACATTTATATTGACCGATGAAATGGAAAATCTCAAAAAATACATCACCCCAGCTATTTTCAATGCTTTAAGGTTTAAATAACAACAGCTTGTAAATTTCACCAATGCAAAAAAATGGCTTGTTTTTCATGGGCAATTCCTATCGGTCGGTGTGTCACCGACAGAAACGCATTAAAAAAACTATATATCTAACAACCGCTCTAAATGATGATAACCAATGCCAAAATACTCTTTGCTGGCTTTAATTTTCTGTAAAACTTCTGCTTTTCGCTCTGCACTAAGCGCTTTACTTTTAACCCCCACAACAAGTACATTCTTTGGCGTGTGCGCATCAGAAATAAATTCGAAAACCTTGGTTTTATAGCCAAAATATTCTAAAATCAAAGCACGTATACCATCGGTTACCATTTCGGCCTGGCGTTCTAAAAAGATCCCGTATTTGGTTAAAAAAGAAACATCGTTTTTCACTTTGTGATGCTCAATTTCCCTGCGGATTTGTTTGTGGCAACATGGTGCAACTACAATCAGTTCGGCATTGGCTTTAATACCTTTAAAAATGGCATCATCAGTTGCTGTATCGCAGGCATGTAACGCAATTAAAAGATTCACATGCTCTGCATTATAATCTTCAATCGTTCCCTGAACAAAATTCAATTGAGCGAATGAAGATTTTTCGGCAACCTGATTGCACAAATCAACCATATCCTGGCGGTATTCTACTCCCACCACCTGGCTTTCTAGTTTTAAAACCGAATGCAGGTAATCGTATAATGCAAAAGTTAAATAACCTTTGCCCGAACCCATATCCGCAACCTTTTTTATCGTTCCTGCTGGTAATTCTTTAATTAAAGAACTTAAAATTTCTATATAATGATTAATCTGCCTGAACTTATCCTGTGCATTTTTAAAAACTTTACCTTCTGCATCCGTAATTTTCAGTTCAGTTAGATACGATTTCGAATCAGGTTTAATCAACCTTGTTTTTTCTTTATCATGACTGACTGAAGGGGCTTCTTTACTCGATGCTTTACTTTCTCTCAAAACCATTTTTCCATTGTTCAGTTCTTCCAAAATCAGGTCTTTTTCAGTACTAAACAGTGTGGCAATCTTAAATCCATTATCCAGATAACCGGAAATTAGATCAACAGCCTCATCAGGGGCATAGTTTTTTACCACATCGCGTGTTTTGTAACGATAGGTAAAAGCCAGTTTAGTTTCGCGTTTAATGATCACTTTACGGATCAGCAATTGTTTTAATGCTTCCTCCTCTCCTTTGTAATTCCCTAATGAAATTTTGACAAAAGTTTCGGCATCCAGGCTTTCTTTTAAAGCGGTAGTAAATTGGTTGTTGTATTCTGACACTGACATTGATTTGAACTACAAAGATAATCAAGTTTATCCGGAGCTCAACATTCAGGAAATAATGTAACAATAGAGCGACTATATAAAAAAGTGATGGAAGATGTGAGATGGAAAATGGAATGTATTTTTGATTAAAGAACCACTTGCATTGCATTAAACAAATGAATCACGTAATACGATTTAGAAACATACAAAGCCATTATTATCTATATTGATTCCAAAATAGCGGAACACTTTTTTTTCAAAAAATTAAACTTTAGATTAGGGTATTTAAACATCTAACCACAATACATGAGTGACTTTCAGATAAAAAAATCGCCTACCGTATACGATGCCATTATTGTTGGCTCTGGCGCAGGTGGCGGTATGGCAGCGTACGTTCTGGCGCATGCAGGTCAAAAGGTTTTATTGCTCGAGGCCGGTCAAAATTTCGATCCGCGATTAGATTCACATCAATTAAAATGGCCCTGGGAATCGCCACGCCGTGGTGCAGGTACTGTTCGTCCATTTGGTGATTTTGATGCATCTTACGGAGGATGGGAATTGGAAGGCGAACCCTATACCCAGAAAAATAAAAGTGAATTTGAATGGTTCCGTTCGCGTATGCTCGGTGGCCGTACCAACCACTGGGGAAGGATTTCATTGCGGATGGGTCCGGATGATTTTAAACCGAAGGATGGCTTAACCGATGCCTGGCCGATTACTTATGCTGATGTAAAGCCATTTTATGATAAGGTTGACCGCATGATCGGTATATACGGAACGGCCGAGGGGATTGAAAGCGAACCCGACGGGATTTTTATGAAACCACCTAAACCGAGATTAAATGAACTTTTCATCAAAAAAGGGGCAGAAAAAGCAGGTGTGAAGGTAATTACCGGTCGTGGCTCTGTATTAACAGAAGCCTTACCAAATAACAGCGACCGTGCACCTTGTTTTTATTGCGGCCAATGTGGAAGAAGCTGTAAAGTTTACGGCGATTTTTCTTCTTCATCTTGTCTGGTAAATCCGGCGGTAAAAACCGGAAATTTAACCGTGATCACTGATGCCATGGTACGCGAAGTAATCACCGATAAGGATGGTTCGGCCAAAGGTGTTTCTTATGTAAACCGTAAAGATTTACAGGAATACCAGGTTAATGGCAAACTGGTTATTTTAGGTGCCAGTGCGTGCGAATCGGCACGTATATTATTAAATTCAAAATCTGCCTCGCATCCTAACGGCTTAGCCAATAGCAGCGGTGTGGTGGGTAAATACCTGCACGACTCCACCGGGGCAAGTGTTTCGGGGTTTCTGCCACAGTTAATGGATAGGAAACGTTATAATGAAGATGGTGTGGGCAGTGTACATATTTACTCACCATGGTGGCTCGATAACCGAAAACTCAATTTTCCACGTGGTTACCACATCGAATACTGGGGCGGCATGGGTATGCCAGCCTATGGTTTTGGTGGGGGCGTCGCCGAAATGAACGGCATGGTGCCGGGCAGGAATGGTAAAATGAAAGATGCCGGAGGTTATGGAAAATCGTTAAAAGACGATTATCGCCGTTTTTATGGAACTGGTGTTGGTATGGCCGGTCGTGGTACAGCCATTGCCCGTGAAAGCAACTATTGCGAAATTGATCCTAATATGGTGGATAAATACGGTATCCCTGTTTTAAGGTTCAACTATAAGTGGGACAAAGATGAAATCCTGCAGGCTAAACACATGCAGGAAACCTTTCTTTCGATTATGAAGGAAATGGGCGCCGTGGTTACTTCCGAAATTCAGGGAGCCGATACCAATTATGGATTGCTCAATCCGGGTAAAATCATCCACGAAGTGGGTACGATCCGCATGGGCGACGATCCGAAAAAATCGGCATTAAATAAATATTGCCAGGCACACGACTGTAAAAACCTTTTTGTAGTGGATGCCGGTCCGTTTGTACAACAAGGCGATAAAAATGCAACCTGGACAATTTTAGCCCTTTCGATGCGTACTGCCGAATATATTTTAGCTCAAAAGAAGAAACAAAACATTTAAGAATTACCATTATGAACAGACGTGATTCCATAAAAGCATTAGGTTTAACGGCGATCAGTACAGGAGTACTTCTTGAAGCCTGCAAACAACCTGAAACAAAAACCGAAGCAGCTGCGCCGGAAGAAACTGCTAAAGAAGCCGGCAGGGAACAATGGGAATTAGACCGTGATAAAAACCTGAAGTCAGAAACCTTTTTCACCAAACATGAAATGGCTACGATTACAGTTTTGGCCGATATCATTATCCCTAAAGATGAAGTTTCGGGTAGTGCATCGGATGCTAAAGTGCCAGAGTTTATCGAATTCATCGTAAAAGATATTCCCGAACATAAGGTACCTATGCGCGGCGGCCTGAAATGGCTCGATGTATACAGTTTTAATAAATTCCAGAAACCATTTGTTGAGGCTTCGGCAGATCAGCAGATTTCAATCGTAGATGAAATTGCCTACCCTAAAAAAGCCCGGCCAGAAATGCAGGCAGGCGTAACCTTTTTCAACAGAATGAGAAACTTAACGGCCTCGGGTTTTTATACCACAGAAATGGGCGTAAAAGACATCGGTTATGTTGGCAACGCGCCAAACCAATGGGCTGGTGTTCCTGCCGATGTACTGAAACAGTACGGCATGGAAAATGTAAAGATATAATCGTAAACCAAAGAAGTCAACTTGACTTCTTTTTTTTTGCCCTATCACAACAGTACGAAACGTTCCTAAGGAACGAAAAAACATGCTATTCTTTTTCCACCCATTAATCGTCCCGATGGGACGATTTTAGATATAAATATTATCCGCACGAAACTCCCGTCCCATCGGGACGCTTGATGGGTAGCCAATTGTGAAATTGGCGGTTTCGTTCCGTCGGAACGTTTGGTGTTTTATCTATTTAGTGCATCATATACCTATGCCATCTAAACCTAAACCGCTAGCTATCGGATGGAATGGATGCCGATTTTTCATCAGCAGAAGCGTAAAGCAGTACCGAGCAGAACCAATAGGCAACTGCACCTGCTTTTCTAAAAAATGCGCNAATAGGCAACTGCACCTGCTTTTCTAAAAAATGCGCTATAACCAAAGAAGTCAAGTTTTAAAAACTTGACTTCTTTTAATTATGAGGTTACTCCACAATCAAAATCAAACCTTTTCCTTTTTCAACAGGAACCGATTTTCCGTCAGGGTAACTGCCCGCGCTTTGGAATTTATCAATTGCTGGAGCGGTAATTTTAACTTTTGATGCATCCAAGCCTAATTTGTTCCAATCGATAACCAAATTAACTTTAACGTCGCCATCTGCCCAACTTGCCAAAGCAATCATCGTTTTTCCCTGCTTTTTATATACCGTTGCGAGTATTTTAGGGTTATCGGTTTTAACCGGACAGTTTTCGCTCCAGTAACCGATCATTGCAGATCCTTTGATACCGAAGTTATCCCAGGCCTTCCATAGTGGTTTCGGATCGCTCTTATCCGACCAGCCTAAACGGCTTGTCATACCGTAAATCATTCCACGCCATGGGTTTCCATCATCCTGCAACATCTCGCCCATTAAACCGAACGGAATACCGCTCACTTCGGTTAAAAAGAAATCAGGATTGTTTTTTTGATAGTCGAAATATTCGCCAAACCATAAACGATTGAGATAAGGGAAATGCTCGAGGTATAAAATGGCACTGTTGTTAAAACCATCACTTTTATTGTATTGGTTTGCCGAGTGCAGGTCGATAATACCGGGGTGGTTATTCTGCGTTAATACCCTTTTAATTCTTTTCATGGTTACGCGATCGAAGGCCACGTCATCAAGGTATACGCCATCAATCCCCACATTATTTACCAGCCAGTTCATGCCTTCTACATAGTAATTGTGCCAGCGGTTCATCCCGCTGTTGATTACGGCAGCATCTTTAATTTCGGGTACAAACCAGGCAGCAATATAATTTGAATCCAAATGTTCCTGCAACCAGCTAAAGCCGCCACCTTTGCCCGGCGAATATACTTCGGTACCCAAACTCCTTAAGGCAGGCCACTCGTAAGCATGGTTGGATAACTCGCGAACAGTATTGTAAATCTTTACTTTTAATCCTTTCGAGTGTGCATCATCGATGTAATTTTTCATCTTTTTCCATTCAATGAAAGGATAATTGATCCATGGATTAATCGGCGTGGCATGGTGGATATTAACTACCGTTGCCCCAATTGATTTGATTGCATTCAAATCATCATATTTATGATAAAAACGGTTATCCCACTGGAAATCGGTATTGATTAAATGGAAAGGCGTGATCAGTAAGTTGAAATTGTAATACAGTACATCTCCCTTTTTCATGCTTCTGGCACCTGTAAAATTATCAGATAACATCGAGCTGCCTTTCACATTAATCTGAATTCCGCCTTTATCTCCATTTCCCCACGATTTTGGCAATAATAAAGGCTTCTGAAGATAGAAATTGGTATTCAGCGGGCGAACGTAGTTTTCGTCCCTTAAATTGTAATAGAGGCCTGCATTTACGTTTCCGATCCATACGGCATCCTGGTTTTTACTGGCCACATCCCATTTCCATTTTACCGTATCGGGCCTAACACCGCCTTTTTCGCCTAAACCCATTAAATATTGGGTAGAACCTTTATCGAATGGGATATGGAAATTGACATTACTAAATTCTACATCCTTTAATGCTGTAACCTTAATTACATAATGTACATAACCATCAAATTCCAATGCACCTTCCAGATCCATTTTCAGGTTTTCAGAAGTATTGGTTGAGGTCCATTTTACCGTTCCGGCTTCTTTACTGGTGATCTGGAAATTACCCGGAACAAATTTCTCCTGTGTTTTTGGTGTATTATAAAAGTGAAAGTGAATGGGTTCTGCCAAAATATTGTTTGGTTTTTCACTGTAACCGGTCATTTCTGCATTAAAAAAAGTCTGAATCTGCTTAGGAAAACCATCAGCGTTAATTTCGAATTTTCTACCCAAAAGAGAAATTACATTTCCTTCAACCCTTAACGGTGTATAAGGCGCTACTACTGTATTGGCCTGTGCAAGGGTTGAGTTTAACCAGGTTAAGCGGGTTTGTTTATTAGGCGTTCCCACACCGGCATCTGCTAAAACTTCGTTACCAACGGCAATTTTCACGTCGACTATTTTCGATTTTCCGTTAGCTTTAACCGCAAACTTACCGGAGTACGTACCTGCTGTTGTGCCTTTTGGTACATTAACGGTAATCCACATCGGCTGAACTTTGCCTGAAGCTACATTTACCGTTTCAACCAAAGGTTTGTTATCGTAACTGGTTCCATTGGTATTTAAACAGTTGATGTATTTTGAAGAAATTACTTTACCAGTGGCAGTTCTTAAATCACCGAAGCTTACTTCTACATTTTTTAAATCTCTCAAAGCAAATACACCCAGTTGAAAGGCATAATTTTCACCTTTGCTTGTTGTTCCGTTAAATGAATTGCTTGCGCCTTTCTGTACCCAACGATAAGGCAGATCGCTTTGCATTTTGATGGGGAACATCCTGTCCTCCGGAAATACAATAAAAGCTTCGGATGGATACTTTGCTTTAATTGCATTGATTTCCTTAGCTATGGCAATTACTTCCATCGGATAAAAGGAGTTGAATGCATCGATAGACTGAATCTCTACCACACCAGCATTAACCTTAACCTGTTTAGCGTTAGCCAGCCAGGCCGCATCCGTTTGTTTAGGTTTAATGTAAACACCTTTTGGGTAATTACTTCTCCCTTCGTTTTTATACGCCAGATAATAAACGTAGTACCTGCCTGCACCAGAAGTTTCGAAATAGACATCGGCACTTTCTCTGGTTAATTGATCTGTTCCAACAGTTGAAACCGTTTTACCATTTGCATCCTGAACGATAATCCCCTTTAATTCGGGATGCTCATCCCTCCTGCGCCAGTCTATTTTGGCATGGGCAATTTTACCAGTACCTGCAAACTGGAGCACAACCCTGTGGTTACCCAACGAATCGGGATTCCAGGCGTTGTTACCATTGGTATATTTTAATATCTGTGCATTAAGGGAAAGCTGACTGAATAAACAGAACAGCAGAAAAAGCCTAAATTTCATTATCAATTTGTTTGAGGCTAATTTATGTATAGCAGACTGAAATAAAGCTATGTAATGAAAAAATGAGACAAACGTTTGCTTTGTTGGTGCATTAGTTAAATAGGTGCTGGTTTATTGGTGCGTAGTGTGTTACGATTGAAATCAATACTAAACGCAGTTCAATAAGTATTTGTTAAAAATAGTATTTTTAAAATGCCTGGTCCAGATCGATTCGCCATGCTGAATTCATTTCAGCATCTTTTTAGCATGAAAGACCCTGAAATAAATTCAGGGTGACGACTATGAATCGAAAGTATCTTACAAAAAGTCTAATAAAGGCACATAGTGATCTGACTGTGGTTTTGAGATGGTTAGATTAACATAAATCGTCAAACGGTAACCTCTGACACACAAAAAAAGTCCTGATCTTTCGAACAGGACTTTCTTATGCTTCAGGTGAATAAAATTATTCTCCTTTTGGTTCTTCAGTAGCAGGAGCTTCTTCAGCAGCAGGAGCAACTTCTTCGGCAACTTCAGCTTTCGCTTCAGCAGCTTTAGGTGCAGCAGTAGATTTGCTTCTACCACGACGAGTTGTTTTCTTCTCTTCTTTAACTTCTACATCATTACCGTAAACTGTATTGTAGTCTACCAATTCAATTAAAGCCATCTCAGCGTTATCACCCTGACGATTGTTTAATTTAATGATACGAGTATAACCACCCGGACGGTTAGCAACTTTCTCAGCAACTTCACGGAACAAAATAGTGATTACTTCTTTATCCTGTAGATAAGAGAAAACTGTACGACGTGAGTGAGTGGTGTCATTTTTCGCTTTAGTGATTAATGGCTCAACATAAGTACGTAAAGCTTTAGCTTTAGCTAAAGTTGTAGTAATTCTTTTTGCTTTAATTAGTGATGTAGCCATGTTAGCTAACATCGCTTTTCTGTGGCTGTCGGTTCTACCTAAGTGGTTTACTTTTTTACCGTGTCTCATTGTTTTTTGATTAAGTGTATACCGTCTCTGTCTCAGAGGGAATTATACACTGTGAACTAATAGTTTATTTCGCTTAGCGCATGGCGCTGTGCGCTTATTCTTCGTCTAATTTAAATTTAGACAGGTTCATACCAAATGATAAACCTTTTGATTTTACTAATTCCTGGATCTCTGTTAAAGATTTTTTACCGAAGTTTCTGAATTTTAACATGTCAGCAACATCGTAAGAAACTAAATCAGCCAAAGTACGGATATCAGCAGCTTTTAAGCAGTTTAATGCCCTAACTGAAAGGTCCATATCCACTAATTCAGTTTTAAGGATTTTACGCATGTGTAAAATTTCCTCGTCAACTTCTTTAGTTTCTTCTTTAGCCTGAGATTCTAATACCAGGTTCTCATCAGAGAATAACATAAAGTGTTGGATAAGGATCTTAGCCGCTTCTTTTAATGCTTCTTCAGGGTGAATTGAACCGTCGGTTGAAATGTCTAATACCAATTTCTCATAATCCGTTTTTTGTTCAACACGGAAGTTTTCAATTGTGTATTTTACGTTTTTCATTGGTGTGTAGATCGAATCGATAGCGATTACGCCTACAACAGCATCAGCAACTTTATTTTCTTCAGCAGGTACATAACCACGTCCTTTATTGATGGTTAATTCCACTTCCAAAGTAACAGATTTATCCATGTTGCAGATTACGTGCTCAGGATTTAAAACTGTAAAGTTGTTAGAGAATTTAGTGATATCACCAGCTTTAAACTGATCCTGACCATTAACGATGATGAAAACTTTTTCAGAATCGCCTGAATCACCAGTTTTCTTAAAACGTACCTGTTTTAAGTTCAAAATGATATCAGTTAAATCTTCTACAACACCTTTCATGGTAGAAAACTCATGAGAAACGCCTGAAAAACGAATAGTAGTAATAGCATAACCTTCTAATGAAGAAAGTAAAATTCTTCTCAAGGCATTACCAATTGTTACACCGAAACCGGGCTCTAAAGGACGAAATTCAAATGTGCCATCGAAATCAGTTGATTTCTGCATGATCACTTTGTCTGGTTTCTGAAATGCTAAAATTGCCATTTATAATTTTTTAAATTCGTTATTGAATATATAGTAACAAGAAAAAAGTTAATTACCCTTTGGAGGTAATTAACTATCTTATTTATTACTTTGAGTATAACTCGATGATTAAGTTTTCCTTGATGTTTTCAGGAATCTCATCACGTTGAGGGTAAGTTAAGAATTTACCGGTTAATTCACTGGCATTCCACTCTAACCATGCGAACTTGTTGATCGTTCTGCCTGCAACTGAGTTACTAATTGATTCTAATGATTTAGATTTTTCACGAACAGCAACCACATCACCAGCTTTTAACTGATATGAAGGGATATTTACAACTTCACCATTCACGGTTACGTGTTTATGGCTAACTAACTGGCGTGCACCAGAACGGGTTGTTGCAATACCTAAACGGTATACTGTGTTATCTAAACGTGCTTCTAATAATTGAAGTAAGTTATCACCGGTAATACCAGCACGTGAAGATGCTTTTTTAAACAAGTTACTGAACTGCTTTTCTAATACACCATAAGTATATTTTACTTTTTGTTTCTCCATTAACTGGATTGCATACTCAGATTGTTTTCCTCTTCTTTTAGACACACCATGTTGTCCAGGAGGATAATTTTTTCTGTCTAACACCTTATCAGGACCGAAGATTGGTTCTCTGAATTTACGGGCGATTTTTGATTTTGGGCCTGTATATCTTGCCATTTTTTTCTGTTTTTAAAGTATCATCCAACCTGTAGCTGGAGATTCTTAGCTTTAAAATTAATTAAACTCTTCTCTTTTTAGGAGGACGACATCCGTTGTGAGGAAGTGGAGTAATATCTTTGATAGATGTTACTTCGATACCTGCTACCTGTAAAGTTCTGATTGCAGATTCACGACCTGAACCCGGACCCTTTACAAATACTTCAACTTTACGTAAACCTAAATCAAACGCAACTTTACCGCAATCTGAAGCTGCTTGACCAGCTGCATACGGCGTGTTCTTTTTAGAACCTTTAAAGCCCATTTTACCAGCAGATGACCATGAAATAGTCTGTCCGTTGTTGTTTGTTAAGGTAACGATGATGTTGTTGAAGGTAGCATTGATATGTGCCTGACCAACAGGCTCAATTACAACGATACGTTTTTTTGTTACTTTTTTACTCTTAGCCATGTTTTTTATTACTGAATGAAAGAATGTTTGAGTGCTGAATGAAAGAATGTATAAACATTCAAAAATCCAATCATTCTATATTCAATCACTTATTTCCTATTTAGTAGCTTTTTTCTTGTTAGCAACTGTTTTTCTCTTACCCTTACGAGTACGTGAGTTGTTTTTAGTACGCTGACCACGAGAAGGTAAACCTTTTCTGTGACGTAAACCGCGGTAACAACCAATATCCATTAAACGTTTGATGTTTAACTGAACTTCAGAGCGTAAAGCACCTTCTACTTTAATCTCATCGTTGATCATTGTACGGATTGCTGATAACTCATCATCAGACCAGTCTTGTACTTTTTTGTTCAAATCGATACCTGCAGTAGTTAAAATACGTTGTGCAGTTGTTCTGCCAATTCCGTAGATGTAGGTTAAACCGATCTCTCCTCTTTTGTTTCTTGGTAAATCAATACCTGAAATCCTTGCCATATTTATTTATGTTTTTAAGTAACTCCGAACGGCGGGCCACCGTTGTACGGTACATTACAATATTTTTTAATTACCCCTGACGTTGCTTGTATTTAGGATTTTTCTTGTTGATTACGTAAAGTTTACCTTTACGGCGAATAATCTTACAATCAGCGCTACGTTTTTTAATTGATGATCTAACTTTCATTTTATTTGTATCTATAAGTAATGCGTCCTTTTGTTAAATCATAAGGAGACATTTCCAATTTAACCTTATCTCCAGGAAGAATTTTGATGTAGTGCATCCTCATCTTACCTGAAATATGAGCAATAATCTCATGCCCGTTCTCGAGTTCAACCCTGAACATTGCATTCGATAATGCTTCTCTTATTACTCCGTCTTGTTCAATTGAGGCTTGTTTAGCCATATTTTATTGATTGTTACTTAATTAGCTGCTTCTAAACAGGGTTGCAAAATTAAATAAAATAATTTAATTATTTATTTTTTTTGTTGTAAAACTTCTTCTATAATAGAAAACGTTGATAAAACCTCTGCTTTGCCCTTTTTTACGGCTACTGTGTGCTCAAAATGTGCCGATGGCTTATTATCTTTACTTGTTACTGTCCACCCATCCTTATGGAATTTAACACCGGCAACGCCCGCATTGATCATGGGTTCTATCGCAATTACCATTCCTTCTTCAAGTTTTGGTCCTGCGCCACGCTTTCCATAATTAGGAACTTCCGGTTTCTCGTGAAGCTTAACCCCCACCCCATGTCCTACCAGTTCTCTTACCACTCCGAATCCATTTGTTTCCGCATGGTTCTGAACCGCAAAACCTACATCTCCAATACGCATACCGGCCACTGCTTTTTCGATCCCCAACTCCAGGCAACGTTTTGTAACCTCAACCAGTTTCTGTTTTTCGGCATCAATCTCCCCGATGGAGAAAGTATAGGCCGAATCGCCAAAGTAGTTGTTTTTGATTACGCCACAATCAACTGAAATCAGATCCCCTTCTTTAATTACATATTCGCCTGGAAAACCATGAACAACCTGCTCATTTGGCGAAATACATAAAGAGTAAGGAAAGCCATTATAGTTTAAAAATGCAGGGATTGCTCCGTTGTCACTAATAAACTCGTAAGCCAGTTTATCTAATTGGATAGTAGTCATGCCTGCCTTTATCACTTTAGCCACTTCGGCCAAGGTTTTAGAAACAAGCATGGAACTTTCTCTTATTAACTCGATCTCCTCAAGAGATTTGTAATAGATTTTAGACATTTATTCTAGTTTTGAATGATTGAATTTTGAATGAACGAATAGCTGGATCAGCAATTCATTCATTCCATCATTCAAAATTCACTAATTAATATTTACAAAGCCGCATTGCTACTTGCTGCAGGAACACCTGTTCTGCCAGTAACCCTACCCGTTTTCATTAAACCATCGTAATGGCGCATCAATAAATAACTTTCGATCTGCTGTAAAGTATCCAATACAACACCAACCAAAATCAATAAAGAAGTACCACCAAAGAAGTGTGCGAATTCTTGTTTAATACCGAATTTAACCGCTAATGAAGGAAGAATAGCAATAATCGCTAAGAATACCGCACCTGGGAAAGTAATTTTAGAAATTACATCATCAATAAAAGTTGATGTTGCAAAACCCGGTTTAACACCAGGGATAAAACCACCGTTTTTCTTCATATCATCGCTCATTTGAGTTGGGTTAACTGTAATAGCCGTATAGAAGAAAGTGAATGCAATAATTAAAATAGCGAACGTTAAGCTATAAGCCAACGACGTTGTGTTACTGAACTGGATTAACCAAGAACCTTGTAAAGAAGGAACAAACTGCATTAAAGCACCTGGAATGAACATCAACGCCTGAGCGAAAATGATTGGCATAACACCTGCAGCATTCACTTTTAAAGGAATGTACTGGCGAACACCACCAAACTGGCGGTTACCAACAATTTTCTTAGCGTATTGTACAGGTACTTTACGTACACCCTGAACAATTAAAATGGTAAACATTACCACAGCAAATAATGCAACGATCTCTAAAACCAAAGCAACCGGGCCACCACCTTCACTGGCAGAACCTACACGGGCACTAAACTCTTGAGAAATTGCAACTGGTAAACGGGCAATAATACCAACCATAATGATTAGTGATGTACCGTTACCAATACCTTTATCAGTAATTTTTTCACCCAACCACATTACAAATAATGTACCTGCCGTTAATACAAACGTAGATAATACTAAAAATAAAGTGTTCGGTAATAAAATAGCTTCTGCAGGAACCTGCGTTTTAACGTAACCAACAGATTGAACGATTGTGATCGCTACCGTTAGGTAACGGGTAATCTGGTTCATTTTCTTTCTACCACTTTCGCCCTCTTTCTGCATTTTTTGGAAAGAAGGAACAGCAATACCTAATAATTGCACCACGATTGACGCAGAGATATAAGGCATTACCCCCAATGCTAAGATAGACACACGAGAGAAAGAACCTCCGGCAAACATATCCAGTAAGCCTAAAAGTCCTGATTTTTCGTTATTGCCTAAAGCAGTTGGATCCACACCTGGTAAAACCACGTGAGATACGAAACGGTATACCAAAAGAATTAAGAGCGTAAACAATATACGCTCTTTTAATTCCTGAATTTTCCAGATATTACTTAAAGTAGTAAATAGCTTCTTCATTTAATAATTACAATTTTACAATAGAACCACCTGCAGCTTCAATAGCTTTTTGTGCGGTTGCAGAGAACGCATGTGCTGTAATTTCTAGCTTTGCTTTAACTTCACCACGACCTAAAATTTTGACTAAGTCGTTTTTAGAAGCTAAACCATGTGCTTGTAAAGCAGCAAAATCGATAGTAGTTAAGCTGTGTTTTTCAGCTAATGCTTGTAACACATCTAAGTTTACACCAACATATTCGGTACGGTTAATTGGTTTGAAACCAACTTTAGGCACACGACGTTGTAAAGGCATTTGACCACCTTCGAAACCGATTTTGGTTTTGTGACCTGAACGAGAACCCGCACCTTTGTGACCACGGGTTGAAGTACCGCCACGACCAGAACCTGTACCACGACCAATTCTTTTGCTGTTTTTTGTAGAACCTACTGCAGGTTTTAAATTACTTAAATTCATTTTTTTGAATTTGTGTTGCCCTTCGCTTTCACTAAACAGGTACAACGATAAATAAATAATGACTGAATTTTGAATGATTGAATGTTTTGCAATATGCACATTCTTTCACTCAAAATTCATTCATTTGATAATTCTCTTAAATTGCTTCGATTGCTACCAAATGGTTCACTTTGCGAACCATACCGATAATTTGCGGAGTAGCTTCAACCTCAACACTTTGGTTCATTTTTGATAAACCCAAAGCCTGAACGGTTCTTTTTTGGCGCTCGCTTCTGTCGATAACGCTTTTTACTTGTGTTATTTTGATCTTAGCCATAATATTATCCGTTAAATACTTTGTTTAAATCAATACCACGGGTTTGGGCTACTGTATAAGCATCACGCATTTTAGTTAATGCATCAACAGTTGCTTTTACCACGTTGTGTGGGTTAGATGATCCTTTAGATTTTGCCAATACGTTGTGTACACCGGCACTCTCTAATACAGCACGCATTGCACCACCAGCAATTACTCCGGTACCTACTGCAGCTGGTTTGATCAATACAAAACCACCTGAGAATTTACCGATTTGCTCATGAGGAACAGTACCGTTTAAAATTGGAACTTTTACCAAGTTCTTTTTAGCATCATCCACACCTTTTGCAATTGCTTCAGTTACCTCTTTCGCTTTACCTAAACCGAAACCAACAACACCGTTTTCATCACCTACAACAACAATTGCTGAGAAGCTGAAAGTACGACCACCTTTGGTTACTTTGGCAACACGTTGTATACTAACCAAACGATCCTTTAATTCGATATCGGTGGTTTTTACTCTTTTTATATTAATAGTTGACATCTTACTTTTTCTTCAGATTAAAATACTAAACCAGCTTCGCGGGCACCCTCTGCCAACGATTTTACACGTCCGTGGTATAAATAGCCGTTTCTATCGAAAACAACTTGTTTAACACCTGCAGCAATTGCTTTTTCGGCAACTAATTTACCTACTGCAACTGATTGGTCGCTCTTGTTTCCAGTACCAGTAAAATCTTTCGATAATGATGATGCTGATGCTATTGTTTTACCGGTTACATCGTTAATTACCTGCGCATAAATCCCTTTATTGCTTCTATATACAGATAACCTTGGACGTTCTTCCGAACCGGTAAGTCTTTTTCTGATCCCTTTTTTAATACGATCTCTTCTTGATAATTTTTTACCTGCCATGATTACTATTTTTTAGATGCTGATTTACCTGCTTTTCTTCTTAACACTTCACCTACAAACTTGATACCTTTACCTTTGTATGGCTCTGGTGCACGTAACGAACGGATTTTCGCTGCTACCTGACCAATCAATTGTTTGTCGATACTCTCTAAAATAATTTTAGGAGTCTGACCTTTTTCTGATTGTGTAGTTACAGTAATTTCCGCCGGCAATTGGAATACATAATGGTGAGAATAACCTAAAACTAAATCTAATGTATTACCAGTGTTTGTAGCACGGTAACCCACACCAACTAGCTCTTGGGTTAATTTGTAACCTTCTGTAACACCAACAACCATGTTGTTAAGCAATGAGCGATATAAACCGTGTAATGCTTTGTGTTTCTTTTGCTCTGAAGGACGTTGAACTGTTAAAATTCCTTCTTCTTGACTTACAGTGATATCTGAATCTACTGCTTGAGTTAATTCACCTTTAGGACCTTTTACAGTTACTACGTTATCGTTAGATACGGTAATTGTAACACCTGCAGGGATTGTAATTGGGGCTTTTCCTATTCTTGACATTGTGCTGTTCTCCTAATATTAATAAACGTGACACAATACCTCACCACCAATGTTTAATTTGGCTGCTTCTTTATCGGTCATTACACCTTTAGAAGTAGATAAGATTGCGATACCTAAACCGTTTAATACTCTTGGCATATTTTCAACACCAGCATAGTTTCTCAAACCTGGTTTACTTACTCGCACTAATGTACGAATAGCAGGAACTTTAGTAATCGGATTGTATTTCAAAGCGATTTTAATGGTGCCTTGAACTGTAGTATCTTCAAACTTGTAGTTCGCGATGTAACCTTTATCGAAAAGAACTTTTGTAATTTCTTTTTTAAGGTTTGATGCAGGAATTTCTACAACACGGTGGTTGGCCTTAATGGCATTCCTTACTCTTGTTAAATAATCTGCTATTGGATCTGTATTCATTTTTTATTATTTATGGTAGTGGTTTCCTGTCACCACCCGGCGATGGGACCTGCTACCGGTTAAAATTCTTTTTAGTAAATAGACATAAGTATCAAGTATCAAGAAACCATTTGGTCTCGATACTTGATACTGTAGTACTTGATACTATTTATATTACCAAGATGCTTTTTTAACACCTGGGATTTTACCGTCTAATGCCATCTGGCGGAACGTTACCCTTGAAATACCAAAGGTACGCATATATCCACGAGGACGACCAGTTAATTTACAACGGTTGTGCAAACGTACCGGAGACGAGTTTTTAGGTAATTTATCTAAACCTTCGAAATCTCCTGCAGCTTTTAATGCTGCACGTTTTTCAGCGTATCTAGCTACCAATTTTTGGCGCTTAACTTCGCGTGCTTTTACACCTTCTTTTGCCATTATTCTGCTGTTTTTTGATTTTTAAATGGTAATCCGAATTGTTTCAATAACTCAAGCGCTTCAACGTCAGATTTTGCCGAAGTTACGAAAGTTATATCCATCCCTAAAATTTTATTGATTTTATCTATATTAATCTCAGGGAAGATGATTTGCTCAGTAACACCTAAAGTGTAGTTACCTTTTCCATCGAAACCTTTATCGTTAATACCTTTGAAATCGCGGATACGTGGCAAAGCTACAGAGATCAAACGATCTAAGAACTCGTACATGTTGTTATCGCGTAAAGTAACACGTACACCTACTGGCATACCTTTACGTAATTTGAAGTTAGAGATATCTTTCTTAGAGTTAGCTGCAACCGCTTGCTGACCGGTAATGGTGGTCAATTCTACGATTGTAGTATCCATGATTTTTTTATCGGTAACTGCGAAACGACCAACACCCTGATTGATACAGATTTTTTCCAATTTAGGAACCTGCATTACAGTTTTGTACTGAAATTTCTCTTTTAATGCATTTACAACTTCTTCTTTGTATTTGCTTTTTAACCTAGGTGTAGCCATTATTTGATCTCCTCTCCTGAAATTTTAGCAACTCTAACCAATTTACCATCAGCGTTTAGTTTACGACCAACGCGGGTAGTTTTACCAGATTTTGGATCAACCAACATCAGGTTAGAAATGTGAAGAGCAGCTTCTTTTTTAATAATACCACCGTTAGGATTAGCAGCATTAGGTTTAGTATGCTTAGATACTAAGTTAACGCCTTCTACAATGGCTCTGTTTTTATCTATTTGTACTGAAAGTACTTTTCCTTGTTGACCTTTTGAATCGCCAGCAATTACTTTAACTAAATCTCCAGTGCGGATTTTAAGTTTTGATGGTGTATTTACTTTGTTTCCCATTTTATAATACCTCCGGTGCTAATGATACAATTTTCATGAATTGTTTTTCACGTAGTTCTCTCGCAACCGGGCCAAAGATACGTGTACCTCTTGGCTCATCCTGTGCGTTCAATAATACAGCTGCATTATCGTCGAAACGGATATAAGAACCATCTTTACGACGGATTTCTTTTTTAGTTCTTACAACAACTGCTTTAGAGACTGTACCTTTTTTAATGTTACCTGACGGTATTGCGCTTTTTACGGTAACAACTACTTTATCACCAATTGAAGCATAACGTTTGCCGGTTCCACCTAGCACACGAATTACCAATACTTCTTTTGCGCCGCTGTTATCAGCAACGTTTAATCTTGATTCCTGTTGTACCATCTTATTTAGCTCTTTCTAAAATTTGTACCAATCTCCAGTTCTTGTTTTTACTCAAAGGACGAGTTTCCATAATTAATACTGTATCACCGATACCGCATTCGTTTTTCTCGTCGTGAGCCATAAATTTGGTAGTTTTCTTAACGAACTTACCATAAATCGGGTGCTTTACTTTACGCTCAACGCTCACTACAACAGATTTATCCATCTTGTTGCTTACCACTAACCCCGTTCTTGTTTTTCTTAATTGTCTTTCCATGACTCTCGAATTATTTAGTTTCAGTAGCTACTTCAGTGTTTTTCACTTTAGTTAACTGCGTGTTTAAACGGGCTATCTCTTTCCTTACTTTTGCAATACGCGAAGGATTTTCGATAGCTGAAATAGTGTGAGCGAACTTTAATTTTGATAAGTTCTCTGTCTCTTCCGCAATCTTAGCTACTAATTCTTCTTTTGAAAGCCCTGTGATTTCTGAATTTTTCATTTTTCTTTTTCTTTTACGTTGAGTGTAGCGGTTATAATAAACAAGTATTTACAACATTCATCTCAACACCTTTACTATGCTTCTACGTAATCTCTACGTACTACGAATTTGGTTTGGATTGGTAATTTTTGTGCAGCTAAACGTAATGCTTCTTTAGCAATTTCTAAAGGCACACCTTCAGCTTCGAAAATTACACGTCCAGGTCTTACAACTGCTACCCAATATTCAGGAGCACCTTTACCTTTACCCATACGTACCTCAGCAGGTTTTTTAGTTACTGGTTTGTCCGGGAAAATCCTGATCCATACTTGCCCTTCACGTTTCATGAAACGAGTTACGGCAATACGGGCAGCCTCTATCTGACGACTTGTGATCCAAGTAGCTTCTAGAGATTTGATACCGAAAGATCCGAATGCTAATTCAGCTCCACGAGAAGCTAAACCCTTCATTCTGCCTTTTTGCATCTTCCTGAACTTCGTTCTTTTTGGCTGTAACATTTTATTTTGTTCTAATCGTTAAACGATGTTAATAAATCAATTATTTACGAGGACCTCTGTTAGCGCCTGCGCCACCACCTCTGTTCTGGCCACCCTGACCCGGACCACGACCGCCTTGGTTTCCACCACGTCTGTCGTTACCACCGCCACGGTTGTCTCTTCCACCACCTCTGTTATCTCTTCCACCGAAAGCTGGTTTCTCTGACTGGCCTTTTGGACCGTTGTTTGTTGCACCAATGTTTGGAGACAAATCACGTTTTCCATAAACCTCACCTTTACAGATCCATACTTTAACGCCGATTTTACCATAAGTGGTTAAAGCTTCAGCTAAAGCATAGTCGATATCAGCACGGAATGTATGCAAAGGCACTCTTCCTTCTTTGTACTGCTCGGTACGTGCCATCTCAGCACCACCTAAACGACCAGAAGTCATGATTTTGATACCTTCAGCACCCATACGCATGGTTGATGCGATAGAAGATTTCATTGCTCTACGGAATGAGATCCTTGCTTCTAATTGTTTTGCAACACCTTCTGCAACTAATTGTGCATCAAGTTCAGGGCGTTTAATTTCAAAGATGTTAATCTGAATTTCCTTTTTAGTCAATTTCTTTAACTCTTCTTTGATTTTATCAACCTCAGCACCTGCTTTACCGATTACGATACCTGGACGGGCTGTGTGGATAGTTACAGTGATACGTTTTAAAGTACGCTCGATAACTACTTTTGCAACACCACCTTTAGCGATACGGGCAGAAAGGTATTTTCTTATTTTCTCATCTTCAACTAATTTATCGGAGTAGTTGTTGCCACCGAACCAGTTAGAATCCCATCCTTTGATAATTCCTAACCTGGCACCTATTGGATTTGCTTTTTGTCCCATTTCCTAATTAGTTTTGAGTTGTTTCTGTGTTTTTACTATCTACAATCAGCGTTACGTGGTTAGAACGTTTACGAATTCTATATCCACGGCCTTGAGGAGCTGGACGTAAGCGTTTTAACTGACGGCCACCATCAACCATAATTGTTTTAACAAAAAGTTGACTTTCTTCAGGGCGGGCACCTTCATTTTTAGCTTCCCAGTTTTTAATAGCAGATAATAATAATTTCTCAACTCTTATTGCTGCTTCTTTATTGGTAAACTTTAAAATGCTTAATGCTTTCTCTACACGTTCACCTCTGATAAGATCTACAACCAAACGCATCTTACGCGGTGAGGTTGGACAATTGTTTAATTTTGCTATTGCTTCCATTGTCTAATTATTTTTTCTTTTCAGCGTGTCCTCTGAATGTTCTGGTTGGAGCAAATTCTCCCAACTTGTGACCAACCATGTTTTCTGTAACGTACACAGGGATAAATTTATTTCCGTTGTGTACTGCAAATGTATGATTCACAAAATCTGGTGATATCATTGATCTGCGAGACCAAGTTTTGATTACAGACTTTTTGCCTGAATCATTCATAGAGTTTACTTTTTTCTCTACGTTATGGTCAATATAAGGTCCTTTTTTTATCGAACGAGCCATTATTTCTTCCTTCTCTCTATGATGTAACGATTAGAATATTTTTTAAGTTCTCTGGTTTTGTAGCCTTTAGCTAACACACCTTTTCTTGAACGAGGGTGACCACCTGATGATCTACCTTCACCACCACCCATTGGGTGATCTACCGGGTTCATTGCTACCGGTCTGGTTCTCGGACGACGGCCTAACCAACGTTTACGACCAGCTTTACCTAATACTTCGTTTGCGTGATCTGAGTTAGATACAGCACCGATAGTAGCAAGACAAGTAGTCAAAATTAAACGGGTTTCGCCTGAAGGCATTTTTAAAGTAGCATATTTACCATCGCGGGCAGCTAATTGTGCATAAGCACCTGCACTACGAGCTAATTGTGCTCCTTTTCCAGGGTGGATCTCCACGTTGTGGATGATAGAACCTAATGGAATTTTCGATAAAGTTAAAGTGTTACCTACTTCAGGTGCTGCTTTATCGCCCGATAATAATACCGAACCAACCTGCAATCCTTCTGGAGCAATGATATAACGCTTCTCGCCATCTGCATAGTGTAATAATGCAATGCGGGCAGTACGGTTTGGATCGTATTCAACAGTAGCAACTGTTGCAGGAATATCGAATTTATCGCGTTTGAAATCGATTAAACGATACGATTTTTTATGACCACCACCCATGTAGCGCATAGTCATTTTACCTGTATTGTTACGTCCACCAGACTTTTTTGATGATACAACCAAAGATTTTTCGGGCGTGGTTGCTGTAATCTCCGTAAAACTAGCACCAACTCTGAAGCGGGTACCTGGAGTAACTGGTTTAAATTTTCTTAAGCCCATAGTTATAATTAATTATTAAATTAAAGGGTTGCGTAATAATCTATTGTTTCGCCGTCTTTCAACGTTACGATTGCTTTTTTGTATTTAGGGCTACGGCCTGATACAAAACCTGCTTTAGTGTAACGAGATTTAGCTTTTCCATCAACAACCATTGTGTTAACTGCAACGATGGTTACACCGTACAATTTCTCAATAGCAGCTTTGATCTGGATTTTGTTAGCCTTGTGGTTAACGCTAAAAGTGAAACGGTTAGATTTCTCAGTTAAAGCTGAAGCTTTTTCGGTTAATATTGGTTTTTTTAAAATTTCCATATTACTTGGCAAATGCCTCCTCCAAAGTTTTAACAGAATCAGCAGTTAACACAAGTACACCAGCGTTTAATACATCATAAGTATTTAAATCTGCTGCCGAGATTACTTTAGTTTTCTGAACGTTTCTGCTTGATAAATAGATATTATTATTTTGCGCAGGTAAAACCAATAAAGTTTTTTGAGTACCTACGTTTAACGCAGCCAATAAACTTGTATAGTTTTTAGTTTTAGCTGTATCGAAGTTGAAATCTTCTAAAACTACCACGTTGTTATCTTTTGCTTTATAAGCTAAAGCTGATTTACGTGCTAATGATTTTAATTTCTTGTTCAATTTAAAGCTATAATCACGTGGCTGAGGACCGAAAACACGACCACCACCGTTAAATAACGGAGATTTAATGCTACCAGCTCTTGCACCACCTGTACCTTTTTGTTTGTATAGTTTACGGGTAGAACCTGCAATCTCATTACGTTGTTTAGATTTGTGAGTACCCTGACGTTGGTTAGCCAAATACTGTTTTACATCTAAATAAATCGCGTGGTCGTTAGGCTCGATACCAAATACCGATTCAGGAAGTTGCACCTTGGCACCTGTTTCTTTACCTGAAATGTTTAATACTTTAACTTCCATCTGATTACTTGTCTAAGATTACGTAAGAACCTTTAGCTCCTGGAATGGAACCACTAACTACTAATAAGTTTTGATCAGCATAAACTTTCAAAACCTGTAAGTTTTGAATTTTCACTCTGTCTCCACCTGTTCTTCCTGCCATGCGCATTCCTTTGAATACACGTGAAGGGAATGATGATGCTCCCAATGAACCTGGGGCACGTAAACGGTTATGCTGACCGTGAGTCTGCATACCAACACCGGCAAATCCGTGGCGTTTTACAACACCCTGAAAACCTTTACCTTTTGAGGTACCTACAACATCAACAAAATCGCCTTCTGCGAATGAATCAACAGTTACCACATCACCTAAATTAAGTGAAGTTGTAAATGAATCAAATTCTACCAGCTTGCGTTTCGGAGTTGTGTTTGCTTTCGCGAAATGGCCTTTTAACGGTTGAGTTGTGTTTTTCTCTTTTTTCTCATCGTAACCCAGTTGGATTGATGAATACCCGTCTTTTTCTTCGGTCTTTACTTGTGTAACTACACAAGGCCCAGCCTCGATTACCGTACAAGGAATGTTTCTTCCTTCGGCATCAAAGATACTGGTCATTCCTACTTTTTTTCCAATAATTCCTGACATTTTATCTTTTAATTTTAACACCCATCGAAGCAGTAGGGCTTCGTTCAAGGTGGTTGTGCATCCCCCGAAAGGGACGGCAAAGATAGGCAAGAATTATTAATTTTCAAATAGTTAGCGAAATATTTTTTCAAATAAATTGCTGATATGATGGTCTTTAGCCTGAAAAGGGAGGTAAATGGGCTATTAGCTTATTTAAAGCGAGGCGTATAAATTTGATTAAAAGCACTTTAGATATCGTTTTGCCTCGAAAAACCATAAAAGAAGTGCCTAAAATCAACAGGTTAAACTAATCTTCAATCCTATTGGTAATTATATTGCAAATAAATTGAATAATCAATTCAGTACAGCCATAAATATGCAAATCACATATCAATAGCCTACCGCAAATCACAGCATTAAAAAAGGTTGTTTTCAATGAAACAAGACTAATGTGCTATTCCACCATTTAAACTGATGGTGATAATGGTTAGAATAATAATCCCAATCAGCACATATAGATAATCGCGCTCTATTAAAAAGCTGAAAATGGCAAAAACGATGCGTGCGATGGGTGTAAAAATGAGCATGAGGATACCAAACTGTACAATGGCATCACCCTGGAAGGTTAATATCCCTTTAAATATACCTGCTATTGAAGAAAACTTGTTCAGTTCGGGTTTAAAAACTTTATAATCGGTGATGGCACCTTTGTTATGGATCAGGAAAATAGCGCCTCCCAATAATACAATAGCCATCGAAATGATTACACCTGCACGAAGCAAAGTGCCTAATATCACCTGAATGTCTTTATCGTTTAAGTTTTCTTTTTTCGCTGTTTCCATTATAATCCGCTTATACCTTTATAAATCATTTGCAGCGCCAAAAAGGCTACCACTACCGCAAATACCATTTTAAGTTTATCGGTTTTGGTTCTTAATAAAACCTTTGAGCCTAAAGATGCACCTGTTAATACGCCGATACATACAGGCATGGCAATACCAGGATCAATCTGCCCGCGGTGCAGGTAAACTACCGCACTGGCTGCAGCGGTAACGCCCATCATAAAATTACTGGTGGTGGTTGATACTTTAAAAGGCAAACGCATAATGTTATCCATAGCGATTACTTTTAAGGCCCCACTGCCAATACCTAACAGGCCAGATAGTGTACCTGCAAAAAGCATCATTAAAAAACCACCCGGAACATGTTTTACTGCATACGGATGATCGGTTCCTTTATCAGGAAAAGATCCGTTGAGTTTAAAAAATCTGGCCCATTTGTCGGTATCATCCTTAGTTGTGTGATCTACCTTTTTCTTCAAAGTCATGATGGCCGAGAAAATAAGTATGCAGCCAAAAAGAATGGCAATGTAGTTTGCATTGAGGTAAACGGCTACAACAGCACCACAAACAGCCCCAATTGTAGTGGCAATCTCCAAGAACATCCCAATGCGGATATTGGTGATACCCTCTTTAACATAAGCAGCAGCCGAACCTGATGAGGTAGCGATAACCGAAACGATGGATGCGCCAATGGCATAATGAATATCGACCCCTAATGCCAGTGTTAGCAAGGGGATAATAATTACACCACCGCCCAAGCCCGTTAAGGAGCCTAATAATCCGGCTAAAAAAGCACCTAATAAAACGATAATGGTAAACAGCAAAACCGACATGCGGGCAAATATAATGTACTGTTTTTGGCTAAACGAAGGTTTAAAGGAATAAAATAAAGTCTATATGGTATATGGATGATGTAAGATGGGGGATGGAAAATGTGGAAGAAACGGGTGATGGAAGAGGTAAAATGGATAATGGAAAAATAAAAAGGATAAACATCACAACTCATCATATTCACTTTCCAGTTCTGTTAAAATAAATTGAGGCTTGGTAACAGCATATTTGAACTTTATGGAATCGCCTACCTGTAAACCCTTAGGATTTATATCCCATCCTCCATCAAATGAATAATCAACATGATTTACCTGATATTTTACTTTAATAGAATGCCCTTTATAAGGTTTAATGTTTATAATCAGACCTTTTCCATAATCATATCCACTTTTAATAAAACCAATTCGCTCTTGTTGATCCTTTTTTGAAGATTTGTTTATCATAAATAAACCCAAAAGTACTAGGATTGTTATAACAAGAAGTGTTATAGCTACTTTAAACTTATCACTCATTTGGTTTCCTCATAAACTTTAAACCATCATCCATCTTCCATTACACATCTTAGATCATTTCCCCAGTCTCTTAATCATCTCCGCACTCAAATCCCTTCCATCATTTAAGCGGTTGGCAAAAAATGATTTGGCTGCTTCGAAATGCTCTTTATAACCTTTTAAATCACCATAACCAATAATAGATGCCCACTCGTGCACGGCGGTATGAAACTCCAAATCATCGCCACGGATGGATCTATCGTACAAAGCGGTGCTGATCGATTCTTCTAACATCGCTTCATTTTTAAAAAGATATTCGGCAATGCCCAATCTCAGTTTAAAAGGTGGAGTTTGGCAGATCAGGTTATCGTAAGGGTTTACGCCCATTTTATACCAGGCATACACCATGCTGAGCAAACTTAAATGCGAATTGGGTTTCTGTTTATGGTTGGCATCCGACAGGCTGAATTCTTTCATAATATTATCATCCAGCAGCAAAAGCGAACGGCTCTCGTGGAAAACAAAATCACGGGCAGCATAAATCTTTTCCCTAAACTCGGCTTCATTTTCACAGATCATCAGTTTAAATAGTTCTGATTCTGCCTGTGCATAATATTTCACCTGTTTTTGTGCATAAGGATTTAAGATCGCCAAACCGGCATAAATGTGCGATTTGTAGCTAAAAATTCTTAGGGTAGTTAAAATCTTTACATTATCAATTCCTCCGGCATAAGCAGGATTATCCCACGGGAAAAAACCTGCATTTTTCCAGGCCGATCCCATGCTTTCGAAACCCATGTGTGTAACGGCTTGGGTATCGGCCACAATGCGGTCGTGTTCCCGGTAATCGTCCATTTCAATAATGTTCGATTTTAAGGATTTGTAGATCTCCAAAGCCTGTGCATAAACAGCGTCGGTTGCACGGTGGCGCACCACCACCAGGGTTTGCCCTTCGGGACTAAAAGCCGGCCCATGCAAGGAGTGGCAGGTTACAATCTGCGTATCTTCCGGGAGGTGTTTTTCGAAAGCTGCAATCTCGGGGTGTTTAACAGAAGTTTGTCCGGCAACTATAGCCCCAAACTTTGTTGATCGGGCAAAAGTAGCTACCACTTCATCAATTTTTTCGGCTTCAACACAATAGATGATAAAGTCTGATTTACGTGCCACCTCATGTCCATCAATCAGTACTTCGATTGCCTTTGGCTCGAGCTCATTTTTTAAATCGGCGAAACGTAAAGGCATATCGGCCCCACATACTTTATAACCTGCATTTACAAACGATATTGCATATAATTTGCCCATATCGCCCAAACCAATAATTCCTATTTGCATGCAACAAAAGTAACCTATCGTAAATAATTTTATAATAAAACTAAGATAAAATTGTTATTTAGAGGTAAAAAGGAAAACAATTTTATTTATTTTTCATCCACCCTAATCAAAAATAGATTAAAGCAGAAATAGATAAAAATGTAGCTTTACAATCAAAACCTATATATTAAACTATGCAGAAAATTAAACACACCCTATTGTTTTTAGTAGCCATGCTGTTTTTCAATGTTGCCTTTGGGCAGGTTCAGCAAGACACCTTAAAAAATACCGATCCTTCGTTAAATGGTCAGTATGAGTTTATGTTAAGAAAATCTAAAAGCTTGTATGGTGCAAGGCTGATTAACCCAACCCGGTTATCGGCTTTATGGAAAAGTGTTAACGATACGCTAAAAAAAGAACGTAAACAACTTCAGCAGGCCAGGCAGGAGATTAAATCGCAGGCCGGTAATATTTCGAGTTTAAAGGGCGAAGTTAACGGAAAAGAAAGTTCGCTGGCCAATGCCAACGCCGCTGTTAACGAAATTAAATTTTTAGGAATCGCTTTTGATAAAGGCACTTACAATACCATTGTTTGGGCCATTATTATTGTATTGGCGATAGGCTTTGCCTTTGTTATTTTCCAATCGGGCAAACTAAAACATGAGGCAAAATACCGTACCGAACTTTACCAGGAAGTGGCCGATGAGTTTCAGGCGCATAAGGTAAAAGCAAAAGATAAGGAAATGAGGCTTGCACGCGAGTTGCAGGATGAAAGAAATAAATGGGACGAAAGAGGGGGAAGATAGGCAAAGCCTAATGATTGAATTTTGAATGATTGAATGAAAGTTGAAGCTTATTCAATCATTCAAAATTCGATCATTCAAAATTCAAAATAAGCCTTTAATTTCTAATACTGTATTTTAAGCCTACCTCAAACTCGCCATTGCTGTAATTCTGCATTTTAGAGGTGTTGGTAGTATACTGAAACAATAGCGAAACCTGGCCTTTATAATTAGCACCAAAGCCCGCAGTAAAACTATTAGAGCTATGATATATTCCATTAAACAATAGTTTATTATCAAGTACCTGGAGATTTACGCCTGCATCAAAAATACCGTCATAATTTTGCACCCCCCTGTAAACCAGTTTTGGTTCTATACTACTAATCACTTTATCAGTAGAAAATTTATAACCTGCTGCAACAAAATACGTAGAGCGATCTACTACATTTCTTAATACATCTCTTTTAAAAAAACGTTTAAGGTTTGGCAAAGCAGCCTGCAGTGTTAATTTATCGGTACGGTAGGCCACGCCAAAATCTCCGTCTAAATAAAGTCTGCGATCGTTAAAGCTATTAAGCACATCATCGTCCAGATCGCCTTTTACTTTACCAAAGTCTATCCATTCGTTCATAAGCCCGGCAGACAAACCAAAATCCAAAAAACTATTTCCGCTGTTCAAAGGCAAGTGGTAAGCATAAGTTACTGTTGCCCTTGTGCGGTTAATGGCACCTGCCGCTTCGTTATAAAAGAGAAAACCTAAGCCTACTTTATTATTTGTTAAACCATAATCGCCGGTTAAATACTGCGTTTTTGGAGCCCCGTCTACCCCGGCCCATTGGGTCTTAAAAGCGGCATTTAAATTAAGTCCCGTTTCCAAACCTGCCATTGCCGGGTTGGCCAGAAACTGGTTCTGGTAATAAATACTTCCCATAGGGTTAAGCTGGGCAAATGCTGGTGTAATCAACAAAAACATCAGCAAGGATATGTAATACTTTATCTTTCCCATACCCTTATTTTTTATATAAAACTGATATAAAACCCTTAATTGATCCATCCATTCCCAAATCGAGCATGTAGTAGTAAGTATCTTCTGATAATGGTTTACCATTGAAATACCCATCCCAGTTATTCTGATAATTACTGGTAGAAAAAATCAGCCTTCCTCCCCTATCAAAAATTGTAAGCTTATTGTTCGGATATTTTTCTAAACCTTTAATCAGGAAGAAATCGTTTTTACCGTCGGCGTTTGGTGTAATGATATTGTTTACAATGGCAACATCAGCACTAGTCTGGATGATTAAAAAGGGCTGCAAAAACCCCTGGGTTAAGGTATTATTACCCGCCTGAAAGGTTTGTACAACCGTTAGCTCGCCTATACTGAAATCGTATAACTGATCATTGATTTTTCCATAGCCACTGGCCGGGTTAAGCACATAAGGTAAACTTTGCGCTTTAACATTGCTTCCCATAAACATGCACAGCAAGAACATAAACAGGTAGTATATTTTTCCCATCATATTTAGTTTATAGAAATCCAGGCCGAACCATCGCTTTGAATGGTTAAGGTTTTTGCTCCGGTAAGGGTGCTTAGGTTAGAATCGTCGTTCATGATAACCGGGCTGTTTAACGTTACATCACCTGATGATAATGCTTTAATCAGCACATAAATCCTTCCTTTACAAGTGCTGGCCACCGGAAGATTGACGGTTACAGCTGCACCCGCATTTTTTATCCTTACGGTGTAATGACTGGCATCAAGTGTTAAAGCGCCCGCCGTACTGAAAGTTAAAATACCGGCCGCAACCGATCCGTTGATATTTAAGGTACTCGTATTTGCTGGTGCATAGGCAGTAGAAGTTGCTGCTGATGTTCCGTTAAGTGTTAAGGTACCACCATTTACATTAAAATTACCTGCTACTAAAGGATAAGCAGTACCCGAATTGGCTATAACAAGCGTATTATTTATGTTGGTACTATTACCGGCAGCATTGCTTCCGATAAAAACATTACCTGATCCATTGTTTTTTGATCCGGCATTACAACCCAAAGCCACATTATTATCGCCATTATTTGCTTCTAAGGCCAAACTTCCTACAGCAGTATTGGCAACACCTGTTCCATTGGCCAACAAAGTATGAGTGCCCAGGGCCGTATTGTTACTTCCAACAGTATTGGCAGATAAGGCCTGCGAACCAAAACCGCTGTTATTGATCCCACTGAAACTGCGTTGTAATACCTGGTAGCCAAATGCACTGCTTTCGTATCCTGAAATATTTACCGATAAAGCTTCCCTTCCGAATGCGCTGTTGTAGAAACCAGATACATTTGCCGTAAGGGATTTATAACCATAAGAAATGTTGGTTTCGGCAGAATTACCCAATCGCCCTGATTTTAAACCGTTAACCAGAAAATTAATGGCAACATCATCGGTATTACCCAAAAAATTATTATTCTGGTCGATATTGCCGGTATTTCCACGCAATGCCCAGGCATTTGCATTTGCAAACAGCGTCCTGCTAATCAATTCAGGCTTTCCGGTTGCTGCATTGGTAATGTAAACCTTATTCGCATCACTTACACCATTTGTGGTCAGCTTAGCGATAGTAACCGATGCATCGGCTAATTTTGGGGTAGTAACAGCACCGTCTGCAAGCTGAAGGGTATTTACTGCCGCGTCATCAATGTTAATATTTTTAACTTCTTTATTGCCTATTTTGATGGAAGTTACTGCCGCATCGGCAAGTTTTGGTGTTGTTACTGATCCGTCAGCAAGTTGAAGGGTGTTTACTGCCGCATCATCAATGTTAATATTTTTAACTTCTTTATTGCCTATTTTGATGGAAGTTACCGCTCCGTCGGCCAGTTTTGCAGTGGTTACCGATTTATCAAACAATTGCAGGGTATTTACAGCAGAATCGCCAATGTTGATATTTTTTACTTCTTTGCTTCCGATTTTAACTGAGGTTACCGCTGCATCTGCCAATTTTGGGTTAGTAACGGCACCATCTGCAAGTTTAACAGTACTTACCGCTCCGGCATTAATATCAATAATTACATCTTTTAACAAGGCAGTTGCCCCGTTAGTACTGATGCTTAAATCGGTAGAAGTTAGCGCTTTTGCGCCTGATAGCTGACTCACATCCAGGGTAACGGGTTTCCATGTTGTTCCATCAAATAACAGCACCTGGTTATTTGATGGAGCAGCCGCATTTAATGTTTTTCCCTGTAAACTGGCAATGGTTGGATTTGGAAAATTTCCGGTTAAATCACCACCTGCTGTTCCGGTAGATGGCCCAACCGGACCAGTATCTCCTTTATCGCCTTTGGGGCCTTGAGCCCCGGTTGCACCCTGTGCTCCTGTTAATCCGATTGGCCCCTGTGCACCCGTTGCTCCGGCAGGCCCGGCAGGTCCTTGCGGTCCGGCAATACCAGCTACCCCCTGCGCACCCGCAGGTCCCGTTGCACCGGTATCACCCTTTGGTCCTTGTGGCCCGTTAGCTGCATATAAAGCATAAGGAACGCTTAGTAATTGTGCAGTCCCGGCTAAACTAAAATTTGTACCATTATCAGGATCAATCTCTACTTTTACAAATTTTAACCCACTTGCCCAGGTTACCCCAGCTATACTCCCTGTGCTTGAACTCGCACCAGCCGAACCAATAGCCACCGCATACAAACCCAAAGTATTTGTGGTTACATTTCTAACTTCCATGTATTGTACGGTACCAGTTACTGATGCATCGAGAATACTGATGCGGAGGGCAATATTTTTGTTAGCCAGAGGCGATCCATTGGCATTTCTGGCTGCGCCCTGATAGTTAAATTGCTGAGGTGCCTGTGCTTTGGCAGCAAATGCCAGGCCTATGCTTAGCATAGCAAAAAGTAAAAGTTTTTTCATATAGAGGGACGAGATTTAAGCGTTGCGTTTAAAAAAAATAAAACGCCTAACGATCAAATCTAATAATTAGTGCATCCCGTTTACATTGCTTTACACGAAAAGCTAATTACTAATACTCATTAAATGAAAAAACACTGAATATCAAATATATGTGTAAAATTATATTTTAAAATTTTACACAAACACCCAATTTCAGCTCAAATCCCATGATCATAACAGAAGAAAAAATACTTTAAGCTTAATCAACTTACGTTTCTGAAGGAAAAGAAATTCCTTTAATGTTACGGTACAAGTCAACCGCATATAAATCTGTCATGCCCGATACAAAATCCAACACACTTTGTATAATGGAGTAAATATCAGTTAAATCAGTATGGTACTGTTTAGGAATCAGTTTTACCAGTTTTTTATAATAGTGGGTATTATTATGGATTAGGGCAGGCACAAATTCTTCCAGTAAACCAGCCATAATTTTATAACCGGCAACTTCCTTTTGAATTACGGACGAGAAATTATAAATACGCTCTACCGAAATCTTTTCTACTGCTTTCCAGGCCGAAATATAAGGTTCAGGCAACAGGTCGGTTAAACTTTGGTTAAGCTTTCCTTTAAGTACTTTTTCCTGTTCTTCGAAAAATATCCCCGCACATTGGTTGGTTAATGTATTAATTGCTTTTGCCCTTAACAAACCTATTTTAGCATCATCATCTTCGTAATCATTTTGTAAACGCTTTTCGATGGTTGTTGAGTTCGCAAATGGCAATAAATAATTCTTTACTTCTTCGTAAGAAAGGATCTTTAAGCGGTGTGCATCTTCCAGGTCGATAATGCTGTAACAGATATCATCTGCCGCCTCAACCAAATAAACCAAAGGATGGCGTTTATAAACCAGGTGTTCATTTTCTTCCTGCTCTAAATGAAGTTCGGTAGCAATTTTTCTAAATGTTTCTTCTTCCGACTGGAAAAAACCATATTTCTTACGGTGCAAAAGTCCTTTCTGCTTACCCGCGATTGACGCACAAGGATATTTAGCGATCGAAGCCAGGGTAGAATAGGTTAAAGCATAGGCATCGTTTCCCTTTCCTTTTAACGGGTGGGTAAGTATCCGGATTGCATTGGCATTTCCTTCAAAATTGATTAGATCGTGCCATTGCGATTCATTCATGTCTTTTTGATAAACACGGCCATCGCCATCTGTAAAATACCTCGAAATGGCTGCCTCGCCTGAATGACCAAAAGCAGGATTACCCAGATCGTGTGCCAGCGCTGCCGCCGCCACAATATTGCCTACCTCATTAATCAAAGGAACTTCTTTAATCAGTTCGGGCTGGTGAACGGTTACACTATTTAAAAAAATATTGGCCATTGAGCGTGCCACACTCGCTACTTCCAAACTATGTGTTAAACGGTTATGCACAAAAACACTTCCCGGTAGCGGAAAAACCTGTGTTTTATTCTGCAATCTTCTGAATGGGGATGAAAAAATCAAACGATCGTAATCACGCTGAAAATCAGAACGTGCCCGATCGGTGCTGGCACCATATTGTTCCTGTCCGTACCGTTTATTCGAAAGTAAATATTTCCACTCCATTTATACCGCTAAGCCTTTAAAATTTGGCGCAAGTTAATCAAAACAGGAAAATGGTAACGTATAAAGTTTAAGGTAAAATTTAAATTACGTTTATTAAAAGATTATTTATATTAGCTACAAAATAACCAAACAAACAAAACAATGAAGAAGATCTATTTAACGCTCGCTCTCTTGTGCTGCTTTACACTTTTTACAAAGGCACAATTTGAGGGTTCGAAGCAAATTTTTGAAAGTCCAAAACTAAGGGAGGCAATCAAAATCCAGAAAACGGTAGCTATTTTACCTTTTGAGGTAAAAATCTCTTACCGTAAACAACCAAAAAATTTTAGCGCAGAGGCGAACAAAAGTCAGGAAGAATCAATGGCTAGATCTATCCAGGCCAGTATGTACACTTTTCTGTTAAGAAAAGCTTCAGACTATACCGTAACGTTTCAGGATGTTGATAAGACCAATATTTTGTTAAAGAAAGCCGGAGTATTGGGTAAACTGGATGAAACGACTAAGGATGAGCTGGCAAAAATACTGGGTGTTGATGCAGTAATCGGCGGTCGTTTCGAGACTGAACAAACTAAAACTGAGGCAGGTGCAATAGCTTCTGCTGTTTTATTTGGAGGTTTCGGTGGAAAATCCGGAACTGGAACAATGTTCTTAACTATCAACAATGGCTCGGATGGAGAATTACTCTGGCGTTTCTTTAAAACAATGGACGATAACATCATGAGTTCAACTGATGATATGGTAGAGCGGATGATGAGGAAAATATCGCGAAACTTTCCTTATAAAAGTTAAGCAAAAGGCAGATAGAAATATCTGCCTTTTTTATTTAGATGTATTTTCTGTTCAAACTATTTAATAGCCAATCTGTTTTAAGATAAACTGATAGTTATGAAAACGAGCATCTATAATAAAGAAGAACATAGCGAGGGTTATGTAGGTCCGGATAAGCAACAGGAAGAGAAATCGGATGTGCAAAAAGCTTTCGAAGCGGGCAATAATGTTAATGAGGTTACTGCTTATGGAAAAGAGCCGAGTGAACTGATTAAAGGCAATCCTGACGCAAAGGATGGTTTAGATAACTCGGGCACACAAGGCAGGGATTCGCTTAGCGACGATGCTTACAACAGTGCGGATACACATCCAACAATTAAAAGTGCCGAGAGCCATACAGGCAGTTCATCTGAAGATTTTAAAAATAATACCCGTATAGATGAAACAGATGAAGACCGGGCTTTAAACACCGGAATATAAATTATTAAGCTATGGGATTATTGAAATATGCCATTTTAGGCGCTGCAGCAGTTTATGGTTTTAAATATGCTACAAAAAAGAGAGCAACAGACGGGAAATCGTTAGTAGATGATTTTAAAGAGAAAGCTCCCGAATATTTAGAAAAAGTTAAAAACTACGGGGAAAGGGTAAGACAGGACTATTCGCAGACCAGCGATTTATACTGACACTAAAAACAATCAACAAAGACATTATTTAATGACTTATATCAAATCAATTATTCCTCCAATAATTGCATATAGGATTTAAATGGTTGAAATTTGCGGCCGCATTAGGATTCGCGGCATTATTAACTAAAATCAGAGACTAAACGATTTAAGGGCATTAGCCTTTTGATTAACGCATTTCAGTTGTGGAATCCTAAATAACTTCCATCTACCGGAAAATGCATTATCGTTATCAGGGGATTATTCTATATGGATATTTCCCTTTTAACATGTTTAACTAAAGATCCTGGCCACTTATTCCTTTATCTGCTTCCTTGTTACGGTTGCCAATATCTTCATTCTGGCTTAAATTGGCATTTTTTAACTCTTCATTGATGTTATGCCCTGTACTTTCCGTTTTTGCCAGATGCGCCTGATCCGGCTGATCTTTTCTCTTAAAATCACTGCGTTTATGACCGTAGGTAGCCTCACCGTTATCCCAGTCTATATCCTGATCTGCATCCAGTTGTGAATTGATTTTTTTATTCTCCTCGTTCATTTCCATAACGTAATAGTTTTCAGACATTCTTATCTTAATAACAACAGATAACGGGAAAAAGTTTATGGAATGGAGATTTATTAAAATTACAGTCGTCGTCTCCACTGAAACGAAGTGAAATGGAGAGATTTATCCCCGGGTAGATTTAGCTTCGATGAACACTGCATGGTTCTCAACTGCGCTGCACTCCGTTCGAAATGACGTTCAGAGGATAGTTACTTCACTCCTTTCTCCTGGTTAATTTTGGTATCACTATCTACATCATCTTTGCTTGATCCATTTCCATCGCGATGCTTTGGCGGATTTTCCATCCTGCTTTCTTCAAGTTCAGAAAAATCGCCTTTTTTTTGATTGGCTACTTCTCCATGCGACGAAGGTTTATCTTTTAATGCCTCCTTCGGATCTGCAAAATCCTGCCCTTCAATTGGCAGGTCATTGCTTTGGTTTTCTTCATTTCTCATAACAAGTAAACCACTGCTTTTAGCTTTTGTTTGACATGTGATGGCATAAAAAAAGGCCGCGATTTGCATCGCGACCTTTTTTGTTCTTTTTAAAATCAATTAAACTTTGATTTCAACTTCAACACCGCTAGGTAATTCAAGTTTCATTAAAGCATCAACTGTTTTAGAGTTAGAGCTATAAATATCCAATAAACGTTTATAAGCGCATAACTGGAATTGCTCTCTAGCTTTTTTGTTTACGTGTGGAGAACGTAATACAGTAAAGATTTTTTTCTCTGTAGGAAGTGGAATCGGACCACTTACAACTGCACCCGTAGGTTTAACAGTTTTTACGATTTTCTCAGCAGATTTATCTACCAAGTTGTAATCGTAAGATTTTAATTTAATTCTGATTCTTTGGCTCATTTTCTATTTTAATTATGGTTTCCTGTTAGAGCTATTAACAACAGAAACCGGATTTATCTTCTTTAGTAGCAAGTATTTAGTATCGAGTATCAAGATGGAAAAACCTTTCTTGATACTTGACACTTTAATCTAGATACTAGAAATTAGTCTTCAGATTTAATTCTGCCTTTTGATTTAGCAACTACCTCGTCTTGTACGTTTTTAGGTGCTGGCTCATAGTGATCAAATTCCATTGTAGAAGTTGCACGACCTGAAGTGATGGTACGTAACTGGGTTACATAACCGAACATTTCTGAAAGTGGAACCAATGCTTTGATTACCTGAGAACCATTACGGGTATCCATACCTTGTAACTGACCACGACGACGGTTCATATCACCGATAACATCACCCATGTTTTCTTCAGGGGTTAAGATTTCGATTTTCATGATAGGCTCCATCAAAGCAGGTCTACATTTAGGTAAAGCCTCACGATATGCCATACGGGCAGCAAGCTCGAATGATAAAGCATCTGAATCGACCGCATGGAATGAACCATCGATCAAACGTACTTTCATATCAGGAAGCGGATAACCAGCTAATACTCCGTTCGCCATTGCAGAAGCAAATCCTTTCTCAACTGAAGGGATAAACTCACGTGGAATTGAACCACCCACAATTTCGTTTACGAACTGTAATCCACCTTTTTCAAAGTCTGCATCAATCGGAGAGATTACAACTTTAATATCAGCAAATTTACCACGACCACCTGATTGTTTTTTGTAAACTTCGCGGTGTTCTGTAGTACCGAAGATTGCCTCTTTGTAAGCTACCTGTGGTGCACCCTGGTTAACCTCTACTTTAAACTCACGTTTTAAGCGGTCGATCAGGATATCCAAGTGAAGCTCACCCATACCAGAGATAACGGTTTGACCAGTTTCCTGATCTGTTTGAACCCTGAATGTAGGATCTTCTTCAGCTAATTTAGATAAGCCCATACCTAATTTATCAACATCAGCCTGAGTTTTAGGCTCAATAGCTAAACCGATAACCGGCTCAGGGAATACCATCGATTCAAGAACGATAGGGTTTTTCTCATCACAAAGTGTATCACCAGTTTTGATATCTTTAAATCCAACTACCGCAGCAATATCACCAGCAGCCACATTAGGAACCGGGTTTTGTTTGTTTGCGTGCATCTGGAAGATACGTGAAATACGCTCTTTACTTTCTGAACGGGTATTGTAAACGTAAGAACCAGCTTCTAAGTTACCCGAGTAAACACGGATAAAGCATAAACGGCCTACAAATGGGTCAGTTGCAATTTTAAATGCTAAAGCTGCAAATGGCTCTTCGATGCTTGGTTTTAATAAAACTTCTTCGTTAGTATCAGGGTTAGTACCTACAACACCTTCTGAATCCAAAGGCGAAGGCAATAACTCCATTACATAATCCAACATGGTTTGAACACCTTTGTTTTTGAAAGATGAACCGCAAACCATAGGTACGATTTTAGCATCTAAAACAGCTGCACGTAAAGCGTCTAAAACTTCACGCTCAGTGATGGTTTCAGGAGCTTCGAAGAATTTCTCCATTAGAGACTCATCATAATCAGCAACTGATTCTAATAATTTCTCTCTCCACTCAGCAACCTCATCAATCATATCATCAGGAATTGGCACTTCGGTAAAGGTCATACCTTTATCGTGCTCGTTCCAAACGATACCACGGTTGTTGATCAAATCAACCACACCTTTAAACTGGTCTTCAGCACCGATAGGTAATTGCAATGGAACTGCATTACTACCTAACATATCTTTAACCTGCTTAACAACTTTTAAGAAATCTGCACCAGAACGGTCCATTTTGTTCACGAAACCGATACGGGCAACGTTATAGTTATTAGCTAAACGCCAGTTGGTTTCTGATTGAGGCTCAACACCATCAACAGCAGAGAACAAGAACACCAAACCATCCAATACACGTAACGAGCGGTTTACCTCTACGGTAAAATCCACGTGTCCCGGTGTATCGATAATGTTCATGTGATAGTTCTGGTTTCTGTATTTCCAGTTAACCGTAGTTGCAGCAGAAGTAATGGTAATACCACGCTCTTGCTCTTGTGCCATCCAGTCCATTGTTGCAGCACCTTCGTGCACCTCACCAATTTTATGACTTACACCAGCATAATAAAGAATACGCTCGGTTGTTGTAGTTTTACCCGCATCAATGTGAGCCGCGATTCCAATATTTCTTGTAAATTTTAAATCTCTTGCCATGTTATGTTTTTGATTTCTGACTTTAAATGATTACACCGATTATGTTAAAACAAATCGGTGTAATTTATCTAATCAGTATAATCTTCTAATTAAATCTGTGTAATCTTACTAATCTGTTAATCCTACTACTAGAATCTGAAGTGAGAGAACGCTTTGTTAGCCTCAGCCATTTTATGCGTATCTTCTTTCTTTTTAACAGCAGCGCCTTCACCTTTAGCGGCAGCTACGATTTCACCAGCTAATTTCTCTTTCATCGTTTTTTCACCACGACGACGAGCATATAAAATTAACCATTTCATACCTAAAGCTGTTTTACGCTCTGGTCTAACCTCGGTTGGAACCTGGAAGTTAGCACCACCAACACGACGAGATTTAACCTCTACAGCTGGCATGATATTAGTTAATGCACGTTTAAATACCTCTAAACCGTTTTCACCTGCTTTTTTCTCAGCAATTTCAACAGCATCGTAAAAGATTGAATAAGCGATAGATTTTTTTCCATCGTACATCATGTTATTTACAAAACGGGTTACCTGAACATCATTGAATTTTGGATCAGGAAGAATAATTCTCTTTTTTGGTTTTGACTTTCTCATTTCTTATTTCCTCCCGATTATTTCTTTTTACCTTTAGTTGGCGCCGCAGCTACTTGACCTGGTTTAGGACGTTTAGTACCGTATTTAGAACGACGTTGGTTACGACCAGCTACACCTGATGTATCTAATGCACCACGGATGATGTGGTAACGTACACCTGGTAAATCTTTAACACGACCACCACGGATCAATACGATAGAGTGTTCCTGTAAGTTGTGACCTTCTCCAGGAATGTAAGCATTCACCTCTTTACCGTTCGTTAAACGAACACGGGCTACTTTACGCATTGCTGAGTTTGGTTTTTTAGGGGTAGTGGTGTACACACGTGTACATACACCTCTTCGCTGTGGACAGCTGTCCAACGCTGGAGACTTACTCTTGAACTCCAGTGCTACTCTACCTTTTCTAACTAATTGTTGAATGGTTGGCATTGTGCTTTTTTATGTTTTTTATTTAAAAAATTTACCGCTCCCCCGGCATCTTCACAGATAGCCCATAAAACGGACTGCAAAAGTAGAACAATTCTTTTTAAAAATCAAGGGGTTAGCGTAAAAAGTTTTCAGTTAGCAATTATCAGTTTTCAGTTGAAGATTAAGGAGTTGCAGTTCTTCCTCTTACTCATCGTCATTGCGAACCGAAGCGGAGGAAATGGTAATGGCGTGCAGCAATCTTTCTCGCCTTAAACATTAAATCCATTACAGCATCTTTTCATGATTACAAAACATTATTTGGAAAGCAATTGCAGCAATCCTTAGGCTGGGTTCGGCCCCGCTAATGTTACAAGCTCGTGAAGAACTCACTTTCCACGTATATCGGGTTTAGGTGGCAAAAAACCGGAGCAATTTAAGTTTGCCCCCTCAAGGTTTAAAAATCCAAATCACCGTAATTGCGAACTGATGGAAACTGTGACGGAATGAAGCAATCTTTTTAAAACAAAGACAGAAAAGAACTGATTCAATTAATGAGATAACACTCTCTGTTAATTACAATCCTTAAAACTATCTTTAAGCACTTTTAATTTAGCTACCGCCGCTTCTAGCTCTTTCGGTGCTTTACCGTACTCGTAGGTAATTTTATATTGTTTGCCATCGGCATTGATCGAAATCCATTCGGCTCCGCCGTCGGCACAATCAGGGCACCCGATTACTTCGGGCAGGTTCGAAATCTTATTGATGTTGAGTTCGTTTTTAATGGCATCTATATCTGCTTCTGAAATGCTTTTACTACAGGTTTTGGTATCGGCTGGCTGGGCATTTTTCGATTTGGAAAAGGTAAGTTTTAAGTCGCTGATCACTAAACTGCTGGAGCAATAACCCACGCACATGCCAAAAGATGAACCGTAGGTAATGTTGTTCAGGTTTTTGATGCTGCCTTTTTTACAACCCGAAATAGATAATGTTAATGCAATGGTATAAATAAATAGTAGCGTTTTCTTCATAGATAACAGAATAAAATATCACTCAAAGATATTGTTTATCAGTTAATAAACTATACAAAAGAGGCTTTAAACAAAGAAAGCGATCTGAATTGAGATCGCTTTCTTTGAATTTACCATAATTTTAAAGTTTTACATATCCTTCAAAATTAGCGAGGCAAGGGTAACTCGTACCTTCGAGCAAAGTAATTTTGACATAACGGATCGGAGCTGTTGGTGAAACGGCAAATTTCTGCTCATTAACCGTGGTCGGATTAAAATTCCGGTCGTCGCCCAATTGGGTAAAAGTTGTACCATCTACACTTCCCGAAATAGAAAATTTGCTAAAACCTTGTTTCGGGTCGGTATGGGCGTTAAGGCCGATATAAGAAAGTAAACTCGCCTTTTTCATATCCACAATAATCCAGTGCGGATACGGATGCAGCACATCATAATCAGCTTGCCAAAATGAAGGAACGGTTGGTGCAGTTGGGCTTTTAGCCGAAATAACGTCAACCACATAAGCAGCTAAATTGGTTTCATCGCCAAGGTAATTTACTTCGCTCGAAGCCGTAGCTGTCCACCCTGTTTTACTCAATGCAATATCGGTAAGCGGCTTTCTTTCCTGCAGTCCAGTCACGCTAAACTCCGCTAAAAAAGTAATGTTACCTGTTTGCGTTGCAGCTTTTTCTATGGCGGTTAATTTAAGGTAACGTACATTCCTTGCCGGCGATAAGGTAAATGCCTGTTCGGTATACATAGCAGGATTAAATACAAGTTCTCCAATAGCGGTAAAACTGGTTCCATCATTACTGCCCTCCAGTCTGAATTTTGTAAAACCTTTCGGGTCGCCCTGTTTTGTAGTTAAGCCTATTTTTGTAACTACCGTCTGTTTTTTCATGTCGATTAATAACCAGTGCGGAAATGCCGCGGTAGCATTCGAACTCCAAAAGGTATTCGTATTTCCATCTAAAACAGTTCCCGGTAAATTGGTTGTTTCCTGACTTGAGGCTGTGGCGCTCCAGCCCGTACGGTCTAACACAACCTCTTCTAAATTGGAAGTCAGCTCAGCCCTCTTCTCCTTTTTACAGCTTATTGCCAAACCTGCCAAAAGAAGGAATATGACATATATTTTTATATTTTTCATCTCTTTAATTTTGATTTCAAGGGTGATAAAACCATGATTGTTATCATAAATGCACTAAGGATTTTGCGTTAGGTTTTTGTTATTGTCTATCTCGTATTGCGGAACATAAAAAATAACACGGGCATCAGTTGGTAAAATGGTTTGTGTGATGTTAGTATTGGGTGTGTTATTTAAGGCATGGGTACCCGGGTAGTTTCTTGTCATCGGTCTGTTGTTCCTGAACAGATCGTAAGCGCGCTGTCCTTCAAAAGCAAATTCGAGTCTGCGTTCTTCCAAAACTATATCCAAAGCTGTTTTATTTTCTGCAGCAATGCCTGCAAGCGTTAAAACTGGTATTCCAGCCCTGGTACGGATCAGGTTTACATCATCAAGTGCCAGTTGCGCATTGCCCAGTTTGGCATTTGCTTCGGCTTTGTTCAGATACATTTCGGCCAGGCGCAGGTAAACCGGCGAGCTTAAATTTGCAATTCCTTCCTGCAAATTATATTTCGTTACATAATACATCGGCACATTTGGCGCAATCTTAGTATTTACCTGCAACACACCGTTAATTTTGTAAGGAGCAATAAAACTGTGCCTTAAATCTGCAGGATTTTTATCCAGCTCTGCCACATATTGCTGAGAAGCATAAATTTCGCCGTAACCGGTATTACCTTGCGCACCCGGGGTAGATAAAGCACCTGGCGTACCGCTATAATACATGGAGCCGATGGCGCCAAAATCCTGATCTTCTGTTTTGGTATAACGGATGGCAAAAATAGTTTCCGAATTGGCTTCAGGTATTTTAGTAAAGTAACTGGCATAATCGGCTCCCTGAAGTAATTTATAACGACCTGAAGCAATCACCAGATCAGCATATTTTATCGCATTGGCATTATCGCCCATATTTAAATAAATGCGTGACAGTAAAGCATAGGCAACTTCTTTAGAAGCAAAAATGTCTGCTTTTGCTACAGTCATTAAATCGGCTGCTTTTAATAAATCAGCAATGGCTGCAGCATATACTTCTTTAACTGTATTTCTTGCCGGAGTGCCCGCGGGTACACCTTCTTTTAAGATGGGAACACCTGGATTTTCGCCGTTACCCTGTGGATAAGGTCTTCCAAAAACGCGAACCAGGTTAAACTCCATCATTCCCTTTAGGTAAAGATTTTCACCTTTAAGCTGCTTTAAATCCGCACTCGAATTATCTGGAATAGCTGCTATAATCTTATTTGCAGCAACAATAACATAATAAGCCTGTTTCCAAAAGTTAGCGCCGTGTGTCCCTGTGGGGATGTGGGTATAACGATAGCACCTTGAAAGATCGTCAGAAGATGGTTGCCCCTGGGCCACATTATCCCCCTGAAATTCTGTTAAAAAATGAGCACTCCGCACATAGGTCGCATTCCGCAATACCGCATAAGTGCCAATCGTTGCAGTCTCGATATCACCAGGATTTGTTAATGCAGATTCGTCATCAATGGCTGTTGATGGTTTTACTTCCTTTTTACAACTACTTACACTAAAAATCAGTGCAAGTACAACTATATATATTTTAATTTGATTCGCTTTCATATTTTTCCTCTCCTATAAACTAATGTTTACACCAAACAATATTTTTTTGCTGATCGGGTATCTAAAACTAGAACTACCCGGAATAACATTGGGATCATTATCATCTGGTGCAAGTACAACCTCAGGATCTATACCCGAAAACTTCGTCCCTGTCCATAAATTATCTCCGCTAACAAAAATTCTGGCACTACTTATTTTAATTTTACTTAACCAGCTGGTTGGAATTTGATAACCGAGCGTAATGTTGCGCAAGCGGATATAACTTCCATCTTCCAGGTAACGTGATGATTGTTGATTGGAATCGTGGTTACCACCTAACACCGGTTTAGGATGTGTGGCAATGTCTCCAACTTTTTCCCATCTGCTCCAGCCCGATTTTAATACCATGGCATTATAGCTCTCGTACAAGCCATCGTTATCAAAATAAGCACGGCTATTGTTGTACACCTCGTTACCGTAAACAAAATTGAAAAATGCACTCAGCGAAACACCTTTATAACTAAAGGTATTGGTAAAACCACCGGTAAATTTTGGCGAGGCCGATGTACCTGTATATTGGCGGGTAGCCTGTGAATAGGTGTTGGTTACCGCAATATGGTTTAGCCCGTCTACATCAGTAATTACTTTTTCCCATAGCGGATCGCCATTATTTGGATCTACCCCTGCCCATATCGGCATTTTGTAATCGTAAATATCGTGCCCTACGGCTTTAGGTTGCGAACCACCTGGTGTAATGGCATCTTTTCCTTCTGTTAAGCCTAAAATTGTATTGCGGTTAAAGGCCATATTTAAATTGGTTTCCCATTTAAATTCTCCGGTAAAATTTTTAGTGGTTAAATTGAACTCCAGCCCTCGGTTTTTTAATGCTCCAACGTTTTGAAAAATATAACCGTAACCATCGGTTGATGGCAGTGGTACTTTAAACAATAAAGCATTTGAGCGTTTATCATATAAATCAACTGTTAAATCTATCCTGTTCCAAAAACCGATATCAAAACCAATATTAGCCGTTTTTTGCTTTTCCCAGGTTAAATCAGGATTGCCTTTCTGATCAGGCCTTGCCCCTGGCAAACCACCATAACTGGCCGATGCATCAATTGCATATAATCCTAATGACGGATAATCGCCAATTTCGGCATTACCTGTTGTACCATAACTGGCTCTTAACTTTAAGAAACTAATTGGTTTAACGTCTTTCAAAAATGTTTCGTTACTCAAAATCCATGATGCTCCTAACTGATAAAAATCGCCTCCGCTTTTATTTAAACCAAAACGTGATGAGTTTTCATGCACAAACGATGCTATTGCAAAATATTTACCTGCATAGTTATAATCAACCTGACTTAAATATTTACTAAAATTATATTCGTTGGTTCCACCCGATGGATTGCTGATAATATCGGTTGCTGTAGACATTACCGGACGGCCGGCCGGAAGATTTTTGCCATTTAAATTAGCCTCATCGTAATATGATTTTTCGGCTTCGCCAACTGCCAGTACGGTTAAATGGTTTTCGCCAAAGCTGTTTTCATATTTCAGTCTGTTTGAGCTTAATAACCTGTTTTTGTAGGTGGTAGAATTGTAAAGCGAGCCATTGGTTGCTCCGCCCTCTTTGGTTCTTTTATCGTAATAATCTACAGCAAACGTATTGTAAAATGTGGTTCTGTTATAGCTGGAGAAAGTTAAGTTTTTTACAATGTTATAATCTAAATTTACATCGGCGCTTAAATTCAGGCTTCTTTGGTAAGAAAGGTTGTATTGTGTAGAATGAAGAAAATTTTCTACATCGCGGCCTTTCCATGTTGGTGTAATACGCGGATCAACCGGTGTACCATCGGCATTGTAAGCAGGGTCGAATGGAAGGTTTAAATATCCATCGCCCAAAGAATTACTGTTGGCGTAATTATTTCTTGTAAAAACACCATTTAGCAATAAACTTAATTTTAGTTTTTTAGTTAACTGGCTACTCAGGTTTGCACGTAGGTTATATGCATTTTTGTCATTATTAACTACTGTTCCCTGCTCTCTGTAAAAGTTACCGGCAACATAATACCGTGTTTTTTCAGTACCTCCTGAAGCAGATACAGTATAGTTTTGGGTCATACCATTCCGCGTTGCCAGATCCCACCAGTTGGTATCGTTTTTTAAAACTGATGGATCTGGATTGGAAAATGTTTTTTGATAATCATACAATTGCTGACTGTCCATCAATTTGAAATTACCGGTAGAAGGAGAGTTAAAACCTACCGTTGAACTGAATTCTATTTTAGCTTCGCCTGCTTTACCTGTTTTGGTGGTAACGATAATTACCCCGCTCCCTGCACGCGATCCATACAAACCAGTTGCAGCAGCATCTTTTAAAATGGTAATCGATTCTACATCATTTGGGCTATAGGTAGCACCTTCTGTACCGTAAGCGCCGAGAATATTTCCATCAACCACCAACAAAGGTGCTGTACCACCATTGATACTACCAATACCTCTTATTGTCATTTTAGGTGCAGAAGTTGGATCGCCGGAGCCAGAAGAAACCACTACGCCCGGGGCTTTACCCTGAATCATGGAAATTACATCGTTAGATGCTACCCCTTTTAACTTTTCGGCAGAAATTATGGAAACGGAACTCGACAATTCGCCCTGCTTTTTTGATGAATAACCCACCACAACCACATCGCTCAGGTTATTATTTTCTTCTTCGAGGCTAATGTTGATTGTAGTTTTGCCCTGAACAGGAATTTCCTGTGTTTTATAACCTACAGATTTTATGATCAAAATACCATCGGCAGGCACCGTGATTGCAAAATTACCTGATCCATCTGTAGAGGTTCCGATACCTGGATTGGACTTTAAAGTAATGGTTGCCCCGGGAACCGGACCAGATTTATCGGTTATTTTTCCTTTAATGGTAATATCGGCAAATTGGTTTGTCCCCGTTGCCTCGGGGTTAAGGTTTATGGAATGGTTTAAATTGGCAAAAGCTTCACTTCCGTTAAGCCAAAATAAGCCAACTGCACCAAAAATCAGTAAAGATTTAATCTTCATGTTATTGTTGTTTTTAAGTTAGTTGATAGGTTGTGGCGAGATAATTCAGATTTCTTCTTTTTAAATCATAGGCTAATTATCTTTTTTATACATAAGAATTTTAGGATGTTTGTTGCTCGCTCATTGAAAAAAGAAGTATGTATTGAAGCTGGTTACCCTTCGTATTTTCTCTTTCCAAACCTAATTTAGGCGATTTAAAACGCACAAAAACTTCAAACACCACGCAAACGTTTGATTATAAATTGAGAAATTGGCCGATTTTATACCCCCAGCCGGGTCGCATTAGAAACTTGGCTCAGGAACATCCTTTTAATATGATTGAAACTGTTTTTTCGAACCAATAATCCAAGAAATCCGTATAAGAAAACAGATGAATACCACTTGATAAAAAAACTAACAAACGTTTGCGTTAAGATTTTTTACCTAAAAAGAATAAATACCTCAAAATCAACTTAAGGAATAGTGTGAAAGAAAATAAACTAATGTTGGGCATTAGCCCTAAATATCTAGGGAATGTTGATTTATTTTCGAAATGATCTGAGAAAATACCCTGTCCCTACTTTCATCTGGACTTTCGATGTGGGTTTTGATAGTGAGATCTGCAAGTATTGCAGGCTCGAACCTGGCACTAATGCCGGTAAAATTTTTAATCAGGTTTAATCCTGCGTTTTTGTATAAACCTTTTACATCCCTTTCCTGGCAGATGGCTAAAGGGCAGTCTAAAAAAACTTCAAAATATTGTTCTCCGATAATTTCGGCAGCCAATGCCCGGTGTTCTTCCAAAGGTGTAATAAAAGAACAAATGGTAATGATATTATTTTTCAACATCACTTTGGCAATTTCTGCGGCCCGCCTGATGTTTTCTGCCCTGTCCTGTTCGCTAAAACCCAAGTCTTTATTAATACCTGTACGTAGCACATCACCGTCTAATGTCACTGTAAAATAACCTTCATCTTCCAACTTTTCTTTTAACAAGGTAGAAATGGTTGTTTTTCCAGAACCCGACAGACCAAAAAGCCAGATTACGATTCCGTTTTGACTGAGGCCATTTAAGCCTTTTTTAGATTCGGTTTGGAGAGACATTATGCGTTAACCGGGATTATTTAGCCTAATAAAAAATTAAATATACGCGGCTAAATTTACATTTAGCGTTTAATATATTTAAAAATATAAAATCCCTTAACATTATCTTTTGATAGAAATGTTAAGGGATTTTCAAACTTGCAACTTGTAATACACCGTTAATTAACCGTACTACGCGGATTACTTCTTTCGTTATTTGCCCCTACTTTGGTTAATTTATAATTCAATGAAAGGTAAAAGTAACGGGTAATGTTGTTGTAACGCACATCTTCAATCCGGCTGCTGTTTACAATCCTATCGATGCTGGTATTCTGGTTCAGGATGTCAAAACCTTTTAAGCTCAGGGTTACCCTTCTTTTCATCAGGTATTTGTTGATACCGGCATTAAGCAAAAAGTAATTATTGTTAAACCCGTCGGCACGGCCGGCAGAACCAATGTGGTTAAGATCGGCCTCCACCCTTAAATCTTTTATAAATTCGTAACTGAGGTTCAGGGTGTTTTCCAAACTGAAATATTTATTGTTAATGGCCGATTCTGCCGTGTTGTTTACCCTGGTATAACCTACGTAAGCATAAATACCCGCATTAAATTTATCGTCGATATCGTAACTCCAGTTAATATTCGGCCCTATTTCGAACCTGATGGTAATGTTTTTATCGCCGCTGATAAAGTTTGTTCTGCGTTCTGTAAAGAAATTCGCACCATAATTCATCCGCAAACCTTTAAGCTTTGATGGCATTCCAAAATAGGTTCCGGCACGCACATAATAGTTGCCATTTACGTTAATGGGTTTTACCGTTTGGATACCGTTGTTGTAGGTAATATCATTCCCCGTATCATCAAACGATAAGTTATAAAGGAAATATCCATTCCAATAGTGATTATTATCCGGACTGAAAGTATTGAAGTTTACCGAAAGACGGTGATTCTTTCTCGCTTCAAGATCAGGGTTACCAATTCGTTGGTATAGCGGGTTGGTATTGTTCTGTACGGGTTGGAGATCGGTAACTGAAGGCAAATTAACACTCGCCCGGTAATTAATGGCTATAGTTTGGTTGGCTTTATTCTTAAAATTAACCGTTAAACGCGGCAATAAATTATAATACGATTTTTCGATGTTTCCAATATTAGCACCAACATTATTAAATACATTGGCATTTAATAAACTTTCCTGCGCATTGAGTCCGAAATTGTATGTCCAGTCTTTTCCGGTATAAATAAAACCCAAACCGGCGGTTTGCAGGCTGTTGTGGTTATCGAAAGTATTGGTTAGTGATGGCACAATGGTTTCGTAACGATCGGTTGTTGGGTTATAGTCAAAAGTGACCTGCTGGGCATCAACAATGCTCCGTGTATAACCGTAGGCTAGGTTGGCACTCCATTTTTGATTTAACTGCCTCGCATAATTTCCGTTGATGGTATAGGTTTTTGAAGCATTTTCCTGATTGGCCTGCTGGTTGATATTGGTAACGGTAGTGCCGCCATTAACATACTGGTTAAGCAGTGATTTATTCAACCAGTCAGAATTAAAAGTGTTCTGCGTGCCATTTAAACGTAGCGAAAACGAACCTTTTTTATTGGCCAGTCTTCTCAGTATGCTAAACTCTCCAAATAGCGAAGGGGTAAAATTATGCTGGTTATAATACTGGCTTCCATCATTTGCCTTACCCGTAGCATCAAAATTAGCATTAAAAGTACGGTTATTGATATTGGTGGTACTGTTCAAAATTACATTCGGGCGCAATACCATATCCGTTAACGAATCGGGATGATATTCGGCTTTAAAATTAAAACGGTGTGCCTGGTTATCACTGTTGCGGTTAGTATTATCCAGGGTACGCAGAATATCACCGGAACTTAAATCCTGGATATTGGATAATTTATTGCCCAAACCGGAAGAAAAATAAGTAAAATAACTGCCGCTGATGGCCAGTTTATTGTTTTTGCCCCAGGAGTTACTATAATTTACCCCGCCACTGTGCGTAGTGTATAAGCCTATGGCATTGTTATCAAAAACACCACTACCGCCAATGGTGGTTTTACCGTTATTGCTATTAATCGAGAAACTTCCTCCGGCGGGTGGTGCAAAGATATTACCGATGTTGCCCCCGCTGAAACTGCTCAGGTCATCGTAACCGAAACTGGCATCATTGGTATTGTTGCTCATGCCCAAAACGGCAAACTGCAGGTTATTGTTAAAATGATTTGCACTTAAATAACTTCCGTATTTATCTGTTGTGCCACCGGCAAGGTTGGCATTGCCAAACCAGCCTTTTTTCTTATCTTCTTTAATGGTGAGGTTTAACACTTTTTCGCGCTGACCATCGTCAATTCCGGTTGCTTTGGCTTCCTGCGTTTTGCTGTCAATCAATTGTACTTTTGCAATGGCATCGGCAGGCAGGTTTTTGGTTGCGGTTTTAGGGTCGGTACCAAAAAAGTCTTTACCATCAACTGTTAAACGCGTAACTTTTTGTCCCTGCACTAAAATACTTCCGTCCTTATCAACCGTTACCCCCGGTAGTTTTTTCAAAAGGTCTTCTACCGCAGCATTTGGTCTGGTTTTATAGGCATCGGCATTAAATTCTATGGTATCTTTTTTTACTGTCGCCGTAGCATAACGACCACTTACTGCAACATCTTTTAAAGCAATGGCATCTTCTTCCAACTTTAAAGTCCCAAGATTAAGAGCTTTTCCGTTAACGGTGATATTTTTAGTTATCGGGTTATAGCCCATTGCCGAAATCCTGATTTTATAATCGCCATTGGCAACGGCATTAAAAGAAAATTCTCCGGCTTTATTGGTTACCACGCCTATTTTTTTGGTAGAATCGGTTTTATTGGATAAGATAATCCCCACATATTCAATGGGCTGATCTGTTTTTCCGTCAATAATTTTTCCATTTATATTACCCGTCTGTTGTGCGAAGACTTTCGTAGATATCAGGCACAACATTATCCATAAATAGGTTTTCATAGCTAAAATTTCATTTTTTTTAATTTGTTCGATTAACCTTTTTACGAAGGTTTCAGCTATATGACACCAAAAAATAAAAAGTGTGACAGAAAAAAGTATTTTTTTTCATCCGAAGTTTAAACGAGGCGGTAGAAAAGGAGAAACTTTGGAAGCTTAATGCAAACTTCCGAAGTCTCAAAGGCCCCAGGCAAAGGCCGACTTCGGAAGTTAAGGCTTCTGAAGTTAGATAAAAACAAAAAAGTCTTTCGGTTTTACCTGAAAGACTTTCCTTTTTTAAGCTTTAGCTACTTTCTTTGAATGTTTTTTATGATGGTGTTTTTTATGGCCTTTTTTGGTCTGTGATTTTTCTGTTCCGGCTTTTGCAGGAGTGGCGGTTTGAGCGCTTACGGTATTAATGGTAAAAGCGGCTACGAGGGCGATTACTAAAACTTTAATTGCTTTCATTTTTACATTGATTAATGATGAATAAACCTTGTTATTTTATTAATTAAATCTCGAAAATCAATGTGAAGATTGCATGAATAATTTATTGTTGAATGAGAGAAGGGTTTAATGATTGAATGAGAGAATGATTGGATAAATGAATGAGTGAGTGAGGGATTGAATGAGTGAGTGGAGGAATTTTAGGATTCATTCATCATGAGATTAACGCTATGGCAATTCAAATTTGTATACATAATTGAGCCGTTTTCCACTTAAAATATAACCGGAAACTTCTTTACCATCAACAAGTATTTTGTATTCGGCGCGGGATTTCGCTCCTGCTTTGGCCAAGGCCTGAAACTGTACACGGGTGCCCGATTTTAATACCACCTGTTTTTCCCAGATGCCATTTATTTTTTTGAGTTCCACATCTCCACCATTTTCATCTGTATAAATGATATTGGCACTTAAACCATCGCCAAAAGCTGCACGATAGGTTATCTGGTAAGATTGTTTTTTCGGCACATCCAGTTTGCCTTTTAAAACCTGATAGGTAGCATTAGCGATGCAGCCCGATAAAACGATTGCCAAAGTAAGGCTGTATAAAATATTTTTCATTTGATAAGGTTTAGATCTGGATGACGAAGATTTTAAAAGAAAGGTTGCAAGGGTGGGAGAAATGAATGAATAAATGATTGAGTGAATAATTGAATGAGAGAGGGACGGAAAGATTGACTGAATGAGAGAATGAATGATTAATTTAACTCCAGAAACATTCATTCATTCAAAATTCCATCATTCTAAATTCTATCATTCAAAATTCATTCATTTCCCAAACGTGTCCACGTATAAATCTTCTACTTTTTTTCTGGCCCAGGGCGTTCTTCTTAAAAATTTTAAACTCGATTTTATAGATTGATTATTATTAAAACAATCGATCCTGATGAGTGATCCCAGTTTTTCCCAACCATAATGTGTTTGGAGATCGGTTACAATTTTTTCTAAAGTGATACCGTGTAAGGGATTATTTTTTTGCTGTTCGGCCATAGGGCAAAGTTAAGGCAAAATTATCAGGGTTTGTATTGTGCCATCCAAACATTTGCACCACCACAATCAGGGTCGTTTACTTTGTGTTTAAGCACCTCAAATTGGTTTGACTGGAGCAAATTCTGATATTCGGTGGTATTTAGTGAAGCATGAAAAAGATTTTCGCCATCATTTATCCCCCACACTTCTCCCCTTTCGGTACCTGAAGTAAAAAGCAGAATACCATTAGGTTTTAGGTGCTGTTTAAAAATACGGAACATATCGGGCTGATCATCGGCAGGGAGATGAAAAAAGCTGTGCCATGCAATAATAACATCATATTTTTCATTCAGATTCAGTTTGCGCATATCTTTTAATAAAAACCGGGTAACAGGGAAATTATTTTTTGCCAATCCGATCATCTGTTCACTGGCGTCCACCCCCAAAACATCTATATTGTGTTTAATGAAGTATTCCAGTATAGGTTTGCCATCACCGCAGCCAACATCCAAAACTTTTGCATCAGGTGGAAGATTTTTGAGTATATCATTCAGGTAAGCCTGCTCAACAGCATCAGCATAACGGTTTTCGGCAAACCAGCGGCCTATTTTATTGTAAACTTTGTAAACGTTTTTTCTTTCTCCTTTTTCCATCTGTATATCATGCTTTAACAATGCCAGATTAATAATATTTTATTGGAAATAAATGTACAATGGTTCTTGGCAGATGCAGTACTGCCATCCGCTTTATTCCGTTTCACTCCATGCCCGCTACTGTCAGGTTTAGGATGAAAGGTCTGCTCCTAGCTTAGCGCCAAAGGTATCGAACCAACGTTTCTAAACCCGATTGAAGTGGTAGCTGCCGGCTTCACGCCGGCACTACAAACGGAAAGCGGGACTGAAAACCGCCAAGAAAAAAGAACCCCTCATTTCCAAAAAAATATCGGTTTGGCAATAATTGTAACCAATTTTACAAATTAACCAACAGCCACGGCATCAATTTCGATCAGCATACCGTTTAGGGCCAGCCTTTGTACCGGAATAAGTGTATTAACCGGGAATTTCTGGTCAGGCCATATTTTGTTCGATTCTTCAATCAGCACATGGTGTTTATCTTCATCGTAATCAACCACCAACGTGGTCAGTTTTGCAATATTGGCCATGGTTAAATTTTTGCTTTTTAAAGCTAAGGCAATATTTTCGAAAACAATGTTTACCTGTGTCCTAAAATCATCACTTAAAATCCCATCCGTTCTGCTACCGCCCTGGCCTGCAACATATACCAATTGGCTATTGGCCGGAACAGAAGCCACATGTGAATATCCGTGCGGACGCGGATCATATATCCCATCAGGATTGGTAATTTCTAAAGTTTGTTTTTCCATATCTGTAAATTTTATGGATGCTAAATTATCCGATAGTTTACAGTAAAGCGTCGGTAGTTTGCAATAAAGTAAGCGTGGTCGTCACCCTGATCCGATAGATTCTGTGTTAATTTCCAAATAAAATATTTTAT
>NZ_QNQU01000033.1 GCF_003315595.1 Pedobacter miscanthi | reverse complement strand
TTATAACACTAAGTTAATAGCATTGGTGTCTCCACGAACCATTTCTTGTTTTGCCACGGAGACACTGAAAAAATATGTTGTTCCCGTCATGATTTAAACCTTTAACTACAGATAAAAAGGATGCACACTGATGAAATCGTGTTTATCTGTGTGCATCTGTGGCTAAAAAGTCACTACCTTGCCACAACTCTCAACTTACACACCTCATTATTATTTTCATAAGGCTTTATTCGTTTCATTATCAAATACCTAAAAGGAAGTTGAAAGCAATGTAATGTGACAAAAACAGGTAATAATTTCTTAATATAATTAATGAATTAACATTAACTTAACATTGGGCTTGTAGCTTTGCAACATATTAAAAATTAACATGAACAATATTTTTAAGTTCTTTACCCCTCAGGACAGAAAGTTTCACCCACTTTTCGAGCAGGCTGGTAGCAATGCATTAAAGATTGCAGAAGCCCTTTTAGAAATGGTAAGCACAGGTGATGCTGAAAGCAGAAAAACTATTTTTAAAGAGATTGAACGCTTAGAGCACGTGGGAGACGATATTACCCATTCGATCTTTCTTGAATTGAGCAGGAACTTCATTACGCCGTTCGATCGTGAAGACATCCACCAACTGGCTACTGCCGTTGATGATGTTGCCGATTATATTTACGGAACTGCAAACCGCATGCAGATGTACAACATGAATACCATTAACGAGCCGATTGTTAAAATTGCAGAGCTTTTGGTAGAAATGTGTACCGATATTGATAAAGCCATCAAAGAATTACGCAGTTTCAAAAATATCCGTGTAATTGCTGATGCCTGTATCCGTATTAACAGCGGCGAAAACCAGGCCGATTACGTATTTACATTGGCGGTTGCCCGTTTATTCGAATACGAAACCAATGCGATTGAATTAATTAAACAAAAAGAGGTTTTACAAACGATAGAAAAAGCGACAGATAAATGTGAGGATGTAGCGAATGTGCTTGAAACTATCTTGGTTAAAAACGCTTAATAAAAAACAAACATGGTAACTACCTTATTGGTTGTTGTTGTAATTCTGGCTATTGCTTTCGATTACATTAACGGCTTCCACGATGCCGCTAACTCGATTGCAACAGTTGTTTCTACAAAAGTGCTTACGCCTTTTCAGGCGGTTTTGTGGGCTGCGTTGTTCAACTTCGCTGCTTACTTTTATTTTACCGACCACAAAGTGGCCAACACGGTTGCTAAAACCGTAATCGAAAATTATATCACTCTGGAAGTTATTCTTGCAGGCTTAATTGCTGCAATTATCTGGAACCTGTTAACCTGGTGGTATGGTATCCCTTCAAGTTCATCTCATACCCTTATCGGCGGTTTTGCAGGAGCTGGTATGACACACGCTTTGTTAATTGGAGCTAGTCCGCTTGCTGCGGTGGAAATGGGATATGTTGTTAAAATCGTATCGTTTATTGTGCTTGCGCCAATCATTGGTATGGTAATTTCGGTGGTTTTAACGCTGATTATTATAAACATCTGTCGCCACGCTAAACCTGCTACAGCAGAGAAATGGTTTAAACGCCTTCAATTGATCTCATCTGCTGCATTAAGTTTCTTCCACGGGGGGAATGATGCACAAAAAGTAATGGGGATCATTGCTACCGCTTTAATTGCGGCTAAGGTTATCCCGAACTTCGAATCGATGCCGGCCTGGGTGCCAATATGCTGCTATTCTGCAATATCGTTAGGTACCATGAGTGGTGGCTGGAAAATCGTTAAAACCATGGGATCGAAAATTACAAAGGTAACAGCCTTAGAAGGTGTTGCTGCCGAGGGTGCTGGTGCCATTACATTAGGCATTACCGAGCATTTCGGTATCCCGGTTTCTACTACACATACCATTACAGGCTCTATTGTGGGTGTGGGTGTGGTAAAAAGTGTATCGGCAGTACGTTGGGGTGTTACAATTAATCTGATCTGGGCATGGATTTTAACCATCCCGGTTTCGGCTACGTTGGCAGCCATTATTTATGCCATCATTTACTATTTAAAGTAAAAACAAAATCCTTAATATACTCAAAAGACCAAGGCATTAGCTTTGGTCTTTTTTGTTTGGTGTTTCACCGCAAAGGACGCGGAGTTTTTAGCAATGAGCGCTAAGGAAGGGCACTTAACAGAATACAATAAAACGGGCGTCATCTCAACTGAAAACGCAATGGAATGGAGATCCTTCGACTCCGCTCAGGATGACGATTTAAGAAAACGGGCGTCATCTCGACCAGAGCATTGGCGGAGTGGAGAGATCTATCGTGCATGAAAGACCCTGAAACAAGTTCAGGGTGACGGCGTGCAGGAGAGATTTACCTAAATAGATTTTTCGACTACGTTTTACTCCGCTCGAAATGACGGAGACAATAAATAAGTTATGCGTTAACTCTTCTGTCATTCTGAACGTAGTGAAGAATCTTTCATTGATTTGCTCATTTCCTTCGCTACTTCTTGCGCCAATACATCTTCGCTTTTCTCTAAATTTGAGACGATACTTTCCTGGTTTTTTACTGAATGATTCTGGCTCATTTTAAAAACATGATCAATATGGTTCACCGAAACTTCGAAGCCGGTAATTGCCTTTAAATGTTTCTGGATATAAGCTTTGTCCATTTTGTTAAATGCCGCGGGACTTGTTTCCGGATTTTCGTACTTATTGGTTAATTCTTTGATTACCTGATAGGTTTCTTCTGGATCCATAAGCCTGATGGTACCTTTGGCCTGAACCGTTTTATAATTCCATGTTGATGCTACAGCAGGAGTTTCGTATACAGAAGCACTTATATAAGCATGTGCACCTGTAAAAATGGCCATTACCTTCGGATTTTGTTCAAAAGCTTTGCAATGATCCGTTTTGGTCATGATATGGCCAATGAGTTTTATTGAATCGCCATCGATTACTGTTTTAACCGGTACCTGTGTGGCAACCGGATATTCTCCATCGAAACCGATTAAGGTGATAAAAGTATTTTGGTGCATAAACTCAAGAATTTCATCCTGGTTTTTAGCTGTAAAATGTGGGAGTTTGTACATGATATTTAAGTCTGTCGTCATTGCGAGAAGGAACGACGAAGCAATCTATTTAGAAAACTGTTTTGAAAAGAGAATCTTTTAAAACTTCACGCTGATTTCTACTGAATCAGTTCCGTTTTTGGGCAATACCCAATCCGGACCACTTTGGATAAGCCGCATCGCTTCTGCGTCAGCTTTTTTGTTCAGCGATTTTATAATGGCGATGTTGGTAGGCCGTCCGTTCTTTTTAACCTTAAAGCTTAAAATAACAAACTGCTCTGGTCCTTTCGGGTTATATAACTTATTGTTGCTTTCGAGGTATTGTGTATAGTTTATGGTAGAAACCGGAACAGGTTTAGTAATCTCTTCTGCTGCTTTTCCATCTAAATTCTGTTCTGCACGCAAGGTAATTTTCGGAGCAAGTATATTTTCTTTCTTCTGTCCGTTAGAGCCTGTAATCAAAGCAATTTCGTTTAATGTCCTGTTACCGGTTAAAGCATTTTTAATCGCATTCGGATCCTGCAATCCTATTACCGGCGCCTCTTTAAATCCAATTGCATTAATCAACAGGTCTTTATCTTTTGCATTGCTATCGGCTGGTAAATAAAAGTACCCTTTAGCATCAGTTGCGGTAACATTTTTAGAGCCCGCCAGTTTTACTACTGCACCCTGAATGGGCTGGCCATTGCTCTGATTAACCACATTGCCAATAAATGCTATTTTACCTGAGCCAAACGCCGGTGCAGGGGCTGCCGCAATTGCCGGTTCATTTAATGCTTCCTGCACTGCTTTTGCTTTACTCGCATAGCCATTAAAATTCTCAAATCTGGCGGTACCTTTGCGGTTATAATCAATTACTGCTTTTTGTTCGGCAACTGCTCTCTCCGCGGGTTGAACAATCGCTTTTGTTCTGGAGTTTTTTGCCAGATCGACGGTTTTTGCATCAGTAATGGCCTGGTCTATCAAAGCAGATTTGGTTGCACTTTGAACCGCTGTATCCGTTTTTGGCTGAGTTGAAGCAACAGCTGTACTGCTATCCAGTCTAACAATTACCCCTTCCTTTTTGCGTGCTGCAACTTCTGCATTTCTGCGGTTGGTTTCGCGCATAAAGAATAGAATACTTACCGCAATAAAAGCAACGGTAGCGGTTGCAGCAATACTTAACCTTTGCGTGGTAATGCCCCAAAGTTTACGTTTTATCGGTTTTTCCGAAACACGGTCGTACAGTTGTTTTTGTAAAATAGAAAGCGTTTGTTTGCGTTTTGGCGATTGTTTTAAGCCTTCTAAAGCTTCGGCCACAAAAGGATCTTCCAGAGCCTGTCTTTCTACAAAGTGCATAGCTTTGGCATCAAGCTTACCATCAAGGTAATCTTCCAGTACATCAATATCTAACCAATCGTTATTCACTACTGTTTTTCTCTATACAAATCTTTAAATTCCGCTTACCATTCTGGATGTAACTTTTCACTTTAAGCATGTCGTAACCGGTAATATCGGCCACTTCTTTATAGCATTTTTCCTGCAGATAAAATAAATCTACGCTTTTTCGCTGTTCTTCGGGCAAAGTTTCCATACACTTTTCCATGATGGTAAGCTGTGTTTCTTTTGTGTTGTCTATATCCAGATGCACAAACTCGCTGTTTTCCACAAAAGTATCGTCTATCGAAACGTTATTTTGCTTCGAAGATTTCCGCAATGCCATTAAACAATGGTTGCGTGTTAAAACATGGAGCCAGCTTTTAAAATTCTGTACTTCATGTATTTTTAGCTTGGTTACCAGTTCTTCGAAAATCTGCATTACCGCATCTTTGCTCTGCTCTTCATCTTTAAAGTAGTTGAGGCAAACCCCGAAAACAAGGTGCATGTATTTGTTGTAAAGCGTACCCAATGCATCCAAATCGCCCGTATTTTTATACTGGGCAATCAGTTTGGCATCATCTTGCTGGTTATTTCCAGCTGTATTCTTTATAAATCTCAAAAAATATGGCAGCTATTCGAATTATCTTTCAAGTATAAAAAATATTTCTGAGTGATGGCATATAAACTAATATTTTAGGGAGAATTGAGCATGAATAATTCAGGGTTAGCCGCACATAAACACTTATATTTGAACTATCAATTTAAATTATGGCAGTTGTTTTGCTCATCCCAATTAAACACACACAATGAAAAAGATCAATATTTTAGCTGCATCAATCGTGTTGCTATCGGTAAGCCTAAACGCGGGTGCCCAAATTAAACTAAGTGATATTTTTAAGAAGGTAACAGGAAAACAGGCCACCACCACAGGCACAAGCGCGACCGGAACACCATCTACCCTCGAAATTGGGCAGGGCATTAAGGAAGCATTGCAAATTGGCGTTTCTGCAGGGGCAGACCGACTTTCGGTTAAAGACGGCTTTTTAGGTAATCTTGCTGTTAAAATATTAATGCCTCCTGAAGCACAAAAAGTAGAAAAAACATTGCGAGGTATAGGTTTGAACAAACTTTGCGATAATGTAATTGTGAGCCTGAACCGTGCGGCCGAAGATGCAGCTACGGAAGCAAAACCGATTTTTATCTCTGCCATTAAGCAGATGACATTAACTGATGCTACCAATATTTTGCTGGGCAATAACAACGCAGCTACAGAATATTTTAAGCGGGTTACTACTTCGCAGTTGATGGAAAAATTTAGTCCGATTGTAAGCACCAGTTTAAGCAAGGTAAATGCCACCAAATATTACAGCGATTTAACTACACAATATAACCGCCTGCCTTTGGTAAAACCTGTAAATACCAACCTAACCGAATATGTTACGCAAAAAGCGATAGATGGTTTATTTATTGAAGTTGCCAAAGAAGAATTAAAAATAAGGGGCAACCTGAGCTCAAGAAGTACAACCTTGCTACAAAAAGTATTCGGCTACGCGGATAAGAAAAAGATTTAAAATTATGGTATGTTTCGTGGAGACACGAAACATGGCGAGAGACACGAAAATCGGCGGGAAAAAGATTTAAGTAAAATATGTATTGTGGTTCGTGTCTTCAGGAACAGCGTGCTTTATAAGTTTTTTTTAAGTAAAATATCCTGTTTGGATTACTTTCTAATGGGCATACACAAAAACTATTTGTAAAATTGCGCATGACGAAAATCAGCAGTACATTATTTTCTATTTTAATTCCCTGCGTGGCATTAATCACTTCTTGCAGCAACAGCAAACCTAATGAAGACGGAAATAAAGCCATTTTGGATACCGTTTCTTTAAGTAATAAAAATTTCGCTCTGGCTTATCAGGACGGAGATAAAATTGTTGCAACGAGTATCGATACAATGAAACAGATTTCGTTCGGTGGAGCTACCGATCCGGCTATTTCGCCTGATGGTAATAAACTGGCTTATACCCTTAGCGATTTGGCAGGCAACCGCTCCATCTGGATTGCCGATATGGAAAATAAAAATCAAGGGAAACTGCAGGTAAACAGCAATAATTATTACGGGGCGGTATGGTCTGCTGACGGTAACAGTATTGCTTTCAGCGTATTCAACAACAAAAGTGTTTGGAAAGTAGGTGTGATTAAGGCTGATAATTCCGGTTACATCATGCTGGATAGCACATCAAAAATTAATGCTTTTGGGCCCAACTGGAAAAACGAAAAAGAAATTATTGCGCACGATCTTGAAAACCTCTACACCTTTGATCTTTCAGGAAAACTGATCGATACGAAACTGATAAAAACTTTAATTGGAAGTGAATATAACATCTCGAGCAGTAACAATTTCTTTTATAGTAAAGATGGTAAAAAACTAATCTTTAATGCCGCGGGTGGCGAGGTACTGCCGGAGTTACACGAGATGGCCGATGCGGTTTACATCCTGGATCTGGCCAGTAAAAAAGTAACACCACTTTCACCAAAAGGAATGCATGTTCCCTTTCTTTCTGTAACTGCCGACGATCGTATTTTTTACAGTGGCGAAGTAAAACCTTATACGCAGAGTAGAATTTACGTAGCCGATTTAAATGGAAATACTAAAACGGTGGTTGATAAAGGGAGTAACCCAACCGGCGCGCAGAAATAACGGGAACTTCCGAAGTCTGCAAGATGGTTACTCACTGATAACCCTGCCCATTCCGACTGCTAAACTTCGAAAGATGCCGAAAAAAATAACGAAAATTTAAATGATAGCGTCATCTCGAGCGGAGCCGAGAGATCTATCTCGAGTTAGATCTCTCCGTTTCGCGATGCTACAGTCGAGATGACGACATTTTATATCAGTCATTTTGGAGGTGTACCTCCTTCGTGCCTAAACCCGATTGACGGGAAAAGCTCCCGATTTTTCATCGGGACTTGTACCAAAAAGCGGGACTGCAGCCCGCCAAGAACACCTGTCATTTGATTTCCAAAAAGAGAGTAATCATAAACTATTGCACAAGGCTTTTTAATACTTTCTAAGTTAGCCCTGCCCATTCCGACTGCTAAACTTCGAAAGATGCCGAAAAAAATAACGAAAATTTAAATGATAGCGTCATCTCGAGCGGAGCCGAGAGATCTATCTAGAGTTAGATCTCTCCGTTTCGCGATGCTACAGTCGAGATGACGACATTTTATATCAGTCATTTTGGAGGTGCACTTACTTCGTTCCTAAACCCGATTGACGGGGAAAGCTCCCGATTTTTCATCGGGACTTGTACCAAAAAGCGAGACTGCAGCCCGCCAAGAGCCCCTGTCCTTTCATTTCCAAAAAAATAATAATCAAACTATTGCACGAGGCTTTTTTAATACTTTCAAAGTTAGTCCTGCCCATTCCCATCGCTAAACTTCGAAATATGCCGAAAAAAAATAACGAAAATTTAATTGATAACGTCATCTCGAGTTAGATCTCTCCGTTCCGCGATGCTACAGTCGAGATGACGACATTTTATATCAGTCATTTTGAAGGGAGCAGGGTGTACCAACTTTGTGTCTAAACCCGATTGACGGGGAAAGCTCCCGATTTTTCATCGGGACTTGTACCAAAAGCGGGACTGCATTTCGCCAATAACACCGGTCCTTTCATTTCCAAAAGGAGAATAATCATAAACTATTGCACAAGGCTTTTTAATACTTTCGAAGTTAGCCCTGCCCATTCCCACTGCTAAACTTCGAAAGATGCCGAAAAAAATAACGAAAATTTAAAGTAATATTGAGTTTCATCCGTTTACTGCTTTATACGCAATAAATAGTGCCAACAAACGAACCTCAAAATATCATTTCAACGGTTGCCAATTATGGTAAACGCCTCTTCAGTTTCATCCGTGGAAGGGTGAATACCGATGAGGACGCGGAAGATATTTTACAGGATGTTTGGTTCCAGCTGAGTAATCAGCCGGAGGTAGGCACCATCGAGCAGATTAGCGGCTGGCTCTACCGGGTAGCCAGAAATAAGATTACCGATAAATACCGGAAACAAAAGGAAGAATCGCTGGAAGATTTTAGTTTTGAGGGAGAGGATGGCGAAATCAATTTCAAGGAGATTTTGCTTGCCGAGGCTTATTCACCGGAAGAGGAAAGCTTAAAAAAATTATTCTGGGACCAACTCTTCCTGGCGCTCGAAGAACTGCCCGAAAATCAACGTTATGTATTTGTACAGAATGAACTGGAAGAACGCACTTTTCAGGAGCTGGCCGATGAAAGCGGAGAGAATATCAAAACATTAATATCAAGAAAAGGTTATGCGGTAAAACACCTGCGTAACCGCTTACAAAATTTATATCAGGAATTTATTAACTATTAAATTTGCAGACATGATGAATAGAAATTTTAATCGGCGCAAGAAATTTATTTTCTTTTTACCCGTAGCCCTGCTTATTGCAGCGGTTTTGGGGTATGTGGTTATGTTTTTATGGAACTGGATTTTACCTGAGGTGGCACATGCAGGCAAACTAACTTATTGGCAGGCACTGGGCTTACTGGTACTGTGCCGGTTGCTTTTTGGCAATTTTAAAAAAGGTGGCCACGGCGGACATGAAGGTTTCCGTGAGCGGGCAAAAACCATGCGTGCCAAATGGGAAACCATGAACGATGAGGAGCGGGTGAAATTTAAAGAAGAATATAAACGAAGGTGTGGCGGATGGGGCCACCACCGGAACAAAGAATAATTAGAAGCCTCGAAGAAATTCGGGGCTTTTTTGTTTATTGGTTGGTGTCCCGCCAACCAACGCTCGTCATTGCAATAACGACTTGTTTTATTAGTATCTCACTGACCATTAATTTGATCCAGCTAAAGATCCTTCGACTACGCTCAGGATGACATAACGAGGGGGTGACGCTCCAGATTTAAAAAAAATCAAAATAATTTAAAGTAAAAATAAAGCTGCCCCGTCTTCCTATATAAATAACGAAAACAACAGGATTTAATGGTCAACTTGCTTACAGTGAATTGATTAAATCCTTTAAAAAATAAGAAGATGAAAAAAATATTAAAAGCTATAGGATTTGGGATTATACTCGGCGCGGCCGCTTTCTTTATCCCGTTTGTATTCAAATTTATATTGGCTGCGGTGCTGATCGGTTTTATGTTCAGGGCCTTTGCCGGCAGGAGACGCCATTATTTTCATAGCAGATACAATGGGTTCGAAAACCATTTTAACCCGATTGTACCAATCGATAACCAATGGTACAAACCAAATGTAGAGGGCAATGGACCAGTGAATAACATCAACATTAACTATTAAGCCATGAGAACATTCAGGATATTACTGGCACTGGCTGTTGCCGCAGGAACTTTTTACAGCTTAAATGTACTGGCGGTTCAAAACGGATACCGCGATCGCCTTGACTTTAAAAACAGGCATTACAATGAAGATTGTGACCATGAATATAACAGACGTCATGCTTTCAGTCATCACAATAGAAAAACCACTGATGCCTTAATTGCACCGGTAGATAGTGTTAACATTACAAAAAGATAAGGTTATGTCGCAGGTACTTTTTTTAAGCGATCCATCACAGGCAGATGTGAGTCCGATTTTAGGGATGGCCAACGAACTGATCAGCCGTGGCGAAAAGGTAACTTTTTTCAGTTCTGATGAATTTAAAAGCCCTATTGAGGAAATTGGTGCTGACTTTAGAGCCTACAATCAGGAAGTAAATATCTTTCAGGCGAAAAATGATACAGGCGAAGAAGAGCAACCGAAATCGGGATTGATCAGTGCCTTACTCGAACCGATGAAGTTTATTGATGATATTTTGGTGCAGATAAGGGGATTGAAATTTGATTATGCCGTTTTTTCGCCCGCTTATCCTTATGCAAATATTATTACACAACTATTGGGCATACCCAAAACCGAGCAGGCGGTTACCAGTTAATTGGTTAAATCCTGTGAATTAATAAAATAAATAACAATTAGATTAAGTAAAATGTACAAAGAACATAGATGCCACCAGGGCAGGATGCACGGCCGGTTTGGCGAAGGAGAAGGAAAATTTGGAAGGCATTTCGGCGGACCTTTCGGTCACCACAAATTCGGGATGTTTAACCAGGGATTTAGAAAAGTACCGGTAAACATCGAAGAAACAGAAAATAATTTTATCATCGAGCTTTTTGCTCCGGCTTTGCTTAAAGAAAGCTTAAAAGTTGTAACCAAAGATGATGTATTAACTGTTTCTTACCAACCAAAAGAAGAAGCTGATGCGGCTAAAAAATACAGTCGCAGAGAGTATAGTAATGGTGCTTTCGAAAGGGCTTTTGCCCTAAACGGAAAGGTTTTGTCAGAAAACATTTCGGCTGGTTATGCCGATGGGATCCTAAAAATTACCCTTCCTAAAAACCCCGAAACCAATATACCGGAAAAAGATATTCTGGTAGACTAAGTTTCGTCTATTATAATTTCCAGGCCCCGGTTGTTCAGAACAGCCGGGGCTGTTTTTTTAACCAGATTCCGGAAAAAAGGAGCTGCCTTAGATTAAACTCAACGATATTGAAATGCCGTTTGCTATTGGCCGTATTTTAAGGTACTTTTGCTAAAAGACATAAATACAATAGATTGAATTTTAACGACTTTAACTTTAACCCCGATTTATACGAAGGCTTAATGGCCATGGGGTATAAAAGCGCTACTCCAATACAAGAACAAGCCATACCGGTAATTTTAGATAACCACGATCTGATTGCCTGTGCCCAAACGGGAACCGGAAAAACGGCCAGCTATCTTTTGCCTGTTATGGACAAAATCAGCAGGGCGGCCGACAGGCATAATAATACTTTAATTCTTGCACCAACGCGCGAATTGGCCCAGCAGATCGATTTACAGGTTGAAGCATTGGCTTATTTTACCAATATCAGCTCCTTAGCTGTTTATGGTGGGGGAGATGGCATTGCGTACGAGCAGCAAAAACGTTCGATGCGCGAGGGGGTAGATATTATTATCGCTACGCCGGGAAGGTTGATGGCACACTTATCATCTGGCGTGTTAAAACTGGAGCACTTGCAGCATCTCATCCTTGATGAAGCTGACAGGATGTTGGATATGGGCTTTTACGACGATATTATCCGCATCATCAGTTATTTGCCAAAGAAAAGACAAACACTTTTATTCTCGGCTACTATGGCACCGAAAATAAGAACTATGGCAGGCAAAATTCTGCATGAACCTAAGCAGATTACCATTTCGATTGCGAAACCTGCTGAAGGGATAGATCAACAGGCTTATAATATTCACGATCAGCAGAAACAGGCCTTATTGACCGATATTTTCAAGAGCGAACAGTATAAAAGCAGTATTATTTTTGTTTCCACCAAAGAAAAGGTGAAAGCATTGTATAAGACCTTTAAGGGGCTGGGCATTAAAGCGGAGGCTTTTCACTCTGATTTAGGGCAAAAAGAACGCGAAGATATTTTATTGGCTTTCAAAAACAGGAGATTGCCGATTTTAATAGGAACAGACGTACTTTCACGCGGAATTGATGTGGAAGGAATTGATCTGGTCATTAATTATGATGTTCCTGGTGATCCGGCTGATTATGTACACCGCATTGGTCGTACGGCCAGAGCCGCAACTAAAGGTACAGCCATTACGCTGGTTAACGGAAGGGATAAACGCAAATTCGATAACATCGAAAAACTGATTGAAAAAGAAGTTCCGCGGATGCCTTTGCCACAAAGCATCGCCGCAATGGAAATCACACACGTAGAGGAAAAGAGACCTCAAAATAAAGGCAAGAAAAAGGTTTGGCATAAAAAGAAAAAACCAAAACCTTCTGCTTAATAAATGTAAAAAGTAAGATGTAAAATGGATGATTTAGCTAGCGATAGGAAATTCGTCCATTTTTTTTAAGCACTCGTCACCCTGAATTTATTTCAGGGTCTTTCATGCTAAAACATTATTTTAAATCAATCATTATAGAGTTCAAGTTTTTAGATTAATTCTGCGCTACTCAAATGGCAAACTTCATTCTTATCGGTTTATGCATCTTGGCGGGTATTCTTTTCAGGAAGAGCAAATCGTTACCCAAAGATGCACACAAGGGCATTAACGCCTGGATTATTTACATTGCATTGCCCGCAGTTTCGTTTAAATACCTGCCGCACATTACCTGGACGAAGGATCTGCTTTTCCCGGCATTGGCCCCGGTTTGTATCTGGCTTGTTGGTTGGTTATTCATAACCATATATAGCCGGCTAAGAAACCTGAGCAAGGCTACTTCCGGTGGTTTAAAATTAACCAGCTCATTAAGTAATACTTCTTTTGTGGGTTTCCCTTTAATCGTGGCTTATTTTAGCGAAAAAGAACTGGGTATTGCCATTATATGCGATCAGGTAACTTTTACGCTTTTATCAACCATTGGGGTAATTGTAGCCATACGCTCATCTCAGAATCAGAAATTAAGCGCAAAGCTGGTGCTGAAAAAAGTATTAACCTTTCCGCCATTGATCGGTTGTGTTCTGGCATTAACTATACCACGTTTTATCAACGTTTCTGTACTTGATCCGTTATTTGATAAACTTGCCGGAACGGTTGGTCCGCTGGCCTTGTTTTCAATTGGTTTGCAGCTCAAATTTGGTGGCTGGTTTAGCGAACTCAGGCACATTAGTACAGCTTTGTTATATAAATTGATTTTAGCGCCACTGGTTGTAATGCTGATTGCCATTGTTTTGGGCATGAGCGGAACAATTACCAAAATAACGATATTCGAAATGACCATGCCAACTTTATTAACCGCAGGGGTAGTGGCCGATCAGTACAACCTTAACCCCAAACTTTCTAACCTGGTGGTTGGGATCGGGATATTGCTTTCTTTTATTACCACGGGTTTGTGGTGGCTGGTGTTGACGTCTTCGGGGCTGGTTTAGGATTTCAAAAAGTGCCGTCATCTCGACCGGAACGCAGTGGAGCGGAGAGATCTATCTTGAGATAGATTTCTCAACTTCGTTACACTCCGCTCGAAATGACGACATGAGAGGAGTTTCGCCATACGCTTAGCGCTCTTCGCGATCAACAAAAAAAGCCGCAAAATCTCTTCTGCGGCTCCTTAAATCAGTTTAAATCCTCTTACAAAGCTAATTTCTTAGAAATTGCAGCCGGAATACCTGCCTTATTCAATAAAATTGCTGTGGTTTTATATTTAACGTAGTTTTTGGTTACATATAAGTACCCTTTATAGTCGTTGGTTGCTCCCCATGAGTTTTTAACGATATAGTATTCTTTACCGGTTTGATCTTTAGCTAAACCAACGATATGCATTCCATGATCATCAGTAGTCTGGTAATTGTCGAAAGCAAGCTGACGGTTTTCCTGGGTAATTTCCATTTCTGGCTGCGGACCGTTAAACAAATCTGCTTTTTGCTTCATCGTCATATCAGCGAAAGGCGTTTGCGGAACAAAAGCAACACCGTTTTTCCAGCTGAAGGTTTTTTCGCTTACATCAGTTGCCCATGCAACAGTATAACCACCTTTTAAAGCATTATCGATAATATCTGTTAATTCGGTTACTTTAACGTTGTAAACCTGATCGAACGACCAGTTATCAGGCACCAATAAAGTAAATTTGCTGTAGAAGGGATGATCATTAAACGATGACAATTCTACATAATTATCTGGATTTAAACCCACCACTTCTTTTGCGAATGTTTGCGGGGTATATTTTTTACCATTATAAGTAAAATTTTCTGGTACGGCACCTAAGTAAGCATCAATTACGCCGGTATAAGCTTTTAACCAGTTTGGTGTTAACTCTCCGTTCGAATTTTTAACTACAGCATCCAGCACACCTTTTTCAAGATCGCCAAGCTCGGCAGTTTTATTGATTTTAGTACCGTAGTTTAATCCTGTGTAAACTTCCTGAGGAACGGCACCATATTTTCTGTACATGTTGATGACATCGTGCAAAGCACCTCCATCGCCTAAAGACACAGCCCCATGCATACGTACATAGTTTTTACCTTTTTCTACATAAGCATTACGGGCTGAAAAAAGTGGTGATAAAGCTACGGGTTGTTTACCGGCTTTGATCATTTCTGATTCTAAAAATGAATTGGTAGAATAACTCCAGCAGGTACCTGATGAACCCTGGTTTTGAACGGGGGTATTGGCAAGATTAATTACTTCTGTGAATTTGAAAGAAGCTGCACTGTTTTCGCTTTGGTTGTTTTTTAAAGAATTAACAAGATTGTCTTGACCATAAGTTACCATAGTAGATAACGACAGGGCCAAACCAATCACACTGATTTTGGTGTAGTTGATCATTTTTTATGAATAATATTAAAAATTGAGCGAATGTAAAAATACTTGCTGGTTTAGGATCAGAAAGTTTGTAATAAATCGATAACAAACGTCATTTAATTGCAACAATGTTGAATTAACATTCTGGCAAACTGATCGGAATATTGGTTGCCAAGCCCCCATCAGAGGTTTCTTTGTATTTTGCATTCATATCCAAAGCAGTTTCCCACATGGTATTTACTACCGCATCGAGGCTTACTTTTGCTTTATCCGGATTACTTTGCAGGGCCAGCTGACTGGCAGTAATGGCTTTGATGGCGCCCATGGTATTACGTTCAATGCAGGGGATCTGTACCAAACCACCAATCGGATCGCAGGTTAAACCTAAATGATGCTCCATGGCAATTTCGGCAGCCATTAAAACCTGCCTTTGCGAACCGCCAAGGCACTCGGTAAGTGCTGCTGCGGCCATGGCAGATGAAACGCCGATTTCGGCCTGGCAGCCACCCATTGCCGCGGATATGGTAGCGCCCTTTTTGAAAATACTGCCTATTTCTGAAGCACAGGCAATAAACTGGATGATTTTTTCTTCGCTATAACCATCACAAAAGGTTATAAAGTATTGTAATACGGCAGGAATAACACCTGCAGCACCATTTGTAGGGGCTGTTACCACACGGCCAAACGAAGCATTTTCTTCATTTACTGCCAACGCAAAACAGCTTACCCAATCTAAAGTATAGTTAAAGCCGTTGCCGCCTTTTCTAATGGCATCAATCCAGCCGTCGTAATTGGTATATTCGCTTTTGTTGATTAACCGTTTATTCAAAGGGAAAGCCCTACGGGCAACGTTTAGTCCTCCGGGTAAAAAGCCGGTGGTGTGGCAGCCACGGTATATACAATCGCGCATTACGGCGAAATGTTGTAAAATGCCCTTTTTGGTTTCTGCTTCGGTACGCCAGGCCAATTCGTTTTCCATAACGATCTCGCTCACTTTTAAACCGGTGGACAGGCACCAGTGTAATAACTCTTTAGCTTTTTCAACCGGAAAGGGTAAATCTACCTGTGCTTTATTGCTATTATCTTCACCTTCTTTTACCACAAAACCACCACCAATCGAATAATAGGTTTCTGAAAAGGCTTTTCCGTTATTTAAAAAAGCCTGAAAAGTAACTGCATTGGGATGGAAAGGCAAACTTTCGGTAAAAAGGAATAATAAATCTTCATCATAATCAAAATCGATAATCAGATTGCCGGCAAGGTTCAGTTTTTTATCTCTTTGAATGCTTTCAAACGTTGGCGTAACCGCGTCCACATCAAAAGTTACCGGATCAGCACCGGTTAAACCCAATAAAATGGCAACATCGGTTCCGTGGCCTTTGCCTGTTTTTGCAAGCGAACCATATAACAGGATCTTAATGCCTTCAACATCGTTGATCAGGCCATTTTGAGTAAGCGACGAGGTAAATTGCTGGGCCGCACGCCAGGGGCCTAAAGTATGTGAGCTTGAAGGGCCAATGCCTATTTTAAAGATATCGAAAACCGAAATTTGTTCCTTGATCATTATGAATATAAGTTATACAAAGCTATGATTGTTTTATGATTTTGGCTAAATTAATTTTGACCGATGATCAAAATATTTTACCTTAGAAAGATCTGATTTAAACGCTCTAAAATGGATTTCAACATAAACTATCAGGTAGTTGATTTAAACTACTGCCGCGCCACTACAGGGAAAAGATTTGCCAATTACATTATCGATACCCTGGTATTTTATATTGTTGTTTTTGGATTAGGAATCGTAATAGGCATATTAAAACCAGATTTATTAGAGGGTTTAGATGACTTATCACTGCGTTTGATTACGCTGTTATTTTACGCGATTGTGATGTTTATGACAGAAGCAATGTCTAACGGAAGATCGATAGGTAAATTAATTACAGGCACAAGGGCAGTAAACGAAGATGGGAGTGATTTGACTTTTCAAAAAGCCTTTGTCAGGAATATTATAAGGGCGATCCCTTTTAATGCGCTTAGCGCTTTAGGCACGCCAAGCCATCCCTGGCACGATCGCTGGTCGGATACCATTGTAATCGACGAGAAGAAACTTGCTTTACATACCAATAGGGCACAGCTCTTTGATTCGGTTAAAAATCAAACTTTCTAAGCTCTTTTTAAACATTATTATTGATTCTCTTCAGATTTGAACATGAAATTACGCTTAACAATATTCATTTTACTAGTATCCATTTCCCTCAGTTACGCTCAAAAAGCTCAAAACGTATACTTTTTTAAAAATAATGGTAAAAAAGTGACGGAGAAGGCAGATGCTGATTTTATCCGCATTATACAAGAACCCGATTCGGGTGAAACCAATTTTAAATTATTGGAATATTACAGTAACGGCAATCGGAAAACAATCGGGCAGGTTAAATCATTCGAGCCTAACCTGGTTTTAGAAGGGACGAGCATGAGCTATGATTCGTTAGGCAGAAAAACAGAAATGGCTGCTTACAAGGATGGTTTGCGGAACGGAAAAAGTTTATCTTTCTTCCCTAACGGAAAAGTAAGAAGAGAAGCTGAGTATAGTTATGTTGCTCCACGGACGGATCAGATGATAGGGAAGGGCGCTTCGATAGGTGATTTTATTTTTAATACCAATATGAAAATAATATACGATGCAGATTCATCCGGAACTGTAAACATAAAAGATGGTAAGGGCCATTTAAAAAATGTAAATATTTTCAAAGGAGGAGAATCTGTTGAAGAGGGCGATTACATTGATGGACTCAAAACAGGTGAGTGGATTGGCCATGATACCAAAGCGAACACATCTTTTAAAGAAACCTATGAAGCCAATAAACTGATTGCCGGAGAGAGTTTAAAAGATGGTGTTGTTTATAAATATACGGCAAGTATGGAGGCTCCGGAATTTAAAGGTGGCCAGAAAGAATGGAACCGGTTTATTGCTACTACAACAAAATACCCGGTGGATGCACAAAAAAATGGCATCAGGGGCACTGTTTCTACCAGCTTCGTGGTTGATGGAAAAGGAAAGGTTGTCGACGTTAAAATTGAAAAATCTGTATATCAATCGCTGGATGATGAAGCCAGGCGCGTGCTTCAATATTCGCCCAAATGGGAACCCGGAAAACAAAGAGGAGTTCCGGTAAGGGTAAAATATAACCAGAATTTCAATTTTAATTTTTAAGAAAATTTGATTTTTTCAGCAGCGATTAAAAATCAAACTCTATAATATCATTATCTTTTAGCATACGTTCCACAAATTTCTGATGGTTTTGTGGCGTTCCGGTGGCTACCCAGTTTCCGGTAATAATATCATTTACCAATTGATGTTTGCCACGCTGTGGTTTAAGTTTACTTTCCCTGAAAACTTCCTCATAGCTTTCCAGATCGCCGTGGGTATGTTGTTTTTTAACAATGCGGTAAACCCTTTTGGTAAAGCGGCGATCACCGATTTCTTCTAAAAATGGGAAAATAATGAGCGCCAGTAATACCACAATGGTAACACCAACAGCCTGTTCGTAATAACCGGAACCAATGGCCATACCAATGGCAGCAACAATCCAGATAATACAGGCGGTTGTAAGCCCTTTTACACGGTTTTCTTCTTTAAAAATTACCCCTGCACCAAGAAAACCAATACCGGTAACAATATTGGAGGCAATCCGGTCCTGACTTGTTGGTCCGATTTTAATAGATAAAATGGTAAATAGGGTAGCGCCCAAACCAATCATCATCATGGTTTTTAAACCGGCCGATTTACTTCTGTATTCGCGTTCGGCACCAATAATGCCGCATAACAGGGTAGCCAATAAAAACTTATTGATTTCGCTTTGCGTAATAAAATGGTCGTGATCTAAGATTTCGTTCATTGCCCCTGGGTTATCATCGGCAAATTAATAAAAATCGTAACATCTTAAGCCATTTGCACGACCACCATTGGAACTATTTGGAAAATATTTTTCGTAACCTACGCCAATTTCGGATGTACCGCCGGTATTGGAATAATTGATTTTGGATATGGTAGCATCATGACTAATGCCTAACCTGAATTTTTCGCCATTGGTACGCCTGTTGAAAATATCAAAGATTACAGAAAAAACAATGGCATCATTTCCGTTCGAATTCCCATCGTTGCGGTACCAGATACCTGCATTAATGCCCGCATATTTGTATTGCATACCTGCGCTGAAAGAGCTTACGTTGCCCTGTCTGTAGGCTACAATTGAAGGGATAATGTAATTGCCGTCGCGATCATATTCATCTGGCACCAAAGTAAGTTTATAACTTAAGTTTGCTGAAATGCGCATGGGTAACTTTGCCTGAAAACCAGATAAAGATTCATCGGGACGGTTAAGGTGATGTGTGGCCAAACCCAGCATAAATTTGCCTACCACAAGGTTGGCTCCGGCATTGGCGTCGAAATAATACCTGCTATCGATACTCGGGCGTTCTGCACCCGAAACACTACCCGGGATATAACCGGTGCCAATATCAATCTGATCACCAAAAACAAGTTTATCCCAGTTTAATTTCTGGTTGGTAATGCCTCCCTGTAAGCCGAAAGATAAAGCGAAATCTTCTCCGCCTATAATGTAAGCATAGCTTACCGCAATATTATTTTTAACCAGGTAGGCCGTACCTTCACTGCTTCGGTTAAAGATGATACCCACACCGCTGTTAAACCTCCGCAGATTGAGATCCCCTGAAGCCGTCATGTACGAATAGTCGCTCGCTAAACCTGTCCATTGGTTACGGTATAAGGCATTAAACCTGATATCGCCTTCAAACTGACCTGTTAAAGCCGGATTTAAATAAATAGGGGCATTATAAAACTGCGAATAAATATGGTCCTGTGCCAGCGAAATTACCGGCAACACCCAAAACAAAAATAATATTATCCTTCTCCTCATCATCTTATTAAATATATTACGCCCGTTTTCCGTGGAGGAGATGAATCGTAGGTCATTCCTTTCCAATCGCTGCCGTTAATAAATTTTATATCTACTTTCCAGTAATAAACGCCCTGCGGCTGATCTTGTCCGTTGTAAGTTCCGTCCCAGCCTTCTAAAGGCGAACCATCGTCCAGTTTAGTCGTCTCCCATAATAACTGCCCCCATTTATTAAAGATTGACATTTGCCACTCTTTTATCCCTCTGCCTTTTGCCTTGAAAACCTTTATTTCATTTTTGGTGCTGGCCGGCATAAACGAATTTGGAATACTCAGATTTCCGGGTACGCCAATAATCCTCACCGATTGAAAAGTGGTAGAAGAGCAACCTTCTTTATTGAGCACTTTAAGGGTTACTGTGTAAGAACCTTCGTTGGCGTAGGTATGGTTTGGATTTTGCAGGGTAGAAACAGCACCATCGCCGAAAGTCCATTGCCAGCTTACGGCATCGGTACTTACATCTTTAAAAGCAAATGAATAGTTCGGAATAGATACCTCATTGCCCGGGGTTACCGTAAAGATGGCTACCGGTGGCGCTACAATATTGATAAAGTTGGCCAGCGTAGTGGTGTTCTTGCAACCTTCGGCATTAACCGTTGTTAATTTTACTGCATAGCTAATGCCCGAACCTGTGTAGGTATGCTGTGGCTCAAACTCATTTGATATAGGCGAGCCATCGCCAAAATCCCAGGAATAACCAATGGCGCCAACACTTGTATTTTTAAATTTAACGGCAAGGTTAGTACAGCCAACGGTTTTATCGGCACTGAAACTTGCCGTAGGCTGAGCAAGCACAGTTACGGTTTCTGTAGCAAAATTTTTCGAACAGTCATTTTCAGCATCCAGGCGGATGGTATATCTCCCTGGCTTAATAAAAGTATAAGGGAAAACGCCGGTACTATTGGTTGGAAGCTGGATAGGAGCTTCTCCCGAATCTTCATTGGTAATGATGTAAATAAAACGGCTTGCTCCACTGGTATTGTTTAAAAAATTTACGGTCCAGGGAGCGCAGCCTCTTTTCTCGTTGCCATTTACTACCAGTGCAGGAATAATATTATTTGGCGAAACCCTTATGGTAACCGGTATTGCATTGGTTTCGCCACAGCTATTTTTAGCGGTCATTTTTACCACGAAATCTTTTACCTCCGTTGTTCTGAAAGTATAACTTACATCTCTCCGGTCGGTGAATGATTGAGGAGCACTTCCATCACCAAAATCGTAGGTATAAGTGGTGCCGGCACTTAGCGGGCCGTTATTTTTAAAGGTTACCAATAAATCGGAACATCCTGTTGTTTTATCAGGGAAAAACCGGGCAACAGGTTTTGCATGCACCACAATATCTACAGTTTTTTCAATCACGGGGCCACACTGCGGTGTTGTTCTCAAAGTAACTTTATAGGTTTTATCTTCCCCATTTACATCAGGCTCAAAAATCTGGACCGGTGGTTGCGCTGAAAAAGAAACGGTTCCATTGTCAAAGATCCATTCGTAAGTTGCACCGTTAATTGGAGTGGTGGTATTGGTAAAGGTTACGCTAAGCGGTCCGCAACCTTCTGTGGTACTCGCAGTAAAAGAAGGATTAACTATTGGAAGCGTATGAAACTCCTGGCTTTTCTCATCCGGATTACAACCCAGGCTACTGGTTACTACTAATTTAATGATTACGCTTTCATTTCCGTTTACAATGGTATAACCCGGAAAAACTGGGCCAACGCCAATCTGTGTTCCATTGGCAAACCAGGTGTAAATGGCATTGCGATCGGGATGCAAAGTAGCAGTGATGTTATCTGCAACAAGTTTAAAAGGGGCGCAATCCACATTTTTTATGAAATTTAATTCGGCTAAGGCATGTGGATTAACCGTTATTTTAACTTGGTTGCTTAAATTGTTGCTGCAGGCCCCACTGGTTACCGAGCGCCTGTAATAAGTGGTTACGGTTGGGGTTGCCGGCGTAAAACTAACTCCTGTGGCAGCTAAAACATCTGTCCAGTTGGTGCCATTTGTACTCGATTGCCATTGGTAGGTATAAGCACCGCTGCCACCACTGGGTACTGTACCGGTTAAAGGGGCTGCAGGAGAACCGATACAAATAGTCTGATCGGCAGAAATGTTGTTGTTGGTTAAACCCGGCAAAACGGTAACCTGTATCGAATTACTATTAGATGGAACACAGATGGCGCTGTTTACCAGCCTCCGGAAATAGGTTGACAAACTTACCGTTAAGGTTAAATCTTTATTGGTTGCGGCAGGAATATTGACCCAGGTGTTTCCATCAGCACTGCTCTGCCATTGATAAGCAAAAGTACCTGTGCCTCCTGTTGGCGTATCGCCTGTAATGGTAATGCTCTGACCGGAACAGGCTGGAGCTGTTATAGGGCTGATGTTATTGGTAACAGGCGGATAATAAATAACCGTTACATCATCTGTTGAAGGAGGGCAGCCATTGAAGCCTGAAATTGTCCACCTAAAGGTATAAGTTTGTCCGGGTACTAAACCGGTAACGGTAGTATTGTACAGGGTAGGGTCGGTAATCACAACTGCCGGTCCTGATTCCTGCGTCCATTTACCCGTGTTTGGAGCAGGATTATTTCCACTTAGGGTAATGCCATTTCCGCTACATAAATTCTGATCAGCGCCTGCGTTGGAGGCCACTGTTCCGGGATTAACAGTGATAGTAGTTACAGTAGATATGGCTTCTGCACAGCTGCCGCTTTGCACTATTGCACGGTATTTAGTAGTAATGGCCAGGTTAGAAAAAACAAACGGATTAGCTGTTGAAATAATGGCAGACCATGTTACGCCGTTATCAATAGAACGTTCCCAGCGGATGATATTCCCCACCTGTCCGGTTAAAGTAATATTGCCTCCATTGGCACCGGCACACACATCTGCATCGCCTGTGGTGGTTCCGCCAACACTTAAAGGGTTAACGGTAACCTGTACATCATCGCCCGAAGTTGAGCAGCTGGCATCCTTAATTGTCCATCTTAAAATATACGTGTTACCGGGCTGCAATCCGGTTATATCGGTTGTAGCCTGCGTATCATCGGTAAAAGTTATAGCGGTGGGGGCATTAACAATAGTCCATTTGCCTGTACCGACTACCGGACTATTTCCTTTTAAAGTATAGGTGCTTAGGTTACAGATGGCTTCATCCGGACCGGCATTTGCAAGTGTAGCACTTGGCAATACGGTAATGGTTACATTTATTGGTACACCTGCACAGCCATTAGAAGATACAGGCGTAATGGTATAGGTTACCGTACCTGGTGAAGTGCCTGAATTGATCAAAACATCGTTGATCTGCGCTGCGGGAGAAGCAATAGACCTGGTGCTGTTACCGGTTATGCTGCCTGTTACGGTACTGGTATAAGTATAATTTACCCCGGCTAAATTGGCTGATAAAGTAATGGCCGACGATGTTCTGTTACAAATGGTATTGTTTGGAGTAGCTGTGATCACCGGATTAGGCTTAACAGTAACCACCAACTGAAATGGAGTACCATCACAACCATCAAAGTGCGGCGTAATGATATAAGTTACATTTGCATCGGCATTAAGATCGGTGTTGGTGAGTATGTCATTAATATTCCCCGTTCCGTTTGCGGTATAGCCGGTGGCTGTTCCCGTAGCTGTCCAGGTGTAGGTAACGCCTCCAACTGCCGAAGTTGGGACATAAGCTACACCATTAGCGGTACAGATGGTTTTGGTTGCTGCACTTGTTAAACTGATATCGGGTTTGATTTTTAAGATAATATCGTCATCAATCTGGTTACAGGGCGCAGCCAGTGTGGTGGTTACCCTCAGGGTTAACGTAACAATACCTGCTCTTTTTTCTGCCAGTGTTGGAGTATAAACTGCATTTAAATCGTTTCTGTTCGGACTAAATGTTCCGGCTCCTCCAATCCAGGTTTGTGTGGTAGTAGCTCCGGTTACCGCTCCGCTTAAAGTAAAATTTGGATCATTAAAACAGATATTTTGGTCAGCACCTGCATTAACTACGGGAGCTATGCTAAAGGTTAAGATCTGAGAATCGCTTACAGAACCACAATTATTTTTATGTGTAACCTTTATGGTATAAGTATCATAGCTGTCGAACTTAATTGATGGATATTTAGAATTTGCCGTAGTGCCACCGGTAAAACTATAGGTGCCCGATCCTGAAGGGATGACTTCCCAGATATAGGTATCGGCAAGATCCTGTGTTGTTCCGCTGATCAGTGTTTTGGTTGGACCAGTGGTGGTATTGTTAAAATCGTAGGTAGTAAGGTTACACAGGGTGATGCCTGGCGAAAGGGCAGCTTTTGGACTTTCATTTACCACAATAGTTTGAGGCAGGCTTACCACCGGACCACATGACGGTGTAGTGATGCTTAAGGTAACGGTGTAGGTGCCGGGGTTGGTAAAAATAAACTGTGGTTCCTTACTTGCTGCACTGGTACCACCTGCGAAACCTACAGCCGGTGTAACCGACCACGAATAGCTGTTGGCTGCATTGCAGATATTGTCTATTACCGAAAGATCTTTTGGTATTACAGTTGTTCCTGCGCAGATGGTATTTGGTAAAATCTCGAATGCTGGTTTTGGCGGATCCTGGATACAGATTTTCATTTCTACCGGATCGGCATTACAGGAACCGGAACTATTAGATTCTAATCTGATTGTGTGTTCGCCATGTGTTGTAAATTTATACACCAGATTATAAGATCGTGGCTGGTTAGCTTTAACCGGAACATTATCAACATACCAGTTATAGGTTACCTCGTTAGGTGTACAGCCTAGTGTATTGGTATTCGGGTTTTCTCCCAGGGTAGAAGTGTTTACAAAGGTAATATCAGCGTTTGTGCATCCCGGATTATTAAAAACAAATGAATTTACCGGTTTTACCACCACTTTTGCTGAGGAAGATACTGGTGTACCAATTATGCCGCAAAAAGCGTTCGAAACATTGATAGATACATCAAAAGCGTTAAAAATAGTACCTGCGCTGGAGGTAGAAACACTCCCGCATGAAGATTTTAAATAAGAGTGTGCAACAATTCCCCCGTTATTGATAATCTCGCAGAGGGTATAAGTTGTTGTAGTTTGGTCGCCCCAGGTAATGGTATAAATATCACCGGGAAAGTTGTTTTGTATACCCGAGGCTGAAGTTACATCTACATTAAATGTTAAAGATCCCAAGGGCAGGCAAACTACCGTATTTCCGGTGTTGGCGAAAGCGGTTACTGTTTTATTGTTGATGATCAAATAAGCTTTGGTAGCAACCGATCCATCAGGCATTACTGCTTTAGTGTATATTGTGTAATGAGATTGTTGAGCGGTAAAAGTTTGTATCGGCGTAGAGAAAGTTATAGAGCTTGTTGCTCCACCGCTTCCTTCATCTGTTATTGTTGCCGTAACCGTACTGTTGGCGGTAGACTCGTTACTGATTAAAAAATTATTGTTCGGTTTACTTGTACACGTACCGAAAGTTTCTTTATTGCTATTATTTAAATAGTTTGAGGTAAGTTTTGCTTCAACAGGCGCTCCGGCTTTAACTTCAAAGGGCGTAGAAGCAGCACTTACCGTAGCTGGTACAGTTGTTTTTACCCTCACCCGGTAACCCGTGCCTGGCGTAAGCCCTGCAGGGAGCAATCCATTGATATAGGTACTATAAAAACTATCATAGGTACCAATACGTGTTTCGGTACTGAAGTTTCCGTTCTGATCTGATAAATAAAGTTGAAATTGGTTTCCCTGTGATATACAGCTCGACGGTACTTTAAACGGAACTGCGATCGTACTGCCGGGTGTATAAGGCCCCGGATCTACGGTGCCAATGTTTACCTGGGCTAAAACATTTGACGTGAACAAAAATGCCCCAAAAAATAGGGCAAAACAAAGCCATTTCCTTTTACAACGAATCTTCATAAATCTCTAACACTAGGGAATGATTTTATTGCGTTCCGGAAGCTGTTAGTGATTCAGCTTTTGCCTGTTCTCAGAAATGAGTACCAGCCCTAAGACGCGCCAATAAATATTCGGTACAAAGAACGTAATTATCGAATTACATTTCATAATTTTTTACACCAAACGCAACTAAATGAGTAGGTTAGAAATGGGTTGAGGTTTCGTTTCTGCTCAGTAGAGGGCATAAAAAACCCCCGATACCTGAAGGTGTCGGGGGAATATTTTTACACGAAATGCTTTCGCTAAGGGGATGATATTACATCATACCGCCCATACCGCCGCCGCCCATTGGAGGCATTGGAGCACCACCTTCTTCAGGTTCGTCTGCCAAAACAACTTCGGTAGTTAATAACATTGCTGCAATAGATGCTGCGTTTTCTAATGCTACACGACTTACTTTAGTAGGGTCGATAACACCAGCACCAATTAAGTTTTCGTATACGCCTGTACGGGCATTGTAACCGAAATCAGCAGTACCTTCTTTAACTTTTTGTACCACGATAGAACCTTCGATACCTGCATTTTCGCAGATCTGACGTAATGGCTCTTCAATTGCACGACGGATGATCTGAATACCAGTGTTTTCATCTTCGTTAGCACCTTTTAAATCAGCGATAGAAGCTACTGCACGGATGAAAGCAACACCACCACCGGCAACAATACCTTCTTCTACAGCAGCACGGGTTGCATGTAAAGCATCATCAACACGGTCTTTTTTCTCTTTCATTTCAACTTCAGAAGCTGCACCTACGTAAAGAACTGCAACACCGCCAGCTAATTTAGCCAAACGCTCCTGTAATTTTTCTTTATCGTAATCAGATGTAGTCGTTTCGATCTGAGATTTAATCTGGCTTACGCGTGATTTAATATCTTCTGAGTTACCAGCACCGTTAATTACAGTTGTATTGTCTTTATCAACAACAACTTTCTCAGCAGAACCTAAATAAGTTAAATCAGCATTTTCTAATTTATAACCTCTTTCTTCTGATACTACGATACCACCGGTTAAGATTGCGATGTCTTCTAACATTGCTTTTCTTCTGTCGCCAAAGCCCGGAGCCTTAACCGCAACAACTTTTAACGAACCACGGATTTTATTTACTACCAAAGTAGCTAAAGCTTCGCCATCTAAATCTTCAGAGATGATTACCAATGGTTTGCCGGTTTGAACAGTTTTTTCTAAAACAGGCAACAATTCTTTCATGTTGCTGATTTTTTTGTCGTAGATTAAAATGTAAGGATTATCTAATTCTGCTTCCATTTTATCTGCATTGGTAACGAAGTAAGGAGATAAATAACCCCTGTCAAATTGCATACCTTCTACTGTTTTTACTTCAGTTTCAGTACCTTTTGCTTCTTCAACAGTAATTACACCATCTTTACCTACTTTGCCCATTGCCTCAGCAATTAAAGCACCAATTACTTCATCATTGTTAGCTGAGATAGACGCAACCTGTTTGATTTTGTTGTTATCCTCACCAACAGTTTGTGATTGAGTTTTTAAGTTTTCTACAACAGCAGCAACCGCTTTATCAATACCGCGTTTTAAATCCATCGGGTTTGCACCTGCAGCAACGTTTTTAATACCGGTTGTAATAATTGCCTGGGCCAATACAGTTGCAGTGGTAGTACCATCACCAGCAATATCAGCTGTTTTTGAAGCTACTTCTTTAACCATTTGAGCACCCATGTTCTCAACTGCATCTTTCAATTCGATTTCTTTAGCCACAGTAACACCATCTTTGGTGATTGCCGGAGAACCGAATTTTTTATCGATGATTACATTACGGCCTTTAGGACCTAAAGTTACTTTTACTGCATTTGCCAGAATATCAACACCTCTTTTCAGGGCGTCGCGTGCTTCTACGTTATATTTTACTTGTTTTGACATTACTTTTTAAATTTTGACTGATTGTATGAGAGAATGATCGAGCTCCTGCTTTCCTCATCCTAACATTATTATTTTATTTGTTGATTTATGCTGAATTCACTCATTCGAAACTCAGACATTCAATCTTCATTACTTACCCAACAACAGCGTAAATATCGGTTTCGCGCATAATCAGGTAATCTTTACCTTCGTAAGGGAATTCGGTACCACCGTATTTACCATAAATTACAACATCGCCAACTTTTACAGTTGCTTTTTTACCTTCAGAATCTTCTTCAGAAACAGAAACCACAGTTCCTTTAGATGGTTTTTCTTTAGCAGTATCAGGGATATACAAACCCGATGCAGTTTTTTCTTCTGCCGCAGCCGGTTCAACTATTACTCTGTTCGAACTGCCAGCAATTGGTTTAAGGTTTAACGCCATAACTTTTATTATTTTTTTATTTTGATTTTGTTTTTTAACTAAGCATACAATTAACACTTTTTATGCCAAGTGGTTTTGAGGGACAAATTTTCACCAAACTGTCAATCTTTATGCGCTAATTGGAATGCAGCGTGTCAGCATGGCAGTAAGTTTTTAAATTTTGAGCCAGGTTTATCTCTTACTCGTCATTGCGAGAAGGCTTTTTCAGCCGACGAAGCAATCTTAATGCTATGGGTTATAGCGATTGTTTTAAAATTGCTTCGTCGTTCCTCCTCGCTGTCGTCATGCTGAATTTATTTCAGCATCTTCCCTGCAAGATAGACCCTGAAATAAATTCAGGGTGACGACTTGAAAACTCAAAGTACCGCCTTTTCCGTTAAATATTTCCAGTACCTTCTGGGGACGTGCTGCACATGCAGTTTCGTGTTTTTACGGGCTACAATATTAGCACTTTTAAAATAATCTTTCCAGAGCGTGGCATAAAGTGTTTCACCTTCGTCCATTAAAACAGGAGCAGGATTTTGCTTATTTACCCCATGGCTAAAACTGATGGTAATTTCTTCAACTTCTGTTAAATTATAGTGCAATCCATATTTTCTTTTCAGGTCGTAAATTACCCATTGCTGATCGGCATAGCGGTTTTTAAAATGATTGGAAATTAAAGGCAGCACATTAAAATCGGGATCAATGCCCGTATAAAAAATTCCATCGCCTGTTTTCTGAAAACGGATAAAGGCTTCCATACGGTGTTTTTCCCTTTCTACACTTTTTGCATATTTCGATAGTGCAATTACGTGTTCGTTGCCATAATTGCTTTCTGCTCCTGCCGAATTTTGAAAAACATAAATGCTAAACTGAAAAAGATGGTTGTAAGCTTCTGGAATTTCGGATAGGTAACTGCAATAGAATTTGCGTAACCAATCCTTTTTAATTTTCTTTTCTAGTCCAGCCCAAACACGGTCTGCTTTTTCGGCATCGGTAATTACCGTAAAACTTTCTACAAAAGCTTCGGGTTGGAAAATTCTGGCCGATTTTAACACTGCTTTTCCAGGCTTGCGCTCAAACCATTCGAAAACTGCTGTTAAAAGGCCTTGGAGGGAGTTGTCGAAAATGTAGGTCATGGGTTTGTTTATTAGATCGTCATCTCGACTGAAGCGCAGCGGAACGGAGAGATCTATAATAGATTTCTCGACTGCGCTACACTCCGCTCGAAATGACGATCGCGGGGGGATTTAAAACAAAATCATCTGATTACTATCTGTTTTTAAATATTTACTCTGGCTTTCGGCCAAAATAAACGCCTTGATCTGCGTGCCCTGATAATCTTTCAGTTGATAAGGAGTATCTAAACAGGTAATAAAATGTTTCGCCCGGTTATAAGCCACACCGATTTTTTTCAGCTGATCAATCCTTAATTTCCCGAATTTACGTGCCTGTACAATTTTCTGTGCGGACATTACACCTATTCCGGGGATGCGGAGGATCATTTTATAATCTGCGGTATTAATATCTACCGGGAAATGTTGCATGTTGCGAATGGCCCAGCTTAATTTAGGGTCAATATCTACATCAAGGTTTGGGTTGGCATCATTTAAAATTTCCTGTACCTTAAATCCATAAAAACGCATCAGCCAGTCGGTTTGATACAATCGGTTCTCCCTTAACAATGGTGGTTGAGTGCCCAAAACAGGCATCCGGGTATCGTTACTGATGGGTACATAACCCGAATAATAAACCCTTTTTAAAGCAAAATTTTTATAAAATGCATTGGCAGTGTACATAATATCCTTATCGCTTTCGGGTGTGGCGCCAATTACCATTTGGGTGCTTTGTCCCGCCGGGACAAATTTTGGGATGTGTTTGATCAGTTTTTTATCTGCCGAAAACTGGGTGATCTGCTGTTGTACAAAGGCAAGCGGTTTAATCACGTCTGCATGGTTTTTCTCCGGTGCTAGAAGTTTTAAGCCGGCTTCGGTTGGCATTTCGAGGTTAATGCTCATCCGGTCGGCATATAATCCGGCTTCCTTAATCAGCTCATCGCTGGCGCCCGGAATGGTTTTAAGATGGATATAACCATTATAGTTATGCTCTAAACGTAATTTTTTCGCCACCAGGAGCAAACGTTCCATCGTGAAATCGGCATTTTTAAAAATACCCGAGCTTAAAAATAAACCTTCAATATAATTACGGCGATAAAAATTCATGGTAAGATCTACCACTTCATCAACAGTAAAGGCGGCGCGCTTAATATCATTGCTTTTTCGCGAAACGCAGAATAAACAATCGTATATACAATGATTGGTTAAAAGAATTTTTAGCAGTGATACACATCGGCCATCTTCGGTATAAGTATGGCATATACCTGACGAGTGACTATCGCCAAGGCCTTTATTTGTATTTTTTCTTGTGCCGCCGCTTGATGAACAAGAAACATCATATTTAGCGGCGTCAGCAAGAATATTCAGCTTTTCACGGATTCGATCAGACATAGGGTTGAAATTTACTAACAAATATAGTTTAAATAACTAAAAATATTAGTAATAAGCCCGATTAATCTACTCGTTTATGGAATAATAATCTTATTCAAAACTTTTGGTCGGCTTCAATTTTATATCCAATGGCAGCTGAAGCGGAATATTATAACTTTCCTTATAAAACTGCAATTCAGTAAAAAAACGGTCTGCTTCTTTTTCGTATTTTTTTAACGGGCTGAAATAACCCACGAAATGCGGGTTTTTAAACACGACCTTATAAAAATATCCGCCATTGTGGTTATCGAACATTTCGGTTACGCTGGTAACATTATCCCAATGGCAGAAAAAATTTGTTCTCCTGTATAAAAATGAAGTTCTTTTTAGCTTAAACCTGAAACCTTTCTCGTTGATCTGGACTTTGCTGGTTACAAAAATCTGTGTTCGGGTAATCCATAAAAGTGTAGTGGCCATAAAAATGACCGATAAGCAGATCAGGATTAATGTTGAAGGTTCAGAAAGTGACGTTGGTAAATTAAAAAGACAATACAACATCAGCGATATAAAAAATACCGGAATACCAACCATGGCAATCAACAAAACACTGTTTTTATGGTATTTTAGTTTGTATGGTTGCATAAGGATTAATTTTTGCTAAAGTTAAGTCCTTATGAAGTGCGCCAAAATACTTACTAATGGGTAATTTTTTAACAGACCGGCTGTAGGTTTACTTGCCTTCCCATTCTTTATAAAACTGATCCAGGTATTGCAGCATAAAGTGATGCCTCTCAGCGGCTATGGTTTTACCACTTTCGGTATTCATCATATCTTTTAGCAGAAGCAGCTTTTCGTAAAAGTGATTAATGGTTGGCGCAGTTGTATTTTTATAACTTTCTTTGGTTAAATGCGCTTCTGGCCGAATAGCCGGATCGTAAAGCACCCTGTTTTTAAAACCACCGTAAGTAAAAGCCCTGGCAATGCCAATTGCACCAATTGCATCCAAACGGTCGGCATCCTGTACAATCTGCATTTCTTTTGAGGTAAAACCAGCACCATCAAAACTGTTTTTGAACGACATGTTCTGGATAATCAGTTTAACATGGTCAATAACGGCGGCATCTACAGCAATTGATGCCAGAAATGATGCGGCCATATTCGGCCCCAGTTCCTCATCTCCATTGTTGAATTTTGGATCAGCAATATCATGCAATAATGCAGCAAATGCCACTACAAGTTCATTGCCATTTTCTTGTTGATTGATGGTTTGAGCGGTTTTAAAAACGCGCTCAATATGGAACCAGTCATGTCCGGCTTCAGCATGGGCTAAAGTCTCTTTTACAAAATCAATGGTTTTTTGAATGGCAACCTGCATAATCCTAAATTTTTCCAAAGGTATCGGAATTATCGGCAGGGATAAAAAAATGATATCAACAGTATGATTTAACTTGCCGCAGCTGCCCGGTTCTCGTCATCTGCAATAATTTTAATCAGATCGCTATGGTTAAGCGTAAGCAAATGTGCTACCTCTACTTCTAAAATTGCTGCAATCTGAAATAAGCGGTCTATAGTAAGCTTACTGTAGCCAAGCTCAATTTTGCTGTAGGCATTTTGTGAAATTTTTAGTTTCGCTGCCAGATAATCTTGAGTATAGTCTCTGTATTCTCTAATTTTCCTGATATTCCCGGCAACATTCTTCGTCTTTAAAGCCAATACATCTTCCATAAAAGGGATAATTTTTTAATGTTCTCCTGTATTTACGAAACTTTTATTCCTTCAGATTTAAAAATGTGATTTTTTAGCACTTATAGGAATTACGCGAACGGAAGAAAGATTTTTTTATTACAACAAAGGAACAACCCAAATGTTTAATGTATTCGAATTGTGAGTTGTTAATCAAGGCTTTATGAAAACTTTAAAGGGCCTGGCATCGTTTCTTAAATAACCCCGGCAATAAAGGCCGGCTTATAAAAGGAGTAGCCGAAAACCTCAAACAGAGTAGGCATTATTAAAATTAGAAAACGTTATGAAACTTCAAGAGTTAAATTTAAACGAAATGAAAGAAATCAACGGTGGTGGTTTATTTGGTGGTAATGATTCGTCAAATTCAGGCGGTCTGTTAGGATCAATCGGAATTGGTAATCTGTTATCATTTTCAAATGAAACACAAGACGGAGATGAATCGAGTAAAACCTCGTTCTCTTTAGGAAATAACATTGGTGGAAGCCTTGAAGGTTTATTTAAAAGCTTAACCAGCTAATTTGACTTATCAATTCTTTTATAAAAAAGGGACTTCTACGGAAGTCCTTTTTTTATGTGGTTTGCATTAACGTTTTGAGTTTTAAAATTGTTTTAATTAATTGACAACCAAATAGTTTATTGTATTCTGTGCCGTTGTTTGAAACGCCGTTTTTACAAAATCTGATCATCATACTAATGCGTTTATTAATTAAATGGCTATACAAGCCTTTATCAGGGGATGCTGAAAACCTATAACAGAGTAAGCTTATTAAATCTATTTATTATGAAAATGCAGGAATTGAATTTAACAGAAATGAAAGAGATTAATGGTGGTGGTTTATTTGGTAGCAACGATTCGTCGAATACCGGCGGCTTATTGGGATCAATCGGAATTGGTAACTTATTATCATTCCAAACTGCCAGTAAAGATGGTGATGAAGCCAGTGCAAGTTCGTTATCAATTGGTAACAACATTGGCGGTAGCTTAAGTGGCTTATTCGATAGTTTAAGCAAGTAATATTATTATTGTTGAAAAAGGAGGATAATTATTTATCCTCCTTTTTCTGTTGAATTTAAATCAGGAATATGGAAAATTTATCAGAAAACGAACTTACAGCCATTAACGGTGGTGGTGTATTTGATGGAAATACAGGCACTACAGCTATATCCCTTACTGCCTCAACCGATAGCTTGCTAAGCATTTCTTTTACCAGGAGTGATGGCGATTATAAAAGTACAACAACACTTTCAGTGGGAAATAATATTGGTTTATACCTGGGCTTACCAGGTCAAAAATAATAGCATTAGGCATAACTACTCATAGCTTTTTCTTATGGTATAAAACTAAACTGGCTTAAATGCGTATATAATTTTTAGATATGGACAGCGATAAATATATTTTTCCGAAAGAAGTAATTGAAAATACGGCTGAATACCATTTTCATACCCACAATTCGTATACTAAAATTATTTATCAGGTAATGCTTGCCGTATTAATTGTCGCTTTTTTGGCCATGTTCCTTATAACGGTTGATGTTAATGTTAAAAGTACCGGACTTTTCAGGCCTACTGCTGAACGGAACGAAATTAAACCCTTAATTGCAGGGCGTATCGATTCTCTTTTTATTAAAGAAAACATGCATGTTAAAGCCGGTCAGGTTTTACTTACCATTAAAAAAGAAAATATTGAAAGTCAGGATGCCCTTAACCGGTTTCAACAAACAGACGTTGAAGATCAATTATTTGATCTCGGCTTATTGATCAACGCTTATAAAAGAAACGACTGGTCGAAAAAACTTCCTTTAAAATCGGGTGTTTATGGCCAGCAGTATAGTTTATTTATGCAGCGGGTTACCGAGGCCAAGGCACGTTATCAGCTTGCCTATAAAAATTACGACCGTTATGCTTATCTGTATAAGAGAAGGGCGGTTTCGGCTTTAGAATTTGATGAAGTTAAGCTTAAAAAGGATAATGTATTTAACGAGCTTTCTCTAATCGGAGAGGAGCAGGGCAGTAAATGGCAAACCGAACTTAACCAGTTAAATATCCAGCGCCAGCAACTGGGCTCGCGCGATAAGCAGTATGAGGAAGAAAAAGAGTTTTATACCATTAAAGCACCTTTAACCGGAACAGTACAACAGTTAAAAGGGATACAGCCGGGAAGTTCGATTTCGGCAAATGAAATTTTGGGTGAAATTTCGCCTGATTCAGGCCTGATCGCCGAAACCTATGTGCAGCCTAAAGATATTGGTTTATTACGCGTGGGTACAAAAGCCAGGTTTCAGATTGATGCCTACAACTACAATGAATGGGGCATGGCCACCGGTAAGGTAATTTCAATTTCGAGCGATGTTTTTATGCAAAATGGCGCGCAGCCATTTTTTAAGGTGAGGTGCCTGCTCGATAAAAACAGCTTAAAACTCCGTAACGGTTACATTGGTAAAATAAAAAAGGGAATGACTTTACAGGCCCGCTTTTTTGTTACCAGAAGAACACTTTTCCAATTGTTATATGATAAGGCAGATGATTGGTTAAACCCAAATGTAATTCCACCAAGTAAAGAAACCCAGGTAACAGGCCTATGAAAACCATTAAGCAATTTTTCGATGCTTTAAAATCAAATAAAAAAGCAAAGAAAACCATCATCAGGCAGCATGATATTACCGACTGTGGTGCGGCTTGCCTGGCATCAATTGCCATACATTATGGCCTTGATATGCCCATTGCACGAATCCGTCAGTATGCCTCTACCGATAAAAAAGGTACCAATGTGCTCGGGCTGATCGAAGCTTCTACCAGGCTTGGTTTTTCGGCAAAGGGCGTAAAAGCCACTTATGATAATCTTTTTTCCATTCCGCTGCCGGTTATTGCCCATGTAAACCACAATAATATTGCCCATTACATTGTACTGTATAAAATTACAGAAGAATATGTAGAAGTAATGGATCCCGCTTATGGCGAAATGCAAAGATTAACACCTGATGAGTTCAGGCAAAAATGGACGGGAGTTTTAATTATGCTTTTGCCGGGAGATGATTTTACGGCCGGCACGGAACGAATTTCGCTCGAAAAACGTTTTGTTTATCTGTTAATGCCGCATAAATCGGTGCTGATCCAGGTTTTGGTCGGTGCTATTTTTTACACCATACTGGGTTTATCTACTTCCATTTTTCTTCAGAAAATTGTAGATAATGTGTTGCCGGAGGGAAATACGAACCTCCTTAATTTAATGGGCACAGTGATGATCATCATCATTTTAGTGCAGATTTTTATCAATTATGCCAAAACCTTATTGACTATTAAAACCGGACAGCAGATTGATGCCAGGTTGATTTTGGGCTATTATAAACATCTTTTAAAACTTCCGCAGTCTTTTTTTGATACCATGCGGGTGGGTGAAATTATTTCGCGGATGAACGATGCTGTTAAAATCAGGGCTTTTATAAATGATGTGCTGGTTGGTTTTGCCGTTAACGTTTTCATCCTGATTTTCTCCTTCGCCTTAATGTTTACCTATTACTGGAAACTGGCTTTAATTATGCTAACCGTGGTTCCTTTATATGCGCTAGTTTATTATGTATCTAACCGGCTTAATAAAACCACACAGCGCCAGTTGATGGAGAAAAGTGCCGAACTGGAAAATCAATTGGTAGAATCTGTAAATTCAGTGAGTACAATCAAACGTTTCGGCTTGGAAAATTTTTCGAACCTCAAAACCGAAATCAGGTTTATCAATCTGTTAAAAACGGTATATACTTCTGGTACGAATTCACTTTTGGTGGGCAACGCGAGCGGGTTTATTTCAAGCATCTTTGCCGTGATCCTGTTATGGGCGGGTGCAAGTTTTGTACTCCAGAATATGATTACACCTGGAGAACTTTTATCGTTTTATGCTATAATAGGTTATTTTACCGGGCCGGTGATCAGTTTGATCGGAATGAACAAGGTTTTTCAGGATGCGCGCATCGCTGCAGACAGGTTATTTGAAATTATGGACCTTGAACGCGAAAAAACTGAAAATAAGACTGACCTCACACCCGATATGATCGGAGATATTGAATTCAGAAATGTAAATTTCAGGTACGGTACACGGGTAACGGTGTTTGATGGGTTTAACCTGCAGGTACCGAAAGGTAAAATTACCGCAGTGGTAGGAGAGAGTGGTTCAGGAAAAACGACATTATTGTCGCTGCTTCAGAATATTTATCCTTTACAATCCGGCAACATTATGATCGGCGAATTTGATATTAATTATCTTACCAACGAAAGTTTAAGGAAACTTGTTGCCGTTGTTCCGCAGGATGTACACCTCTTTGCAGGCAATGTAATCGATAATATTGCCATTGGGGAAATGGAGCCTGATATGAAAAAAATTATCCGTATCTGCGGCCAGTTGAATATCATTGATTTTATCGAACGGCTTCCTAATGGTTTCGAAACGTATCTTGGCGAAAATGCGACCAATTTATCAGGCGGACAGCGGCAACGTTTGGCCATTGCCAGGGCTTTGTACCGTGAACCTGAAATTCTGATCCTGGATGAGGCAACCTCATCACTTGATTCCTCGTCAGAAGAACATATCCATCATGCCATTTCTTTGTTAAGGGAGCATGGGAAAACAATTATTCTGATTGCACACCGGTTAAGTACAGTGGTAAATGCGGATAAGATTGTGGTTTTAAAAGAAGGCAAGCTGATAGAAGAGGGAACACATACAGCGCTTATAAAACTCGACGGGATGTATACCGGCATGTGGCATAAACAATTTCCCCCTGATGCATTGCCGATAAAAAAAGGAAGAAAAAAAGCTACCGAAGATTTAGATGCCAAGGATTAGTATAACCCCCAGTCATCCTCAAATTCGTCTTTTTCGAAATATTTCACCCACTCTATAAACAACAGGCGGAACTTTTCCATTTCATCTAAAACAATGTCCTTATATTCTGGCGTGCATATTTCGAACATATCTGCTGCCCTTACCTGAGTTTCGAGCTCGCGGCAATTGGTACGGATAATGGAAGCATTCTCCATCCTTAAGATATACATATCGGCACCTTCGGCTCCAACAATTTTCGGACAGAGCATCAGTGCGTTCTGCATAATCAGGTTGGCCGTCATTTCGGCCATTTCGCCTTCAAGCGTTTCGCAGAACAGGGCCGCATATTTATATACTGCCCTTGCCTGGTTATAAAGGGTTTTTGCCCTGGTTGCTTTTAGCCTAACCTTTTCCGCGTCATCAATCGATAGGCCTTCTTCATCCTCGTCATCGCGGCCAAAACGGCTAAAATGCTCCCATTCGGGCATATGATCCATGTCATCAAATTCCATATTCTTCAAAATTTTCTACGTTATGGTACGTAAGAGAGCGTAATATATCAATTTTCAATGAAAAATTATGCCTCAATTAATGGTGCCCTGCGCGAGCCATCATATAATTCGTATTCCAATAAACGACAATCTAATTTACCATTATAAAATTCAATTTTTTTTGATGCTTTTAAACCTATTTTTTTTGCAAGGTCGGGATTTCCGGTAAAAATATAGCCAGAGTAACCTTTACATTTGGTTTTCATGTAATCGCCCATGCGTTTATAGGTTAACTCAAGCTTACTGTGTACGCCTAAACGCTCACCATATTCAGGGTTAAAAACCACCACACCTTTACCATCTTCCGGAACCGGTGTTAATTCAAAATCGCATACTTCAAATTCGATTAAAGTATCTACACCAGCTGTTTTTGCATTTCTGCGGGTAACTTCAACGGCATCCTCCGAAAGATCGGAAGCTATAATTTTAAGGTCGGCATTTTTGATAACCTGATCTTTTAAAATCCGGCGTTCTGCAAAAAAAGCCTGCTCATCATAACCCAATATATGCATAAAACCATAATTCATCCGGTATAAACCCGGTGCACGGTTGGTTGCAATTAAAGCAGCTTCGATGGCCAAAGTTCCCGAGCCGCACATAGGGTTGATAAAAGGCGATTTTCTGTCCCAGTTGGAGGCCAGGATCACACTGGCGGCTAAAGCTTCGAGCATTGGAGCTTTCCCGGGAATTTTACGGTAGCCGTGTTTGGCAAGGGTTTCGCCTGAAGTATCTATAAATACATCTGCATCTGCATCTTTCCAGTATAAATGTACCACTGCTTTATTGGCATCTGATCCTGAATTGGGGCGGATGCCTTTTTTCTCTTTCATGCGGTCTACAATCGCATCCTTTACTTTTAAGTTGGCAAAAAGAGGTGTGGTAATATTTGGGTTATCAACATTTGAGGTAACGGAGAAATAACCTGCAAAATCGATCAGTTCTTCCCACTCAATGGCCGATATTTCTTTATATAAATCATCTGGCGTAACGGCCTTAAAACTTTTTATAGCATAAAGGATCTGGCTGGCGCAACGCAAGTTTAAATTAAGCTTAATACACTCTGTAAGGGTAATGTTGAGCTCTACACCGGTGGCGAAAGCCCTTTCTATCGTATAGCCTAAAGCCGTAACTTCGTCCTGAAGATACGGAGAAAGGCGCTTGTTGCAGGTAATAATTACCCTGCTTTTATTGTGGAAAACTTGCATCATAATATATGCGAAGTTATCAATAAAATTATAGAGATTTGATGTTTATAGTACAATAAGTAGTATTGATATGGAAATTAAAGGAAAAGTACACGAAGTAGGTGCCACACAACAAGTAAGTGAAACGTTTAAAAAACGTGATTTAATAGTAGAATACGCAGAAAATCCAACATACCCAGAATATATCCGTTTTGAGGCTTTACAAGATAAAACTGCATTATTAGATACATTTAAGGCAGGTGATGAGGTTGAAGTGTTCTTTAATTTACGTGGTCGCCCCTGGACAGATAAACAAGGTAAAACATCATATTTTAACAGTTTGGTAATTTGGCGTATCAACGCTGTAGCAGCAGGCGCTCCGGCAGCAGCCCCGGCTTATGCAGCTCCGGTTGATGTAAGCAGTGCACCAGGCGAAGACGATGATTTGCCTTTTTAAATAAAGAATCTTTTTTAAGCAAACAATTTTGAACCATGCCGAGGCTTTAGTCTCGGCATTTTTTTTGCCTTTTGCCCAAGACTTCCGAAGTTAGCCGGGCTTGTGTCTCCGCAAAACTTCGGAAGTCTCCCCGCATCACCGCTGTTAAAATATGTTAAAAACAAACACTTAGCTTTGCTATTCAGTATTTTTGATACCTGTTTAGATTTAAAAGTTTGTATTCGGGTTTTTAAATTAAAACCATTCCGGTTCAATGAAGAAAAAGAGTTTTTGGTTAATTACCGTTTTAATGACGGTGGCTTTGCTGGGTGTTCTTGTAATGCAGCTGTATTACATCAGGGAATCGTATAAGCTAAAATCGCAGCTTTTTGATGAACAGGTAAACCAAACCTTAACTACGGTGGTAAATAAAATACAACGTAGAAATGTAGCCGATCATTTGAACCGCAAGGATGCCGAAAACAAATTGAAACAACTTCAGGATTCGCGGCAGCGCACTTTGGATATTAAAGATTTAAGACAACAATATCTTCAGCAAAGTGAATTAAAAGAGGTTGAACGGGAAAATGAGATCGAAAATTACCTGAACCAGCAGGATAGTATTATTCGTAATACTTACCGCGCGCCTGCAGTAATTTCTGAAAAGGAATTTAGTTCGTTAAGTTCAAAAAACGGCGATAAGCTCGATCTGCAGATGGATGCTTTTATTGATATGAAAAGCCTGATCATTAAAGGCTACAGTATGCGTACCAAGCCCTTTGCTACACCGCCAAAAGCATTTGAATTTAAAAGTTTGCAGAGTTTGCCCGATACATTGAGGTATCTGGTTTTCGACCCACGAGACGGTAGCCCGGGTTTTGCCAATGTTCCGAAAATTCCGAGCGATTTACAGAAAAAATTTAAGCGTGAAGATGAGATTGCCAAAAAACAGCTGGAGCTAAAAATTGCGGCATTGGGTAAAGATACCTTTTCGTATACCAGGTTAAGTGTGGTTGAGGATGTATCGAAGGAATTGCAGGAAACTAAAATCCCTATTGTTAAACGTATTAATTTCGATGCCCTGGGGAACCTGTTGAAAGACGAATTGCTGGCCCACAACATTACTTTGGAGCCATCTTACCGCATTTCGCTGGCTAAAAAAGATTCAACCATTTTTATGACGGCCTCCAATGTAAAAGGAGAATTTTTGCCCGAAAATACCTATAAAACCCCTTTGTTCGGCAACGATATCTTTCGCGATCCGGGGATGCTGTTTGTTAGTTTTCCGAATAAAAACTCAGCTATTGTGGCCAATTTGAGCGTTACGCTGGCATCATCGGTGGGGTTGTTGCTGGTGCTTGTTTTTATCTTTTCTTACACACTTTATGCTATTTTAAAGCAGAAAAAACTGTCGGAAATGAAAACGGATTTCATCAACAATATGACGCATGAGTTTAAAACACCGGTAGCCACCATTATGATTGCCAGCGAAGCTTTAAAAGATCCCGAAGTAACAGAAGATAAAGCACGCTTAAAACGTTTGGCGGGTATTATTTATGACGAAAATGTACGCCTGGGAAGCCATATAGAACGTGTTTTAAGCATTGCCCGCTTAGAAAAAGGCGAACTTAAAATGGAGAATACCGAGGTAGATGTAAACGATCTGATTGTGATTGTGCTGGATAGTATGGAGCTGCAGCTGCAGAAAAGAAATGCAATCATCAATGTAAATACTGATGCAGAAAACTCGGTGGTGTATGGAGACGAACTGCACTTATCAAACGTAATTTATAACCTGATCGACAACGCCAATAAATACAGCACCGATACACCAGAAATTACCATTACCACTCGCAATAGCCATAAACATTTAATTATCGAAATTGCAGATAAGGGTATCGGAATGACGAAAGAGCATTCAAGAAGGATTTTCGACCAGTTTTACAGGGTGCCTACAGGTAACCTGCACGATGTTAAGGGCTTTGGCCTGGGCTTAAACTATGTTCAGGATATTATTAAAAAAGCAGGTGGAACAGTTAAGGTAAGTAGCGAAAAAGATAAGGGAACAACGTTCGAAATATCTTTACCTTTATATAACGGCTAACCATCGGTACAAAAGGTGGCTTTATCGATACATTAAAATATTACTGGTTTAATTTGCCTAATATAGCAGCGTATTAATTTATTCTGCAACCTAAATTAAACCGTTATGCATATTCAGAATCAAACTTTCACTGTAGGTAATGCTACATACGTGAATAAAATTAAGAAAATGAAAAAAATACTTCTGGTAGAGGACGATCCGAATTTAGGTTTATTGTTACAGGACTATCTGCAGCTAAAGGGCAAGTTTGATGTGGTGTTATGCACTGATGGCGAAGATGGATTAAGAACTTTTAACAAACAGAATTTCGATCTATGTATTTTAGATGTGATGATGCCCAAAAAAGATGGTTTTACACTCGGTAAAGACATCCGGAAGGTAAATACACAGGTTCCGATCATTTTTGCAACGGCTAAAACCATGCTTGAAGATAAATCTGCTGCCTACGATTTGGGCGGGGATGATTACATTACCAAACCTTTCCGTATCGAAGAACTTTTGTTGCGCATAAATGCCATGTTTAAGCGTGTTGCCAATAAAACTGACAGTAACGATGAAACTGCGGAAACAGAGTTTTCTATCGGCCAGTACCATTTCGATTATACCACACAGATTATTACCAATAACGACCAGCAGCAGAAACTTTCTACCAAAGAAGCAGAATTGCTACGTTTATTGTGCCTAAAAAAGAATACTGTGTTAACCCGCGAAGAAGCTTTGTTAAGTATCTGGCATGATGATAATTACTTTAACGGCCGCAGCATGGATGTGTTTTTAAGTAAATTACGTAAATACCTTAAAGCCGACCCTGCTGTAGAGATTATTAATGTGCATGGTAAGGGTTACAAACTACTGGTAGGATAGGGCTGACAAGTTGGAATGTTGTAAGATTTTAATGTTACACCGTTCTGGCGTATCAAATTTATGTCGATTACATCCTAAAACCGTATAGTTATCTTCGAGAGGACCGATAGCTATCTGGTGCAGCGCAGTCGACAAATATATCGAGGTACAGATTTCTCCATCCACTCGTCAACCTGAACTTGTTTCAGGGTCTTTATAGCTGGAAAGATGCTGAATTAAATTCAGCATGACGACCGCATTAGGAAAAGTTGGCTAAAATTGATGAAAGCACATCAATATTTATCTAACTAAAGTTTATAGATTTTTTTGCAATTTAATACAATTCCCTCAAACCAACTTTCCAACTTTTAACCCTCCAACCTTTCAACCACTTTAAATATAAAGATTCTCCTGAATCGCGGGGATAATGCCTCTTTCCTGTGCCAGCTTAAATAAGGTATCAACTGCTTTGCGGCCTTCTTCACCGAGATTGATGCTGTATTTATTCACGTAAAGTTCAATGTGTTTGTACATCACACTTTCTTCCATCGCCTGTGCATGCTGACGGATAAAATCGATACCCGATTTTGGATGTGCGAAAGCAAATTCGACAGACTGGCGGATCAAACGGTTAACCTTTAACTGCACTTCGCGGTCTAGAGTACGGTTAATTACGATACCACCCAATGGGATGGCACAACCGGTTAGCTTTTCCCAGTAATCGCCCAGGTCAACAATTTTGTTTAGTCCCTTATCCTGGTAGGTAAACCTGTTTTCGTGGATAATCAGGCCCAGGTCAATCTGATCGTTCAATAGTGCAGATTCAATTTCAGAGAAAACCAGTTCCTGTTTATTTTGCAAGTGAGGGTAAGCAATGCCCAGCAGGAAATTAGCCGTAGTATATTTCCCCGGTATCCCGATTTTAAGTTCCGAGTTTGGAGTTTGGAGCTCAGCATCGTTAAAATGGTTTTTACTGATCAACAATGGGCCGACACCAAAACCAAGGGCGCTACCGGCATCCAATAAAGCATATTGGTTGGCTACGTAAGCAAAAGCATGAAAACTTAATTTGGTAATATCCAGTTCGCCCCTCATGGCTTTTTGGTTCAGGGTTTCCACATCATCATAAAAAACCTCAAATTCTAAGCCTTCAGTATCAATTTTATGGTGAATTAAAGCATCAAAAATAAAAGTATCGTTAGGGCAGGGAGAAAATCCAAGTGTAAGTTTCATCTATTTATTTTTTTGTTTTCAGTTGTTAGACGGAGCCTCTGACAATTAAATTAATTATTTTAATTGTGTCGGGTTCATCAACCAAAATTAACTACTGTGCTAGAGTAATCCGTCATAATCAGTTCATTTCTCCAATAAAAGCAATGGCCCAGTCGTTTAAATTTTTAACCGCAAGGCCAATTTTCCAATTGTCTTTATTGCGGGGTTCAACATAGTTGGATATGCTTCTGATCTGCAAACAATCAATGTTTAATTGTTTGGCAGCATAAAAAACAGCTGCACCTTCCATGCTTTCGGTAGTAGGGTTTAATCTTTCAACAAGGCTTTTAATACTTTTTTCACTTCCGGTTACGCAGTTCATGGTAATGCCTTTTGCCAGGGGTAAGCCCACTTTCCGCTGTGTTCTGGCAGTAAAATAATTCTCCCCGAAGCCTAAATCGGTTATACTTATAAATTCCTCTCCATTTTCGGCGCCTAATTCGGCAAAAGTATCTTCGATAACATTCAGTACCGCACCTAGTGCCACATTCCGGTCGAAACAGCCCGCGATGCCAAAATTGATCACCAGATCGTATTTATGCGAAAGGTGTTTGCCCAGCGCGAAAGCCGTTGCCACCATGCCAACACCCGTAATCAGCAGGTCGAAATTTTTACTTTCCACAAAATCGCCTTCCGGCAGGTTAAAATGTTGGTAAAAGAAGGCCAGTTCGGCTTTGGTAGCGGCAACAACTAAAGTTTTCATAAGGTAAAGTTAAGGAAACGGAAAGAATGTAAGATGGAAAATGTATGATGTAAGGTGGAATGGAGTAAATGTAAAATTGACAGCGGCTCTACATCACCCATCATCCCTTATACATTTTCCATACCTTTATCCGTATATTTGCATTTTATTTTATAGTAATGATTTACATAACGAGAAAAGCATCATTTAATGCGGCGCACAAACTGGCGCGTACCGATTGGGATGATGATAAAAATAGTGAAGTTTATGGTAAATGTGCCAATCCCAACTGGCATGGCCATAACTATTGGCTGTATGTTACAGTAAAAGGCGAGGTGAATCCGGAAACGGGCTTTCTTGTTGATTTAAAATGGCTTAAAGAAGTAATGAACGACTACGTAGTAGATAAAGTTGATCATAAAAACTTAAACCTTGATGTCGATTTTATGAAAGGCAAACTGGCTTCTACCGAAAATCTGGCCATCGAAATCTGGAAGCAGTTAGAGGCACCGATTGCAGAAAGCGGAGCCATTTTACATTGCGTAAAAATATACGAAACTGAAAATAATTTTGTTGAATACTTTGGTTAAAAACCTGAATTAATGAGCAATAACGACGCATTTGATGACGAGCCGGTAAGCGGTTATGTAAAAGTAGACCGTTACAACGAAGAAAAAATTGAAGCAGTAGCTACACATTATAAAGATATATTAGGGCAATTGGGAGAAGACCCAGGGCGCGAAGGTTTACTAAAAACGCCAGAACGCGTAGCCAAAGCCCTCCAATATTTAACGCATGGTTACGATATAAAACCCGATGAAATCCTTAAATCGGCCATGTTTGAAGAAGATTACAGCCAGATGGTAGTGGTAAAAGACATCGAGGTATATTCGATGTGCGAACACCACATGCTGCCATTTTTTGGTAAAGCGCATATTGCGTACATCCCAAACGGACACATTGTAGGTTTAAGTAAAATCCCTCGTGTTGTTGATGCTTTTGCGCGCCGTTTACAGGTACAGGAGCGTTTAACCAACGAAATCAGAGATTGTATCCAGAATACGCTTCATCCAATGGGAGTAGCCGTGGTGATGGAATGCAGGCACTTATGCATGTCGATGCGCGGTGTACAGAAACAGAACTCGGTTACTACAACTTCGGCCTTTACCGGAACTTTTTTAAGCAACGACAAAACAAGAGCTGAGTTTTTAAGGTTAATTACAGCGAGTCTGGATTAGTTTGTATCAAGTATTTGGTATTAGGTATCAAGTATTTGGTATCAAGTAGCAAGTATTTGGTATCAAGTTCAGGAGAATAAGTATCAGATAAAATAGTATCAAGTATTAAGTAGAAAGTATCAAGTAGAAAGTATCGAGATAAGTGGTTGGATATGAAGCGCTAACCGCCAAACCCGATACGCTAAACTAATTATAATGAAAGCATATATTTTTCCCGGACAGGGAGCACAGTTTGTAGGCATGGGTAAAGATCTTTACGAAAACCCGAAAGCTGCAGCATTATTTGAACAGGCCAACGAAATTATCGGTTTCCGCATCAGCGATATCATGTTCGGAGGCACAGATGAAGAACTAAAACAGACCAACGTAACCCAACCTGCAATTTTTTTGCATTCGGTTATTTTGGCCAAGGTTTTAGGTGATGATTTTAAACCTGATATGGTTGCTGGTCACTCTTTAGGCGAATTTTCTTCACTTGTTGCCGCAAATGCATTAAGTTTTGAAGACGGTTTAAAACTGGTTATTGCCCGTGCAAATGCCATGCAGAAAGCTTGCGAGGCAGAGCCATCAACCATGGCTGCTATTTTAGGCTTAGCCGATGAGGTAGTAGAAAAAATCTGTGCAGAAATTGATGCGGTAGTAGTACCTGCAAATTATAACTGCCCGGGGCAATTGGTCATTTCGGGCAGTATTGAGGGTATCGACCTGGCCTGTGCCAAATTAACCGAAGCAGGAGCAAAAAGAGCATTGAAATTGAACGTTGGTGGTGCATTCCACTCGCCTTTAATGGAGCCGGCTAAAATCGAATTACAGGCTGCTATCGAAGCCACCAACATTTCGGCACCGGTATGCCCGGTTTATCAGAATGTTGATGCCAAACCTTATACTGATCCGGCAGAGATTAAAGCGAATTTAATCAAACAGCTAACGGGAGCTGTACGCTGGACACAAACAGTTGGTAATATGCTTGCTGATGGCGCAACAGAATTTGTTGAGGTTGGTCCGGGCAACGTATTGCAGGGATTGGTTAAAAAAGTGAGCCGCGAGGTACAAACCAGCAGCGCCGCTATAGCATAACTTTGTTTTGTAAAATATAATAATGCCAACGCCATAAGCCCCAAGTTTATGGCGTTGCTTTTTAGCAATATTTAATATCTTTATCGTGTATGAATATGAGCTTTGGTGTAAAAATTAGGTTTCTATTGCTCGTTTTGGGCTGTTGCCTTATGGTAACGTCTATTTCGTTAAGCCGTTTTACAACCAAAAGCGAATTGCTGGAACATGATGCGGAAGAAATACAGCAGAATCTCTTATCTAAAGAAAGATTGGTGCAGGCTTTTCTTGCCGATAAACAACAGGTAGCAAAGGCCAGGCAGTTTCATCATAACCCTAAAAATGCGACCGATTTTATCAATACCTACCGTAAAAACAGCGGTATAAACCTGTTAACCTACGAAAATAACGACCTGAAATATTGGAGTACAGTTAAGATTTCCGACATCGATCCAAGTACAATCAGGGAAGGCAGCTCGGTACTGTTTTTTTCTAATGGCTGGTACGAGGTTATTAAGCATACTCAGGGCAGATTTAACTTAATTTTTTTAATTGCCATCCAGTCACAGTATCCTTTTAAAGAAACGCAATACTTTAAAAATGATATCGACCCGCTTTTGTCATCCTCAAAGTTATTAACCTTTGCCTCCTTTACCGATAAGGATGTTTACGTAATAAAAAGCCTGGATAATAAATTTTTGTTCGGGTTAAAAGTAAAGCCGGGTTATGCCGAAACTTATTACTCGGGTATGCAGTTGTGGCTGTTTATTGCGGGGATGTTGTGTATCTGCATGTTTTTTAACTCGCTAAGCTCGCTGATTGCACGCCGTGGACATATCGCCTGGGGAACCTTTTTGCTGCTCTTTTTCTTTCTGGCTTTCCGCCTGTCGGATTTGTATTACGGCTGGTTTAACCACAGGTTTATCCTTGACCTGTTCGATCCGCGGATCTATGCCGATAATTTCCTGATGCCCTCACTCGGCGATTTCCTGCTGAACGTAATTGTACTTACCTGGCTGCTGCTTTTTATGTACAACCACAAAGAGCAGTATAAATTTCCGGAGTGGATTAAAAGAAATAAAGCTGTTGGCCTCCTTATCCAGGCCGGTTTAATGGTGCTGATCGGGCAGATTGTTTGGGATACTGACGACATCTTTTTCGGGCTTATTTTTAATTCCAAAATCAATTTCGACATTGTAAATATCCTTAAACTGAGTGGAACCAGCTGGGTTGGGATTGTGATTTTATGTTTGGCATGGTTCCAGATTTACCTGATTACCGTTATTTCGGCAACTGTAAGCAGCCAGCTTAATGTAACCAATAAAGAAAGACTGATTATTTTCCTGATCGGTTTTGCAGGGGTTTTCACCTATAAGCTGATTGTTGATTTTAACGCCTTTTTTATTGTTTTCGCGCTGGTACTGTTTATCGTTGGCAGAGCGGTTTATCTTAAAGAGAAACATTTTTCGATCGGTTTATTTGCCATTGTTTTTTTCTGCCTGGCCTTCAATACCTCAATTAAATACACCAGGTATAAGGATATTAAAGAACGGAGCCTGCGCGAACCTTTGGCACAAAAGGTACAATCTTCTGACGACCCAAATGCCATTGTGGCCCTGGGTAGCCTGGGTAACGAACTCGTAAAGGATGATTTTCTTTCCCGTTATTTTTATCAGGCCCGTGCCGGTAATTATGCTGTACTTAAAAACCATATTAAAGATTATGTCGACGGTTATTTAAGCCGTTATGATTATCAGATTTATCCTTACGATAAAACCGGTGCGAAAATAGGTAATGCCGATAGTCCGCCTATTGATAAATATAAGGAACTGGTTGAGGTAGGCTCAGTTAAAATAGACGGATCCAATTTCTTTTACCAGGTGAACAATACTTTTGGCTATCAGGATTATTTTGGGATCATTTCGGTGGTAGATCGCGGTAACCTGCTCGGCACCCTGGTTATCGAGCTCCGGTCTAAGCCATATAATTACAACAACCGCCTGCCCGATCTTCTGGGCGATCAGAAACTGGCAAAAGACAAGGATTTTAAGGGTTATTCTATCGCTTTGTATAATAACAACAAATTGCTTAACCAGACCGGAAATTATACCTATCCGCTTGATGGCAGCATATTTAAAGGTAAAAAGGATGATTTTGTAACCACCAGTGATAACGATTTGCGTTACAGCCATTTAATTTATAAACCCTCTGCCAGTAAAATGGTGGTAATCAGTAAAGAAAAAATAGATTATGTAGAACGTTTAGCGGCATTATCGTTCTTTTTTCTGGTATTTATTATTTTCTCTTTAGTGCTTTATGGATTGATCTGGTTAATTAAAAACCTTGATGACGATAAAATAGGCTGGTTTAGCATAAACCGCTCATTAATGATTAATGCCAATAAAATCCTTTACAAAACACGGATCCAGGTTTCAATTGTGCTTTCGGTGGTAGCTACACTGGTAATTGTAGGCTGGGTAACCTACTATTATATGAACCTCGAATATCGTGGACAGCAGGGGGATTTATTGAAAGAGAAGATCCGTAAGGTTCAGCAGAATTTTGAAAAACAGGTTTTTAATAACGGTATTATTTCGAATGATGAAAATGCTATAGCCGATTTTAATAATTTTGCCGATATCAATAATGCCGATTTGAATTTGTACGATTTGAGGGGTAATCTGATTATGACTACTTATCCCAAACTCTACAATTACAAAATTATCGGGCGGAAAATGGGACCGCTGGCCTATATAGCCTTAAATAACTTACATCGTTCTGAATATATCAACCCCAATGAAAAAATAGGCAACCTAACCTATGCTGCCGCTTATGCACCTATCAGAAATGCACAGAACAAAACAATAGCCTATATCGGCCTGCCAAACTACTCAAACGAGGAAGAATACAGCGATAAGATTGCACTTTTTGTAAGTAACCTGATCAATATTTATGCCCTGGTTTTTGTGGCGATCGGCGTACTGGCTGTGTTTTTGGCTAACCAGATCACCAGCCCGTTAACATTTATACAGGAAAGTATCAGTAAAACCAAAATAGGGCAACGCAACGAGCCGATTATCTGGCGCAGGCATGATGAAATCGGTGTGTTGATTAAGGAGTATAACAATATGATTTCGGCCCTGGAGGCCAGTGCGTTAAAACTGGCCAGATCTGAGCGCGAAAGTGCCTGGCGCGAAATGGCCAAACAGGTGGCACATGAGATTAAAAATCCTTTAACGCCTTTAAAACTGGGCGTACAGCTTTTAGAAAAATCGTGGAAAGAGAAAGACCCGAACTTTGAGCTGAAATTTAACAAATTCAGTAAATCTTTTATTGAACAGATTGACAGCCTCTCGAAAATTGCTTCCGAATTCTCCAATTTTGCGAAGATGCCCGATACCAATCTGGAGCGTCAATCATTAATTCCTGTAATCGAGCAGGCAAGAGAAGTATTTAAAAGCACTGGTAATGTTACCATCGATGTGATCAATAAGAGTGACGGGGATATTGAGGTGATGGCCGATCATGATCAGTTATTGCGAACGTTTAATAACCTGCTTAAAAATGCCATCGAAGCCATTGATGAAGAATCACTTTGCTGCATTACCATTATTGTTTATGTGGATCAGCAAAACGCTTATATCGAAATTAAAGATAATGGAAAAGGTATCCCACCGGCACTGCACGATAAGATTTTTGTACCCAACTTTACCACCAAAACATCGGGTACAGGCTTAGGTCTTGCTTTTGTAAAACAGGCAGTAGAAAATGCAGGCGGAACGGTTAAGTTTAGCTCGGTTGCCAATATGGGAACGACTTTTTATTTAAGTTTCCCGAGGGCATAAATAATAAATTGTATTTGATTTATAGGAGACGATCAGGTTTTTACCTCAATTCTACCTGGGCTTTGCCCATCGTATTGCCATCGGCATATAAAATTACGGTGTAGATACCTTTGATAAATGGCTTTGGGTTGGCCCAGTCGATAACATAAGTACTGTTATCGTTATTATAATTGATAAAGATAGAGTGGCTATACTGCATTTCCTGTCCATCCGCTTCAAAACGGTTGCCTTCGTCGGCGAGTAAATTTCCTGCCGGATCAAATACCCTCAGGTAAATATTATGATGGCCTTTTTCTGCAATTTCGTTAGGGATAACGGTGAAACGTACACTTAATTTTTCGGCCGTTGAAGAGCGGGTTACTTCTACTTTTTTGCCACTCGATTTGGTTCTGAAGGCGATAATTTCGGCCGATTGAAGTTTTAATACTGCTGCTGTTTTAACTTTTGCATTCAGACTGGAGTTTTCGTTTTCCAGGTTCGAAGCTTTGTTGCTAATGTTTTTAAGCGTATTCTGCAGGCTATCGCGACTATTTTTTAAAAAAAGGTTATCTTTTTGCAGCTGGATAATCTGTTCGTTATAACTTTTTACAAAAGTTTTAAGTTCATTTATCTGTTTGTTGGCTTTGTCTAGCTCCACCTGGGTAATCTGTGCTTTTTCTAAAGAGGCTTTAAGTTCTTCGATTTTAACACGGGCCAGTTTCTGCTCCTCAACCAGTTTATCATTCAGATCGAGGTTTAAAGCATTTACCTTATCCAACTCTACCTCAATCTTTTCCACCTCGAGCCTCAACTTATCTTTTTCCGCACTTACCGTTACAAACCTTTCACTCTGCTTTCGGTCTTTAAAAAACAGGTAAGCATTTGTGCCGATTAAAGCCGCTATAACGATAACGAGGAAATAAATTTTGTTCCTGTCACCCTTATTAATCTTTTGTGGTTCCATTTTAATAACGCTGTATCTTCTTTAAATTAATATACTTTTGTTCTTCCATAGGTAAATGGGGGTACACAATTAATTTAGGAGGCGCAAATTAAAATTTTTAATAAACTTATAAGAGTTTTTAAAAAAAATCGTTTACTTGCTAATGTTCGTTTGTATTCAAATTAACAAAACACACAACCTGAATAAAAAATAAGACAGAAATAATGCTTAAAAACTTCCTATACGCACTTTTATCCTTAACTGTACTACCTTATATATTAAATGCACAACCTTTATCAAAAATTGCACCAAAAAGGGAGTTTAGAGGCGTATGGGTAGCTACGGTTACCAATATCGACTGGCCATCAAAACCCGGTTTAAGTATCGATCAGCAGAAGCAGGAACTGATCGGGATTTTAGAACGTCATAAAAGCCAGGGCATGAATGCCATTATTTTGCAGGTTAGGCCTGCTGCTGATGCTTTTTATGCAAAATCGCGCGAGCCCTGGAGCCAATGGCTGATGGGGAAACAGGGTTTGGCACCTGCTCCGGGTTACGATCCACTGGCTTTTGCCATTAAAGAGGCACATTTTAGGGGAATGGAACTGCATGCCTGGTTTAATCCGTACCGGGCAAGCATGAGCAGTTCGGCAGTATTGAGCGAAGACCATGTTTACCGCAAACATCCGGATTGGTTTTTTACTTATGGCGGCAAAAAACAATTCGACCCGGGCATTCCTGATGTGAGGGAATATATTGTACAGGTAATTCTGGATGTAGTAAAAGGATATGATGTTGACGGAATCCATTTCGATGATTATTTTTATCCATATAAAGTAGAGGGACAAACCATTAATGATGGCAATACTTTTTATAAATACCCTAATAATTTCTCTGATATTAAAGATTGGCGTAGAAATAACGTCGATTTGCTGATTAAACAGCTGGATGATAGTATCCATCATTATAAAAAATGGGTAAAATTCGGGATCAGTCCGTTTGGAATCTGGAAAAATAAATATGAAGATCCCGAAGGCTCTGCCACCAGTGGTTTATCCAATTATGCCGAACTTTTTGCCGATAGCCGTAAATGGGTGAGGGAAGGATGGGTAGATTATATCAATCCGCAGATTTATTTTACGTTTACGCGCAGGGTAGCACCTTATGGCATTTTGGTTGATTGGTGGAGCAATAATACTTATGGCAGGCATGTGTACATTGGTCAGGGTGCTTACCTGGTAAACTCAAGGGCAGAGGCCGCATGGAAAAATCTGAGCGAAATCCCGAACCAGATCAGGTACCTGAGGGATAATAACAGGATTCAGGGAAGTGTATTTTTTAGTTCGAAATCATTAAGTACCGTTGCAAAAGCAGTTGGCGACTCATTAAAAAACGATTTTTATAAATACCCGGCTTTGCCTCCACAAATGCCCTGGCTGGATGAGGTACCACCAAATGAACCACAGGCATTAACTGCCGATGCGTTAAAAGATGGCGTACATTTAAAATGGCAGCTGCCGTTAAAGGCTAAAGATGGCGAAACGGCTTCGGGTTTTGTGATTTACCGTTTTAGCGAAGGCGAAAAAATTTCGGTACTCGATCCTAAATATATCATCAAAATAAGTTTTGAAGATTATCTTTCTTTTATTGATACCAGTGTAGAAAGCGGAAAACGTTACAGCTACCTGGTAACCACACTCGATCGTTTAAAAAATGAAAGTGAACCCAGCGGCCCTGTTGGGATAGAGGTGCCTTTGGCAAAGGAATAGAAGTCACGGATATACGTTATTGCGAGAAGGCTTTTCAGCCGGCGAAGCAATCTTTAAAATATGGATTATAGCGATTGTTGTAAGATTGCTTCGTCGTTCCTCCTCGCAATGACGCCCCTTTTTATTAAGATCTATCTTGAGGTAGAGCTCCCAAGCGCATCGTCACCCTGAACTTGTTTCAGGGTCTTTTATGCAAGATAGATCTCTCCATTCCGCTATGCTTCAGTCGAGATGACGCCGTTTATTTTAACCTCTCTTATCCGTCGATTCCCTTTCAATAATGCTTGGGTTGAGTACAACATGCTCGATTTTGTCATAAGGATGCTGTTGACTGATCATTTTAAGGAACATCTTAGCACATTCTTTGCCCATTTGCGCAGCGTGCTGATCGATGGTAGACAGGCTTGGCGTAATGTATGCTGAGAAAGCCTCGTTGGCAAAGCCGATCACCCCAATTTCCGGTGGTGTTTCATTGATCTCTTTAAGTTTTTGGATCACACCCAGGGCTGTAAAATCATCTCCGGCAATAATGGCGTCGGGTTTGTTGGCACGCATCAGTTTACCAGCACCAAAGCGACCGTCTTTAATGGATAAACCACCCAAAACAATATGTTCGTTTATAACAGGGAAATTATGATCTGAAAGTGCTTTTTTGTAACCCTCTAAACGGTCGTTAAAAATTTTAACCTGCCGGGCCGTGGTTACAAAAGCAATTTTTTTAAAACCCTTATCAATTAAATGTTTGGTGGCGATGTATCCCGCATTAAAATCATCAAGGGTAATGGTGGGTACTTTTAAACCGGTATTTACACGATCGAATAATATAAGGGGTTTATTCTGTTCGATAATTTCGTTAAAGTGCGAAACATCTGTAGTTTCTAAAGATAAAGAGGCCATAATGCCGTCTACCTGCGCTTCCAGCAATGTTCTTACCCCGTTAATCTCGTTCTCTACCGATTCATTAGATTGATAGATAATTACCCGGTAACCGCTGTCTTTTAGTCCATCTTCAATACAGTGGATAATCGAAGCAAAAAAATGGGCCTGTACACTGGGTACAATTACGCCGATAATATAGGTTTTGCCCGATTTTAAGGCCGAAGCAAGTTTGTTTGGACTATAGTTTAATTTTTTCGCCATGTCTACCACGGCCTTTCTTGTGGTATCGCTTATGGCCGGGAAGCCACTTAACGCCCTCGAAACGGTTGATACCGTAATATTCAAGGCTTTGGCAATATCGTATATGGTTGTCTTCTTTTTCAATAGTTAGGTTCAATAATGCGTAAAATTACTAAACCTTAATTATAATGTTCTTTTTATACATAAAATATAACAGCACATAAAAGCCCAGTACATAGGTAATGGCCCACACCAGCGAGGCATTTATCGGACTAAAAAACGGGGTATAATAGGTTTCGTAAAACCTGACCAACAAACCGGTTTTAGTGCCGTCAGGTTTGGTGAGCTGGATCAGGTTGAGTACCCGCGGAGCCAATCCCGCCAAAAAGAAAACCGTGATGGCATTTACGCCATACACCACAAATGGTGTGGTAAATCTTTTATAGCCCTGCACATCGATTATCCAATAACAAAGTGCTAAGCCAATGGAGGCCAATCCGCCAGCGTAGAGCACATAAGAACTTGTCCATAATGCCTTATTAATCGGGAACTGTAAATCCCAGAGTAAGCCCAAAATAACGGCCGTAATGCCCGTGGTAAAAAGCCAGGCTACTTTGGTTGGATTGTCTACATCTTTCCTGCGCATCCAAACGCCAACGAGAATACCAAAAAGGCAAGTGCCTACCGCTGGTAATGTACTTAAAATACCTTCAGGATCCCATGTTTTTGAAGAGGCCCAGGTATGTGCTTCGGTTAAAATTCCACGGTCTATCCAGGCCGCTAAATTTGTTTCTTTTTCCATATTGGGATAACCTACGCCGGGAACGGGGATAAATGTCATTAATGCCCAGTAAACGGCGAGGATTACAATGAATGTTTTGAAAATGGTTTTGTTGGAAGCTTTAAGAAATATGATGCTGCTGATGATGAAAACGATGCCTATCCTTTGGAGTACACCCAATAACCTAACCGTTTGGAAAGCTTCCCATATAGCGTTACCATCGATAATGGCACTGATGATTTTGCCGAAAATAGCCAAAAAGAAACCGAGTAAATACAGAATGATACCACGTTTAACAGCCTTGATAATTGTTTTTTGATGTGTGGCTGGATCAGCTTTGCTGCTGCTCATGGCAAAAGCGATGGATACACCAACAATCCACAAAAAGAACGGGAAAATAAGATCGGTGGGCGTACAGCCATTCCATTCGGCATGCTCTAAAGGAGCATAAATATGACCCCAGCTGCCCGGATTATTTACTAAAATCATTGCAGCTACAGTTAATCCCCTAAAAAAATCTAGCGAAAGTAATCGTTGTTTAGGCTCGGTCATGGTGGTTTGGTTGATTTGGGTTCAGCTAACTAATTTAGAGTATTGTTTTTAGAAAGAGAAATAAAATGAGCTTTGGAGGGGAGATGTAGGGTGCTTCCGAAGTTTGGAAGGGAAAGGGCGGGGGGACACTTCGGAAGTTTGAGCCAGGTGATCTCCTAAATTTTATGATCCGCGATAAATCCCTCTAAACCTCCAAACCACTCTAAAACTTCAGATTTATTAACCGCCGTCGGCTCGGTGGATAAATAAGCGCAAAAAGAAGAGTATTTGTAGTCTTCCATTCGTTCAACCAGTTTCGATGCTAACGGATTTTGGTGGATATAAGTGATAATTCTCGAATGATAAGATTCAGACTCAACTTTTTTTACTTTATACCTTCCCTGGAATAAGCCGCCAACTCTGTTATAACTTAAATTTATTGCTTTAACATAAGAAATAAACATGTTTTTAATTCCTTTCTCAAAATTCAGTTTATCATTTACCCGGATAAAAAAATGAAAATGGTTTGGCATTAAACAATAGGCAAAGATATCAGCGTATGGGGAAACGTATTTTTTAAACTGCATTAGGAAGAAGTGATAATTTCTATCATCGAAAAAGATTTTACCCTTATTGTTCCCCCGATTATAAATGTGATAACAGCAGCCTTCCTCTATTTTCATATTCTAATGATTTGAATAATAGTTAGGGACGACTAATTGATAAGAAAGTTAAATATTTATTTTGAGAATTGACCGTAAAACGGTTTAAAAGTTAGCCAAGATAAGGCTATCGGATAGATTATAGGTTTAATTAACTTTTTTTAAAAACCTGCGAAGTCTTTCCTGGCGCTGGGCCTTTTAGACTTCGCAGGTAAAAAACTTAGTCTTCAAACTTCCAGCGTACAAAAGCCTCCATAGCTTCGTATTCGGCCAGACCAAGCTCATCATAAGCTTTTGCGGTATCGCGGTTGCGGTCTTCGGCACGTTGCCAGAATTCCCTTGCATCATCACCAGGGAAAACGGCCCTGTCTTTCTGACTTTGGTGTTTAAAGATCGCATTTCTTTTGCGTTCAAGTTCTTGCGGAGAAATTGGAACGGCCATTTCGATTTCATAAGTTTCGAACTCATGCCACGCGCCACGGTACATCCATAACCAGCAGTCTTTTGCCCAATCTTCAGTTTTACGCAAGCGTTTTAGTGCTGCAAGGATAATATTGAAACAAACGATGTGTGTACCATGTGGATCTTCAAAATCGCCGGCGGCATAAACCTGCTGCGGCTTAACTTTCTGTAGCAGTTCTATCGTAAGTTCGATGTCGGCATCGGTTACCGGATTTTTCTGAACTTTGCCACTTTCGTAAAAAGGAAGCGCCTGGAAATGGATATGGTCGTCTTCAAGTCCGCAGTAACGTGCACCCGCAATCGCTTCTCCTTTTCTGATCAGTCCTTTAACCGTCTGGATTTCCGGAGTATCTACCTGGTTTGGCTTTTTCTGCTCAATAAAGGTCCTCATTTTGTTGTAAAGTTCCTTCAGGTGCGAATTGTCCATACCCATTTTTTCTGTAAAATCTACATTGAACTCTACAAAGCGTAATGCATCGTCATCCCAAACGGCAGTATTACCTGACGTTTGATAGGCTACGTGTACATCATGTTTCTGATCTACCAAACGTAAAAAAGTACCGCCCATCGATATTACATCGTCATCAGGGTGTGGAGAAAAGATAATTACGCGTTTTTTAGCCGGCTCAGCCCTTTCCGGGCGTTGCGAATCATCTGCATTTGGTTTTCCTCCCGGCCATCCGGTAATGGTGTGCTGTAATTTATTAAAGATATGGATGTTGATGTTGTAAACCGGCCCTTTTTCGGTAGCCAGTTGCGCCATACCATTGTTGTTATAATCGTCTTCCGTTAATTTTAAGATTGGTTTTTTAAGGGTGTTAGCCAGCCAGATTACTGCCTTACGGATCAGTGCATCTGTCCAAACACAATCTTTAACCAGCCATGGTGTATCAAAACGAGTTAGTTCTGAAGCAGCAGGAGCATCGAGGATAAACTCTACATTTTCAGAAAGCTGTAAGTAGGTTGCAGGTACTTCGCCAGAAATTTCGCCTTCAACAGCTTTTTTAATGATTGAAGCTTTTTTGCGGCTCCAGGCCATTAAAATAATTTCCCTTGCTTTAAAAATGGTACCAATACCCATGGTAATGGCTTTGGTTGGTACGAAGCTTTTTCCGCCAAAATCGCGTGCAGCATCGCGGCGGGTAAGATCATCCAAAGTAACCAAACGGGTGCCCGAGTTAGGCGCAGAGCCCGGCTCGTTAAATCCGATGTGACCGGTACGGCCAATACCCAGAATCTGGATATCCAATCCGCCAAGATCACCGATTTTCTTTTCATACTCCAAACAGAATGCCGGAATGTCTTCTAAAGCAAGCGTGCCATCGGGGATGTGAACATTGTTTTTATCGATATCGATATGGTCGAAGAGGTTCTCGTTCATAAAGGTAACGTAACTTTGTACCGCGGTTGGCGCCATTGGATAATATTCATCCAAATTGAAAGTAATTACGTTTTTAAAACTTAAACCCTCTTCTTTGTGCAGTCTAACCAGTTCGGCATAAACTGCAATTGGGGTAACACCTGTTGCTAAGCCCAGTACTGCAGGTGTGTTGTTTGCTTGTTTTGATTTAATGAGCTCCGCAATACGGTGTGCAACATTAATGGAAGCAATTTTTGGATTTTCGAACACGCTAACGGGTAGTTTTTCGAAACGTGTCTCCTCCAGTAGATTTAATCTAGCCATTTTTTTTATATGGTTTTTAATGTACGGAGCAGTAAATATAGAGAGTAATGCCCAATTTGTAACAAAGGATATTTACTTTTATTGGAACTATTTATATAAAATCGGATTAACAGGGCAGACAAACGTTTGATCTTTTCAAGATAAAAATCAATATGAACGCACAGATTGAAAAATTGTATTCGAAAGCAGCAAAACCAGAACGTTTAATTATCGGCTTAATGAGCGGTACTTCTATGGATGGATTGGATATTGCGCTCTGCTCAGTTAAAAATAGTGGTGCCGAAACTGATGTTCGCGTATTGAAATTTAAAACCGGCGACTATACAGATGATTTCAGGGCGAAAATAAAAGCTGTTTTTTCTAAAAAAGAAGTCGACCTGCAATTGGTATGCCTCATGAACGAACATATTGCCAATACACATGCAATACTGATTAACGAAGCTTTAAAAGAGTGGGGAGTTAAAAATGGAGATGTTGATTTTATAGCCAGCCACGGACAAACGATTTTCCATGCCCCAAAATCTTTGCATCAATTGACCGATTACCCTAACGGAACATTACAGATTGGCGATGGTGATCATATTGCGGTTAAAACCGGGATCATTACCCTTTCCGATTTTCGACAGAAACACCTCGCTGCCGGTGGCGAAGGTGCTCCCTTGGCTGTTTATGGCGATTACCTGATATTTTCGAAAGCTGGCGAAGACCGCGTAATGCTGAACATTGGTGGGATTGCGAATTTTACCTATCTGCCAGGTAGTATGGATGCAAGTGCCGTTTTTTCAACAGATGTTGGTCCGGGTAATACGCTGATGGACCAGTACATGCAAAAACATTTCAATCTGTTTTACGATAAAAATGCTGCTGTAAGCCTAAAAGGGAAAGTAAATATTCCCTTATTATCAGCCTTACTGGATTGTAGTTTCTTTGATCTGGATTTTCCTAAAACCACAGGTCCTGAATTATTTAATCTTGATTATTTAACAAAAGCGCAGGAAGTTTCTTCTACAACCGATATCAACAGGGAAGATGTAATGACTACTTTATGCCATTTCTCAGCCGAAACCATTGGCAATGCCATAAAACGCTGTTTCGGGGAGAACGCCAATGCAAAAGTATTTATGAGCGGTGGCGGCATGCATAATCCATTGTTGGTACAGCTTCTAAGGGATAAACTGCCGTATTGCGAATTCTTAACCACCAACGATTTAAATATCAATCCTGATGCTAAAGAAGCCGTTTTATTTGCGGTGCTGGCCAACGAAACACTTAGCGGTAAACCGATAAACTTTGGCAACAGGCAGGGCGTGCCTTCGGTTTGTATGGGGAAGATTAGTTTGCCTTCTTAATATTGAGTCCTTATCCTACAGTCTGAAGTCAATAGTCTTATCGGTCGGTGAAATCAACGTTATAACATTCCAACTTTATAACCTTTAAACATTTAACCTTCAAAATAAAGCGAAACCTAAAATTTGCATTGTGCGGTATTTTGTTAAATTTGTTTTAACACTAATCTTCTAACACAAAACCAAATTTTATGGAAAAAAGTTACCTCAAATGGTCGACAGGATTTTTTGCGATTTTGTTGATCCCATTTCTGCTGCTCCTGTTTTCGGAAACGGTACAGGCACAGAATAAACGTTATAATATTAGCGGAAAAGTGACCGATGCCGCAAATAAGGAAGTCATTCCTGGCGTAGTGGTTAAAATCCTCAATACAAGTTTGGCTACCAGTACCAATAGTAACGGTGGTTATAGCTTTGCAGTTGATCTGGCCCCGGGTAAATACCAGGTTCAGTTTTCTTATGTAGGTTACAAAAGCAAAGTAGAGATGATTGATCTTGGCGGTAGCGATCAGGTTTCATTAAGTGCTGCGCTTAGTGCCGATGCGGTTGGGCTGGATGAGGTAATTGTTACCGGAACATCGCAGGGAACCACCAGGAAAGAACTGGGAAGTTATGTGAGTACTGTTAAAGGCGACGACCTTAATAAGGCGCCCAGCGGTAACGTACTATCCTCCTTACAGGGTAAAACGGCTGGTGCGCAAATCAGTCAGAATTCAGGAGATCCAGCCGGCGGCTTATCTGTCCGTTTGAGGGGAATCAGCTCCGTTAACTCATCATCCGAACCACTTTACATTATTGACGGGGTTATTGTAAACAATTCTACCACGAGGGTTACCAATACTTCAAGCAATTACGATGGCGGAAACTTTGTGGGCAGTATCGGCCAAAACAGAATGGTTGATATCAATCCAGCAGATATTGAGCGTATAGAGGTTTTAAACGGAGCTGCTGCTGCTGCCATTTACGGTTCGCGGGCAAATTCGGGAGTAATCCAGATTTTTACCAAAAAAGGGGTAAGCGGAGCAGCACAGGTTAATTTTAGCACCAGTTTAACGCTAAGCCATTTACGCAAGGAGATTGAAGTAAACCAATCGCCTGTAAAATTTGGCGGATCGGTTAATTCCTTCACGCAGGATGTGATCCAAACGGTTGGCGATCCGGCAGTTTTGCTCACCAATACCACACCTGTAACCCGTTACAATTATCAGGATTATATTTTTCAGTCGGCTACGGGTACCGATAATACCATTTCTGTTTCAGGGGGTAATGAAAACACCAAATATTATACCTCGGCTGCTTATTTCAGTAATCAGGGGATTATCAAAAACACCGATTTTACACGATACAATTTCAGGGCAAATATTGATCAGAAAATTACCGAATGGGCAAAATTGAGTGCCGGTTTAAATTATATCCGCAGTTCTGCCAACGAAAAGCCCGATGGAAACTCATTCTTCTCGCCCATGAACTCGGTAACCATCATCGGTAATTTCCACGATATTTTTGCAAGAGATGCCAATGGTAATTTACTCGCAGTGGGCGAGCGTGGCAGGGTAAACCCGGTTTCGGTAATCGAAGATATTAAACAGCGGCAGGAAACCAACCGCATTATCGCCAATGCCAATTTAAAACTGTATCCGGTAAAAAACCTGACATTGGATTTTACTTTGGGGGTTGATAATTCGGGCCAGAGCGGTTCAACTTACATTCCGCCTTTTGCCTACAATGTAAACCCCGATTTTTATGGCGGAGGCGCCGCTTTAGATGGCACATTAAATGGTTATGCCAGTGCAGCAACAAACAATGCTTTTCAGTTTAACAATGAGTTTAATGCCACTTACCAGGCTAAATTATCCAATCTGATTTCATCAACAACACAGCTTGGTTATTCCTTTCAGTACGAAAAAACCAGGTATCAACTGGTAAACGGAAGGGGTTTGGCACCATTGATCGAAACAGTAAATGCTGCGGCAACACAACTGCCAAGTGTTGATGGCCGTACCGAGCTTTCGGTTAGCGGGGGTTATATTCAACAAAACTTTAAATACAAAGACCATCTGTTTGTTACCGGCGCCTTACGGGTAGATCAGTCTTCAGTTTTCGGATCGGCCAACCGTACGCAGGAATATTTAAAAGGAAGTGTAAGTTATGTGCTTTCTTCGGCCGATTACTGGAAAAAATTTGGTGTTTCCGATTGGTGGGATGCTTTTAAAATCAGGGCCGCTTATGGCGAATCGGGCAACTTAACCGGTATTGGTGCTTACGATAGGATTAACGCTTACTCCACACAATCTTTTTTGGGCAGGGCTTCTCTTTTCTCGAGCGCCACATTGGCAAACGAAAATGTTAAACCCGAGCGCCAGCGCGAACTGGAGCTGGGAACCGATCTCTCTTTCTTTAAAAACAGACTGGGCCTTCAGTTTAACTGGTACAATAAAAAAGTTAGCGATCTGTTGATTGCCAGTGTGCAGGCACCTTCAACCGGCTTTTCGAGCTTGCTGGATAACATTGGTTCGTTAAGAAATAAAGGGATTGAGCTGGTACTGAACGGAACACCTGTGAATGCCAAAGATTTTAAATGGAATACTGCAGTTGTTTTCAACAGAAACAGAAATAAAGCATTGGATGTGGGTGGTTTAAGGTTATTCAGTACAAACCCGGGCGCTCCTGTTGCCATTATTAACGGCGAAGCAATCGGTGTTTTCTATGGAACTTTTTTTGCCCGGAATCCTGATGGCAGTTTGTTAACCAATGCTGCGGGTATTCCGCAGATCGAGAAGGGGATCCAGAACTCTGCTACCACATTTACGCCACAGCGCGATGCAAATGGCATGCCTACCGGAACCACACTGCGTAAAGTAATCGGTAACCCGAATCCGGATTATAACATGTCGTTTGTGAACGATTTTACCTATAAAAAACTGAGTTTACATGTGCAGTTTGATGCCGTTCAAGGAGGAGATGTCTGGAATGCCGATTGGAGGACCCGCCAGGGCGTTGGAAACGGTAAGGTGGCCGAGCAGGAACAACTGGGGCAACTGCCAAGAGGATATGTTGCCGGTGTTTATGCCATTGAAGAGTGGCGGATAGATGACGGATCATTTGTGAAGTTGAGGGAGATTTCGTTAAGCTACAATGTAGGGAAACTCAAGTTTTTAAGGGATCTTACCGTATCGGTAAGCGGAAGAAATCTCTTTTCGTGGGACAATTACAAAGGTTACGACCCGGAGTTAAATTCTGGCGGACAATCGACCATATTACGGAATATAGATTTTGGTTCGGTGCCTATTCCACGCACTTTTACTTTGGGTTTGCAAGTTAAATTATAATCGCTAAAGAAATTTTTATGAAAATTTTAAGAAATCATATTTCGACAAAAATAGCCTCATTAACATTTTTGTTAACACTGTGCTTGGCCTCGTGTACAAAAGAATATCAGGACCCCTCAAGGGCAAAAACCGATGTAGCTTTAGGCTCACAACAGGGCTTAACCGCCGTAGCCATTGGCTTGCAACGGGTTTATACCCTGAGCAGAACCGGTGTAATGTTCAGCGCTGTAGCCGCAAATGGCTTTGTAACCAACGAGCTGAGGTTGCTCAACTCAGGAAATATTCCCGAATTACAACTGAGTACCGGGGGGAGTGCTGTAGATGGAACAAATACCATTTTGTTTAACCTTTGGGCCAGCGCCAATAAAATAGTTTATGATGCAGACCTGGTGATCAGCAATGCCAATAATTTGGGTGATAAGGGCTATGCTGCAGGATTAATTGCTTATTCGAGCATATTTAAAGCCCTGGCAATTGGCAATATGGCACAATACTGGGAGAAAATTCCCGATGGTACAGGTAAAAACGTAAGCTATATTACCCGCGCTGCCGGATTTACCAAAGCCATTGCTGTTTTAGATAATGCCCTAACAGTTATTGCGGCCAATCCAATTTCGGCCAGCTTTTTAGGTAATGTACCTGCTGATGTAAATATAATAAACACCATACATGCCTTAAAAGCCAGATATGCATTGTTTTCGGGCAATTATACCCTTGCTTTAACGGAGGCAAATGCTGTTGATCTAACAAAAGCATCATTTTTCAAGTTTGATACCACTTCGCCGAATATCCTGTTCAGCATCATTTCATCCAATAATGTTTTTCAGCCATTAAATGCAAACCTGGGGCTTACAGGGGTAAATGTACCCGATGCGGCTGATAAAAGGATTCCTTTTTATACCCTGATGGCTGGCAGCCCTGCAACACTACGTATGAATGGCTTTGCAGCAGCAACGGCAAGTCCATTCCCGATTTACCTGCCCGGCGAGATCATTTTGATTAAAGCCGAGGCGCTGGCCCGCCAGCCGGATTTAACCAATTCACTCATCGAACTGAACAAAGTGGTAACCAAAAGTTCCGACCTTTTTGGGGTAGCAGCAGCATTGCCACCATTGGTTGGACCTTATACGCAGCAGCAGTTACTCGATTTGATTTACAAACACCGCTCGATTGAATTGTATGCCTCAGGTTTAAAAATTGAAGACATGCGAAGATTTAATCAGCCATTAACCGACCGGAAAAGGAACTTTTTCCCTTATCCCTTCCAGGAACGTGATAACAATACCAATACCCCAGCCGATCCGACTTTTTAGCAGTTCCTTCGATAAGCTACCATTGACAGACTGCCGTCCTTTAGATTTGTTTTGATCTTAATTTAAGGAGTA
>NZ_QNQU01000032.1 GCF_003315595.1 Pedobacter miscanthi | reverse complement strand
AGGAACGAGCCAAGGCTTTGAAGCGGATAGCAGGAACACACTTATATAGTAGCACGGAACTTGCTTTACTGAAAAAAAAGAAAACACTATCTGGTTTAAAACCTCTATCCTATATATAGGCTGAAATTGATTAACTGCTATGAAGCTTTGCAGTGGACAGCAGGAATACACCTATATAATAGCACGCTCACCTGCTTTACTGAAAAAGAATTAAGACCAGTACTTATACAGCATCCTACTCAAATGCTGTAGCTAAATAATAAAAAACTGATAAGGGTTTGTTCGGCTTGGCTCAAGGAAATTTGTAATTGCTATAAACTACAAAAGAAACAAATTATTTATTTACCCCCCCAACTTTTCCGCTTGATCCATCCTTGATGCCAGAGTTTGGGCTAGAATATGAAACCCGGCGAAAACAAAAAAGCCTCAACTTTTTCAAGTTAAGGCTTTTGTTGCGGAATGGACGGGACTCGAACCGAAAACCTATATCTTTGATAATGAATATTTTAAATTATAAGACGCTTGCCAACTCACTATATGCTCACCATTTTTTTGCAACTATTTGACTGTAATTGACTAAGTTAAAGATAGTCAATAATATTTTTTGTTGCAAATAATGAATAACTTCTTTGAAAAAGCAGAATCCGTCATTTCTATAAGTTGCCAATTTTAAATATATTATTCCCGCGAATCTCTTAATCCTGAATAATCTTTTTATAGGTAGATCTAAGTTATTGCCTAAGGATATTGAAATGCCTTTCCAATCAACCGTATCATGTTTGAGGAAATATTGGGAAACTTCTCGCACATCAAGTAATTTTGGTTCATTATCAATCCCAATGGAATGTAGGTTGTTAAAGTAGTCCTGATGATCCTTAAAGCCCAGCACTTTATGGTTCTTAAAATTGATCACAAATCAGGCTGCCTCAATCTCTGGACCGTTCAAAATCATTTTTTCTCCAGAAATGAAGATAATAGAATCTACATCATTTACTGACCTGACACCTGGTATACTTAATCGTACATCAGAGGCATCAACAGATCTAACACCCCAATTCCCAGGCCTAAGTGTAACTATTTCATATGGCTTAATAATTGGAACCCGCCCCCAATCCATGCCACCTTTGTCTGTATAAAATTCATCTGATTGTTTGCTGTTTTTTGAATTATTGCCACAACCGGCCATAGACAAAATTGTAATTAGAAAAAAGATATACTGTTTCATTTTTTATGGTTTAATAGTTTCTGTCCAATTGGCTTCTACTTTCATGTCCATGCTTCCTCCCGTGAGTCCATGGTATACTGTGCCAGGTACGAAGCTGGCGATATTATAGCTAAACGACCTAGATTCCTGTGGTGTCAAATCTAGGGTGTCGGAGGTGCTAAGTTGAACTACAAACAGTTCCATCAGGCATAATTATCGCATCAGCATCTACCCACGAAAGATGAATTGTCCAAGTTAAAGCATTTGTTGTTACATTCACTCTATTGGGTGACAGGAATTACGTGACTGTCTTCATGAAAGAATTAAGAATTTATTTCATATGAACGTATTATCCATCTTTTTGCATGTTATGTCTATTTAGGACACCAACTAATCCATGTATTTTAGCTAGCCGCCAGTAAAGGTATAATGTGTAACTGACCAGATATATAAAAAATATACTTCCTTCCTGAAGCGCTGCTGAATAATTACCACATGTTCTGATGGAAAAAATAAATTAAGCTCATGAAAAAAATAATTAAATATTTTAGGCATTTCCCCCTTTGCTTTTGCTATTCAATGTATGGAGGTCCCTGTGTGCCGAAACCAAGAATTTTTTAATGGCATAAAGTATAAAGCAAAAAACATTAAACTGACTATGCAAATGATATTTCATGCCTAGTACTTTAATACAATAGCTAAGAGAGATCAGATTTTTCTTATATACGCTCACTTAGGTCTTCACAACGAAAAAAAAAAAACATCATCTGCCCTAAAACAGCAAGTATTTTTTCCTCAAAATCATTTCTAATGCTCTCTTTAAAAAAAAACAATATTCTTCTTATTTCACTAATAATCATCACACTTGCCTCCTGCAGTAAGGATAGAGAACGCACACAAAACATTGCTTCCGCCATCACACACACTGCTGAAAATCTACATATTACCGGCCTGTCCTACCTAGTCTGTCATCATGATAAGGTTGTGGATTCACATTTTCAAAACGAAAACCAGGCACTTTCTATTCAGGATTACAATAGCATTGAGAATAATTTTTCAGGTCCAATATTGCTAAATATGATGATAAAGGAATTTTTGATCAATGAACATTTAAAGCTAAAAGAAATTATTCCTAGCCTCAGGACTGACTCAATCACGGCTAGAGACCTGATATTCGTCAAGTCGGATCAAACATCGCCGTGGCTTAACAAAAGAGAGCTATTAAATAGCATAATCGGTAAAACGATTAATTTTAAGCGGGGTAAGCATGCCGATCTTCTTAGTGTTTTCAAAAACAGAACGCTCAAGCTGGAAAAAAAACCAACCATAACATCTGTGTTGAAAAACGCTTTTTCTGTGTCAAATTATTTCAACAAAAACTTCATAGAATACAGTTATCGGGATACGGCCATCAAGAACATTATCCCGACCTGGTATACACGTAATCTTTCCGGTTTCTTTGGTTGGAATGTTTTTAAGTTTCAAAAAGAAACCATTTTATGGGCATCATTCGACCTGAAAGATAAGACTGTTCTCTTTATTAAATCATTGGATCGCGACCTTTTCATCTCCATTGCTTACAATAAGGTGGATATTTTCAGAACAGATTTTCTACATAAAAGGGACATGTTACAATCTCCCTTTGCACTTACGGTGCTCAAAACTTTATTTATTCCCAGGGAAATTAACGATATAAATTACAGTCAGGGACTGAATGAAATAGAGCGTGCTTTTGCCAAAGCAAAAGGCTTGCCTTCATACATTTTCTTGACGCGCGAACTTCTTGCTTATGCTAGGTTCCAGGAATACTCAGGCAATAAGAAGAAGGCCCGCAGTCTTTATAATTTATATGATCGCTGCCTTGATCATTCCCCATCCTTTTCTTACCTCCACTCCTCACCGATAGCTGAAATAAACTATGTTCCCGATAACCAGAATATTGTTGTTCCTTTTGAAATCGATAGGGACACGATATTAGAGTTCTTTGGTGCCGGACAAATGATGATGAAAGATGATTATATTGCTAATCCTGAAAACTACGATCACATCCAGATATACCTAAATAAAAATATTCCTCCACAGGACATCAGATATGAGGACCTACATCTTTTCCAGTACAATTATGGGCTAAAAACTGTTAGTGGGATGAAAGATAAACAACTAACAGATAGCTCATATCTGAATCCTGAAATAAGATTTGTGTTTAGCGATCCCAAGGAAAACATTTATGTTTTAGAGACACGGATACCTTGGTTGGCGATAGGTTTTGATCCTCTCAAGAAAAAAAAAATAGGGGCTAATCTTTTTATTGGCGATAGTGACCTTGAAGAAAATTACCGCAAAAGTATGATATCATGGGTCGTAAGATCAAATGAATACTGGAACGATGCTTCAAAATATGGACAGATTATGCTTTCGGACAAGACAGGGAGAACCGATTCCCTTAGAAACTATTGTTTGAAAACCAATAAGGCGCCATTGATCGACGGTCTCTCCGATAAAGTATGGGACAGGGCATCCTTTTCACCAATAATTATCCCATATATTGGAAAATCGACTGCTTTTGACAGTTCTGCCAGATTTAAAACCCTTTATGATAAGGAATACATCTATTTTTTAATAGAGGTAACTGACAACTGCAAGAATAAAGCGGGTATCCTTACACTGGACAAATGCTGGATTACCGATTCACGTAATGGTGAAATAATCTGGAAAATGCAGGGCAATGTGACAAATTTTATGCCTTCATTTTTTGTTAACGATAAAATAAATATAAAAAAAGGTTCTTATCAACTGCATTACAGATCTGATAAAGGCCATTCTTTTGAGGGATTTTACGGGCCAGTTCCTCCGTTTGGTCTATATGGAGCCCAAATTTATAAATTATCCTCGAATCACTATTAAGTATGAAGCCCTTATTTATAGTTTTAATCTTTGGCATCTGCCTCACGTTCATCTCCTGTCACAGTAAGTATAATACCCCTCTGGAAGAAGCGCTACAGGTGGCAGATAAAAATAAAGGTGAGTTGATAAAAGTTTTGAGCCATTATTCGCAAGCAAAAGACAGCTTAAAATTCAATGCGGCGAAATTTTTGATTCTCAATATGCCAATCCATAAAGGATATCAACGGAATTCTATCAGTGCATATACAAATATATTTTCCATCATCGATACGCTTTCATATCGTCAAGAGCGGGTAACCAATGAGGACAAAATCCATATCGGAGATTCCGTGGCACAGATAGTAGGTTTCCCTGAAATTAAGAATGCAAAAACCATAGAGGACAGTAAGCTCATCTCAGCTGGTTACCTAATCAACAATATCGATTTTGCCTTTGAGGCATGGAAGAAGGCACCATGGTCTAAAGATGTAAATTTTCAAGACTTCTGCGAATATATTTTACCATACCGGATAAGGGATGAGGAACTGCAATACTGGCGGCCCCAGCTTTTGACTGAATATGCACAGATGGCACACCAAGCACCCAATGGAAAGAGCATCAAATCTGTATTCGATTTTATGAACTGGAACCTAAATACCCAAACAAACTTTACCGTCTTTTTTAACAGCTATTTTCCCTTTTCTCAAAGTATCAGTGATGTGATTAACGGTAAGATTGGTGGCTGTGAAACTACTACGTTTTATTCTGCAACTGTAATGAGATCCATCGGGCTTCCTGTTGCTGTAGATTTTATCCCTCATTGGGGAAGCACGAATAATGGCCACTATATGGTTAATGCGATAGATCGCAGCTCAAAAACCGAATTGATTACAAATGAGAATATACAGAGGAATACTTGGAGCATAGTGGATTTTTCTTCGGAATACCTCAAAGAAAGACACCATTTTAGCGTTAGGGACATGCCACCGGGTATGTATGTACAACATGTGAAAACCATTCCAAAAATCTACAGGTATACCTATAGCAAAAATGAAGAGCTGGCGGAACTGAATAAAAATGTTCCCAAAGAGTACATTGCACCGGAATTTCGCAGAACCAACTTCAGGGACATTACCAATAGTTTTCTTAAAACAGGGATCTTTTCATTCAAGGTAAGTAAGGAATTTTTAAAATACCAGGTCGCATACCTGTGTGTTTTTGACATCAACGGCTGGAAACCAGTTGCTATACAAAAGATGAATAATGGAATGGTTATTTTTAATCAATTTGGACATAACGTCGTTTATCTTCCCGCTGTATTTGATAACGGAAAAATAATACCCATCCATCCACCTTTTTATTCAGACACATTAAATATCATAACCCAGCTGAGCGGAGAGGGAAAAGCAAAACAGAGCATTAGGCTGGCAAGAAAATATCCATTACATTCCTATACGGCCTATCATACTGAAACACTAAAGGGCGGACGGTTTGAGGGAGCAAACAAGATTGACTTTTCTGATGCGGATACCTTATTTAAAATTAACTACTTTCCTTTTTACATGAATGAGGTAATGATCGGTAACCCAAAGAAATTTAGGTATCTGCGGTATGTTGCACCAGAGAGAGGGAGCTGGGAAGCGGATAATATTGCAGAAGTACAATTTTATGGCTACGGTGAGGATGAACAGCTTATTGGTAAAACTTTGGGAAAGCCGGGGCTGCCAGGACATGAAATTGATAAAGCATTTGACAATGATATGAACACTTATTATCAGAATGCCCAGAGCAAAGACGGATGGATCGGCATTGACCTTGGTCAATCAAATGCAAAAAAAGTTTTAAAAATAAAATTTTGTCCTAGAAATGACACAAACTGCATTATGCCAGGTACAGAATATGAGCTTTATTACTGGCGTAACAGATGGGTTTCCCTAGGTATAAAAACCGCCATCAATTACCATATTGACTATCAAAATATACCAAAAGATGGCCTGTTTTGGTTAAGAAGTAAAAATACTGGTGTGGAAGAAAGGATTTTCAGTATTGAAAACGGCATGCAGAGGTGGTGGTAAAAAGATGATATCTAAAATAACAGATTATGTTTAAGTATGTAAAGCAATGTGATTTTGTGTTGATGATTTATGTGGTGGCGTTTACATTTAATTCATGTAAACGTATAAGGGAAACCGAACAAAACGGGACTCCATTTATTGAGAATATCAAAGTGGAAAATTTACCCGGAGCAGGAAAAATAATATTCAGGCTGCCAAAAAAATCGGAATATTTATATATGCTGGTGAGCTACCCCATTAGTAAAGAAAAGATACGGCAAATAAGATACAATCTGAAAGATCCACTCATTGTGGAGGGCTTTGAGAAATCAGGAAATTATCAGGTTACCTTGAACGGTGTGCGTAAAGACGGCACAATTTCTTCGCCTGTAACTGTAAACGTACACCCACTAACTCCTGATTACCTGGCGGTTAGCTCAACAATCAATCTGAAGCCTGATTACGGAGGTATCCGTTTGTACGGCTTGAACCGGAATAAAGCGCAGCTTTTATTACACATTGTCAAATTTGACAGCATTATTCAGCAATACACTGAAAAAGATTTATTTACTATCAACTCAGATCATTTCGACTTTTATTTAGGAGGGCTTTATTCTAATAAGCAGACTATCGGAGCATATGTAACTGATAATTTTGACAACCGATCAGATACATTTTTCAGGACATTAAAACCGTTCAAAGAAATTGAACTTGATAAAAGAAAATTTTATACCTACCCGTTGAAAAACGATAGCCCGATAGGTTTCGATTGGTATTTCAAATACTTGTTCGATGGCAATCTCGGCGAACCTGGGTGGCATACAGACAGTAAAAAACCAGGCAGTCTGATGATGGGGACCATTGGCTTAGGCCGTCCATACACGATAAGTCGTTTTGTCTTATACAATAGACTGCCCGACATATATCGATTCCAAAACCCTAAGGAGTTTACGATTTGGGCATCCCGAAAAAAAATGCCCAAGGATTGTCTTAATTGGCCAATCTCAGTCACAAAAGAGGGAGATGTCTTAGGAGACTGGATAAACATAGGTAATTTTGTTTTTCCTGAACCTCCTTCTGGCCTTCCAACAGATCAGATAAACAACGATGACCGTGAATATGGAATTAATGGGGTCAGCTTCAAAATCAACACAAAACTATCGGGCACTAGGTTTATACGTCTGCAGTGTACACAAACCTGGGGAAAGCTCAATTATGTCAATGCAAACGAGATTACACTATATGGCAGTATTGGTCGCTAACTGTCAACATAAACTGCAACTATTGTTTCTTTCTTTGCTCATCAATGAATATGACTTGGTTTGTCCGCTAATCGGCTCGCATGCCTGAATATAAAAATATCTGTTTTACCTCAGGGAACTTAGTAAAGAGAATCCTGTTATTTTAAATAAATAATATGTTTGGAAACCAGAAAAAAAGACCTTTATTTAATAAAAGGATTATTTTACCTGCGATTTTACTGTTTCTATTTCTGTTAATTTTAAATATACCATGGTTATTCTTACTGGTAATAATCTTCACACTCACCATTTACGCTAGCCGGCAATTAAAAAGAAACTACGTAATAGATATCATATTCACAGCTTTTTCTGTACTGTTATGCGTGGTACTGATCAGGATGTTTGCCTTTGACCTCTATAAGGTTCCAAGCGACTCAATGGAAAATTCATTTTTCATCAATGATAGGCTTATTATAAATAAACTTTCTTATGGCCCTAAACTTCCTGGAGACGCCCAAGATATACCTTGGTTGGGAATGTTGTTCAAAGATAAAGGAAAGTGGCCCCAAGTAAGGCTATCTGGAATATCAAAGGTTAAAACAAATGACATTATTGTATTTAGGAACAGTGCTGATCCAAGGAAATTTATGGTGAAAAGATGCATAGGACTCCCCGGCGAAAAACTGGTAATGAGCAACGATACCCTATTCATCGATGGACGTTTCATAAAATCACCAGAATCAGTAAAAAACATGTATAATATTATAGTTAAGCAAACGCAGGCTTTCATTGCTTATGCTAAACAGCACAGGATCGCTTTCAGTCTTAATGAAAACAGGAGTATCGATGCTTTTCTTACAGCAGACCAGAAAGGAGGGATACAATGCCTAAACGGGTTCGAACAAATTCGATACATTCGAATAGGATGGGGATTCTTTTCTGAGAAAGGAAAAACATCGAAATGGGATAATCCTTTGAAACATTGGACGGTCGACCGTTTTGGACCTCTTTTGATCCCGAAAAAAGGAACAACTATACACTTGGATGCCCAAAATTTGTTCTTATATAGCGGGATCATTTTCTCTGAAGATAAAACGGTTATGCTAAGTGGCAGCCGTCTTTACAGGTACGGTATGTTAATTGATAATTATACATTCGAAAACAATTATTTCTTTTTTCTTGGTGACAACAGGCATCAATCTTATGATTCGAGGTATTGGGGATTTGTTTCTGAAAAACAGATTGAAGGAAAAGTACTCTTATCATTGTCTGTAGGAAAAAGTTAAATCTAACTGCTTCCTGTCAGCTCCTTGTGAATGTAGATGCCAGTCGTTGCAAAAACGTACAGTTTTCTTTATAGAGCTAAACTGATAATATCCTCAAAATAGCGCGGATTATTGTTTTAACGACCATTAATCTTCAGATGGTTAAGAATTTCCTTCGGCGAGAGATCCCGGTTTTCAATGACGATACGCATTGAATTTTTCATTTCCTCCGTCGCAGGAGAAATTATTTTGACTTTGATCTTTAGAATATCTTCTGCAATTGAAATTGCTTGTTTCTTTTGATCGAGTTCCAGGCAATAGATTGCCAAAAGATATCTGGGATACAATCTGCTTGGTACCATGTAAGATGCCTCTAGGTATACCTTTTTTGCTAGTAATGATTGATTTAGCTTCCTATAGCACTCGCCTTTAGCTAACTGAACAGAATAACTGTTAAGCTTGGATTCGCTTTTACCCAAAATCTTGAGCGCGTCCCCATAAGCACCTGTCTTTAATGCAGCGTTCCCAAACTGGAAGAGAAAATCACCTTCGCCAGCCAAAACAGGGTGGGCTGAAGCGTAAAACGAGGCCGCGTCCATGTACTGTTTCCCCGAATAAAGTTGGAATGCGGTATCCCAATCAGTAAAAGCTGAGTGAAGCTTTTTAAGATAACGAAGTGAAAAAAATGAAATAACTATACATGCGGATATAAAAATATACTTCATTGCCTGCCAGGTATGTTTCCCTAAACGCGCCTCACTTATTCGATTGTCTTGCGCGGCCAAAAAAGCTACTATACACACAATATTGATTTTAATAGCAAGAACCTGTTCGCTATAGGAGAAAAAAGCAAACACGATCTGAGCCAGCAGCGTAAATTTTGCTATTATCGCCAAGGTCCCGCTACCTGAAGAAAAAATACGATAGCAAAAAAAAAGAACTAAAATGGTAAAGAAAATGCCCATCTCAGAAAGATAAAGTAGAAGCAGGTTAAAGGGATACCTTATCTCACCCGCCACATTCGAGTAAGCACTTAGTGCATGGTTTTCAAAATATCTGGCCTGGCGCCCCATGAGATCAACACTGAACCTGTCAAATCCGATTCCAGTATATAGGTGCTTAGAAAGCAACTCCCTGCTGGTACCCCAAACTAAAACCCTGCCATTGGCGGAATCTTTATTGATATCATATAGCAAAAATAGTATGGCCAGCGTCATAGTCACGGCGAGCGAAACTATTAGCCATTTGAACTTAGCCACTCTTTTAAAAAAAATCGGTTTTAACTTGTGGTAGACTAAAAACAGTCCACCTACAAAAATTGCAAACCAAGATGCTCTCGATTTACATGCAGTTATGGAAATGGCCATCAGTGAGAGGCTGATAACCAAAAAAAACATCTTTATTTGCATACCTGTTTTCTCTGGAACTTTCCCTCTGAAAATCTTTAGTATCCTCAGATCGTCTTTATAGATATAAAGCGCAATAGAAATAGATAAACCGCTCAAAATATAACCTGCATACGGTCCAGGATTGGAGAAATTACCAGTGAGCGGGAAATAACTGTTATTGCTCGGATAGATGCCGTAAAGTTGAAGCAACCCATAGATAGCCTGAACCGCTCCACCAAGAACACATGCATAGAAAAAAATAATGTAATTTACCCGATATTGTCTTAGTATAATGTAAAATGCTGATAAACCAATCAGTTCAATAAACCTCAATGAAAAGGCGGATGGCAAGGGGGAAAGGAATCTATCTAAGGCGATGTACAACACTGCTATACAAAGCAATATATCTATTCTGGTGATTTCCAATGCTATCTTCTTCTGACTGCATATCATTAATATGCAAAAAAAGAAAATGATGGTGATAAAGGAAGAGAAAAATATGACTTGGCCGTTGCGGATATTATACAAGCCTGGTAGAGAAAGTGATGGGACAAGGACAAGAATTGCTATGATACAAATCCAAATGATGTTCTTTAACAAGCTTTGGACAGCTACTCCCTGAAAACGTCGATTAAAAGACATGTATCACTTCTTTTAAGTACCTGTTTGTTGCTACGGGAAAATCCAGGGGACTTGTTTGAAAAATAAATGATGCAGATTTCTTATCCTTGGCAAGGATACAATAATAAGAAGTTCCTTGTTTATCAAAAGATGATATTTCAAATGGAAAATAATAAAAGTTTACTATTTTATCCTGATATATTCTTTTGTACTTGTAAAATTCCCCAATATCTGGACTATCAACCAGCACGGCAATATTCTCCTTTCCAATTTTCGCTCCAATTTTTTCAACATTGCTGAAAATGGAATCTATACATTGGTGGCAATTGTTCCTAATAAACCTAAGTACAAGAAACTTTCCATTTTTCAATTTACTAAGGCTATCGGTTACTACAGGATGGAATTTCAGATCTGAAAGTAGGTATTTATTTGACCTCCCATCATTTAGCGATTTTTCAAGTTCATTAAAAACCTTAGCCTCATTATGTCTTAGCCATGTCTGATAGAGGCAAAGTGAAAACAATCCAATGAAGCATAGTGACATCAATAGGTTTGTCTTAATATAAGATATTATCTGTTGCATTTTCTAAAGTGTTTGTTAAGTGTGTTTATTTCTTTCTCTTTTTTCCAAACTGTCTGGGATAATAGGATATTGTGGTCATAAAATACTGCTGCAGGGTCTGCTGGGTTCCGATAGTAAAACTATTCAGGCTACCAAAATTAATTACGCTGCTGTTCTGGTGGAGCAAATCGAGAGCGGAAAACTTGAACTCTAAGTTATTTCCCTTCATAAAACGGCAAGCCAGACTTACGTTCCAGATGGCGAAACTGATTGTATTGCTGTTGGATGAACTGAAGCTATTGAAAGTCAGGTCGCTGCTTAGAGCAATTCTTTTTGCAGGTGCAACGCTCGAACTAAAAGTAGTTGCTAAATTAAGACCGTCGTAAACATTATTGAGCGCAGTCTGACGTGAGCGATATGTTGAAAGTGCATAACGCAGCTCAAAAGAGAGGTATTCTCTTCTTGTATAATACAGGGAAAGGTTAGTACTTGTATTTAGGTTATCGGAAAAAGTAAATGTACCGTTGATATAATTTGGGGTTCTGGAAAAACCCGCATCACTGGCGAGTTTGACTTGCAACTCGGACACACTCATTTTGAATGCCTTACGGATATTCCCTCCAAGAGCCACATTTCTACTTCCATTAAGATTAATGGGATAAATCGTTTGGATATTGGAATTATTAATATAAATACTGTCTACGATATTGCTTTCAATCTGTGCTGCGGCAATAGTGAATCCATAGTTCAAAGTACTTTCCGTTGTTTCATCTTCATGGCTGAAACTAAAGGAAAGCATTCTTTTCAATGACTCTTTAAGCCTGAAATTTCCTTTACGAATATAATAGCTGTTTGTACTGTCGATCAAAGGAGCCAACTGTTCAAGGCTTGGTATGCCGATACTGGTGGTATAGCTCAGGGAATACCTTTTATTAAATTCAGTAAATTGATTGTTTGAATAAGTGATATTTACCTCCGGTACAAACCGGCTGTAGGATCTATTTGTATTCTGAAAGGATTTATCGGAAACGATAATCTGTCGTATCAGCTTTTGGCTAGCGGATGCGCTGAAATCCAGTCTCTTGGAATATCGATTGGATATATCCCTTGACAGAGATTTTCTTAGTATAAAACTAGGGCTTTCCTCTATCATATTGGTTTTTGTTCTATTGCTGAGGTATGCATTATCTCGGTAAGTAAACGATGGGTTATCAAAATCCTCGACGAAATTGGTGCTTTTCCGGTCTCCAAAACTCAGTGAGTTATGTACAGAGAAGTTAAATCCCCAGAGGGCTGTCTTACTAAAAAACATTTCTTTTAGATTCAGTAACTGCATGTCTAGCTTGTGTTTGATATACCTGGAGTCTGTCTGATATTTTCGATCGAACTTTATATCGGCAGAAGGATCTATAAAAGATTTAAAGTTCGTCAAGGTCAGACGCGTGTTGGCTGCATTATCCACAGCTATGGAGTAGGCTACTGCAAGGCCCTTGAATTTTTTCGGAAACTTATTGAAGTCTTCCCCCAAACTATAGTTGACACTGAAGTTAAAGCTTGTGTTTTTTCCATCAGATCGATCATTGCTCTGATTTGCACTAACAGGTCCATCTTTATTCAGGGAATTGATCTCGTTTTTATCTTCGTTATGACCAACCCCTTTTACGAAAAACTGGCTTATTTCAAGCACATGATTTCTTTTCCTGAGTTCATACCTGGAATCGAAATTAGTTGAATTATAAATCGAGCTGCCGATGTATTTCTTTTGGTCAAAAATCTTTTCGTCAAGGTTCAATGTTGTTGTTGTTTCGGAGGATGAGGATTTATCGTTTTTGCTATTCTGGTTAAAAAAATTGATGCTCAACGTGCTTTTATTAAAACTGTCGGGCTTTTCAATAAAATTGTAACTCATTGTAGATCCTATGGATACTGGTTTTGTTATTCCGCTGATGCTGAAGTCCGGTCTGTAGTCGATCCTGTTGCCAACGCCCTTGAAAGTGCTATTTCTTGACAGGGTAGCAACATCGCCTACGAGCTTATTTATATTATTTGAAGCTGCCGCTACTGTAATTTGAAGTTTGGGGCTGAACGCGTTTAACACCGCATCTGCTTCGTATCTCCCGGAACTTCCGTAACCTGCACTAAGCTTTCCAAAATATCCGATTTCCATCCCTTTTTTTAATTTCACGTTCATTTCCACGGTTGAATCAAGAGGATTGCTTTTATTGCCCAAGGTTTTATATACCTGTATTTTTTCAACAGCATTTTTTGCAATATTTTCAGTTGCAATTTTGGTGTCCCCACCAAAAAACTCTTTTCCGTTCACGAGGAGCCGCTTGACCTCCCGGCCGTTTACAGTAATGGTACCATCTCCCCAAACCGTGATATTGGGGATTTTTCTAAGCAGGTCTTCCACCACCGCGTTACTATCGAGTTTGAATGCAGAGGCATTAAATTCCAAAGTATCACCGTTCATAACAATAGGTGGTGCAGTAACCACGACCTCAGATAAGGATATGCTCTTTTCAACAAGATCGATTTCTTTGAACTGGTAAAGTTTTGTTTCCGGGGATATCGTGAATTTCATTATGAAGGGCTGATATCCCAGATTGTTTATTTGCAGCTTGAGGGATTGACCCAAAGGCAGCTTTGAAAAACTGAATTCACCATAATTATTTGTGATCTGGTAACTGATCAGCGTGCTATCGCCTTTGGATGCGCGGGAAACTGAAACTGTTGCTGACTTGAGTACAAAATTTCTCACAGGATCCCTGACAAGCCCGTTTACTGCACCTGTTGCGATAGTTCCCTTATCTTGCGCATTTGCAAAATCTACACACAGGAGTGATACAGCCAATAAAATTACAGGCAAAATGTGATATGACCAGTTAGCCATTTTTGGGTTTTAGTACGACAATGATTGGGTTGCTTTTCTTGCTCTGTGTTTTAAAATAGCGCGTCAATATCTCATTATACTGTGGCTTTTTATTTGCACTTTGCTGTTTGAACATAAAGGCGGCTAGAGATGAATAACTGGTATAAAGGTATCCTTCCACATACTGGCTAAAGCCTACGTTATTGTATTCATCAAAAGCACCGGCATCGGTTACCGGCAAAAAATACGAAGTATGATCTGGTGCGAGATCCGAAACAGCAACAAGCGCATTGTTCTTTAAGTTATAAATGAATGATCTTTTACCCTGGCCAAAAGTACTCAGGTTAAAGAACAGGTTATTCCCCGATTGGAACACATTATATATTCCAAAATATAAGTCGGTGTTTTTTAAAAGAAACTCCATTTTCTTTCCTTTGTAGGATGGATTTGACATAAAATCCCTTGGCAATGAGTTCACAGCAGGTAGAGTTATCTGAAAAGAAAGTTCTGCTTTATCAGGTCCAATTTCATAAATATTATAATCGTAATACCTGGTGTAAAATGCCCTACCGGGTCTCCCGGAATAAAACAGGCTTTTTCCGCTATTGATCATATTATCATTCAGTATCTGTTCAATCGCAAATGGAAAAAACTTATTGAGTATTTTTCCTCCTCCATCATACAGGGACAGTTCAAAATATGTACTATCTATCTTTTTGTTGAATTTTATCCCCGTACTGCTGTCCGGAATGAGGTAATCGTATTTTGGTGTGTTGTCCTTCGTATGTCCTTTATTTACGAGTTTTCCGTTTAAATCAAAGGTGAAGAGATTTTTTCCACTCTGTAGACTGATTAAAGTACGCATATCCTCCATGACCAACCTGAATTCGTCTATAGCATTGTCTTTGTCATCAGAAATTTTTGCCCCGTTGATTTTTGAAATAAATTTCCCCATTTTATCAAAAATCAGTATGGCCCTGGTATCCTGGTCATAAATAATAAACCGATCTTTGGTTACTTCCAGCCGTTTTATTTTACCAAAAAAGCTTTCTTTTGTAGTTTCAAGGGGAATAAATGTAATTTCGTCAAATACATCCGACACATTTAATCCTATAGTGTTTTTGGGGTCTATACGAACCGACTGTTTTTTTGAAATGTCAATGCCTTTTTGTTGCGCATTTACCATATTTAAGCCCAAATGGACCATACAAAAAACGTAGATGTATTTATTTAATAATTTCATACGCTCATCCTTTAAAATTATCTATTTGTTTCAATAAGATCCACGGATGGTTATTTCGACTTCAACTTGTATAGAATAAGTACTGGGTTACTTTTGTCATTGAGCACGGAATCTATATGTTTTGCATGGGCGGGAACCTTAGCCCATGATTTGGCATCCGATCTATATACCAACATCTGGTCTTTGAAATTGATCGCTTCTTTTACTGAAAGTATATAGTCATCATCACCATCGTGTCCAAAAAGATTTTCGAAATTGATCAGTTCCTGATCGTTTTTAACGAAGTTAAAACATTCTGTTGTCCTGTCTTTTTTGGAATAAATGACAATGCTTCCTTTTCCATAACTAAAAATCAAGAAGTCATTTGTTTCTCTAAAATTGGTGATGAAAAAACCATAATCATTTTTCATTGCAACATTGTAAATCTCGGATGCAGTGAGGTTTTTATTGAGGATTGAATCCGGCATGTTTCGTTGACCAAAATCGAAATCATATGCTGGTATTATTCTGTTCTTTTCATATTTATAAACTGTTGAGCTGTAAGGAAAAGTGATGTATTTTTTTTTACTGCTGAGTATATTGGGGAAAATTGTTGAAAAAGATTTGAACATTTCGGACACTGTCGTTCTTTTAATAAATGGTTCAATTCCACTATTATCAAAATTGCTTAATGCAGCAAGAAATTCTTCATCTTCAGAAGAGTTGACTGTTATTAATTTATTGTCTGCAACACCGATATTATGAAAATAATTTTTGAGCAAAACCTCGGATACAAACGTGCCATCAAGGTCATAGTATATGATTTTATATGGCCTATGGGAATGAATAATTATTTTTTTTCCGGCCTCGTCAATTGTAAAATCCATTATTCCGATATATTTACCCTTACCGCTTCCCACAGCATGTAGTTTTGTGATGTAAGTTCCGTTTCGGTTAAATATGAGTACGCTATTTGTAGAGCGGTCTAATAAATAAATCCGACCGTTATATAAATAAATCCGGTTAATCTCTCCGATTAGTGAATTCTTGGTTGTTTCCAATGCGATAACTTCTGAGGAAGCAAAACGTTTGCTAAAGTCCATAACCGAATTGGGGTCAACCAAGTTGAGTTTGATCTTTTCAGCGGTTGCAATTGGATCTTTACTTTGGCATGCAAGAAAAAAAAGACAGACGATAAGGATATAATATTTTCTTAAGGAAGAAAAGATAGGCATGTTCAGATTGGTTAGACAGTAAAAGAAAATCACAACAGCTTTAAACAAAATTTTAAAATGTTTAAGGGCCATTGGGATATTAATTGTAAGTTAAAATTGGAACCTAAAAGTATTGTATCACCTGTGCTAATAACATAGGGATGTTGCATGAACTTCTCAGGCTCAAATAACAATACTTGGTATAGCAGCAAATGCCACTATACCAAATATTTAAATTCACTTTGGATGGGGGATACCTGATCACCTCATTATGTAGAGATATTTTTAATGGTGGGCCATTGGCTGTCGATTAAAAAATGTCCTGGAAATGAACTAACAGGTTGTTTTCTCATTAGAGATGGTATTTTTAGGAGTACAGGTTATATTTCCCGTTCCCGTACAGAGTACTCTTACGAAGTCATAAGTTTTTTTACAAATAGTACCATCGGGTTTTACGGTAGTAGTCACTTCGCTTCCGCTCTCTTCCTGCTTTGCCAAATATTTTCGCGCTTCTTCAACTTCAGGATCCGCAGAAGCTGAGCTTTCTACCAGCGTTAGGTCCACCTTAGCGCCAGTTGTTTTAGAAATTTTCAGATTGTAAAAACCTAAGGCTGCAATCATTAAAATTAAAAGAGTTTTAATTGAGGTATTCATGGTTAATTCAAATTTAAATGTTGGAAATCTTAATTTACTGGTTTAGCAAGTTGTTTTTTCATTCGATGTCGTACCTGGTACATCTTCTTTACAGGATATTGGTCCCGTTCCGATACATATTGTCCTGACTAAATCATAGGATCTTGTACAGATATCGCCATTAGGTTTGGTTATAGTCTGGGTAACGTGAGTTGTTGTCACTGATTTGTCATGAACTTTTGCGCCTGCATCGATTTCAGGATCTGCTGCAGCCGAATTCTCAGTCAGCGCAAGGGTCATCTTCGAATCAGTTGCCTTTGTAATTGTTAGGTTATAGAAACCCACTGAGGCGACCATTAGGGTTGCCAAAATCTTTAGAGGTGTTTTCATACTTGATTGGTTTACGTTATTATTTAAATATAAATTGAGTTATAAGCATTTCTTACTGCCAAATTCCTGTAGATCTTTTTCATTTATTACACGGATATATCCATTAAATGGTATAATGCCGGAAAATCAAAACAGGAATACATCAACAATCTTCTCTTAGCGAAATTTCCTATCACGCCAATGACTTGATTTAAAAACTAATTATTTGGTTAATGCAAGTTATGAATATGCTATTTTTTTAAAAATGGATTATACGGCCTATTTGATGGATAATTCAATCATTATTCGAAGTTGTTAAGCATTATCTATAAACGCAAACTTACAGTTCATGAAGCCTTATTTATTACACTATCAGTATTAAATATCAGATAAGCTTGTGATAGCTATAACTTATAGATCAATCGCAGTTATCACCGCATAACTATTAAAGAATTAATCTATGAGAACATTATATTTGATTAAACCAAAAGAATATGATGATCAATTATTTTAAGCTTCGAGATCGTTTCAATTTTGCACAAGACACTTTCGATATTGGAAATCCGATATCTTGGAATCGATCGCATTTCTTAAAGCATTTGTTTAAAAGGATTTTCACCGTCCATGAAGACCACCTAAATGAATTTTATCATCACCATCTGGATTTTTATTTAGTTAACAACGCTATTGGGAGCGAGGAACACTTCTTTAGAAATCTTTGGGAGCTAATCGAAAGACAGTTGAAAGTGTTAATAGGCAGGGATATATATGCGGAAAACCATGTCAGGACACAGAAAGAAATTGAACATCTTAAGAAGTTCACTATGATCCTGATCTCATTGGATCAATGGAATATACACAAGTTTAATGATTCTGTGATTGCTCGACAGGAATCTGAGATCTTTGCTCTCAGCAGGCAGATATCGACCTTACGGTCGGATTTGCGAAAAGCGACTAGCTTAGAAACAGTACAATACATAAATATCCCAAAGGGTGGATTACTGAGTTTTCTCGATCTATGTATCCAGATGCAGGACATCAAACTCCCCTCCGGCAGAGAAATAGTCTTTGCTGAATTTCCCATCGTCTGGGTCAAACTCATATGCAAGTATTTTCGTGAAAACCATGAGGAGATTGATTTTAACCGTGTACGCCGATATTTCCCAAAAGACAGACGAAATCCTGGTAGCCGTTCATCTGCTATACCATCAGATCAACATCTTTTTGAGATCAAAGGGATAAAAAAAAGAAATTAAAATTCCTGGATCTATCCGTCATATCAAAGTGCGTCGATTGCTATCAATTGGTATGGAGTAATAATGCCCTGGTATAATTTAGGCTCAGACCTCACCAAATTACCACGCGGCTCTGCATGGTAACGAAAAAACATTTCAGCTTAATTTCTTTGTTCAAAAAAAGCCTGCAAAGGACCATGCGGCTTTTAAAATTAATTAAGGAGAATAGAAATGAATGTAGAACTAATCACAAAAGAAGACCTAAGGAACCTTAAGACCGAAATGCTAAATGAGATCAGGCAGCTCATTAGACCAGGGCAACCTGAAAACAGGCAGTGGCTAAAGAGCGCTGATGTACGAAAACTGCTGAACATTTCACCGGGTACATTGCAGAACCTCCGGATCAATGGAATACTGCGATACACCAAGATCGGGGGAATGATATATTACAAATTAGAGGATATAACAAAACTTTTGGAGGGCAGGGAATGATCGGTAGCGAAAGGAAAACAATGAAAGATTTCTGCATTTTGAGAATTTCCCGATTAGGATCGGACAGCAGATTGCTGTCCACCCATATCAGTATCCTTACTGCTATATTTATATGTTGGCAGCATAACGATTTTCGGGAGCCATTTTCAGTTACAAGGAGAAAACTGATGGCCTACTCAAAGATTGCATCGATTGCGACCTATCATAAACGGATGAGTGAACTGATCGCCTTTATGTATATCAGATACCAGCCCTCATACCACCCACAAAAAGGAAGCTTGGTCTGGTGGGCGGAACTCGAATAAAAGAGATTAAACAATTTACAGATATATGTAGATAGCAGTATAGGTTGATATCTAAATATATAGCCCTATAACTATGGGGCTGATACTTTGAGGGGTTCGGGATGTAGCAGAATAGTCCTTTCCCCTCCTTCAGGGCTTCAGGAGCAAGCGGAAGTTGGGCAGAGCCCTACTTTGCTTGCCGTCTGCTGCGCAAACGGGGTTAAAAGAACCCTCCAGGGGTTCTTTGCTTTTATTAAATGATCATCAGGCCTGAAAAAGGAATTCCATAAGGGGTGCGAAATAACATTATATAAAGCTAAACAGATACATGGATATGCAGGAAAGTTTGAGGACGGTAAAATACTCGGTGCAGGATGATGCCAAATTTGAAAAGATAGCACTGAAACTCGGGAGGTCGAAACGGCAGGTATTCTCACAGATGATAGATTACTTCTACCGCAGCAAAAAAGACCCTGTTGATTTTAATGATGAGCTCTTAAAAACCACAATGCTCAAAGGTCAGAAAGAACATATCGGCTTTATTAAAACGCAGGAAAAAGAACTGCTCATTCCGATAAAAAGGGATGCGGTAAGAATGATTGAAGGCCTCAAAAAGATTATAGACTGCTTCAATACCCAGGTGCTGAAATACAATGATGAGGTTATCGGGAACCAGTTGGCGCAGACGAAAAAACTGTCTACCCTGAATGTGGCGGTTGAAAGAATGGAGATTAAAATGGAAACAAAGCAGAAACTGAAGGAAAGGTTTCTTTATCTGCTGAACAGTTATATCAAAGAAAGGGATTCCTTTAATATGATGACCTCTTCGAAAGAAAAAGAGGAACTTGCAAAATTGACACGTAAACAGATAGAACTTCTTTAAAATGTTTATCAATATCACAGATAGCGCGGCGGCAAACAACAAGGGCAGCAGTGGGAAGCTTGTTAATTATCTTGAAAAGGAAAATAGGCTCTTTAACAAGGACGAACCTGAAAACTGGTTCAACCATATGGCAGTCAATATAGAGCCCTATGAGGTGAGGCAAGCCATCGACAACAATATTGCCAAACTCTGCAAGACCGATGCGAAGTTTTTTTTGGTCAACATCAGCCCCAGCCAAAAGGAGCTGAAATATCTTAATAATGAGTTTGGGGAAGATGGTCTAAAAGATCAGATTAAGATCTTTGCCGAAAAGGTAATGGACGCTTATGCCAAAAACTTCAGGCGGGACGGGATCAGTTCCGCGAAAGACCTTTTGTGGTTTGCAAAAGTAGAAAACAACCGTTATTATACCTATAAAGATAAAGAAGTGATAAGGGGGGAGAAAAAGCGTGGAGAGGTCAAAAGCGGAGATCAGATGCATATCCAGATTATTGTCAGCCGTAAGGATGCCACAAATAGGATCAAGCTGAGCCCACAAAATACATCGCGCGGAAAAAATACCGAGCATTCAAAAAAAATGGGGCAGTTTGACCGAGTGGCTTTTAAGCAGTCTGGAGAAAGCCTGTTTGATGAACTGTTTGGCTTTGACCGAAGTCTAAAAGAAACTATGATTTACGCAAACACACAAAAGAACGGCACCTTGTCCGAACGCATCCAGATGCAGGAACTGGAAGAAAAAACGGACTGCAACGATATCGGGCAAACCAAAGGTCATCACAATAATGAAATTTTACCGGAATTGTGGCTGCCCGCTGTTGAAACATATAGCCGTGAGGGTAGCCCGGCGGGATCTGTTAACATCGGTATCCAGGACGATATCGATGATGAGGCCATCAATGGCCGTAACCGTCAACGAAAGAGGCAGGCACGGACCAATACACGGTAAAAATAATCTGAGGCGGCTGTTATGCCAATCCCCACCGCGCATTTGCGGCCTGCAAAAACCCCTCCCCACATACCCTCCTCTGTTTTAGCTTTCGCATTTACGGAAGAAATTCCCGGGGCGCAGCAGTTACCGCATATTGCATGATCAGTTAACTTCTTAGCGGGTACGACCTGCCCTCCCTATGTACAGGCAGCCGTAATAATTAATTTGCCACCAATAATAGTGGGCCGGCATTTGGCCTGTCAAAGGGTTTCGCTCCAGTTCCAACCTGGAAAATGCACTTGCGAAAAACCATAGTAGTTGTATCCTAATTTTAAAATGGGTAAAATCTGACGCAATCCTGTCAGTTTTATGGCCAAATAAAACAGTCAGTGAGACACAGAAATATGCTCACCCTACGGCTGTACAAGCAGCCTCTTATATTTTTAAAACAGTGTTTCCAAGGAAACCCGTTTCAATTTTATTCAACGATAACCTGAATACCCGCTTTCGCAGCCTTAAAGCTGATCTTATCCTTTAAACTGTAATAGCTCCAGTTCTGTAACAGGTAGTGGTCCTCCTTTGCAATTTCTTCTTTTTCCTGCTGGTTGATCAAAAGTAGCGTTGCTGCCCGGTGTTTCACGCAGAAATCGATCAGCATCCTGCTGTAAACGTGCAATTTTTGCTCAACATACCGCTTTTCCATGTGCCGATAATCCTCTATACTTTTCGCCTTCCGTTTTTTACCGTGGCCTCCGCGGTTAAAAGCCACCGCTTTTTTCACCCTGTCAACAGCCGACCGTATCGCCAGCCTGCGGTGGAGTAATTCTTCCCTGTTGCCGATGGCATGCTCATAGTTACCGATCTTTACGGTTACCGGGTGCTCGATCGACAGTGAGGCCTCGGCGATAATGGCAGGATCCAGAGTGTGCTGTTCCTTTTCCTCTTCTATGGCTGCCAGCAGAAATATCTTTCCTTTGTCCAGCTGTATATGGCTGGCAAGCAGCTTTAATGTTCCCTCCATAATCCTTTCAAGAACCATTTTCTTATCTGACCTGTCTTTTCCCAGATAGGTTTTAAAGGGGATCCGGAAAAGCCTGAAAGTGAAATTCCTCCTGTCGGCTGTTTTGGCCATTTTGAAAATTACCCTGGCACCGAACGGCATTGCTATATTCCGCTTGTAGTTCCTAAGGGATCTTTCCCCTTTCCAATACGCATCCTTTTCTTTACTGAAGTAAGACAGCAGGGTATGGTTAAGGTGGCTCAAAATGTTTGTAGGGATCTGTCCTTTGAAATGCTTTGACAGCAGTGTGTATGTTGTGCTCTCCCGTGAGCATTTAAGGATTCCGTTCTCCTGCTTCTTCTCATCAGCTATCTTTAGCCTGATCTCCTCGGTCAGGTAAAAGAAATCCCTCACCTTTTCCTGGATGAAAAGGTGGCTCATGATCATATTAGCTGCACGGAAACAGATCCACTGCCAGTTATACAATTGACCGATTGCATTTTTGATCACCTCCTGATCTTCGGAATCGATCAGCAACTGTATCTTACGGATAACAACCATTCTTGTCTTTTCCATATCATGTGATTTTTGTTTTGCGGATTTTAAGTGAAGCGGCAGCGAAAGCCTGCTGGATATATCCCTGATCAAGGTTTAGGGCCATAGCTATCTCATTGAAGCTGTACTGGAGTTCATAGCGCATCTGGAGGATAGCGGACTGCTCTTCACTGACATCACCCTCGAACCTGAACTTACTGGTCTTTTCAATTTTATTGAGTTTTTCCGTATCGTTGATAACCGCCTTTAAGCATTCGAGCGTTTTCTCCACCTTTCTCGCTACTTGATAATCAGAGATACCACCAATATGCCAGGCCATCTGGCTATAATCAAAGGAATATTTTATGCAGAGCCTGATAAAAAGTTGTTGGTCTTGGCTGAGATTCGGTAGAACTGCTTCAACCCGATCCCATTGTTTTTTTTCTTCTTCCCCTCGTTCATGATGATAAAGGATATCCGTTTCATCATCATGAGTAGGATCATATCCGCCCAAAAAGTCCTGATAGTTTTCAATTTCATCCAGCCGCAGCATATTCCGCTGGAACCTGCTTGATGAAGTTTTAAAGTATGCCCTGCAGCCATCTGAAGTCAGTTTTCTTACAAAAGTCTCGATATGCTCTGGGCAGATAATAACTTTTCTGGATAACCAAAGCCTCAAGAATGCTTCATTTACGATACATCCCGCATTTACGTCATCTTTTATGTACCTGAAGCCATAATAATATGTCCGTGGATATAATAGTTTATAGAAAAACTCAAGCCCCTTCTCATTGCCTTCCTTGAATTTGGTGAAATTTATAGCCCGGCTTGGGTTTAGTTTTATTTGTTCCATAATGATCTTATCTAAAATATTTGTAAATGACCGATGGAATCGGACCTCACAACTATGATATTAAACCTACTTTTAATTATAGAAGGGCTGGTGTTAAGACTAAATACCGCCATGAACTTAAGCCCCTCAAGCGTGGGGATTGCCAATAATCTATTTAATTTTTTTGCTAAAACTTGAGCCTTTAATCTTGCTTGTACATTCTTGCCAAAAAGACATAGCATAGCCATCACGATTATTTTTATCGTTTGTTTCATGAAGTTTGTAGTCGATGTGAAAATGTTGGCTGAATGGTTTCGGTTACAAAACAAGGCTAAAAGAAACCCTACTTTTTTAAATTGCTTATTCTTATTACCAACTTAAAATTATACTGGTCATAAGAAGCATGTCCCAGTACCTCAAACAGGGCTTTTTATGATTAATTGAAAAAGCTGTTTTGCAGACTGAGCTGGATTTGGCAAGCCTAAAACAACACAACCCTCTCCTAACTTTTTTACAAAAGTAAGGATGATTGGGGTTAATATTCTATGTTGTTTTTCCATTCCTCGTAGTGTATACGAGTCTTTCGAAAATACCACAGGTTGGGCCATATTTTCTGCTGACAACGAGGTACTAGCACTAGAACCAAGACGCAGCATCAATAGGAACCCATCCCTGCAGATTGTGCAAATATACACAATAACAGTTATGGGTTTACTCCTATCATCTTGCGTCGTTTAAAAGTGCTAGTTTTCGTTGACAAGACTCGTGAATAAATCCATATACGTTCCTAACAGAACGTATTAATTAATTTTAAATGTTTAAAATATAAATTTGTAGAGTAATTACATACAAATATAGAGTAATTACATTCATATACAAATAAATTCCCAACTAAATTTTTCATGGCTTAAATTTATTCTGATCAATCAAAAGATGTGTGGGAAAAGAAACATTAACAAAGCTCGGGCTTTATTTATCTAAAAAGCCCTTAAGTCAGGCTAAACTTTCACGTAGAACAGGGATTTCTAAGGATAGGATTAGCAAATTGCACATTGATATTAAATCTAAACCTTCTATCGAAGAAATATACCTGATTGCTTTAGCACTAGAAGTTAAATATAATGAAATTGTTGAATTTCTATGTGAAGGACTTAAATTGCGCCCAGAAGAAGAATGGGATTGAAATGTTCATTTACATGATATTACCATTAGTCTGAAAAACAGGGGGAGCTTACCAAACACTTATAAAGTAACTGTTAATGTTTTTCCAATTACTCATTCCTTTCTTTATTTTCCTGAACCATAGTCATAATTAGTGATATTAACGAGGGTACCAAGGCGCTGATAGTTACAGATATTAATTTTACTGCTCTATAAATGTCAAATCTGCCAATCCAAATAAGCAAAATTTGTTAATGCCTTTTATTATAAAATAGAGCTTTGGAATTTGACTTAAGAAAATCAATTAAAATCTGATAATGAAATATGCGTAAAGTCTTTTTTAATTGGTTAATGAGCAACTAGTTTTTCCCTAAGAACAAATTTCATTTAAAAACCTTTATTTTAGCGATAATTTCATCACTTTAGTCATATTAACTATCAAAATTACGCCTCGAATGCATGTTAAAAAATCATCCAAGACTAGAACTTTATCTAGGGATTACATTAAGCTACTTAAAACAGGTTCAGTACCAGGAGATATTCATAAGGATTTTCTATTAAGGCATTTAAAGTACTCCCTGTCCGCATCTGAGGCAGTTAAGGTAATTGAAGCACTTGATGATGATGTATTCAATTTTGTAACAGCGTATCCAATAGCATTGGAACTTAGCGAGCTATTCAAGGAGCCAGGTATATTTATGAATATCCCAGGTAAGGAAATTAGTTGGATTACTCGATTTTTGGTAGATTACAATTCCGATTTGACATTTTTTGTCGAACGTGAGCGAGAATATAATCAGCACTTCTTATTAGGTAACTATACTCGAGCAAGAGAAATCGTTGATGAAATAGATGTCAAAATATCCTACTCCGTATGGTCAATGCAACAAAAGCTATTTCTTGCCGAGGCGGAAAGGGGCTTTGTTGGAAATAAAGATTTATTGAGCCAGTTTTTATCTAGTAATTTATCTACCATTACCAATTTTAATGTTCATTACACGAGTATCAGGGCTGAAAGAAACATCTCAGCCTCACAATATGAGGTTTTTATAGACAATTACATAAAAATGGTTGGCAATAGTCTCCAAGACTATGTCTATTTCAAAGTTGATTTCTTTCGAAAATTCGATTATGAGAATCCTGAATTTATACTTTATATAGATGGAAGGCTTTCGATCATTGACAGATTTATCACTTTTAAGCAACTAGCAAAAATTAAGTTTAGTGAAAAAAAACCTGATTTCACAAGTCCAATCTGGAAATCAAGTATTCTAAAAGTAGCAAATGCGATAAATGACCCAGAGCTTAATATCCTTTGTAACCTCTTGGGACAATTTCAGGAGGTTTCTTCACTTGATGAGCAGTTTTTGGCACTCACTGATGCATATACCCTGAGTCAGTATTCGTTAGTTATTGAAATCGCTCAGCGATTGATACCACAGGATCCCAATTCATTTCATGCCATTCTTTTATACGTGAAATCCAATATCAATCTCTCCCTGATTCCAAGCAAATTTGGGGCTGAAGATTGTGTTCTTGATCAAGTTGTCTTCCTACTTTACCACCTGCTAAGTAAAGACAATACTTTCGATCAGGAATCTTACTTTGATATATTCAAACTCATCCATCAACTGGGGAACCAACCTTTGGCGGTGGGGCTTTTTCAAGTTCTCAATGAGGAATTGCCTTACAGATTTCCCTCTTATGGAGAAATTGATTTTTTTAGATTCTATGTTGCCAATTCCCGTCAATCCAATCCTGCTTTATACCAATACCTAGATAAACGTTCGCAGGCGGCATATCTTGACCGCTTCAGAAAATCTGGTGAAAATCACGCCACCATCAGCCTGATCAATGGTCTTGATGATCCCATAGATATGGAACGACTCTCCGAATTTACTATTCGTGAACTGAAATACCATGCTATCGTCCTCAAAAACAAGCTAATGCTTAAGGAAGCGCTACGTGTTTACGAGCATATTTTCTCCTGTAAAGAATTTATCTCTACACATGGCTCACTGCATATGGTTCTTGATATTCTCATTGGCAAATTTAATTGCTTGATTCAAATGGATTCCATCGGATCAGCATTAGAATTAGCTGTTGACTCTGTAACAAAGCATCCACACTTCAAAATGCGCTTTTTCAATCCTGCGTTGCTGAAGATTGTTATCGATACTGAAGATGAACGTCTTCAAGGAAATGTTTGTCTACCTATCTACCTAGCCTACTATAAGGAAAGTATTGAGTCTTATGATCTTTACGTTAGCTATGATAACTATATCTCTATTTTAGGCTATGAAAAGCCCAGAGATTTGATTCAGTCTTATGAGGACTACGATAAGCGTGATCTCGGGTTCCTTATGAACGTCTGCACACATGATGTTCTACACTCAAGTCCTGAATTTGAGAACCAGGAGGAATTGGATCTGGAAAGACTGGAAATCTGTAATTTTTTACTCGACAAGGTAGACGATCATCTGGATATAGAATCAGAAATATCGGATTTACTTAGAAAAATATTGGTTAGAAAGGGAATTAAGCAAATCAACTATAGCAAGATTTATGTTGATGTGCCAAGTCTAAAGGAGGGCCTTCAAAAAGAACTTAGGGAAAATTTTAATCGTAATATTGAGATTGCAGCTCTACCCATAGACCAACTTAATAAGATTGTTGATTCTGTAGGAAAGATGCTCGTTTACTATGTTGATAATCCAGAGGATCCAAATGACTTTACCCAAGAGGATCTTGAAAATGTAAAACTGACAAGCTATAGTCGCTTTCTCCATTTTCAAGAAGCTTTTTTAAAGGTCCGTGATCGTTTTATCTTTGACAAGGATCACGGGCTTGACACCTATTTAAGCATGCGCATCAGACATGGCACTCTATTGGGCCAAATCAGAAGCGTATTTGAAACAAATCACCTTATAACCGTTAGAGATGAAATAGAAAACGCTTACATCCCCAATGATTTCTGGCTATCTCGTATGTATGACATAGATAATGAGGACTATGAAATATTGAATGAGGCGTTCAATACTTTTTCTAAGGCAATAGATAAGATTGCTGAAACATTAAAACTTCAGACTATCCAGATCATTACCGAAATGAGCAACGGAACAAATGGGCTCTTCGATTTTTCATACGACCGAAATCAGCTCTTGGAACTCTTTAGCGTAAGATTTGGTTCTATCAAGGAGTATGATCTTTTTATTGAGCAGGTTATACAGGAGCTATGGCGAAGAACCGAGACCAGTCTCAACTCTATTAAGCTATATCTTAACAATCAACTTATATCTAAGATTGAAACTGTTTTTGATGAATTGGAAACAAGGGTTAATTCTATAAATATCAAGGGCAGTACTGCTCTATCCATTATTCTACAAGAGCTTATATCGACCATCACTAATTGCAGGACGGCGATCGTAGTTGAAATAGGTAACATCTCAGAATGGTTTAACAGAAGCAATAAGAAGATTATCGAGGAATTTGATTTTTCTGTACTAGCAGAATCAAGTGTTAATACTCTGCAGACTATCAACCCCTTATTTAAGGATGCTAATATTAGATACGATATCGATTGTTATTTAAGGTTTGATGGTGACCTCTTTCCTTATTTCACAGATATCCTTTATTATCTGCTCGATAATGCCATCAAGCATTCTAAGCTTGCTTCTGAAGAACTTTGGATATCTATTGATGTCAAACAAGAGGGAGATCAGATCACAATTATAGTAAAGAACAACATAATGAGTGATTTAACTTATTTAGGACAAGTGCAGGAAAGAATATTGGCAACAAGGGAGAAAATAAAAGCTGATGTTACCTATGAACGCATTAATAAGGAAGGAGGAACGGGTGTTCCGAAGATAAAAAAGACCCTCAAGCATGATCTTAAACGCAAGGCCAATAACATAGACCTTCAGCTCTCAGAAGTCGAGGGGGCACACATTTTCACTACCAAAATTGAGTTTGATATTAAGGGACTACAGATACTTGAATAATATGAAAATTCTAATCATAGAAGATGATCCTATTAAATTAAAGGTTATCGCCGATTTCCTCAAGCTTGAGTATGCTCAGACCGTAGTAGACAACAGGATGTCCTACCAATCTGGCCTAAAACTGATCTTAAAAGATGATTTTGACGTCATCCTACTCGACATGCAACTTCCCAACTATGATATTCGTCCGGGAGAAGATGGCTATAAACACAGGCCAATGGCAGGCCGCGATATTTTACGGGAGATTAAGCGCAAGAAAAGAAAGGCAAAGGTCATTATCATTACCCAATATGATTCTTTTGGTGAAAATGGAAAGACCTCGTCGCTTGAGGAATGGCATAAATCTTTTTCAGAGGATTTTAGCAACATTTACCTAAAAACTATATTTTACAAGCCGGGCTCTACTTCTTGGAAAGTTTCACTCACGGAAAACCTCAATACATTTTTATGATCAAGATATTAGTGGTAGAAGATACCGCTTCCAAAGCTGGCAAGGTAGCCAAACTTTTGGATTCAATTACAGGCTGTAGCTATGAGATCGCATCAGACCTTGTCACCGCTCGTAAATTTTTGCAGGATCATTTTAATATTATGATTCTTGACTTACATCTTCCTGAGCGTTTTTCAGAGGTAGCTATAGAAAGCAAAGGCTTTGACTTTGTTTTGGAAATTAGAAAAACTAGACGGCTTAAAATGCCTGATCATATATTGGGGCTTACAGAACATACGGAAGTACATTTAAAGTACAAGTCCATATTCGATGAGAACCTTATCAATCTAGTGCAGTATGACCCAGGATCAATAAGCTGGGAAAGTAAAATCCGGACTAAGATTGAGGAACTTCAACAGTCCAGCATTGGATTACCTTCAGTTAATACACAGAGATATGATATTGCTTTTGTAAATGCCTTGCGCTCCCCCGAACTTGATGCGGTATTAGAACTAGATTATCAATGGCAAAAGAAGAAAATACCAAATGACTCCGCCAATTATTTCGAAGGAAAGATTGAGCTTCCTAGTTACGGCACACTAAATGTTGTCGCGACACACCTTCCGCAAATGGGTATGGTCGCCACTGCGACTTCTACCATGAAGATAATAGAACATTTTAGACCTAAGTTTGTGATCATGACTGGAATCTGCGGTGGCGTCGAAGGTAAAGTCAACTTAGGAGATGTTGTTATATCTGATATGTCCTTTGATCTTGAAAGTGGAAAGATTGTTGTTGATCCCGAAGGGAAACAGGGCTTTGAGCCTGATTACCGAGTTATACCAATTAATAGCTCCTTAAAGGAAGCATTTATAGACTTAGCGACAGACGATAAAATCCTTGCTAGAATTAAATCCAATTGGAAAGGGAACAAGATTAGTGGAGAACTAAATCTCCACGTAGGTCCTGTTGGTTCTGGAGCAGCAGTTATATCCAATAAGGATTATATTGAGAACAAGATTAAGCATCAAAGAAAACTCATTGCAATTGATATGGAATCATATGCTATCTCCTATTGCTGTGAATATTGCACTAAACCGCAACCTATTCCGATCCTAATCAAAAGTGTGTCGGATTATGCTAATCCAGATAAGGGAGATAATATGCAGAAATACTGCGCAACTATGTCGGCTTGGACAGCGGATTATATCATCCGCAATATTTTAACCTTTGATTAATTTACTTGTTGCAATGAAACAGTATTAAAGTAGACATTGACAGATTCAATTTTACGCTATTTAAAAAAAAATAAATTTAACATTTTCACTGCATAAAATCTTAGACAAATGGCGACTCGCATTCTTGTTTTACTGATAATTATAAACTGAAATAAGAGATTAGAATAAATACATCTGGACAAAAGCTAATGAAATATATTGTATCAATAATTTATATTTATATATTGCATAAGCAAGAGGTGAGAGCCTTGCATCAATCATAGATTGAGAGCGTTAATTTAGATAAAGGATGCACCAGCTAGTGCTGCATCCTTTTTTTGCTTTACGATCCCAAAAGCAGATTGAAGAAACCATAGGAGATTACAGCCTTATTAGTCAAAAGCTCTAGATTACTCTACTTTACCAATGATTTTCTGCATATCAGAACCAATCTTATGGTCCAATACCTTTGCATAAATCTGTGTTGTTTTAATACTGGTATGCCCCATCATCTTAGATACACTTTCTATAGGCACACCATTGTTGAGTGTTATAGTTGTCGCAAAGGTATGCCTGGCAATATGAAAAGTCAATAACTTATTAATATTACATAGGTCTGCTATCTCTTTTAAATACGCATTCATTTTCTGATTACTCATCATTGGAAGCAAGGTATCTTTGACAATACATTGGGGATGGTCCTCATAAGCTTTAATTATTGACAGAGCTGCTGGCAAAACGGGGATCCGTGAAAGTGTATCGGTTTTCTTTCTGTTTGTATATATCCATAAATTGCCATCCGTTCCATTAACCAATTCAGAACGTCTTAGTTTACACACATCAACATAAGCAAGTCCTGTATAACAACTGAAGACAAACATATCCCGGACTGTAGCAATCCTCTCGACACTGAACTTCTTTTCCTTTATACGACTTAGCTCTTCTTTGGTTAGCACCTCACGATGCACGGCATTCTGTTTTGGCTTGTAATTAAGATATGGATCAACAGCCAACCACCCGTTACCTAAACATATGCGAATAATTTTGCCGAGATTTTTGATGTATTTTATCGCTGAGTTATTTCCACAGTTGCGGACACTTCTAAGGTAATATTCAAAATCAACTAGGAAAGCAAAGTTGATCTTTGCAACCGGGATATCTGAAACACTATAACTTAACTGCATAAAGTCTTTAACGTGCATTAAACAGGTTTCATAGCGCTGAAGGGTACTTCTTTCAAATTCTTTATCGATGAGGCTTTTCATCTTTGAATTATGATCTTCAAATATGGCAACAAGAGTTCTTGATTGAAGAGTCTTGCCAATAAAGTGGTTTTTAACCGTTTCTGCCGTAACGGTTTCGTTCCCTACCGTCATTAATTGGTGAAGCTCCTGAGCTTTCGACTGAAGTTTATCCAGATAAGCATTTAATAACCGTGCATCTTCTTTTGTACCAACAGTACGCCCGGCCTGAGCGTTCCAGCGATTTGGATCGCACGACTTTCCAGTTGAGGTTTCCGCCCGCCTACCATCAACCGTAAATCTTAAATAGATGGTAACCGGACCAGTTTTGTAAGTAGAGCGCTTTTTTAAATAAAAAAGCAGATTCATGTTTGTTCTCATGACAAATGATTAAAATGAAACAAAATTGTTAATTCTGTCACTTACAGTCAAGATGTTTAATGATTGAACTAGCTCGTAAACAAATACTTAAGCTATAATTGGTGAGCATTCATACCGTTTAATGTGCTCACCGAATTGCTCACCTTTTTCTTGCGAAAAATTGAATAATTTGGTGTTTCCAAAAAACGAAAAAGCCTGTAAACATTTAATTTACAGGCTTTTAGTTAAATTTAAAACTATTTTCGCGGAATGGACGGGACTCGAACCCGCGACCTCCTGCGTGACAGGCAGGCATTCTAACCAGCTGAACTACCACTCCTTTTGTCCTTCTTTAAAGTTCGAACCTCTTGTCTCTTTCGAGGTTGCAAATATAGAGACTATATATTAATTCGCAAAATTTTTTTCTAAATATATTTAACTCCTTAACCTACAGCCCCTTCCTGCATTTTCTCCGCATTTTCAGCAAACTGAAGCGCATCAATAATCTCCTGGATATCGCCATCCATGATGCTTGGCAGGTTGTACATGGTTAATCCGATACGGTGTTCGGTAACACGGCCCTGAGGGTAATTATAGGTTCTGATTTTTGCCGAACGATCGCCGGTTGACACCATTGTTTTACGTTTAGCAGCAATATCGCCATTCTTTTTCTGCAATTCGATGTCGTAAAGTTTACTGCGCAACATCTCCATTGCAATTACACGGTTACCCAATTGCGAACGTTCCTGCTGGCAAACCACCACAATACCCGACGGTTTGTGCGTTAACTGCACCTTGGTTTCTACCTTATTTACATTCTGGCCACCTGCACCGCCCGAACGTGAAGTCTGCAGCTCGATATCAGCAGGGTTAATATACAGGTCGATTTCTTCTGCTTCAGGCAAAACTGCTACGGATGCAGCCGAAGTATGTACACGGCCCTGGGTTTCGGTATCGGGTACACGTTGCACGCGGTGTACACCACTTTCGTACTTTAACTGACCGTAAACATCATCACCATTTACTTTTAAAATCACCTCTTTATAACCACCTGCAGTACCTTCGGTAACATCAACCGTTTCAACTTTCCAGCCTTTGGTTTCGAAATAACGGGTGTACATACGGTATAAATCGCCTGCAAATAAAGCCGCTTCATCCCCACCGGTACCACCACGGATCTCAAATAAGGCATTTTTGGCATCTTCAGGATCTTTAGGAATCAGCATCAAACGAATGTTACTTTCCATTTCTTCCTGCTGTTTTAACAACAAGTCTAGCTCTTCTTTTGCCATCTCGCGCATTTCAGCATCCTTCTCAGTTGCTAAAATCTCCTTGTTCGCGTCGATATTGCTCATCACATTTTTGTAGATTTTATACTCATCTACAATTTTGCCTAAATCTTTATATTCTTTATTTAAAGCCGCAAAACGTTTCATATCCTGGATCACATCCGGATTGCTCAACGATTCTTCTACATCTTCCCAACGCAGCTTTATAGCTTCTAATTTATCTAACATATTTATTCTTGTTGAAATCTCCCCTAAAGCCTGGCACAGGTCCAAAAATTCGGGAAAATGCAAAAATAAGGAAAAAAGCTGAATTTGTTGGTTGGGTTAAGGGCTTAATTGGTTAAGCAGTTGGCATAATTAAAATTACAAGGGTTTTTATTAGGAAATGAAAGGTTCTATACAAGTGGCGGCCGATAGTCCCGCTAACGTTCCAAGTCCTGGCTCATTGCTTCGCTCCGGGCTTTACACTAATATCGGGTTTAGGAACAAATGCCAGTGCATCTGAGCATAGTGCACCCAAACAGTAGTATGAGACTGCGTAACTAAACGGGATTGAAATGACAACTCCCGGTTTTCCTTCAAGATCGGGATATAATGATTAAAACTGCAGCGGTTTTTATTAGAAAATGAAAGGTTCTATACCAGTGGCGGCCGGATAGTCCCGCTAACGTTCCAAGTCCTCGCTCATTGCTTCGCTCCGGGCTTTACACTAATATCGGGTTTAGAAACAAAGGCCAGTGCATCTGAGCATAATGTACCCAAATAGTAGTATGAGACTGCGTAACTAAACGGGATTGAAATGGTAGCTCTCGGTTTTCCTTCAAAACCGGGACTATAATGGAAAGCCCGGCTAACATTAAACTAGGCTACAGGCTTTGCTTTCGAAAAAAATAAACTTAAAATCAAACCTCTGGCTTATAATATTCCAGTTTTAAATCCTCTCCATCAAAAACTGCGTAAGTGCTGTAATTGAGCCATTCGCCTATGTTTACATACCTGCTACCACCGCCCAAATCAATATCAAGCGGGAGGTGCCTGTGGCCGAAAATAAAATAATCGAAATGCGTTTTCTGTAACTGCTCCTTTGCATAAATGGCCAACCATTCTTTATCCTCGCCTAAAAAAACTTCTTTTTCAGTTTGTGCTGCCCTGCTTCCCCTGCTCCAGCCATTGGCAATACCGATGCCCAAATTTGGATGCAGACGTGCAAACAACCATTGGCATAATTTACTTCTGAAAATCTTTCTTAAAAACTTGTATTTGTTATCTCCAGGCCCCAAACCATCACCATGGTGAAGGTAAAATTTCTTTTTACCACGTTCAATAATCAGTTCATCACTGATAATTTCCATGCCTATTTCCCGGGTAAAATAATCGCGCACCCACATATCGTGGTTACCTTTAAAAAAATAGATTTTTATTCCCGCATCGGCCATGGCAGCCAATTTTCCCTGCAAGCGGACAAAACCTTTAGGCACCACAGTTGCATATTCGAACCAGAAATCGAAAACATCGCCCATTAAAAAGAGCTCGCTGCAATTGGGTTCAATAAAATCCAGCCAGCTTACAATACGCGCTTCACGGGCACGGCTTTCGGCATAACTCGGTGTGCCTAAATGAAAATCGGAAGCGAAATAAATGTTTTTAGCCATGAGCCTGCAAAGTTAGTGAAAAAGCCTAAAGCCCGGGAACAGAAAATTGAATGCTAAATGCTCTTTTATTTCACACTAAGTGGTATATTTTTTTTACGTTCTACAATTTTAGGAAAACCACTTATAAATTCTAGCCCCAGGCAACCACGTTTGATTTTAATTTTAAGTAAATCGCCTTCTTCCACCTTATATAATTTCAGATAAAAATAAAAAAAGCCTGATGTTTCTATCGCTTCCATACTGCTTAATTGTACCATAAACTTAATATGGCGATAAGCACGTTCTGCTCTTTGTTTTCTAAACGTACAGGTGATTTCTGTTACCTCCTTTAAACGCAACCTATTTATTATTAACAGAACCACATCGCCGAACCACATTTTACCGACAAATGTTGTGATTAAAAGGCCTATTATTGTGCCCCATATTTTAAATGCAAGCGAATCACCTTTAAACAAACTTTGAATATGAAAAATAAACCAGATGCTTAAAGGTAAACTGAATAAGTAAGGCAGGTATTTTTTAAATCCTTTCCACTCCATATCGGTGGGCAGTACATGAATATCGATCACCAACAAACAGAAGAAAGGTAAATACAAAATGTAGTAATCAGAATGCGACGGATTAAATAATTCGAACATACAAAAAGGCAGAAATGCATTTGGAAGCTGCCAGGATTGAGCAAGCAGCATAAAAGTCACTATCCAAATAGCTAACAAAGGTAAAATCAATCCAAAATAGTCATTCATTATAACTAGCTTAATCCGTGCCATTTTCACTAAATTAGTATTTATCCTCCATCAATAATCATAAAACATAAATTCTATTAAGCTTATTTGCATTAAACCCTTTTCGATTACCACCACCGCCAAAACGCAGAAATACTACTGATGAAATATCCTGAAACTAAAAGAGACGACACTAAAGACAATTACTTTGGCACTACCATTGCCGATCCATACCGCTGGCTGGAGAATGATACCTCAGCCGAAACCAAGGCCTGGGTTGATGCCGAAAATAAAGTAGCCCAAAATTACCTTGAACAAATTCCTTATCGTGCAGACTTTAAAAAGCGCCTAACTGACATCTGGAATTATCCGAAAGAAACAGCTCCATTTAAAGTTGGCGAATATTATTTCTTCACTAAAAATGATGGATTGCAAAATCAAAGCATCTGGTTTATAAAGAAAGGATTAGAAGGCAAAGAAGAAATTTTCCTCGACCCGAACACACTTACGGCTGATGGAACGGCGGCAGTTTCACTTCTTGGTTTTTCGCACGATAAAAAATACCTGGCTTATTCTGTGGCACAGGCCGGATCAGACTGGAGCAATATTTATGTATTGGAAATTGCCACAAAGAACAAATTGGGGGATGAACTGAAATGGACCAAATTTTCGGGCGCAGCCTGGAAGGGTAATGGTTTTTATTATAGTAAGTTTGATGAGCCTGCAAAAGGAACCAATCTTTCGGCTGCCAATAAGTACCAAAAAGTTTATTACCACAAACTGGGTGAGCAACAGACAAATGATCAATTAATTTTTGAAGACAAAACCAATCCCAATCTTTATTTCGGCGCCAGTGTTACCGAAGATGAGCGTTTCTTAATCGTATATGCAAGTGCGGGTACCTCAGGCAATGCATTGTACTATCAGGACTTAAAACTACCCGAAAGCAAAATAGCACCGCTAATTAAAGGTTACGAACACAATCATAGTGCTGTTGATAACATTGGAGACAAATTATTGGTGAATACCGATTTAGGTGCAGAGAACAAACAGGTAGTTTTAGTTGATCCTCAAAAGCCTGACCCGAAAAACTGGCAGAAAATCATCCCCGAATCAAAATTGGCATTGGAAGGTATTGGAACCGGCGGTGGGTTTTTATGGGCAACCTACTTAAAAGATGCCAGCACTAACATTATCCAGTTTGATTTAAAAGGAAAGAAAATAGGCGAGGTAAAACTACCTGCCATTGGTACCGTTGATGGTTTTGGCGGATATAAAGCGGATAAAGAATTTTTCTACTCTTTTTCTAACTTCACCACCCCAAGCAGCATTTACCGTTATGATGTGGCTAAAGCCGAATCGGTTTTATACAGAAAATCGGCATTGAAACTTAATACAGATAATTATGAAACCAAACAGGTATTTTATCCTTCTAAAGATGGCACCAGGGTGCCCATGTTCATCGTCCATAAAAAAGGAATTAAACTTGATGGCAACAACCCGGTTTACCTTTATGCCTATGGTGGTTTCCAGATCAGTTTAACGCCAGGATTTAGTTTATCACGCATGCTGTTTTTAGAACATGGAGGCATTTATGTTCAGCCAAGCCTGCGTGGCGGAAGCGAATACGGCGAAGCCTGGCATAAAGGCGGTATGCTGGCAAAAAAACAAAATGTATTCGACGATTTTATTGCCGCAGCAGAGTATCTGGTTAAAGAAAAGTATACCAACCCATCAAAAATTGCCATTTCGGGTGGTTCAAACGGCGGACTTCTGGTTGGTGCATGCATGACGCAACGGCCCGATCTTTTTAAAGTGGCTTTACCTGCCGTTGGTGTGCTCGACATGTTACGCTACCATAAATTTACCGTTGGCTGGGGCTGGGCAGTTGAGTACGGAACCAGCGATAAAAAAGAAGATTTTGATTATCTGATCAAATATTCACCGCTTCATAACATCAAAAGGGGCGTAAATTATCCGGCCACATTAATTACCACCGCCGATCATGACGATCGTGTGGTGCCTGCACACTCGTTTAAATTTGCAGCAACGCTACAGGAAAAATATAAGGGCGAAAACCCGGTTTTAATCAGGATTGAAACCAAAGCCGGCCACGGAGCGGGTAAACCTACCACCAAATTAATTGAAGAGGCGGCGGATGTGTGGAGTTTTGTATTTCAGAATTTGGGGATGAGGTGGTAATTTAATTCTGCCACAGAAGTAAAAAACCATGGAAATTCCCCCATGCTGTTTTTTGCTTCTGTGGTAAATATTATCGAGATAAAATTTTTGGGAAGCCGGTGATGAACTCTGTTCCCAAGCAACCCCTCTTAATTACAATTTCTATTCTATCTTCTGCCTGCACCCCTTTAAACTTTAGGTACACATAAAAGAAACCCGAAACTTTCATTTTACCCAGGTTATAAAACACAACATAATAGTTTGTAGATCTGCCCACCGTTTTTATCAACTTCTTTATCACCTGTGTTTCTACATAACGCTTATCCTTTAGCGATAAACGATTTATAAATAACAACAATACATCAGAAAACCAGAATTTAGACACAAAGATTAAAACAAGAACCTGAAAGATATAGCCCCAAATAACAGAAACCAAAGTTCCATCCTTTACAAATCCCCTTCCATAAAATAGATAGAGCACTAAAAACGGAATAGTTAAAACATAACTCAAAATAGTGATCTCCCGACTAAATTTGGTTTCTTTTACTGTAATGTGCAGATCAACGACTAATAGGGATAACAAAGGAATGATTAAGAGCCATTTCCAATGGCTATTTCCTGAATAAAGGCCCCAGATGCAGAAGGGAATAAAGGCTGCTGGCAATTGCCAGCTCCGTCCGCAAAACAGAAACAGTAATACCCAAATTGCAACCATGGGCAAAGCAATAAAAAAATAATCAAGCATCGTTAATTAGAATATCAGGAAAGTTATTACTTTTTTGGAATTTTAGCCAGATCTGGTAATTTAATTGTGAGTTTTTCACATCTTCAAAAGCTGAATCGGGAATCCCCCACTAAACCTATAGACCAATTATAATTTGCTTTAAAACACTAAAAACCTTTAACTTTTGTTTTCCGTTAAACTCAAAGCATATAAAATACTGAATATAATAGTATTGCAAAATTATCTAGAATATTTCTAAATAGCAGAATTGATAAGACTTTATTTTGTAACTTTGCGTCAAATTTTTCTTTAATGATCACTACTGATATAGCCGTAATAGGCGCTGGTCCGGTTGGTTTATTTGCCATTTTTGAAGCCGGTTTATTAAAAATGCGTTGTCATTTAATTGATTACCTCCCTCAGGTTGGTGGTCAGCTGTCTGAAATTTACCCTAAAAAACCGATATACGATATTCCTGGTTATCCATCTGTATTGGCGCAGGAGCTTATCGATAATTTAATGGAGCAGGCCAAACCTTTCCATCCTACTTTTACCTTAGGCGAACGTATTGAAGGTTTAGAAAAGCGTGGCGAAGCCGATTTCGTTTTAACTACCAATATGGGTACCGTTATCGAAGCTAAGGTTGTGGTTATTGCCGGTGGTTTAGGCTGTTTTGAGCCACGTAAACCTGCTGTAGAAAATTTAGAAAACTTTGAAAACGGTAAAGGTGTAAACTACATGATCCTTGATCCGGAGAAATACCGCGACCAGAAAATGGTTATTGCAGGTGGTGGCGATTCGGCTCTTGACTGGACCATTTACCTGGCAGAAGTTTGTTCTGAGCTGACTTTGGTTCACAGAAGCGAAAGTTTCCGTGGTGCACCAGATTCTGTTGCAAAAGTAATGGCACTGGCAGAAAGTGGAAAAATCAACCTGATTTTAAACAGCAATCTGCAAGCCGTACATGGAACAGATAAACTGGAGCAGGTAGAAATTGTTCAGAACCGCACCATGGAAAAAACAGTTGTAGAGGCAGATCACTTAATTCCTTTGTTTGGTTTGAGTCCTAAATTAGGTCCGATTGAAGACTGGAACTTAAACATCAGCAAAAGTGCTATCGAGGTTAATGTTGATGATTATTCGACCAACATCCCGGGTATTTATGCCATTGGCGATATCAATACTTATACAAATAAGTTAAAATTGATTCTTTGTGGTTTCCATGAAGCGGCATTAATGAGTCACAGTGCTTATTCGTACATGAACCCTGGTGTGAAATATACCATGAAATATACTACTGTAAACGGAGTTTCAGAATTTTAAGCTTTCTCCTATATTTGCTGTTCAAATAATAAGAGAACTAAAAATGGAAAACAACATCAATATATACATGCAGGAGCCGGATGGCTCGGTTACTGAACACGTTGCCCCAACCGACATGGGTTTAAGCCTAATGGAGTTTTTAAAGGCTTCGGAATATGATATTTTAGCCACTTGTGGCGGAATGGCTTTATGTGCTACCTGTTGTGTTGATGTTTTAGAGGGCGAAGAAAAACTTAATGAAATGACAGACGATGAGTATGCCATGCTGGATACTTTGCCCGATTTGTTACCTAATTCGCGTTTAGCCTGCCAGTTGCAGTTAAACAACAACATGGACGGTTTAAAAGTAAAATTACACGGCGTAAGCTAGGTTGTTAATAGTATAAACAGAAAAGGCGATACGTAAAGTGTCGCCTTTTTTTGTTTTTGTTAATCGGGATTTGCAATCTCGATTCTCCGAACTGTGGATTTTTAATCCACCCCAACCATTAAAATTTAAAGAATTGTAAACTGCCAACCGAAAATTGCAAACTAATATGGGCGTTACCTCAATCCCGATGAAAAATCGGGAAAGGGTCGGGCTTTTCAGGGCTGCGCTTCGCTCCGGTACCGATGAAAAATCGGTACTAAACCCTTACAATCCCTAACGCAGATCCATCGCGATTTGGAGCAGTTGCCACTGTTTCTAAACCTGATAAAGCGAAAAGCCCGGATCCCGATTTTTCATCGGGAGAGGACTTGCAGCGATAGCAGGGCTACAATCTGCCATTGAAACAGAACCCATTATTTCCAAAAAAAAAGCATTTTTCAACCAAATCTAGGCAGCGAAGACCTCGCAGGTTTTAAAACCTTGCGAGGTCTGGAAATTTATCTATTGAATATTTACCTTCTGCTTCACAACATTCCAGCCGTAAACTTCAACAGCTAAATTGCTTTGTTTACCCGTATATTCTACCATAATGGTTTTGCTTTCTCCAGGCAACACACTTACATAATTATCATCATAAAAGCTTGGCAATATCCGTTCGTTGCTATTGCTGTTAATTAAAGCAACGCGGTTAAAAAACGCAACCGGATTTCCAGCGGCATTAGTTAACGTTACCGCTACTTTACCATTTTTCTGATCAAGAGCAGCCACTTTTAAAGGCGTCTGTTTAATGTTCTTCAAACCCGAATATTCGCCGTCTTTTCCGGGCAGCCAATAAATATTTTCGCTTAAGACATGCTGCTTCTGATCTAAAATTCTTAACGCTACAAATACACCTTCTTTTTTGTCAAGTTTGGTCAAAAACTCGTTCATCGGAAAAAGTCTTCTTACGGAAGATGGTCCTACGGAATTAAATACCTGCGAATAGAAATAGTCCTTTCCATCCATATCGTAAGCTTTTGCCTGCACCATTAAATTGTTCCTCGTGGTAAATCCGTTGTTTACAATCGTAACCATGCTATCTAAAGGATTCATCATCACGTGCAATGGTTCACTACCCTTTCTCAAGCCATATAAACAGGCATTAGGATCGAGGTAATAATCGTACATCTGCCCACGCATGGCCGTCCAGGGGTTTTGGGTTTTCCAGATGATAGAACCGGTATACCAATCCCACATTTTGTTAGAAAACCCCTCCATTAAGGACCTATATTGATCATAATTGGCCAATTGGGCTTTCATGGCAAAATCTTCGGCACTTTTTGGCTTGCCATAAGGATTAAGGTATTGTTCGTACGAAATGTATTTATGATAATCCCATACCGAATCGGGTTTGGCTTTATACTGCGGTGCAACCAGGTTTTCTTTCGGGATAAAACGCAACAGCGAAGCATAATCGCCTACGCCTACCGAACCAACTTCCGAATTGTAGGGGAAGGTTCTGGTACCCCAAAAAGTTTTGATATCCTGTATACCATACGGACCGTCGCCATTACCACCAATAGAATTGAACGACATTTCATCGCTGTTCGAGAAATCGAAAAGTTTTCTGGTGCCATCCAAACGTGGAAGGATTTCATTTTTTAAGGGTTCCAAAATATCCTCAGGAGGGGTAATTTCGTTTCCACCGCACCAGAATGCAAGTGAAGCATGGTTTCTGATCATTTTGATCTGATCTTCAATCGCAGTTAAAGTAAGGTTATGGTCGTCAGGATAGTTTCTTCTTGTCCACTGGTCTTCTTTTTTCATCGGATCTACCCAACGGCCGTTACAATCGCCACTAAACCAAAAATCCTGAAAAACCAGCAGGCCATATTTATCACAGGCATTGTAAAATTCCGGTCTTTCAAGGATTGCTCCACCCCAGATTCTAATCAGGTTGAGGTTCATATCCTTATGGTAACGGATTTCGGCATCATAGCGGGCATCGCTAAAACGCAGCATTGCATCAGAAATGATCCAGTTTCCACCTTTAATAAAAATCTTTTGTCCGTTTACATAAGCGCCCATACTTTTAGTGTGCTCATTCCAGATGTTATCGATCTGGCGTACACCCACTTTCAGTTGCTCCTGATCCAATACCTGATTGGCTGCCACAAATTCGATTTTTACATCATATAAGTTTTGTGCGCCATAGCCGCTAGGCCACCATAATTTCGGATTTTCGAGTAATAAATCAGGCAGTTTAACGGTAGTGGTTTTACTAGCTGGGATAGTTGTGGGCTGTTTAACCAGTTTGCCAGCAATTTGATATTGCAGCGTACCTGAAACAGGCAGATTAGTCGGGTTTTCTACTTCAACCGAAACTTTAACGGTAGCAGGATTTTGTTTTCCTTCCGGTAAACGTTTGCCTGGCACCAGGGTAATTACCTGTGGATTCTGAATATTGATGCTTTTGGTTTTTTCGATGGTTACTTTGTCCCAGATTCCGGTATTACGGTCGCGGGTGGGCTGTATCCAATCCCAACCTGCGGTATATTGTGTGGTTAATCCTTTAGCAATTGTTCCGTCGCCACCCTGACCTCCGTTTGGATTACCCGGAAAATCTGGCGGATAAACCACAACGGCCAGTCTGTTTTTGCCGCTTGCAGACAATAGCCTGGTAATATTATACTGCGCCCGAAGGTGCATACCTACCTGGGTTTTAGGGTTAACTTTTTTCCCGTTCAGGTAAATTTCAGCTTTGTAATTAATTCCCCTAAACTGTAACCAAACCTGTTCGTTACCTATCGCCCGTTCCTCAAAATCTTTTACAAACCAGTAGGTGTAATAATCGTTGCCGGTTTTATATACATCAGGAATTTTTTCATTACTCATTCCATAAAATGGATCGGGAATTTTTTTATTGTTTAATAAGGTGGTTAAAACCGTCCCTGGTACTGTTGCAGGCATCCAGTTATTGGTAGAAAAACCTGCTTTCGAAATTTCTAGGCCTGATGCATTGGCATCTTTGATATTGGTACATACCCAGCCCGAATTAAGCTCGTAACGCTGTTGCGCATTTACGATCAGGGCCGAACAGCATAAAAGAAGTAAAAATATTTTCTTCATATATGATAGAATTATTGAATGAATGAATTAACGATTGATAGAATTAGAGAATGAAGCGGTGTTTGTTATTACAAATTTCCATTCTATCATCCTCTCATTCAATCATTTTTACATTATTTATTGGATACCGGTCTGTCTTCAGGTTTTATACCCCAGGTTTCGGATGGTTTGTTCCCCATGTAAATCTGTATGTTTCCACCGGTTACAATGGTTTTATGGAGAATGTACGATTTCGTGTAAGGTTTCCCGTTCAGTACGATTTTCTGGATATATTTATTCTCTGCGCTATTTTCCACCACTTTGATGTTGAACTTTTTATTTCCGGCCAGGGTAATGGTTGCATCGTTAAGCAAAGGCGTTCCGAAAACGTATGAGCCGTTTGCTGGATTAACGGGATAAAAGCCCATGGCTGTGAAGACATACCAGGCACTCATCTGGCCAACATCTTCGTTACCACATAAGCCATCAGGTTTTGAAGAATAAAAATCGTGATCTATTTTACGGATCAGATCGGCTGTTTTCCATGGTTGACCGGCATAAGTATATAAATAAGTAATGTGGTGACCAGGCTCATTTCCCTGTGCATAATTTCCGATCAACCCGGAAATATCAGGAGAACTGTTTTCGCCCAGTTCAGCTTTAACCGAAAATAAAGAATCGAGTTTATTTACGAATGGTTTATCGCCACCAAATAATCTGATCAGCCCTTCCACATCCTGTGGCACCAGCCAGGTATACTGCCATGCATTTCCTTCGGTATAATCATCTTCGCGGTGTTTAGAAGCCACCGGACTAAAAGGTGTTCTCCAGGTGCCATCAGCCAGTTTACCCCTCATAAACTGTACATCTTTATCAAAATATTCTTTGTATAACTGCGCTCTTTTGCTGAAATACTGATAATCTTTGGTTTTATTTAATGCCTTGGCAAACATAGCAATGCAATAATCATCAATGGCATATTCTAAGGCCTTGGCAACGGATTCGTTCACCTTATCGGCCGGAATATATTTAAGCTGCTGGATATAATCGATGCCATCGGTTTTTTGCATAGCCGATTGTTTTACAGCTTCGAAAGCCAGATTTACATCAAAGCCCCTATACCCTTTTAAATAAGCATCAACAATAACGGGAACGGCATGATAACCCACCATGGTATTGGTTTCGCTGCCCATTAAATGCCAAACCGGTAATTTTCCCTGTTGTTTATAAATGGCCAGCATGGTATTAACCACATCGCTCACTTTATCCTGGTGTAAAATGGTGTATAATGGGTTGGCAGCACGATAAGTATCCCATAGCGAAAAAGTAGTGAGGTTATTAAAGTTTGCTTTTTTATATACTTTTTTGTCTGTTCCGCGGTAATCTTTGTTCACATCATTAAATAACGATGGGGCGATCATGGTATGGTATAATGCAGTGTAAAATACCTTTTTGGTGGTATTGGATGCACTGATATTAACTTTCGAAAGTTCTTTTTCCCATTTAGCATCACTGTTTTTAACGGTAGCGGCAAAATTCCAGCCTGGCAGCTCCGTTTTTAAATTCAAAATCGCATTTTCGGTACTTACCGGAGATAAAGCCACTTTAATCTGCAATTTTTCATTGTTAATGGCATTGAAATTCACCACCGCCTTTAACTTTTTGCCTGATAATTCGTTACCGTTTTTCACCACCGTACTATCATATAATACGAGATTCTTAATAGGCTGAGATAATTTGATTACGAAATAAAGGCGCTGATCGGTAGACCATCCTTTCGAATTCCGGTGCCCGATAATGGTGGTCGCGTCCAATTGTTTAAATGATGCTGAAACGGGAGCATCCCAGCCAATGCCTTCGATTAAATCGATAATAATATGTGGATTTGCAGCTCCTTTTTTAAAGGTATACTGATGAAAACCTACCCTTTCGGTAGCGGTTAACTCTGCTTTAATATCGTATTTATCGAGCAATACGCTATAATAACCAGCTTTTGCTACTTCGTTTTTATGCGAAAATTTAGACAGGTAGCCACTTTCATCGTCGGCAGTTTTACCTTTTTCTAACAACAACTTACCTGTTGCGGGCATAATCGAAATGTCGCCCAGATCGCCGATACCCGTACCACTTAAATGGGTGTGTGCAAAACCGGTGATGGTATTACTCACATAATTGTAGCCACTGCACCAGTCCCAGCCTTCAAAAATATTGTTAGGCCCGAGCTGTACTGCCCCAAAAGGAACATTGGCGCCTACAAAAACGTGACCATGTTTTGCCGATCCGATCAATGGATCTACATACTGGGTGAGTTTGGTTTTCTGCTGCGCAAAGGCATTAAATGTAAAAAGAGAGGCGGTTAGAAATAGAATCGATGAGGTTTTCCTGAATTGCATGTGTGCTTATAATTTCCTACAAAAGATTTAAAGCTCTAAAAGTAAAACGTTTTACGTTTATTTTCTCATAAAAGGGGGAAGAATTAATAAAATGACGGTCATCTCGACTGTAGCATAGTCCCGACGTTAAGTCGGGAGAGAGATCTATCTCGGTAAGTTTAGCTTCGTTGCACTTTGTTATTATAGGCGAACTCAACGAGTCGTCATCTCGACCGAAACGCAGTGAAGCGGAGAGATCTGCTTCGATAGATCTCTCGACTACGTTGCACTCCGCTCGAGATGACGACCAACTGGGAAGGTATTCTACCCAATCTCCAAAACAATTACCTGATCTGGTTCGGTAGTATTTGCTGTTGCAGTAATGGTTAATTTCGATTTTTTGAAAGTAAAGTTTACAGCACTTTTATCTTTTAACAAATAAGCTTTTTTAATCTTTTTTAATGGAACATTTTCTAAATCGAGTGTAGTGGTTTTTCCGTCTACAATGTGGATATAAACTTTTTTGTCGCTTTGCGTAATGCTACCCCAGGTTTGTGGTTTGATAAAGCCGGCTTTTGTACTGTAAATACTTTCGCCATAAACTTTAAGCCAATCGCCCAAACCTGCCAGACGGTCCTGAAACTCGGGCTGGATTTTTCCACTCGGCATCGGGCCAATGTTCAATAAAAGATTAGAGCCCAAACTTGCAGCTTTAACCAGCATGTGCACCAGCTCTTTGTTTGATTTGTAATATGTATCGCTTAAATTATATCCCCATGAATTGGAAATCGTTTCGCAGGTTTCGAGCGGTAACTGATCTGAAGCTTTTTGAAAACTTAAACCCGATTTATTTTCTCCCGGAAGATCGCGTTCGAACATCTGGAAATCTTCGCCTGCAAAAGGTGTTAAGTGGTGGTTGTTCCCGATCATACACTGTGGCTGCAATTTGTGGATCAAACCATAAATTTCATTGTATTTCCAGTCGATACGCGAAGTTCTGTCTTTTGCTCCCTCTGGCTCAGTCTGGTCCCAATGGCCATCAAACCAGATCCCTCCTATTTCACCATAATTGGTCAATAACTCCGTAAGCTGGTTTTTCATAAACTGCAAATAGCTGGCGTAATTGCCTTTGCCTGTACGGCCGGAGTTTTGGCCCGTGCGACCAGTTTCGTGCGGATAATCTTCCCTGCGCCAATCTAACAAAGAGTAATATAAGTATAATTGTATACCCTGTTTATGGCATTCATCAGCCATCATTTTCACAATATCCTTTTTGTATGGCGTATTCATGATGTTGAAATCAGAATATTTGGTATCCCACATACTAAAACCATCGTGATGCCTGGTGATGAGTGTAATGTATTTCATTCCTGCATTTTTAGCCATGCTAACCCATTGCGCAGCATTAAATTCAACAGGATTGAAAAAATCTTTAAGGTTGGTATAATTATGAACATTTAGTTTCCGTTCGTTCATTACCCATTCGCCGCTCCCGGGTATGCTGAAAGGCCCCCAATGGATAAACAGGCCGAAACGGGCATCTGCAAACCATGCGCGTTGCTTTAAATTTGATGCCGCGGGCACATAATCCTGCGCTTTTAATTGCAGGCCAAACAACAGGACTAAGCCTATTATCAATAATTTCTTCATAAGGTAGGTGGTATATTTGGTTAGGTTTTCTTAATCTATTGAAGCAGTGGCTTTGGTGGGTTTACCGATCACTTTGTAATTTCCATCGCCCTTTAAGATAGCCAGGATTTGTGATTGATTGGTAAACAGGTTTTTCGCCGCAGCCAGTTCTTTATCGTATTGGAAACTTTGCTCAATTCTTCCTTTTTCATAAAAATAACGGCTCACGATCTGCGTTTCCAAAACCCTTTTAATTTCGGCTTTATGGTTTACCAGATCCGTTTTTTTAGAAGAAGTAAGTTTGTATTTCAGGTTTTCGAGATCGGTTTTTACTTCTGCTGATTTATTTTCTTTTTCGGCCTCTGCACGCAAATCAGATAGTAATCTTTCGGTACGGCTCAAATAAGTTAAATCTTTATCGGCAAGGCTATTGGCGAAAACCGTATAATCAGCATCTGATAACTGGAAAGTTTTGGCAGATGCCAGTGTTGGTTTTTCTTTTTTGTATAGGTTGGCATAGTTAAAGAAAAGGCTTTTATTCAGCATCGAAATGGTAATCGGGCTCAATTTATCAGCATTAACCACGATATCCGGATAAACACCATTTCCGCTATACACATTCCGGCCAGCTTTGGTCTGATACATCACCATGGTAGAATCGGCGAAACGTTCGGCCACGCCTTCGGCATTTTTATGTGCATAATCGAGTTTTTGGATGCACCTGCCTGATGGGGTATAATATTTGGCTACAGTTACTTTAACCAGACTGTTGTAAGGCAGATTGAAGGTTTGCTGAACAAGACCTTTACCATAGCTGCGCTGTCCGATAACGATGGCACGGTCTAAATCTTGTAACGAACCGGCAACAATTTCGGAAGCTGAAGCCGAGTTTCCATTTACCAAAACCACCAACGGAACAGAAGTTGAAATTGGCGCGTTAAGGGTTTTATAGGTAATGGTTTTCTCTACATTTTTACCTTTTTGCGTTACAACAAGCTGGTCTTTATTGATGAAAAGATTTACAATTTTAACGGCTTCCTGCAAAATACCGCCGCCATTATTCCTTAAATCCAATACCACGCCTTTAGGATTTTCTTTCTGGATGGCCAACAAGGCATCTTTAACTTCCTGACCGGAGTTTTCCAGGAATTTATCGAGTTTGATATACCCAACACCATCGCCAACCATACCTGAGTATGATACATTTGGCTGTTTTATCTCCTCCCGAACCAGTTTTTTACTGATTTCTTTTCCATCCCTGATCATCACCATATCAACGGCAGTACCTTTTGGCCCGCGCAATAACTGGCTAATTTCGGGACGATCTTTACCTTTAACGGCAATGCCATTAATGCTCACCACCTGATCGCCGGCTTTAATGTCGCTTTTATTTGCAGGGTAACCTTCGCTTACCTCGTTAATAAACAATTTACCATCAATAAAAACGGTACCTGCACCAATACCGCCATATTGGGTACTCACATATTTAAGTTTATAATCCTCAATCTCCGATTCGGGAACATACTCGGTATAAGGATCCAAGCTATCCAACATGGCATCAATACCTGTTTTCATCAATTTCGGGGCATTGGTATCGTCAACATAATTGATGTTGATTTCTTTATAAAGTGAAGCAAAAATATCCAGGTTTTTGGACACAAGAAATAAATCTTCCTTGAAAGAAAAAGATAAAACAGCAACACCAAATCCAGCTGCTAAAAGACCATATTTTAGTTTCTTCATTCCCTTATGTGTTATTTCGAACGGCGCAGATTTAAGAAAACACCGCTTTTGGACGATTATTTAGTGATATAGTACGAAAGTAAATGTACAAAAAGCCGCAAATATTAAAAATAGCTTATTTGGGCGACGCGTAAATTAAGCGTTACGCTAAAAGAAAAGATAAAGCTTAAAAGAAAGACTAAAGTCTGTTGCCTTTGGTATCGGCCAATGCTTTTTGAATGGTAAATTCGATGTAGGTACGGTCGCGTTTAACCAGGCGCATTAAATCTTCGATCAACTGGTCTTCTTTGCCAGGGGTAAATTCTAAAGGCTCGTTCGCCAGATCGCGGTATTTCCTTAAAAATTTGGTTTTTACCTTAAATGCAGTTTCTGAAGTGAGTTGAAAATTAGCCATGGCATATTTTATTTGATGCAAAAGTAAAAAATATTTGTACAGATTAACACCTTTTTATGCAATCAGAAAAAAAATTGAACATCCTCCGGTAATTTTTGCACGATAATTGTGTTAAAACGGCGTTATAAAAATCTGATCCCGGATAAAAACAGCCTTGTGCAAACCATAAGAACAAACACACAAATTAAGCACTAAAGGTTATTTGGGGTTTGTAACCTTAAAAACAAATTTAAACAACATGAAAAAGATCATTTTCTCCATTGTTTTCCTAACCCTGGGTTGGGCAACATCGAAGGCACAAACATTTAACCTGGGGGTTAAGGCAGGTGTAAATTTAGCGAAACTGAATGCAGATTTTGCGAGCGAAGAAAACCGTTTAGGTTACCAGATTGGTGCCTGGGCACGTATCGGTGGCGCGAGTTTTTATGTACAGCCCGAAGCTTACATTGGCAGTAAAGGTAACAAATTTATCAGTATCCAGCAGGATAACGGAAACGAAGTATCGGCTGAAGGAAAAGTAAAATTTACCACTTTGGATGTTCCGGTTTTATTGGGTACCAAATTTGGTGCTAAAAACTTAAACTTCCGTTTAATGGCAGGTCCAGTAATTTCGTTTATCCTGGATGAAAATTCGACTTTTAGCTCGGCTTACCAACAAGCAACCGATTTTAGCAATTACAAAAACCAGGCCCTGGGTTTACAGGCTGGTGCAGGTGTAGATGTGGGTAGCATTTCGGTTGATTTACGTTACGAAGTGGGTTTATCAAATATCAGCAAAAGCGAAAAATACAGCCAGAAACCTAACCTTTTCCAATTGAGTTTAGGGTTTAAGATTTTGTAATTTTTACAACAGAACGAGTTTAAAAGCGGCCAAATGGCCGCTTTTTTTGTTCCCCATACCGTCATTTCGAGTAAACATCAGAGCTGTAGCCTGAAAAAAATTGGGATGACGTTTTATATGGTATTTAAATTAGTTTTAAATTTTTCTTCCTGTAAAACTCAGTTGATCTCAGGTGCCTAAGGTGGTGATAAAAATAAACATTACGCTGTTTAATTTACCACCTAAGCCACCTGAGAACATTTAAGCTATTAAATATCCGTTTTTGCAAGATTGTATTCTGTTTGACCATATAACACATATAAGAGTCATATAAGCTTACACCCCCTTAAATGCCTTATATAGAAAAAATCCTGAATATCAACGCCTTGTATATACACATTATACGCGAACCCAATAGTTATCGGATCGATAACCTAAAGGCACGGCGTAGCTAAATCTCAGGAGCCCTTTTGAATTAGATCTCTCCGCTCCACTGCGTTTCGGTCGAGATGACGAGCCTTTTATAGCACCCAAACTTCGGACATCGGTCTTCATACTTCGGGCTCCATTTTAACCAAAACTTAACACGTAAAATTGGCATTACAAGCCGGTTTAAGCACTAAAAAATGTCGATTTTTATAGTTAACAATTTAACAAAAACGATCATGAAACACCGCATCCTTTTACTGTTTGCTATTTTTTTATCGCTCTCCGTAAAGGCACAAAATTTTAAATATGCATTTGTAACCGACACACATGTGGGTTCGCCTACAGGAGAGGAAGACCTTAACAGAACCGTTGCAGATCTGAATGCATTAACAGACATTGATTTTGTAATTATTACGGGCGACATTACCGAAATGGGAACCAATAATGAACTTAAACTAGCAAAGGAGATTCTCTCCAAATTAAACAAACCCTATCACATTATACCCGGAAACCATGATACAGGCTGGTCTGAATCGGGAGGTGTAAATTTCATTAAAGAATTTGGCGGCGATAAATTTATTTTTGATCATAACGGTTACCGTTTTATCGCCTGTGCATCGGGACCTTATGTAAGGATGAGTGACGGACACATCCCCAGAGATGCTACAGTTTGGTTAGACAGCGTGCTGAAAGCAACCCCTAAAAATATGCCTATTGTTTTTGCCAACCATTACCCTTTGGATAACAGTTTGGATAACTGGTATGAAGCAACGGATTTGTTGAAAAAATACAACATCCAGTATGCAATATGCGGACATGGCCACAATAACCATCCTTATAATTTTGAAGGAATTGAAGCCACCATGGGCCGCTCTAATTTAAGAGCAAAAGACAGTATTGGCGGATACAATATTGTGAGCATGACGAAAGACACGGTATTTTTCCAGACTAAAAAACCTACACAGGAAATTCTCCCTGTTTGGCGTAAAATTGCTTTGAAAACTTTTGTGGCTGATCAGAAAAAATACGAACGTCCTGATTTTGCCCTGAATACAAAATATCCGGCTACGAAAGAGGTTTGGTCTTACCACTCCAGCGCCAATGTGGTAAACACCCCAACATATGCGGCAAACAACGTTATTTTTGGAAACAGCTTAGGTTTAGTAGAAGCCTTAAACAAGAAAACCGGCAAAAAAGTATGGACGTTTAAAACCAACGGCGCCATCTACTCTTCTCCGGTGGCGGTTAATGGCACAGTAATTTTAGGCTCGGGTGACGGAAATATTTATGCGCTGAATGCAAAAACAGGAAAAGAAATCTGGCGTAAAGAAACAGCAAATTCGGTATTGGGATCGCCGGTGGTTAACGGACAACAGGTATATATAGGCGGGAGCGACAATACTTTCAGGGCTTTGGATATTAAAACAGGAAAAGAAATATGGACTTTTAATGAAGTTGAAGGTAATGTTGTGGGCAAACCACTTATTTATCAGGGCAAGATTATTTTTGGATCCTGGGGAAGGCATTTATATGCGCTCGATATCAAGACCGGAAACCTGCTTTGGAAATGGAACAATGGACAGGCCAACAGGATGTTTTCGCCGGCAATGGTAACACCGGTTGCCTATCAGGGCATCGTGTATATTGCAGCTCCCGATCGTTATTTAACGGCTATCGACGTCAAAAATGGCAGCACGCTTTGGCGCAATAAAGAAGCTACGGTACGCGAATCGATCGGGCAATCGGCAGATAGTACCGTTATTTATGGCAAAACCATGCAGGACGAAATTGTGGCCTACACAGCACAGGCGCAAGATCCGGGAATTTTATGGCGCTACAATGCTGGTTTTGGTTATGAGCATGTACCTTCAATGTTAATCGAAAAAGACGGAAAGGTATTTTTCGGCACTAAAAACGGCGTGATTTATGCCATAGATCCTAAACAGCAAAACACGGTTTGGGCACATAAGATAGACAACTCGATGATCAATACGGTAAATGTAATCGATGGAAAAAATATCCTGGCCAGCACCATGGATGGTAAAGTGGTTTGGTTGATTACCAAATAACCGATATAAAAAAACCTCCTCAAAATTAATTTGAGGAGGTTTATCCATTATTTAAAAATCACATTACCAGCCTGGGTTTTGCTGCAATGTATTTGCAGGATATAAACTAATCTGACCGGTAGGAATTGCCGATAAATAATTTTTCGGATCAACAAATGTCCTGGTTAAGGTGGTAGCATAAGGAACAATATAACCCTGTGCATTTCTTAATACCTTACCGTTATCAGGCACTTTAGCACCTAAGAAAGCTTCTACATTTTTTGCCCTATCCAGGTATTCGCCTTTTTTCCAGCGCATTAAATCCTGATATCTAAATCCGTTCATCATCAATTCAACCCTGCGTTCGCGTCTTATTTCCCACATTAAAGCAGAAACATCAGCATCTCTTTTCGGATCAGCAATAGCAGTTCCTCCGGCAGCTACATTACCTCCTCCGGTAACAGTGAGCTTGGTAATTCCTGCTCTTGTCCTTAAAAGATTAATTGATTTATCCATATCTGCCTGGGTAAAAGTAAGTTTACCCATTTTATCTAGGATAGCCGTAATTTCTCCATAATTAAGCAAAACCTCAGGATAGTAAAAAATCGGCGCATCCGTTTCGTTATAAGGTGCAAGCTGATTGGAAGCGGGGTTTAAAAACTTGGACGGACGATAACCGGTACTTGAACTATACCCATTTACCAAAGTACCGTTATAGCACAAAAAGTTATCGATTGTACCCAATAAACGATTATCACGGTTTGCCCTGAGCGTAGTAATGGTGTTGTCGCCCTGATAAAGAGGCGATTGCCCAATTGGTAAACCATCGGTTGCAGGATAAGCATCAACGGCCGATTTTGTTAATCCGCTCATTTGTGTGGTACTGTTAGTATAACCAATTACAGAATGTGTTAATACACCCGCAAGATACTTTTTATAAAGTAATACTTCTTTGTTTCCAGCCAGATCCATTGAGCTGTATATGCTCCTGTAATCAGCATTTAAAAGATATTTGCCTGTCATAAGTTTTTCGCAGGCATCCTTACCTTCTGTCAGGAATTTATCTGCATCAGGCAGAGATAATTCGGTGTGATATACCCTGTATGAGCCTTCAAAAAGGCAGATCCTGGCCTTTAAAGCTAAAGCAACATCTCGGTTTACCACATTATCACCATCGTTAACACGGATGTTGGCAACAGCATAGTTAATATCACTTAAAATACTATCCATTACCAGTTGACGGCTATCGCGGGGTTTATAGATTACATCTGTTTGAGAAACATCCAGCGATTTGCTGATGTAAGGAACTCCTCCAAAAGTTTTCACCTTATTGAAGTAATCCATTGCCCTGAAAAACTTTGCAATTCCGTTCCAGTGCTTTTTTGCTTCATCGCTCATCGGAATCTGGTTAACACGTTCTAACATAATATTGGCTTTACGAACATAGGTCCAGTCCCAATCAGCCGAAGTGGTTGGTGCAGTGAGCACGAAATTCTGAAAGGTAGCCGCATCCTGATCGTCCGTTAAAGTAGAAAAATAAAAGTCAGCAGTTGTACCCGTTCCAAAACCTGTAAACAGCGCATAAAAACCCCAGTTATAGGTACGCACGTTATTTTCGCTTGTCCAGAAGTTATCATCAGAAAACTGATCTGGTGTATCTACATTTAAATCTTTGGAACAACCTACCCCAACTATAGCTATAAATGAGAGATATATTATTGATTTAATTAATTTCATGACGCTTATTATAAGGTTAAGTTAATACCGAAAGAATATTGTCTGTTGAATGGAAAAGTACGACCTGTGTAACCTGCTTCACCATCGGTCATTTCAGGATCTATCGGTGCTCCCACATTAGAAATTGTAGCCAGGTTTTGTCCGCTCAGGTAAAATCTAACTTTTTCGATGCCGTATTTCTTTAACCAGTTATTTGGTAAAGTATAACCCACGGTTACGTTCTTTAAACGGGCATAAGCCAGGTTCAAGAGGTATTTTGATTGAGGATAAAAGTTATTTCCACTTGCCGGGAACTGGGCAATTTTAGTTGCGCTGTTGCCAATATACGGGCGTGGATAAAATGCATTTGGATTTGAAGGGCTCCAGAAATCCAATTGGTTAGCATACATAATATCGGCATTGCCATAAGCAGGAATAATCATGGTACCTAAACCCCAATAATCGCGTTTACCCACGCCCTGGATATATACATCAATATCGAAACCTTTAAAAGTACCGCCTAAACGTGCACTGTACTGATACCTGGGCTGACTATTACCGATCACTTTTAAATCTCCGTGATCATCGGCTGTTCCTTTGCCCTGGTTAATTACGCCATCGCCATTTAAATCTTTGTATTTTACATCACCCACTCCGTAAACAAAGTTTCCATTTTGCAAAGCCACCTGACTAGCAGAGTTTTTCACTTCGTCTGCAGATTGGAAAAAACCATCGGTTTCGAATCCCCAGATCTCGCCATACTGCTGCCCTACGTAAAAACCAGCGTTCTGATAGTTTGCATTGTTCTGATAAATTAAATTAGAGGGATTATTCCATTTTGTAAATACCGTTTTATTATCGGCAAGGGTTAGTGTGGCGTAAAGGTTAAGATCAGGGCTAACCGGATAATTTAAATCTAAACTGATTTCATAACCACGGTTCCTGAAATTACCCGCATTAATCCGTGGTCCGGCGGCGCCGAATGTAGAAGGAACTGATGTTGGCTGTAACATACCTTTAGTATCGCGCTGGTAATAATCAACCGATAAACCAACATGGTTTTTCAGAAAGCGGATATCGGTACCAAAATCAAGTGTTTGTATTTTCTCCCAGGTTAATGATTGTGCAACCGCAATTGGCGCAGCAACACCCTGAACCAGTGTAGTACCGGAAGGGGTGATCCAGTTAACAGAAGAACCTGCCATAGTTGGAATATAATATTGACCACCAACGTTCTGGTTACCCACCGAGCCGTAAGATGCCCTGAATTTAACATCATCAACATAAGGTTTAATAAAACTCATAAATTTTTCTTCGGTTAAACGGTAACCGGCAGAAGCTGAAGGAAAAAAGCCCCATCTATCCAGCTTAGAGAACGCCGATGAACCATCATACCTTCCATTTAACTCTAACAGGTATTTTCCTTTGTAATCATAATTAAAACGGCCAAAATAACCTGCATAAGCACCAACCGGATATGAAACAGAACCATTTACAGTACCATGATAGCCACTTGCAAGCTGTGTACCAACAGCAAGTGCCAGCTCACCCCTGGTAGGATCTAAAACAGTATTTTTTGCAGCAGTAAACTGAACATTGTCGTAATTCTCAGAGTTTACACCGGCAGTAATTTTAATGTTATGATCGGTAGCAAAAGTTTTTTGATAGGTAGCATAGGCATTTAACGTATTTACCATGTTGCGGGTTTCGCCATAACTTACAATATCCTGCGATGCAGTGGCGATATTGGCGATAAGTGGTGGTGTACCTGCTGTCCAGAAATCGATCGCATTGATTGGTCCGCCAACTTCATGCCTCAAGGCATTCGATCTGCCCAATGTATAATCGGCACGGATGCTCAAATCTTTGGTGATTTTAATGGTTGCACCTAAATCTACCCGGCTGTAATTTTCGGTAACATTAGAGGTCTGCGCATTTGCAAGATAAGCAGGTGTATGCCTGAAATAATTTCCATTATATTTACCATAAGGGAAATAAGAGCCCCAACGCCAAAAGTAATACCAGTAATTCTGGTACTGATATGGATAATCGTATTTAAAGTTACGGTACAGAAATTTGGCATCAACATCCAGCCATTTGGTTGCTGCCACGTTTATCGAACCGCTAATGTTGTATTTGTTGATCTCATCAGGATTTAACTTGAAAATACCACCTTCATTGGCATAACCACCCGACAGGTAATAACCAATTTTATCGCTACCGCCTTGCAAGCTTAAATTATGATTGGATTGTGCAGTATAATCTTTCAGCATCTCCTTTTTCGGATCCCAAACTTTATAAAAATAAACGCGGCCATCTACGTAATCGAAATCCTGACCTAAAATCATATCATTACCGGTATTGGTAGCTGAATATTTATTTTGCCAGTTTGCAATACCGTCCCTTAGTTTGGTTAACTGCATCCCGAAAGTTTCGGGCGAGGTTGTACCCGCCCTAACCGATGCATCATAAAGCGCTTGCAACTCGTCGACCGGGTTTGCAAAATCGGCCAGCACCGTTGGTTTGTTCCAGGAGAAGTTGTTGGTGTAAACGATTTTGGTAGGCTGATTTTTCTTGCCTGATTTGGTTTTGATCAAAACCACACCGAATGCTGCTCTTGCACCGTAAATTGAAGTTGAAGCGGCATCTTTTAATACAGAAACACTTTCGATATCGGCCGGGTTAATGATCGAAAGATCTGGCGTTTCCACATTGTCTACGATAATCAACGGCCTGCTGGTTCCGTTTATTGACCCAACACCCCTGATGTTAATGTTTGGGCCGGAGGTTAGGCCACCATTACCATAAGTAATGGTTAAACCCGGAACAACGCCCTGCAGGGCTTTTGTAGGATCGTTCAAAGGTTTGCTGCCAAAAGTTTTGGCCACATCAACAGTGGTTACGGCACCGGTTAAATTTGCTTTTTTCTGCGAGCCGAAACCCACAACCACCACTTCTTGCAACCCTGTTGACTCGGAAGCCAAGGCAACGTTAATGGTATTGCTGTTTCCGACAGTTTTCTCCTGACTTACATAGCCGATAAAAGAAAACACAAGGATTTCGCCTTTACTGGTTTTTATGGAATAAACTCCATTGCCATCAGTTTGTACTACTGTGGTTCCTGTTTTTATTTTAACCGAAACCCCTGGTATTGGTCCATCTTCTGATGTAACCTTACCTGTAATGGTAGTTTGTTGCGCAATGGCATGGGCCATGAGCAAAAACACACCAAGAAAGATTGATAGTAATTTTTTTTTCATAAACACTAGTTAATGATGTTTGTTGTTAGTTCGGATTTAGAAACACGCAGAATACCGCATATTCCTGAATTTTAAGTAAATATCATAATTGTTTTCCACTTATTTACAAATATTTAGGTCATATCGATTGTAATTAGTTTGATATTATTGCAAAAAACCGCATAAAAGCGCAATAAAATAGGCGCTAATCTCATTTTAACACTACACTTTTTAACAAAAAAAGCCACCACTAAAACTAGCGGCGGCTTGAACCAATCAAAAAGAGAGAAAAATTACCTGATTAGAAAGAAGGATACATAAGGCCTTCGAGGTGCGGTAGTTATCCCATTATAACCACTGGCAAATATGGTATACACCCTTTGATTTAAGAAAGTGCTGGCACTGGTATAATTGGCTAAAACCGTTGCCGTAGTAACAGCTGCTCCGGCAGGCCTTATTTTCCACGTTTTTGATTGTGCAGACCTGAGTTTGATTTCATTGGTAATGCTCAGATAATTTACATTACCTGCAATCAACGAATCTTTTGCATTATCGGTAGCACTGGTACCATAATATAAATCAACTGCCGGCACATTGGGCATCAGGTTAATAAACCTGTATTTGCAATAAGCAGTATCCGGCCTTACGAAACTTTCTTCAGTTAATACATTTTTGGTATTTGCAGCGGTATCAGTAATATGGGCAACATAGTTTTTACCCGCCAGGATCTGAAAGTTGGCACTGTACAGCACCAACGAATCGGTTCCGTCATCTTTCTTTTTTGGGAGAATAATAGATAATTTTAAATTACCTGGACTTACAGCAAGAAAATCGGCGGTAGAACTTCCGCCCGTATTATATCCCCCTCCCGGAAATGGTGTACGGGCAGTAATTACACTACTTACCCTTTTATCATTAATCTTGATGGCAATTGCCCTGTTATTATAATAGTAGGAGGCATAATTTACCTTTAGCAAAGCCTGATCGGCGGTTAGTTTTTCGGTTTCGCCGTAATCAAGCACGTTTTTCGTGCAGCCCGCTAAAGCCATTGCAGTAAACAGACAGGTAAATAAATTAGAAAATATTTTCATGTTAATACATTTAAAATAAAACATTATGGCTGGCTGAACCAGGTTTCTTTAGTCATGTAATCGGGTTCCAAACCTCCCCATTTTCTTAGTTCTTCGGCATTCCATACATACTCAGAATTATAGCGAGGCCTGAAACGGTAGGCATATTTTCCACCCAGCAAAAGATCTGCTGCCGGGATTTGATAAAACTGTCTGAAAACCGTTGCACTGTAATGGTATTTCCTAAGATCAGTCCACTGTTCCAAACCTGCCCAACCCCACTGTGCAATGTATTTCTGCCCCATAATATCGGCAAGTGTTAATGTTGCAGCGCTTTGCGCCACTTCATCGGAAGTTAAATAAGTATTAATCTCTGCATCGGTTATTAGCGGATCAGGTGTTTTAGATGCGCGGCCATAGGTATTACAAAAAACCATGTGCCCCGATATACCCTCTCTATATGCGGTATAGGCTTCTGCTGTATTTCCCTTTAGAAATAATGCTTCTGCTTTCGCAAACCGCAGTTGCGAATAAGTCATGATTGGGTACCTTGCGGCATCGGCAAAAATGTATTTTCCGTTATAGATGGTTGCTCCTGCCGGGATTGTGCCAAAAACAATCGGCAAAGCCGATGTGCTGCTTCCCTGAGTTGGAACACCAGCAATATACCTGCCCAAAGTAGTGGCTGCAGTACTTGCAGGCAGCATCCTGCTTAAACGCGGATCGAGCGAACTTGTAGGGTTTACAACCGGTGTTCCTTTCATACCACCTGCCAGATAATTCAAAATCGTGGTCGAAATCCGTCCATAATAGGTAGACGTTGTACTTGAAGTATTAATGTAACCCAAAGTTGGCCCAAAGGGATTGGTATCATCCTGACTTGCCGCCGAGAAATAAACCGTTGCCGATTCAGCTTCGTTGGCAAAAGATAAATTAGTATACTTAACCACACTATCGGCATACAAGGTTTTAAACTCCGGCTTATTGATTAAGTGGCTATATTGTAAAGCATAAATAGCGTATACAAACTTCCGCCATTTGGCCATATCCCCTTTATAAATGCCGTCGCCGGTAATACTGGCGAGCTGTGCGGCATAACTGAGCGGACTTTTCATTGTAGAATATTTTAACGATTGTTCGCAGTAATAACGCACTTTTGCATACACTTCAGGCTGATCGTGATAGGGAAATTTTAACATGCCGGGCGTGAAAGCTTCGTCTAAAATGATCGGTCCATGCAGATCAGTTGTTTGCTGATAGGCCCAGGCTTTAATGGCATAACCGATTGCCGCATATTCATATTTTTGATTGCTTACGGCATCATTGATGAGGTTTTCAAGATTTAAGCCTAAATCAACATAAGTCATCCTCCAAATTACCCCGCCATTATCGCTATTGGCTACAAAAGAGTGTTTTTCGGGGTAAAGTGATGCAATATCTGTTGAGGCACCAATCATGTTCTGCGTAAATTTCCAGATCAGACGGTAATCCTGCGATGTACCATTTGCCATCTGAAAAAGGATGGGCGGCAGCAACAGCTCTGCTTTGCTCGTTTGAGGCACAGCCGGGTTGGTATTAATATCAAGGTATTTTTTACATCCTCCGGCCGTTAATAATATTGCCGCAGCAATATATAGTCTATATAATTTTTTCATGTTATTCGCTATAATTTAACCCTAAATCCCAAATTAAAACCAATTGGCTTACCTACGTTACCATAATCGATCCCGTAACCACCAATACCACCAACCCCTGGTGAGTTAGCGTTACTCTCCGGATCGCCACCCGAATAATTGGTGATGAGGATAGAATCGGTTACGGTGAAAAATGCCCCAAAATTCTGGATAAACCCGATGCGTTTAACCAATGCCGGCGGAAAATCGTAAGCCAGGGTCACATCTCTCAAACGGAGGGTTTTGATGTTTCTTTCCACAAACATCTCGGGTGCTACGTTTAAAGAATAATAATTTGAGGCATAATAAGGTGTTACAGAAATGGTGTTTACAGTAGGATTGGCCGTATTCTGCAAACCATCATTCAGCACTCCTGTAATTACCCGAGGCACTTCCCTGTCCAATGTTTTTAAGCTGATTCCTTTAATGTATGAGGCATATTCGGTACCATTTACCACATCGCCACCATACCTGAAATCCCATAAGAAGGAAAGATTAAAACCCTTGTAGCTGAACCTGTTTACAAAACCAAGTGTAAATTTCGGGTTTCTGTCGCCGATGGGATAAAACTGGGTATCGGTAACGGAAGGCAGACCTGATGATGTGTTGATCAGAATATCGCCCCTATCGTTACGGGCAAACCTGGTTCCGCTGATGGCACCTGTACTATAACCGGGATGTACGGCACTCCTGATATCGCCAACCACCCAGGTATCAGATTCGTAAAGTTCAGGAAGTTCGTTTGCCAGCGACAATACCACCCCACGGTTGCGTGTAAAGTTGAAAGTGGTGTTCCAGTTAAAATCTTTTCCCTTGATCGGGTTACCGGTTAATTGCACTTCGATACCTCGGTTACGCACCGTACCACCATTCATCATCTCTAAAACAAAACCGGTACCATAACTTAAACGCGGATTAATGATCTGATCTTTACTCAACAAATTGTAATAGTTAAAATCCAAACCAATCCTGTTTTTCAGGAACTGCATTTCTGTACCAATTTCGAAATTTTCAGATACCTCAGGTTTTAAATTAGGATTACCACCATAGTACGAATAGGCGTAGCCTCCGCCAGTAAATCTTTTGGCCTCATAATTTGTGCCTGTTGAATATTCCCTCCAGGGCTCTTTACCTGTTAAAGCGTAAGAAGCTCTTAACTTTCCATTATCCAGCCAGGGCAAAGCCGTTTTAACACTGGCAAGATCAGTAAAATTAAAGGCTAAACTGGCCGATGGATAGGCAAAATAAGGATTGTTCGGCATCAGGCGCGAAGCCCCATCAACACGGCCCGACAGTGTTAAGTACACTAAAGTTTTGTAACCCATAATGGCCTGCGCAAAAGCGCCTACGGTACGGTAACGGTTTACATAGGTTAAGGTACGCTGTGTGGTAGGCAAGGTATTATTGATGCTGTAAAAATTCGGATCGTACATATTTGTACCACGTTGCGAGTCGGTGGTAGAATTGTAATCGTTAAACGTAGCCCCGATAACATAAGTATTGTTAAAATCGCCGAATTTATGTTTCGCTGTAGCGGTTAATGATCCATTAAACACCTTTGCCAACTGACTGTAAGTCATCACTGTTCCCCCCGTTGGTGCAGCAGCCGAACCCGAACCACGGTAAGACTGGGCATGATAAACCGATAAACCTTTAGTATTGGCAACATCTGCCCCAAGAATACCATTAATCCGTAACCATTTTAGGGGCGTTAATTCTACATTGGTATTGGCGATGATACGGTTAACCTTATCGTTGTTCACGTTTTTCACCACGTCCCAAAGGGGATTATCGAACTCTGAATAAATGCTGGCGAGGTGTAAAACCCGGTTTCCATTCGCATCCTGATAATCCTGAACATCATACGCCGAGCTAAAGCGCATTAACTGCAGCAATGAGCCATTAGCACCTTTATTTGCTTTATCGTTGTTAGAATTAATGTAGTTGAAAGTAGTTGTTAATTTTAAAACAGGAGAAATGGTACCAACGGCCGTAATACGGGAAGAGATCCTTGAATAACTGGTAGTTGGAATGGTCCCCTTAGAATCCGTGTACTCGTTAGACCAGCGGTAAGAGAACTTATCGGTTCCGCCCTCAAATGATAAATTGTGTTTTTGCGTAAATCCTGTTTCAAAAAAGTTGTGGATGTTATCATAGAGTGGGGTATTAGGCAAAAATGCAGGACCAAAGAAGTTAGAAGAACCTCCATCGTAAACACCATTGGAAGCACCTGTATTGTATTTGGTCTGTATTTCAGGAAATTTATTCAGCTCTTCCACTCTGAAGGAATTACTGTAATTGATACTTCCACGACCGGCTTTACCTTTTTTGGTTGTAATTAAAATGGCACCACTGGCACCAGCACTTCCGTATAATGCGGTAGCTTCGGGCCCTTTCATAATCACATAACTTTCGATATCGTTGGGGTTGATATCCATACCCCTGTTCGAATAATCCTGATCCCTGTTTGCTGCACCGGATACGAGCTCGCGGGTCTGGTTCAACGTACTGTTATTGATTGGCACACCATCTACCACAATCAACGCATTGTTATCGCCACTGATGGATACAAAACCACGGAGCACGATCTGCGCAGAAGCCCCGGGATTTCCGTTTGTGCTATTGATGGATAAACCAGGAACACGCCCCTGTAAACCACCAAAAAAATCGTTCCGCTGTGTTTCTGCCACTTCTGCCCCCGAAACTTTTGGGGTAGAATAACCCAGCGATTTAACATCACGGTCAATCCCATAAGCCGTTACCACCACCTCGTTCAGGTTACCGGCATCAGCTAAAAGGGTAACATTAATAACAGTACTGGCACCTACAGCTTTCTCAATAGTTTTATAACCTACGTAAGAAAATGCCAGCACATCGGTTTTTGATGCTTTGATGGAATAGTTCCCGCTGTTATCGGTTTGTGACACCGTAGTGTTTCCTTTTACCCGAATGGAGACCCCGGGAACGGGCCCGTCAGCAGAGCTGACCTTACCGGTAATGATTATCTGTTGCGCAAAAATTTGAGCAGACAGCATAATGATACCGATAAAACTAAAAAGTAGTTTTTTCATCATAATTAGTCAGTAAGAATTTAGTTACAGGTTGTAGTTTGTTTTCCGGACAGCAAAAACACGCAAATTCACGCAGTTTTGATGTTAGTTAAGTAAATATGCTGAATGTTTATGACAATAAAAACAAATAGAACAGATTTATTACACAGATATACAATATTTTATTGCAAAAACACGCAAAAACGCGCAACATTTAAAAAATCTAAAAAACTTTTATACTTTCGTTTAAAACCAAAACATCTACTATGCTGAAAAAAGAACGCCACGACTTCATTATGCGCCAGATTAACCTGCACAACCGGGTTTTAACATCCGATCTGGTACAATTGCTTAATGTTTCGGAAGATACCATCAGAAGGGATTTACAGGAACTTGTTGATGAAAACCTGCTTTATAAGGTTCATGGGGGGGCTTTATCCAAATCGTACCACAGTTCTTTTGACGACAGCACAGTTTATGCCAGGGACAGTAAAATTGCGATTGGGAAAAAAGCGGTTCAGCTGATTAAAGATGGTATGGTGGTTTTAACAGGTGGCGGAACCACAATTTTAGAGTTTGTTAAACTGCTTCCCCAGGGTTTGTCGGCCACATTTTTTACCATTAGTCCGCTGGTGGCAGTAGAACTGGCCAAATACAATAATATAGAAGTGATTTTGATTGGCGGGCTGTTTTCTAAAAACTCACAGGTTACCTACGGCGGACAGGTAATTACACAGCTATCGGAAATAAAGGCCGATTTATGTTTGATGGGTACCAGCGCCATCCATCCCGAAGAAGGTTTAACAGATACATACTGGGAAATTAACCAGCTTAAAAAAGCGATGCTGGCCTGCGCAAAAAGAACAGGTGTATTGTGTATATCAGAGAAACTGGATATTGCCCTACGTTTAAGGGTTTGCCCGATAGAAAGCATCAGCTACCTGATTACAGAACTGGATGTAGAACACGAATCGCTTTCGCGCTACCGCGAAAAAGAGCTGAATATTTTATAGCAAAAAGGCTGTATCATCAATATAGAATTGTAAATCCTGAAGGCTAATTTAGTGCATAAGTCATTATTTCTGACAGAAAGCCTCTCCCTCTAACTTCCCAAAGCTATCGTCATTTCGAGCGGAGTGCAACGTAGTCGAGAGATCTATCTCGAGATAGATCTCTCCCCGCCTGTACGGGCAGGCATTCCACTGCGTTCCAGTCGAGATGATTGTTATGATAAAAACAAATTTTAAG
>NZ_QNQU01000031.1 GCF_003315595.1 Pedobacter miscanthi | reverse complement strand
GCCGCAGAGAACATTCCATCATCCATTTTACATCTTCCATCATACTTCTATCCCAGGTTAAATAGCCCTGATGGAAGCGGTCCCGATTTTTCATCGGGAAAGCGTACAGCAGGACAGGAACCAACCGATAAGCACGGCAATTGCGCTTCAAAAAAAATATAAGACTTTAGTGTCTGGCTTAGTTTAACCAATCTGTAAACCTTGTGTAAACTCATTTAAGCAGTTGTTGATAATTTAGAGCGCAATTAAGATCGATTTAGTGCTAAATATGCTAATATCATGTGGTTTGCCGCAATATTTGGTTATCTTTGTTGTTAACAATATATAAACAAGAATAATGAGTTTTTTTGCAGATAAAAGAAGGGAAGTAATGGTGCATATAGAAAAGTATATGCTGGAGATGATGGACACCTATCTTAAACCAATCGATACTAACTGGCAACCATCTGATTTTCTTCCCGATTCTACCAGCGATACATTTTATCAGGACATTAGAATATTAAGGGACAATGCAAAGGATCTTTCTTACGATTTAGTGGCTGTATTGATCGGCGATACTATTACTGAAGAAGCCTTGCCTACTTACGAATCGTGGTTAGCCATGGTGCAGGGGCCAAGCATGAAGGAAGATGGTGGATGGATGAAGTGGAACAGACACTGGACTGCAGAGGAAAACCGCCATGGTGATTTATTGAATAAATATTTATACCTCTCTGGCCGTGTTGATATGCGCCAGATGGAGATTTCTACCCAATACCTAATTGCTGATGGATTTGACATCGGTACAGGGCACGATCCATACCGTAACTTTATTTACACTTCTTTTCAGGAGATGGCAACCAATATTTCGCACAGAAGGGTAGCTTCTTTAGCTAAAAAGGATGGTGATACGTTATTATCCAGAATGTGTGGTGTTATCGCTTCTGATGAAGCAAGACATGCTAAAGCTTACAAAGATTTTATGAACCGTATTTTTGAGGTTGATCCAAGTGAAGCGATGCTGGCTTTTGAAGATATGATGCGTAAAAAAATTGTAATGCCGGCACATTTCTTACGTGAAGTAGGCTTGAAAATCGGTCAGACTTTTGGTCACTTTACCGATGCTGCGCAGCGTTTAGGTGTTTATACCGCGATTGATTATGTTGAAATTATGCAACAGTTAATTGAAGACTGGAAAATTGAAGGTATGAAAGATTTAAATGAAGCTGGTGAAAAAGCCCGCGATTATATTATGGCTTTACCTTCGCGTTTGTTACGTGTTGCTGAACGGATGAAAAACCCAACGATTGATTATAAATTTAGCTGGATTGCCGGATAAGAGCAATTAAATTGATATATGGAAGCCCCGATTTTCATCGGGGCTTTTTTTATGCGTGTTAATGATCTCGGCCAAAGTTTTCCTTCTGCGGCGTCATTTCGAGCGGAGTGCAACGCAGTCGAGAAATCTGTCACTAGATAGATCTCTCCGTTCCGCTGCGCTCCAGTCGAGATGACGATGCTTTTATTTACGTCACTCGAAATAGCGGCCGTTTGAAATAGTTTGTTTGATGATAAACATCTCCCTGTTTTGCGATGTTAAAACCATTTTTTAAAACCTGTTTTTGGGTGAGATTATCCCAAAGCAATGGGTTGGTATGGTTAAAATGGATCAAAAAGATTTTACCTTTTATATTACGATCTTCTTTACTGAAAAGGTTTTCTGTTTCGGTTACCAGTGGATGAGGCACTTCGGCAATCGGCCTGTTGCCAAGCTCGGTATTGCTGTAAAAAGTTGCATCTAACATGGCAATATCCACCAGCTTCACCTCATCGATGATGTTTTTATTCCATTTGCTCCATTTATCAATATCGGGGATAAAGAGATACTTTTTCGTTGATGTTTCGATTTTAAAACCTGCTGTTTCCGAAAATTCGTCGCGGTGAGGAACAGTGAAAGCCGTTATTTTATTGTTTGAGATATCAATAGCCTGATCTGCAGTTAACGGTATGATATTAATATTATTAAGCTTTACCAACTGGCTCCAGGGACCGTTCTGCTCGAGAAAAGATTTTAACTTAGGAAGCACATAAACTTTTAAAGCTGTAGTTGCCATTACTTCTCTTCCAAATTCCATTAAACCGGTGTAATGGCCAATGTGGGCATGGGTGATAAAAATACCCTCGGGAAGGTAGGGATAAACATTATTGGTTTTTGTTTTAAAATCCTGCAATTGCTGTTTAATATCTGGCGTAGCTTCAAAAAGCCACCATTTTTTATTGATGGGGTCAACTAAAGCAAGAGAAACTACGTTTTTTCTCAATTAGCATCTTTCCATGTCATTTTGCAACAGTTTTTCTGGCAACCCATGTGCGGATAACCACCATCCTGGGCAACGCCCAACACCAGAATATAAGACGAACCAGGAGGTTTTATTGCCCAGATTTTAACCGAAAAGAATAGCAGCAAGCCTAATAAAAGTGTTCTCATTTACATGTTCCTCCTGTACTGGCCGCCAACTTCGTAAAGTGCTTTACTGATCTGTCCTAGTGAACAAATTTTACAGATTTCCATCAGCTGTTCGAAAATGTTATCGCCTGCGATGGCCGATTTTTGGAGTTGTTTTAATAAATCTGCTGAACGATCGGCATTACGGTCCTGGAATTTCTGCAATGCCGAAATTTGGTACTGTTTCTCTTCTTCAGTGGCACGGATTACTTCACCGGGAACAATTGTAGGGGAGCCATTCTTGTTTAAAAAGGTATTTACGCCTACAATCGGATATTCGCCGGTATGTTTCAGGGTTTCGTAATACAGACTCTCTTCCTGGATTTTTCCACGCTGGTACATGGTTTCCATGGCTCCTAAAACGCCTCCACGATCGTTTATCCGTTTAAATTCGGCCAGTACCGCTTCTTCTACCAGATTAGTTAATTCTTCGATGATAAAAGCGCCCTGTAGCGGGTTTTCATTTTTGGCAAGGCCTAATTCCCTGTTAATAATTAACTGGATGGCCATTGCCCGTCTCACCGATTCTTCGGTAGGTGTAGTAATGGCTTCATCATAGGCATTGGTGTGCAGCGAATTACAATTGTCGTATATGGCATATAACGCCTGCAAAGTGGTACGGATATCGTTAAAATCGATTTCCTGGGCATGTAACGAGCGTCCTGAAGTTTGAATATGGTATTTAAGCTTCTGTGAGCGATCGTTTCCTTTATATTTATTTTTTATCGCTTTAGCCCAGATTCTTCTCGCTACTCTGCCGATAACGGCATATTCTGGATCAATACCATTGGAGAAGAAGAAAGACAGGTTTGGAGCGAAATCATCAATGTGCATGCCCCGGCTTAAATAATACTCTACAAAGGTAAAACCGTTGCTTAGGGTAAAGGCCAGCTGAGAAATGGGATTGGCACCCGCTTCGGCAATGTGATACCCCGAAATGGATACAGAATAGAAATTTCGCACTTTTTCATCGATAAAGTATTTCTGGATATCACCCATCATCCGCAGTGCAAATTCGGTAGAGAAAATACAGGTATTTTGTGCCTGATCTTCTTTTAAAATATCGGCCTGAACGGTTCCACGAACCGAACTGATGGCTTTAGCCCTGATAGGGGCATAAACATCAGCTGGTAAAACCTGATCGCCGGTAACGCCCAAAAGCATTAAACCTAAACCATTATTGCCCTCTGGTAATGTGCCGTTGTATGAGGGCTTTTCAATGTTCTTTGCCTTGTATATCGCATCGATTTTAGCCTGAACTTCTTTGATCAGATCGTTTTCAATGATGTACTTTTCGCATTGCTGATCGATGGCGGCATTCATAAAAAAGCCCAGTAACATTGGCGCTGGTCCGTTAATGGTCATGGATACAGAAGTTGATGGCGCACAAAGATCGAACCCGGAATACAATTTTTTGGCATCATCCAAAGTGGCAATACTTACACCCGAATTACCGATTTTTCCATAAATATCAGGTCGCACATGCGGATCTTCTCCATAAAGGGTAACAGAATCAAAAGCGGTAGATAGGCGGTGTGCCGGCTGACCTAATGATACATAATGGAAACGTTTATTGGTCCGTTCGGGGCCGCCTTCTCCGGCAAACATCCTAGTAGGGTCTTCGCCATCTCTTTTTAACGGGAATACACCTGCTGCATAAGGAAATTCGCCCGGAAGGTTTTCAGTTAGTAACCACCTTAAAATATCTCCCCAATCTTCATATCTCGGTAAGGATACTTTGGGGATATTCAGTTTGGAAAGCGATTCGTAGAAAAGGGGTTGTTTTATTTCTTTATCGCGGACTTTATAAATGAAAAATTCTTCTTTGTAAGCCCTTTTGGTTTCGGGCCATTGGCGGAGTAAACGCTTGCATTCGCCATCGAGTTGTTCTTCGAAGAAACTGTAAGTTGCATTTAGGCTTTTTGACACCTCGTCTTGCGAACCCCCTTCAATGATCGGGGAATTACTATCGCCCAATAAATCGATTACGCCTTTGAGTTGATACATTTTACGGGCAATGGTAGCCTGTTTATCTACCCATTCGTTATAGGTTTGGCTTGCTTCGGCAATTTCTGCCAGGTAACGGATACGATCGGGTGGAATGATGTATATTTTTTCGGATTGATCGGATGTTAACTCCATTTTAGCCTTAAAATCGGTTCCGGTTTTGTGTTTGATCTGTTCCATTAGGGCCACAAAGAGGTTGTTCATGCCCGGATCGTTAAACTGCGAAGCCATGGTGCCATAAACAGGAATATCATCATCTTTGGCGTCGAAAATGTTATGATTGCGCTTGTATTGTTTGCGTACATCGCGCAAGGCATCCAAAGCACCACGTTTATCGAATTTATTGATCGCCACGAGATCAGCAAAATCAAGCATGTCGATTTTTTCGAGCTGGGTAGCTGCTCCGAACTCAGGGGTCATTACATACAAGGAAACATCACAATGTTCGGTAATTTCGGTGTCGGATTGCCCAATACCCGACGTTTCTATAATAATTAAATCGTAACCGGCAGCTTTGCAGATATCGATACTTTCCTGAACGTTTTTGGATAGGGCCAGATTTGCCTGCCGTGTGGCTAACGAACGCATGTATACCCTCGGGTTATTGATGGCATTCATCCGGATACGGTCGCCCAGTAAGGCTCCACCTGTTTTTCTTTTGGAAGGATCGACAGAGATAATGGCTAGCGTTTTATCTTTCACTTCTACCAGAAAACGGCGTACCAGTTCATCTACCAATGATGATTTTCCGGCACCACCGGTTCCGGTGATACCCAAAATAGGGGCAGTGTTATTTTTGGAAAGTTTCTTTAATTCGTCAACAAATTTTTGAGCGCCTTCGGGATCATTTTCTGCAACGGTAATGGCCCCGGCGATGGCTTTAATATCTTTTGTCGGGATGGTTTCGAGCTCGTTGGTGATATGGGTTTTGGTGATGAAATCGGTTTGGATGAGCATATCGTTAATCATGCCCTGTAAACCCATTTTGCGGCCATCATCAGGTGAGTAGATTTTAGAAATTCCGTAAGCCTGTAGTTCTTCAATTTCAGAAGGCAGGATTACACCACCACCGCCTGCGAATATTTTAATATGGCCTGATCCTCGTTCCTGCAACAGATCGTACATGTACTTGAAATATTCGATATGTCCCCCCTGGTAGGAAGTCATGGCAATACCCTGAACATCTTCCTGAATGGCACAGTTTACCACTTCATCAACCGACCGGTTATGGCCCAGATGGATTACTTCGGCCCCTGAAGACTGAAGGATACGACGCATGATGTTAATGGTTGCATCGTGACCATCGAAAAGGGACGCAGCTGTTACAAAACGGATTTTATTTTTAGGCTTATATATTTCTACTTGTTGCATACTATGGGATTTAAAGGATTGTTTTGTACTGAAAAATATCAATCCCTGTTCCAAATATTTGGTGATGCAAATGTACTAAATTAAGCAGCTTAAAGCACGAATACCCTATACCGTTATGGCTTTTGGTTCAGTTATAATTCCTGCCCAAATTGTAGTAAATAACCGTTATTGTCATAAATGGCAAATTCCCTCATGCCATAATCAAAATCTTCTAATGGATAGCAGATTTCGCATTGATCTTTTAAACTTTCCCATAAAGCAGCCACCTCGTTTGTTTTGATGTATAGGGAACCGCTCATAATCGGTTTTGGAATGTTTCGGTGCGGGTTAGGGGTGGAGAACATAATTTCTATGCCATCTTTGCTGAGGGTTAACCAGCTCAAATCGTCGAATTGTGCATCACAGGTAAAGTTTAATACTTTGGTGTAAAATGTTAAGGTTGCCTGCATATCATGCGATTCAAGCATGGGGGTGAGTTTGGTGGCGGTGTATGTTGACATGATCTAAAATAGAGAAAATTGGAGATTACCACAAATTACCGTCATTTCGAGCGAAGTAAAACGTAGCCGAGAAATCTATCTCGAGGTAGATCTCTCCGCTCCACTGCGTTCCGGTAGAGATGACGTAACTTTTTTTAACTCTGCCAATGAAAGTGGTTCTTCCCTCAACCCGTCATTTCGAGCGTAGTGTAGCGAAGTCGAGAAATCTATCTCGAATTAGATCTCTCCATTCCGCTTCAGTTGAAATGACGTTGCTCTTATTTCACCATATAAGACATTTGAGATCATATAAGCTGCAAATCGAAGCTGCTATATAGAATCTCAGGTGTGCTCAGGTGACTAAGGTGGTTCAGAATAACTAGCTGTCTCCTTTTTTTTCACCACCTAAGTTACCTAAGATCATTTTAGGGGTTCTTCATTATCTGGATGTGTTAAAACAAAAAAAAAACTATGCTGGTGGGCATAGTTTTTTAAGATTATTTATTGGTAATTCTCTCCATTCCGCTTCAGTTGAGATGACGTTGCTCTTTATTCACCATATAAGACATTTGAGATCATATAAGATGCAAATCGAAACTACAATATAGAATCTCAGGTGTGCTCAGGTGACTAAGGTGGTTCAGAATAACTAGCTGTCTCCTTTTTTTGTCAGCACCTAAGTTACTTAAGATCATCTTAGCGGTTCTTCATTATTCTGGCTGTGTTAAAACAAAAAAACTATGCTGGTGGGCATAGTTTTTAAATATTATTTATTGGTGATTTCTGTTATGGGTTCTCCAACGGTTCCGTTCGGGGTTTGGATGTGTAATAGTGCAGCCAGTGTTGGTGCAATATCGGTCATGTAGTGCATTTTGTTGGTTGCGCCCGGTTTAACTCCCCAGCCCATAAATACCAATGGAATGTGCGAATCGTAAGGGTTCCAGTTGCCATGCGTGGTACCGGTGCTGCCACCATTAAACCAGTTTGGCTGTAAAACATAATAAATATCGCCGCTTCTGCGTGCATTGTATCCATTGGTAATCATTTTTTTCTGGATTTCCTGTAGGGTAGACTGCGATATTTTTGCAATATCAACTGCATTTTGGAAACCATCTAACCTTTTCAAAAATTCAACTGATGCAGATTTAATTACATCGAAACTCACATCACCCTTATCGGTTTTGTCGTGATCGAAAATGATCTGGTTGTTCTGCGATTTTAACACCACATTATTCACCTTAAATTTATCATTTAAATAAGCATTTAATTTGCTTGCAATATCGCGGTCGCTCACTACACCTGAAGGTAATTTGTTCTCCTGCATAAAGCCCGGTACGTGTGCAGCACCATGATCGGCGGTTAAAAATACGGTGTAATTGCCTTTACCAACTTTTTTATCGAGGTAGTTGAAAAATTCTTCGAAATCTTTATCCAAGCGTAAATAAGTATCTTCTGCCTCAACTGAATTCGGACCGTAAGCATGACCAACATAATCAGTAGATGAACAGCTTACCGCTAAGAAATCGGTAATGTTATCCTGTCCTAAATCTTCTGAAAGGATGGCCAGTTTAGCAAGATCCAAAGTGATGGTATTGCCATACGGTGTGCTTCTGATGGCGTCGAAATTTTTATCAACGTTTTGGGTTAACTGGTGTGGAAATGTGCTCTGTTTGCCTTCGTAAGCTTTCTCATCAGCAGTACTGTTTACATAAGTATTGAGCGGGTATAAAGTTTCCCAGTTTTTTGCGTAAAACTTGTTTGCCAGTTTTAGTTTATTGTAATCGGCAATCCAGGTGGGTACTTCTTTCATGTAATAAGTACTGGTAATCCAGTTTCCGGTACTGCCCTGATACCAGTAAGCAGCATTTGCAGCATGGCCGGCAGGAAGGATAGAACCCCTGTCTTTTAATGAAATACCAATTACTTTACCCCTGAAATTGGTTGCAAGCCTTAATTCGTCGGTAATGGTAGTCGTCAACATATTTTTAGGCGACATGTTACCCTCAGAAGATGGCGTACTACCTACAGTAGATACCGATGAATCTTCGGTACAATATACATTCTTTTTGGTTTCAGGATCGTACCAATCGTTACCGATTATACCATGAACGGCAGGAACTGAACCAGTATAAATGCAGGTGTGTCCGCAGGCGGTATAAGTTGGCGTGTAAGGGATAAACGTATTTTCTACTGAAAAACCCTCATTAATTAATCTTTTAAAACCACCGTTTGTATAGCGGTTATAGTAACGGTATAGGTAATCCCAACGCATCTGATCAACCACTAAACCAACCACCAGTTTAGGTCGTGCTACTTCAGCAGGAAAAGCTTTGGCTTGTGCCGCTACAGGTTTTTTGGTTTGAGCGGAGGCAATGGAGATCGAAACAATTGAGAGGGAAAAGATTAAATGGGAAATTTTCTTCATGGTGTTTTAGTTAAAGGGCTAAAGTAATAACTTTTGGGTGAAGATATTTTGAAGTTTATGTAAAGATTTTATATCGCTTCGGCCACCACAAATGTACTTCCACCGATAAAAACCAGGTCTTTTATACCGGCTGATTGAATGGCCATTGCTTTTGCTTCAGCTACTGATGCATAACTTTTTCCGTTTAAGTTAAATGCTGCTGCCTGTTCTTTTAATGTTTCGGCAGCTAAACCACGCTCTAAATCCGGTTTGCAAAAATAGTAGGTTGCATTTTTGGGCATCAGGGATAATACTTTCGAAATATCTTTATCGTTTACCATACCGAAAACGATGTGCAGGTTTTGATATGGGGTTTGTGCAATGTTTTTGATCACTTCGCTAATTCCGGCTTCGTTATGGCCCGTATCGCAGATTACCAATGGGTTTTTGCCTAACGTTTGCCAGCGCCCCTGTAAACCCGTTTGTTTTTTAACTGAGCTGATACCTTTGTAAATGCTATCCTCATTGGCTTTAATACTGGTTTTTTCGTTCAGCACAGCTAAGGTTTCTAAAACAGTTAAAATATTTTTGTGTTGATAAACTCCGGTAAGGTCGCTTTGAAGATTTTTGTACTTGATTTTACCGTTTTGATAAACGGATAGGGAAAGTTTACTGTTTTTGAGTTTAAAATCCTGCGCGGTTAATAAGCTATCTGCAAAAACAATAGGAGCAGACTCCGTTTTGGCTTTTTTGATAAAAACCGGTGCAGATTCTTCCTGCGTTTCGCCGATGACTACCGGGATGTTCTTTTTAATAATCCCGGCTTTCTCACCCGCAATTTCGGCAAGGGTATTGCCCAACATGTTCATGTGATCGAGGCTGATGTTGGTGATGACCGAAATCTCTGGTGTGATGATGTTGGTTGAGTCTAATCTCCCACCTAAACCCACTTCAATTACCGCTACATCAACCTGGTGTTTGGCAAAATGATCGAATGCCAGGGCAACGGTTACTTCAAAAAATGAAGGCTCGGTTTTTTCGATGAGTTTTTGCTGTTCTTTTACAAAGGAAACCACTTCCGATTTGCTGATCATTTTTCCGTTGATGCGGATGCGCTCGCGGAAATCTTTTAAATGTGGCGAAGTATACAAGCCGGTTTTATAACCCTGCGATTGTAATACAGATGCCAGCATGTGCGAGGTTGATCCTTTTCCATTAGTTCCCGCCACATGGATGCTTTTGAATTTATCCTGCGGATTATCCAAAGCTTCACATAAAATGATGGTATTGGTTAAATCTTTTTTAAAGGCAGATGCGCCAACGCGGGTAAACATGGGCAGTTTACTGTATAAAAAATCTAGCGTTTGTTGGTAGTTCATAATGTGCGTCAAATATAAGTGATTGGGCTCATCTTCCGAAGTTTTTAAAGGCAAAGATGGGGGAGAACTTCGGAAGTTTGTGCCGTAGTCTGTGAGGACACAGACCATGGCAAAAGCTTAGTCTGTATCCTCACAGAGCATATTACAGGTAGTTGAGATGTTTAACCACAGATAAAAAGCCTGCCCTGCCGTTCAGGCGGGGATGCACACAGATATAAAACCGTGTTTATCTATGTGCATCTGTGGTTAAAACCCAATAAGGCGATCTGTGTGGACACAGACCACGGCGCGGGAAATAAAAAAGGTCTGTGAAAACACAGACCTTGGCAAATAAATATTATGTTTTAAACTTTACTTCACTTTAAAGTTGAAGACTACTACACCGGTTTGGTTATCGCCGCCAACTTCGGTTTTACTTAACGAAGATTCCATTACAGCTTTAATACATTTGTTTACCAGTTCGGTATCGGTAATGGTAGAGCCTTTAAGCTCCTGATTGGCCCTGATGATATCACCGTTTTTGTTGAAATAAATCCGGATGGCCACCCTGCCGGTTTTCTGACCGTCGTCCTGAGGAACTACTAGGTTAGAGAAGTGCCTTAATGCAATGGGTTTATTGCCAAATCCCGAACCACCTTCGCCATAATTGTTGGATAGGGGATCGCCGTTAACCGAACCCTGGTTTCCGGCTGTTGTGCCTGTTCCATCTCCCTGACCTTGCCCGGTGCTCTTTTTGCCTTTGTAAAGTGCATTTTGGTTGATTACCGGTTTGGCAGGCTTATCTTCTGTTACCGTAGTTGGCGCAGCTTTAGTTGGTTTCGTAGTTGTTTTGGTATTAACGGCAATCGCATCCTCGGTATTTTGTGTCTGGATTTCCTTATTGCTGCTTTCGGTGGTGGTAGTTGGTGTAACTTTTTCTTCCGGTGTTACTTTTTCGGGTGCTTTACCGTTCGCATTTGGATCTGCTGAAGGTTCTTCAATACTGGTATAATCATCGCCCATACCTTCAGCCGAAGTTCCATAATTTACTACCATACCACCCATACCCAGTTCTTCAGGTGGCTGGAACGAACCAATCACAATAAAAAAACTGATCAACAACAGGAAGCCCATAATACCGCTTGCTATCGCAATGGCCTTAGGGTAGTTGTTTTCCTGATGAGGTATATTTTGCGCTTTGTAGTTCATTATTTTTTAGGCTCAACGGCTACAACAAGTTTTAATTTTAATTTATTGGCAATATCGTTTACCACAAATCCATCCTGATAAGTTACGTTACGCGATACATATAAAAGAATGGTCATATCTGGTGCCAGTTTTTGGTATGAAGCCAATGTTGGCTCCAGTTCTTCGATACTTACCGGTTTCTTTTCAACGAAATATTTCAGGTTTTCGTCTATGGTAACTGTAACCGCTTTTTTGGCGGTTGATTGTTGTCCGCTTGATGATTGTGGCAACAATAATTTAACTACGGTAGGATTTACCACAGCTGAGGCCAACAGGAAAAACAGCATCAGGAAGAACATAATATCGTTCAACGCTGAAGTATGTACTTCTACCGATCCTTTTGTTCTTTTGCGTAAATTCATTATTTGCCCGGTTCTTCTAGTAAATCAATAAAATCAATTGCATCAGTTTCCATTTTAAGGATGATTTTCTCCACCATAATGTTTAAAATGTGATACAATACGTAAGCAATAATACCGATAATCAATCCGGTTGCAGAAGTGATCATTTTAGTGTATAAACCGCCGGAAATGGTCCCGATTTCAATCGCACCTTTGATGGATACCTGGTGGAAGATGGTAATTACCCCAACAATGGTTCCCACGAAACCAAGCATTGGCGCAATACCGGCCACAATACCTAATATGCTGATGTTTTTTTCCAGTTTGGAAACCTCTAATTTACCTACGTTTTCAATGGCTCCTTCAATATCCTTAATGGGGCGGCCGATACGTTTTAAACCTTTTTGCAACATGCGCGAAAGGGGAGAATTGTTATTCCTTAAAAGCGACATGGCACCATCCAGATTTCCGGACTGAATATAAGACCTCACCTGAACCATAAGATTAGCTTCATCTTTAGTTGCTTTTTTTATGGTTAAATAGCGTTCAACAAAAATAATCAAGGCTAAAAAGGCTAAAAAAGCAAGAGGGATCATTACCCAACCGCCTTTAAAAAGCAGGTCGATAAAATGTAGTTGCTCCTGTGGTTGTGTTACTGCCTGGTTTACCGCATTTGCGGTATCTTGTAATGCTTGTGTGGTGTCTTGAATTAATAAAGTTATCATTATGGTTGTGTGTTGTGTTTTTGTTGTACGAAATATCCTTTTCCTTTAAGTTTTTCCTGTAAGATATTTTTTTGTTTCAGTGCTTCCTGTTCAGATGGAAAGCTCGCTATACTTACCTTTTTTAAGCGGCCCGGCACGCTGGCAATTTCTGCTTTTAAACCGATTTTTTCCATTTGCTTAACAAATACAAACGCTTTTTTTTCTGATTGGAATGATGCTGCAATAACATAAAACGTAGAAGGACCGGTGTTTGGTACAATCTTATCTTCTTTTGGTTTTTCAACAGGTGGAGCAACCACTGGTTTTTCAACCGTTTTAACCGCTGCTTTTTTATCTGAGTCGGCTTTTTTCTGAACCTGGTTGGCCTTTAAAATGCTATCGGTTTTGGCGATAGAATCTCTTTTTATTTTGGCCGAATCAACGGCTACTTTTGGAGAATCGATAACCACGGGTGCTGGTTTTGCTGCTTCGGTTTTTCCATTAAAAAGCTCAGGTTTAACCAGGTAGGTAATGGCTGCAACAATTACCAGAATCAAAATAACAATGGTTACTTTTAACCAGGTAGACATGCCAGGCTGTGGTTCCTGATCGTGTATAATCGGATCGTGACCAAAACGGTTCGGATGCTCGGCATGCTGTTCTTTAATAAATGCAGGCACTTCTGTTACCGGTTCATTATATTTGGCTTCTTCCTCTAAATTAATGTAAGTTTTTGGCTCTTCGGTTTCTGGCCTAAGTGAAAAACGGCTCGAATATTCTCTTTGTGGTGATACAACTGGTTCGGGAGTTACTGTTTCGATAGATTCAGAAGGATTATTTTCCAGTTCAGCTTCTGGGGTATGACCAAAACGTCCCGGGTTTTCTTCATGCTGCTCCACAACAGATTCAGGAACCTCAACTGCTGCAGGCTCATCATCAATAGTTGCTGTTTCAGCTAAGTCCTTATCTTGAGTAACTTCTGAATCATTTTCTGTTTCAACAAAAGGAATGCTTTCAGCAGGCTGCTCTTCTTCAGCACGATTTTCTACTTCAGGTTCTGTTGTATCTTCCGGGGTTTCTACATCATTTTCTGTTTCGGTAGCTGGAGTGGTTTCAACCGCGTGGTGTTCGGCAGCAACATTTTCTACTTCCGATTCTGGCGTATGGCCAAAACGGTTCGGATGTTCTTCATGCTGCTCCTTTATAAATTCAGGCGCCTCGGTGATTCCTTCAGCAGCAATTTCTGAATGTTTTAAGGTATGTTTAAGATCATCTTTAACTTCATCCAGTTCTACATTTTCGATTACCGGATGGTGGTAAGATTTATTTTCGAACGGAGAAGGTGCAGCCGGTGCCTCGGCAATTTCATCGTATACTTTGTCCTCCTCTTTTGGTAAATCTGCTTTTATTTCTTCTGTTACAGTTTCGGGCAAAGCAGGCAAACCATAAAATTCGGAGCCGTAATTGATGTTTTTTATCGGTTCGAAATCCAGTCCCTGCTCAGTAAAAAATAAGCGGCCTGTTTTTTCCAGTTCGATCTCGTGATCGAGTTCGAGTTTCTGATTAACCTCTTCAACAAACTGTGAAATGTAATAAGTGGCACTTTCGCCGGAGATATTCCTTTTAGCGGAAATAAAATCAACCAGGGCCTGATCTTCGGTAATATTGGTTGAAAACTGAAGCGTATATCCCGGAGGTAAAAACGTTTGTTTTTCTTTATCGTATCTTCCCGGGTATTTCTTTTTATAAAAGGTGCCCAGGCCGGTAATACCAACTTCTTTGCGTTGCTGCAAAAGTTCTAAAAGGTATGATAAGATATCCATTCGGGTAAAATTAAGCGTTTAAAATTAAAAATTATATTCTACCTTCAAATAGTGTCAGCAGGTGTATTTATACATCCTATTCCAAAAAAGGGACAAAAACGAATACGGTTTGTTATTTTGAACCTGAAAAAATCACAGCTTTAATTAACCCATACCTGTATCCGTGCAAAGATAACGGTTACAAAGATAGAAATGGTATGTTAGTAAGCAAATGGCTAAATCGATATAATGCAGTAATGGCTTGATGCCGTGCAGCAATTATCATAAAAAAAAAACAGGACAACCGAGGTCATCCTGCTTGAAATGTTTGTAGCGGTTAAAAATTATCTGATTATAAATTAAGGTGCATATACCGTTGTTTTACCACCATATAAATTGCTCGATATGCCTGATAAATAAGTATGCACATCGCTGTTTGGTAAATTGTAGTAAAGGTAAATGCCATAAGCATTGTTAACGGTTTGTGTGGCCAATGATGCTGCTGTTGATGGGCTGGTTGCCTGGATATCAATAGCTGCAGGACCAAGGTTTGCTTTGGCCAATCCTGGTACATTTGGTACAGAATAGGTTCCGTAAATAGCATTCCAGCTGTAATTGATTTTAGAACCAACGGTAACGCCATTATAAGATAATCGTGAGGCAGCCGGACCATAATAATAAAACGAAATGATTTTATTAGGCAACAAATTCCTCAATGCAGTTACGAGGTACACAAACGAGCTTGCATTTGGCTGCCCGGTACCATTAACACCATACTCTGCATATTCATCATCGAAATCGATACCATCAAGGCCGTAAGTGTTCACCGCGTCGGCCAATTGCTGTGCAAATGCCTGGGCCGAGGCCTGAGAGGTGAAATTGCAAAAACCTGCACCCTGGTGATTGCCTAAAATGGACAGCAAAACTTTTATGCCTTTATCCTGCAAAGGTTTGATGTAAGTTGTTTTGTTGTTTAAAATGTTTGCAACATTAGTATTGAAACCCAGTACAGCTTTTTGGGTTGAGGTATTGTAATTGATGTTGGCAGCGAAAATAATCGCGATATCGAATAACTGTTGCCCGGTAGAAAGCTTGTATTTGCCTACATTACGGATATCGGCATTGTTTACTTCTACATAACATACGCCTTTTGGTCCGGTTACACCGATAGCTTCGGTTGATGCAGCAGATTCTTTTATAGACGGATCGGTTAGGGTTCCATCCTGAGTGATGTCTTTTTTCTTACAGCTGCTGATAGCAACGGTTAAAAACAAAACGGCAGCCATTGCTGCATTTTTGCATGTTAACAATTTGGTAGTTGTCATAATTTTTGATTTAAATTGGTTAGAAATTGATTTTGCTCTTGTAGCCGCTACAAACGTTTTTATATTGATATTTAATGGATGTTTATCCTAATAATAGGGTAGAAGCTGTTAACGGCAGAACGCCGGAACGTGTAGGTTTTCTCATAGGTTTAAAATTTTGGTTAGAAATTGGCTGATATAAAAAAGGTAGGATAACTTGCGTCATCCTACCTGGGGTATTTGTGTGTTAGAAATTTGCTTTATTAACGTCCCACCATAATCTGGTGCCTCCGTTGTCTGGCCCGCCTAAAAGTACAATTGCTTTAGGAATTTCGTCTTTATTTCCATTTCCATACTCGGTTGATGGATAAGGTAATCTTCTGATCTGGGTTTGGGTATTAATGGTTCCGCCGCTGTTGTTATTGGCTACAGTGAATAATTTAGGGTAACCAGTACGTCTGTATTCACTCCAGGCTTCCTGTCCATCAGGAAAAATAGCCAACCATTTTTGGGTAATAATACGCTCTAAATTTTGCTCATTGGTAGCTGTAGGGTCCCATTTAATGGTAATTGTACTTACTGCTGCAGCATTGTTTGCAGGGTTTTTCGGATCTGTATAAGCGGTTTGGGTGTTGGTAGCATCGGCAAGGTAACTTCCTGCACTCACATTCCATTGTTGGAAAGATGTAGTTATACCCGTTTCGTAATTGGTTTGTGCATCTCCTGATCCTGTCCAGCCGCGTAACGCAGCTTCAGCTTTTAAAAACCAAACCTCTGCAGCCGTCATTAAAATCTGTGGTGCTTTTTGGCCGATAACTGATTTGGCCGGATCTGTAGAATTTAAGCTCGAATAGGTTTTATAACCTGGTTTGCCCAAACCACTGAATGTGGTATTTGCTCCAGATCTAATCCCAATATACTGACCTGCAAATAAAGGATCTTTAGCAGGAGTTGCATAAACCGGTAAACGTGGATCGTTATAACCAACTAAATAAGTTTGCAATGCTGCACCCAGGCCATTATCGCCATCGTATGCAACTGTAACTACCCAAAGATCGTTATCCCTGGTGCCTGATTGTGCTACAGCTGCATTATCGGCAACAGTGCTTAACAGACCACCGGGAGCACTTAACGCTTTTTCGCCCTGTAACTTGGCAGTGGTTGGGTCGGCTTTTACAATCCGCAAGGCTAAACGCAGGCGTAACGAGTTGGCCAGTTTTAACCATTTTACCGGATCGCCGGCATATACCAGGTCTCCTACACCAAAAAAGGAAGTTTTACCAGGATTTGCAGAGATGTAAGCCTGTAAATTGTTGGCAGCGGTATCGATGTGTTTAAAAAATGCATTGTATACGGCTTTTTGACTTTCGTAAGGTGTTGATACCAGCGATGAACCTGCGGTGGTATAAGGGATAGGCCCGAATTTATCGGTTACCCTGCTCATGGCCATTACCTGTACCAGGAGCGAAATACCCCAGGCTTCGGGCGATTTGGTTTTTACCACACTTTGGCCGATTTTAGAAATAGGCGCCATTACATAATTATACTGATCGTTAAAACCAGCACTGTTCCATCCGTTGTTAAGCGAATAGTTCATGTTGTTTATGCCTCCGAAAGGATTGGGGGCCATCATGTAACCGCTAAAGGCATCGGCACTCAGGTTTTGAGCAATCTGGTAATTGTGGAAAATCTCCTGCTCAATTGGTCCTATCGCCGATTTTAAAAGGGCTTCGCTCTGCTCGGAAGATAGTGAATTTGGATTGGTATTAAAATCTTCAAAGTTTTTTGTACATCCAAAATTTAAGGCCATTAAAGATGCCAGCAAAACAGCAGACAATCCTTTAATCCTGTTATTTGAGGATTTATGATATATAGTTTTCATGTCTTTTTTTGAATAGGATTAAAATGATACATTTAAGTTGAAGCCTAAACTGCGTGTGGCAGGCTGGTTGAACACATCTACACCAGATAAACCGTTTCCGGTTGACATGGTAAGTTCAGGATCGAAAGGTGCTTTTTTGTAGATATAAAACAGGTTTCTGCCCGTTACCGAAAATTTAACACTTTTAAATGTTTTGCCTGTTAATGGTAGGGTATAACCTAAAGCAGCTTCTCTTAAACGTATTACTGTTGCGCTGTAAATATATTCGCCGGATACGCCTCCTCTTCCGCCAACAAATGAATAATAACTCTGAGGATTGATGGTTGCTGATACCGCATTACCTTTGGTATCTACACCATCGATTTTAACACCACCCTGGTTTCTGGCAATTCCGGTTGCTTCAGAAGCACCTGCTTCATCCATTAAAGCCTGGGTAAGTGATAATACCTGACCACCGAATTTACCATCAAGAAGGAAACTCAAGCTGAAATTTTTATAGCCAAAGTTATTGTTCCAACCCAATTGGAATTTTGGATTTGGGTTACCGATGTAATTAAAATCGGCACTTTTAAGCGGCGTATATGGAGAAGAAGTTGAACCATCGCCGCCTAAAATGATACGGTTTTGGGCATCACGCTGTAAAGTGTAGCCATAAATGTCGCCATAAGAGCCGCCAACCTGTAACCTCGAAATGTAAGAGGTATTGCCAGCTCCGGTTAAATCAACACTATAGATTTTATCGTTTGATGCAATATCAATGATTTTATTCCTGTTTAACGAACCGTTTATCGAAGTATTCCAGTTTAAACCATCACCTTTAAGCACATCGGCTCCTAAAATAAACTGGAAACCTTTGTTTTCTACATTACCGGCATTTAAATAACCTGTTGATACCAATGATGTTGGTGGTGCAATTACAGGGATATACTGGTTACGGGTATTGGTTTTATAATAAGTAAAGCTAAAATTGATGCGGTTAGAAAGGAAACGTAAATCGGTACCAATCTCGAATGATTTTGTACGCTCAGGCTTTAACTCTCTAAAAGCGGCATTGGTGTTGAAATTTAATGCACCATCAGCCTTTAAGGTATTCTGGATAAAAGTAAGGTACGGAGGTACTGTATTTCCAACTTCGGCATAAGTTCCCCTCACTTTGGCATAGGTAATGGCTTCAGGTAATTTGAACATCTGCGAAACGATGAACGATAAACCCACCGATGGATAGAAATAAGAATCGTTTGGTGTATATGAAAGGTTAGAAGACCAATCGTTTCTACCGGTTACGGTTAAGAAAGCCCAATCTTTATACGAAATGTTTGCATTACCAAATACGGCCTGTAACTGGCTATGGTTAGGAACAACGGGCACCACATTGGTTAAGGTATTGCCAGGGAAAGTTCCCGGTTGAGCAACGATGGTGTTTGCCGGCGAGAAGAAATCAGGTGCCGAAAGGTTACCCGCTAAAGATAAACCTGCAGTTTTTTGGTCGTTGATGCTTCCGCCAATCAATCCGTTAATCTTAAAGTCAGAACCCGTCATTGGCACTGTAAAGTTGGCAATCGCATCCACATATTTCTGTACATAGGTTTGGTTACTCTGTGCCAGATAGCCTGTTCCGGTTGAGTTGAAATTGGTTGCGATACCAGCGTACCTGCGGTTTTCATAATCATCGGTAGTGCGGTCCATATTTCCCCTAACCTGGATGTTTAACCATGGCGCAACATCGTATTTGATGCTACCGCTTAATAAGAAACGGTTACGGGTAGAAGTATTTGGATTAAGGTTGGTTAACCACCATGGATTTTGGTTGATATCAGCAGGACCACCCAGCCAGTTCTGACGGGCAGCACCTTCGTTACCAGCCAATAAATACTGATCTTTATAAGGTGTAATATCCACGCCTCTAGGGAAAAGATACAAGCCCAGTAAAGGATTCAAATAAAGACCTAAAGACGGACTATTATTGATTTTTTGGTTGATGTAGTTTACACTCCCATCAACTGTTAATTTATTATTCAAAAACTTGGCTGTTTCGCGCAGGTTTAAATTGTTCCTGTTTAACTTATTGCCCGGTTGGATACCGCTTGCATAAGTATTGGAATAAGAAAAATAGGTCTGCGCAATTTCCGAACCACCTGAAAGGTTAATGGCATTCGAAGTATTTACACCCGTTTTAAAGAAATCTTTTAAATTATCGGTGGTATTGTTGATGGTACCGCCCCAGCTATCCCTTGTTGTTCCGGATGCTGGTCCGTAGCTGTTCTGAAATTTAGGTTCGTAAGCAATGTTATCAATGGTTACACCCGAAGAAAAGCCGATTTCGGTTTTACCTGCCTTACCCTGTTTGGTGGTAATTAAAATAACACCGTTTTGTGCCTGACTACCATATAATGCAGCTGCCGAAGCACCTTCTAACACAGTAATGCTCGCAATATCGTCAGGGTTAAGGTTTGAAATACCATCACCACCGTCTTGTCCGCCACCAAAAATACTGTTCTGTTGACCGTTGGCGTTACCATTATTACTGATCGGCACACCATCAATTACATATAAAGGCTGGTTATTGCCACTAACAGAGCGGCTTCCCCTTAAAATTACCTTGGCCGAACCACCCACGCCCGAAGCGCTTGGACTGATGGTTAAACCGGCAACCTTACCGTTAAGGGAATTCATTAAATTAGGGCTCTTTACTTTTGAAAGTTCATCGCCCGAAACCTGTTGCGTATTGTAAGTTAACGATTTTTCGGACCTTTTAACACCTAATGCCGTTACTACCACAGTCTCCAGGTTTTTAGAATCAGGACCTAAAGTTACATCAAGTGTAGTTTGTGTACCCACGGTAACTTCCTTGCTCTGATAACCGATAAATGAAAATACCAGAACATCACCGGTTTTAGCTGCAATGCTGTATTGACCTGCATTATTGGATTGTGTTCCACCCTGAGCACCTTTTATGGTAATGGTTACGCCGGGTAGGGGAGCTCCGGTTTCATCTTTTACCGTTCCTTTAATCACATCCTGATAAACCGAATGATAAGAAACTGCCCGTTTAAAATGATCTGCTGGAGTAGCTGCATACAGGCCTGCTGATGCGTAAAGCAATAAGCATGTGAGCTGTAGAGATTTTTTCATATTCATTATGAATAATTTTGAATAAGTATTTGGTTAATTGTTTGCCCACCTTCGGGATTTCCATCCGTTAGGTTTATAGTTAAGAGTATTTTGCTTACAGAAATTGCCTACAAGGAAATTGAATTATTTTTAATTTTTTTTCATTTTTCTATTGCCGTCATTTCGAGCGGAATAGAATGCAGCCGAGAAAGCTATCTGTTAAGACGTTGTTTTTTCAGGCATTGAGCCACGGAGGTGCTGAAAACACGGAGTATCCCTACGCGCCATCATCTTTTACTGGTCTTAGCGTCTCGCTAAGATCTCGTTCTTATTTTTGTCAGATTTTTGCCCGCAGATTACACAGATCACGCTGAAAAGGATGCGGATTTAATTTTTTGTCACGCCTGCCCAGTCGTTCAGGCCGGTAGGCACGGAAAACACGGAGAGTTTACTCCTCGGATGCCGTCATTTCGAGCGAAGTGCAACGCAGCCGAGAAATCTATCTCGAGATAGATCTCTCCGTTTCACTGCGTTCCAGTCGAGATGACGGTTTGCGGTTAGGATACCATATAAACTAATTAACGCCCCAGCTATAATTGGGTTCGCTTCCCATTACCAGTTCGAGTTTGCCACCTTTTAACAACTCGGAACTGGGAAAAGAAAAAGTATTTAATGTTTTACCGTTAAGGGTTGCGCTTTGTACATATTTATTTGCCCTTGAAGCATTTTTTGCCTCGATGGTAAATGATTTTCCCCTGCCGTACTGATTACCAAGATCGATCACCACCTTGCTGAATAAAGGACTTCCGATTTCATACTGCGGATTGGTGCTGCAACCGCCATCTGTTTGGAAAAGACCTAATGAAACCATGATAAACCAGGCGCTCATCTGTCCCTGATCTTCGTCGCCGAGGTAGGCATTGGCAATGTCAAAACCATAATACCGGTCGATAATTGCCCTGCTCCATTTTTGGGTAAGCCATGGTTTTTGTACAAAGTTGAAAAGGAAGGCAAAATGCATCGATTGCTGATTACCCTGAATAATCGGATAATCCCAATAAGCATCGTTTGGCGCATTGAAACGCCATTTGTAACTTTCGTTAAATCCCCAGTTTAACCTGTCGGCAAATTTTTTCTTTCCGATTATTTTGGCCAGGCCTGGTATATCCTGCGGAACAAAAAAGGTGAGCTGCCAGGCATTTCCTTCTACATAATGCTCATTCGCGCCAGATTTAAACGGGTCGAAATCAGGAAACCATGTACCGTCTGATTTTCTCATACGGGCAAAGCCCGAAGCGGTATCAATCACATTTTTCCACCAGTTGCCACGGTCGGCAAATTCTGCGTATTCTTTATTTTTTCCAAGTGATTTGGCAAACTGGCTCACCGTCCAGTCATCATAGGCATATTCTAAACTGTTGCTAAACCTGCCTTTATCATAAGGTACGTATTTATGTGCCAGGTAAGGCAATAAATCTTCGTTTCCGGCCCTGCCTTTGCCCACGGTTGCTGCGGGTTGGATTTGCATTTTGTAAACGGCAGAAAAAGCTTTCTGGGCATCATAATCGCGGATCCCCATCTGATAAGCCCCAACAATCAGCGGAATTTCGTGCTCTGCAACCATTACAGGGATATATTCCATACCGGCCGGTCCTTTAGCCAGATAGCCGTTTGCATCGTACATGGCTAATTGCGATTTAACCCATCTCGACGACCATTCAGGAGTGACCAGGTTCCAGAACTGGTTTAAATTCCAGAAGGTATTCCAGAAAGCATCGCAGCCCAAAGCCACATCGTTAACATTGGCAAATTTTCTCTTTTGCTCGGTTGCATCAATCCACGAGCCATCGGTATCGCTCCAGGTGTTGCGGCTGCATAAAGCCCGGTACATATTATTGTAAAACCTGGTTTTTTCGCGGCTATCATTAGAAGAAACGGCCACTCTATCCATTAATTTATTCCAGGTGGCCACATGTGCAGCACGTACGGCTTCAAACTTCCATCCGAAAGGTTTTTCCACCTCTTCGCTCAGGTTATGTGATGCACCTTCAATACTCACCAACGAAATCCCTGAACGTGCCTGTACTATGTTATTGGTTTGCGTATCAAATTCTGCATATAGGCCTGCACCCTCAACAGCTGCGCCCGTTATGCTGGTTCCGGCTACAGGTTTCCCATTAATCCATCCGCCGGTTTTCTTGATATCCTGATCAAACTCGATCACAAAATTGACCGTATAATCCTGATCTACACCGCCCGACCATGCATTGGCCGTATGCTGCACACTATAACCTTCTATGCGGCGCTTGCTCACCTGGGTAATTTTAAAACTTTTGATCTTATAGTCGTATTCCGCCGGAACTTTTAGGTCGATCATTACCCGGCCATCTTTTGACCGTGGAAAAGTGTAACGTTGAAAGCCACAGCGGGTTGTTGAAGTTAATTCAGCCTTGATGCCATACTTTTTCAGCATCACTTTGTAGTATCCAATGGGCGCTTCTTCAGTACTTTTATCGATATCAGAGCGGTAGCCATCATTTTGGTTTTCCTGCGACCCGATCTGGTATTTAATTTCGCCATTTACAGGCATCATGCCGAGGCCTGCCATCGTCCACTCGTGAATATGGCTAAAAGTACCTATGCTTTCAATTGTTGGGTCGTATCCCGCCATCCATCCTGGATTTTGGTTATCAGGACTTAATTTTACCATGCTAAAGGGCATCCACGGGCCAGGGGCAATCATCCACCTCGAATGCGCCGTGCCGATTTTAGTATCTGCATATCCGGCACTTGTTTTCAGGGGTTGATCTGATGCCATAACCATACCCCCGGCAATGGTTTTGCCTGCCGATATTACCTCCCAGGTTACTTTTTTCGGCTGTTTAGAAAAAGGCATAGGTGCTTCAAACACATAACGGCCGGTATCAATCTGGCTCGTAATTACAGTTTTTCCATTGATTTTTACCGAAACGGAAGGTTTATTGTCTAAATGTTCAATGTCTACGAGCAAAGGCTGTATTTTATTTCCGTTTTTGGATAAGGTATAATTGGCAGCCTTTACATTTCTAACATACAGATCTTGCGACGCAAGGGGATGTAATTCAGCCTTTCCCTCCAATCTCACATCATCAAATACCAGCCACGAACCTTCCAGTATAGTTAACGTAATGGCATTGCCGCCCTGATGTAATAAATTTTCGGGAATATCGATTTTATAAGCTTCTGCCTTAAAATCATTGGCATCACCATAAATCCCCTTGTCTTTTTCATTAGCCGGCAGGTGGAATTTAAAATCTTTTCCATTGATGGTTACCTTAAATAATGGTGGTTTTTTTCCGTTGTAAGCCAAAATATCGGTAATAAACCGGAATTTTTCTGTTGATTTAAATGCTTTCAGATCGAACAGTATATTGAGCTGGTGCGAGCGGATACCCGAAGTTGGTCCTGTTCCTCCCCAGTGATCTGCTGTACCGGGCAGCACATAAGGCCAATCGGTAGCAGGCTTTGATTTCCCTACCAGATAGTAACGGTCTTCCCATCCAAAATCCTTTGCCAAAAACTGTTGATAATTGCCCGGAGCCAAAGCGAAACCATCCGTTTTATTGTCTTTTTCGCCTATTTTCCATATTACGTTATTTTGGGCAATGCCCGAAGCGGGAAAACTAAAAGTGGCAACAACTGCAAACAATAGCTTGGTAAAATGGACTTTAAATTTATTCATATTGACCGGGATGAAATAATACGTTTTTCAGTTAAAATGATTTTATATGTACAAACATATAAATTGAGATATTGTAATCAAAATTAAAAAGTGTAAAATGTATTAAATAGCTTTTATTCATTTGTATAAGAAGAAAATACTTGGTTTTGATTAGCTTTATCACGTTATGGTGACTAAATAAATCTTTTAGTGCAGCTATTTGAAAATTAAATAAATGTGTATATGTTTGTACATATAAAACTAACCAATATTTTTATTTTTACGAAGCACCTGTAATACGATATCCAATTTTATGCCGGTTGCCACTGATAAATTCCGAACAATTAATAAAACGCTATAAAACCAAATAATTAGACATTAATAATATCATCTATATGAATAAAAATATTGCATTAGCAGCGCTATTGGGGCTTGCTTTACCTGTTGTATCTTTTGCACAGCAAACCGGTAATATTCAAAAACAACAAACAAACATACAGCCAGCAGTTATGGGCAAGGTAAAAACCATGGCCGAAGAACTGATTAAAAAAGGCTTTACCGCAGGCGATGGTTATGGCGAAGTTTGGATCAGGGATTTAAATACCTTTATCGAACTGAGCTGCAAAGTGAACGATAAATCGCAGATCAGAAAACACCTGATTACATTTTTTCAGTTTCAGCAACCGGATGGAGCGATTTTAGATGGTTACATCCCGGCAAGTAAAGCCACCATATATGGCAAGTTTTACAAATCTGAACTTGCACCCGAATACATGGGACACAAAAATACGGTAGAAACAGATCAGGAAACTTCCTTGGTTCAGGCTGTTGCAAAATATGTTCGTAGCACAGGCGATAAAAGCATTTTAACTGATAAAGTTGCTGGTTTAACCGTTAAAGCCCAGATGGAACGTGCACTGGATTTCCTGCTGAAAAACAGGTTCGACGAGAAACATGGTTTACTTTGGGGGGCCACCACTGTTGATTGGGGCGATGTACAGCCAGAGCATAGCTGGGGCGTTGTGATAGATGAAAATACGCATCGGGCCATCGATATTTATGATAATGCCATGTTTTTGATCGCTATAAAAGATTTTATTGCCATTGCTCATTTAAATGCCAGTGAAGTTGGTAAATGGAATAAGGTTTACAATAACATCCGCCAGAACATCAACAAATATTTATGGGATGAAAAGGCGCAGAAGTACATTCCGCATATCTATTTAAACGGATCGCCTTTTCCGGCATCGTTCGATGAATCAAAAATTTATTATCATGGTGGCACAGCAGTTGCGATCGAAGCTGGTTTGTTAACGAAAAAACAGGTAAAAGAGGCTTACCAGAAAATGCAAAAAAATGTGGCAGATGCCCATGCCGCAACGATCGGCCTTACCATTTATCCGGTTTATCCTTTGGGTACCTTCGAAAACAAGGGTATGGGGCCATATTCTTACCAAAATGGCGGCGACTGGACCTGGTTTGGAGGACGTATGGTTACTCAGCTGATCCGCTATAACTTATTGCCAGAGGCGAAGCAAGCTTTAGCGCCAATGTTAGACAGGGTAGTTAAAAATAATGGGTTTTATGAATGGTACACTCCTGATAATAAACCAATGGGTTCTTCGAGTTTTAGAGGAGAAGCCGGTGTATTATGGACGGCAATTACGGAACTGGAGAATAAGAAGTAGGGGAAGATACTTAACATAAAGCCGTCCTTCTCGACCGGAACGTAGTGGAGCGGAGAGATCTACCTCGATAGATTTAGCTGCGCTGAGCACTTATGTGGTTCTCGACTGCGTTGCACTCCGCTCGAAATGACGGCTACTCTCGTGGGGCGTCACCCTGAACTTGTTTTATTAGCGGTTTCTGTTGTTTTTAATTGTCTAATAGCTGTGTCGCGGTCAGGGTTTTTCATGCCAGATTAGATCTTTCCTTGCCCATGAAACAATAAATTATTTATAAAAATTAGGAAACGAGGCGGCATTGGTTCTTGGCGGTTGTCAGTCCCGCTTTCCATTACAAGTCCGCGTTCGTTCCTCACTTACGGTCTTTTCATTGCAATCGGGTTTAAGAACAAGGGTTCTGCGCCTTGCAACACTAAATTGAATCCCTATTTTGGCCCTTTAAGCCCCTGCCCAATGCAGACGGGCGGTCAATGCCACTGAGTTAGGCTCAGGAACAAGTAAATATAATTTAACCACAGGTAAAATCTGTGTTTATCTGTGTGCATCTGTGGTTAAAAAACTTAAATTAACCCCATTGGATAGGGGTTGGGGCATTATCTTGCATCAACAAGGTATCCCGAAATTTTAATCTTCTATTTTACCCATCTCCACAACCAATTTACCGCCATTCTGAATGTCTTTAAGTTTGATAAACGGTGTTTTTAATCTGGTGCCGTTAAGCAAAAAAGATTCAACATACTGATTTTCGATATGATTGTTTTTTGTTTCAATTTCAAAATCCTTTCCGCTGAAATATTTTTTATTGCCTTTAATTTTAATGGTGTTAAAAATCGGGGCAGATAGTCCGATTTCGGGAACAGCATCGGTAAAGCCTTTAACATCAAAAATACCCATCGAAGCCATTACATACCAGGCACCCAACTGTCCCTGGTCTTCATCCTGTCCATAACCATAACCATGTATACCTTCCGTGCCATAAAAATCATCCAAAATTTTTCTCACCCATTTTTGCGTAAGTGAAGGTTTGCCCGCGTAATTGAACAACCATGAAATATGAAGATTTGGCTGGTTACCATGGTTATATAAACTCTCCAGACCAGAAAAAGCATCAATTGTAGTACCTCCTCCAAATTTATTTTTTTCGGATACAGTGAAAATACTATCCAGCCTATTGTTGAATTCATCCTTACCTATAGCCGAAATCAGACCTTCAGGGTTTTGGGGAACATAAAAAGTATACTGCCAGGCATTTCCTTCCTGAAAGCCCCGCCAGGCCGCTTTAGGATTAAAGCCGGATATAAATTTTCCCTGCGCATCTTTTGGTCTGATAAATTTTATCGTAGGGTCAAAAATTGTTTTCCAGGCATCAGAAAGCGCGGTTAATTTATGATAATCTTCAGTTTGATCTAAAAGTTTTGCCCATTGGCCAACTGCGTAAGCGCTAAAAGCATATTCAAGTGTGTGCGATGCAGAAAATTTCCAGTTTTCATCCGGTCCTTTACCGCTATCCAGATGATTTACATAACCGTATTTCAAGAATCTTTCCAAATCAGGTTTACCTGCACCAAACGGGCGGTTTTTAAATTCCAGTTCATTTTTAAGTGCGGCTTCATAGCCTGTTTTTACATCAAAATCCCTTATGCCCGAATTGTAGGCCGATGCAATCGCCAAACCAGTAAAGTTTGTCCCTACGCCCGATACATAACGGCTATTGGCAATACCATCGGCAAGCCATCCCGAATCTTTATACACCAATAACTGGCTTTTAACCCAATCGGAATAATATTCCGGATAGGCAATGGCCCAAAGTTGTGTTAAATTCCAGAAAGCGCCCCAAATGGCATCGGTATTGTAATGGTTATGCAAGGGTACGTTGTTTTTATCGAGGGGGATGTGGCCAATTCCGCCATCATTTTTAGGGTAAGCGCCGTTTACATCACTGGCCAGTCCGCGGCCCGATAGTGCATGGTACAAGCCGGTATAAAATTTGGTCAGGTCCTGTTTCTTTTCTGAAGTAACCCTGATTCTTCCGAGGTAATTTGCCCAGGTGTTAAGTGCCTTTTCTTTTGCCTGACCAAATGAAAGAAGGGCAGCTTCCTGCTTCTGGTTTAACCTTGCATTTTCAATTGAAGTATACGAAAGTCCGGCTTTTAAAGTAATGCTTTCTTTTTCCTGTGTAGAAAAAGTTAGGTACAGGCCGGCACCTTTTCCATTGGCTTCTTTTTTCCCTTTTGAAATATTTTCTCCATTAAATGTGCCATAAGCAATGGGTTTTTTGCTTGCAATTGCTGAAAAATACATTTTTACCGATGCGCCCGGCTGGTATTTCTGAACATAAATCGGCTGCGTAATTACATATCCTTCTATTCTTCCATTTGCATTGAGGTATACCTTTGCATCGGTTACCTCACCGCTTTCGCCCTGTTGGTGACCGATATCAAAAATAATATTCGCCTGTTTTGACTTAGGAAAGGTGTACCGGTGAAAAGCCACCCTTTTGGTTGAGGTGAGTTCGGCTTTAATACCATAATCTTTAAGTAGTACCGAATAGTAACCCGGCATGGCTATTTCATCTTTATGATCAAAAGCAGAACGGTAACCTGTTTCAGGATGCTCTAAACTTCCGGCCAGGATTTGGAGTTTTCCTGTTGATGGGGCAAAAACAATTCCCCCGATCTGAAATTCGTGGAAATTGGCAAAACCTTCAATCGAGGTATGCCTTTGGTCGTAACCTACAGCTTCCCAGCCACTTTTATTGCCGTAAGAGCCATTGGTTGATGGGGCAGGTTTGGCCATCCCGAATGGCACTGCACCTGGTGTGAAATAAAACCATCTACTGTGTGCCGTACCAATTCGCGGATCCGCATAAGCCAGCAAATCACGGTCGGTTTGTGCTTTTACTGGGCTGTAGAATAGGCTGCTCAGCAATGAAATGATGAGTAAATATCTTGTTTTAAGGGCTGTTTTCATAAATCAGGTATATTTTAGTGAAAAAACACATCTTTATCGGTATCCGTTTTCCAATCCTTTTCGATCTGCTCAAGCGATTTGCCTTTGGTTTCGGGCAGTAGTTTATACACCGCGATAAAGGCTACGATACAGAAAAAAGCGAAAAACCAGAAAGTACCCGCACTGCCAATTTCATTGAGTAAAATAGGGGTAAGCTGCCCAACAATGGTATCGGCCACCCACATTACCATAATACTGATGGCCAGGGCTCTCCCCCTGATTGCGCCCGGAAATATCTCTGAAGCAACCACAAATTTTAATGGTCCGATTGAACAAGCAAAACAGGCCAGAAATGCCAAAACGCATATTAAAAGTCCGATGCCAGATGTGGCGTTAAAATAAAAACAGATTCCGGTAAGGATCAATGAAATTGCAGCTCCGGCAGTACCATAAAGATAAAGCGGCCTTCTGCCCCAGCTATCTACTTTCCAGATGGCAAAAAGCGTAAAAACCATGTTTGCCACGCCAAAAATAACCTGACTGATGAGTGAATTACTTAACGATACACCCGCATTGCCAAGTATCCGCGGACCATAATAAATAATGGCATTGATGCCGCTGAACTGCGAGAATAGCGGTAGCAAAATGCCAATCAATAGCGCTTTCCTCATAGACGGGGCAAATAACTCCTTATACGAACTTTTCGGGCTGTTGTTTTCTGAAACAGACTGATCTGTATTGATTTCTGCCGAAGTTTGTCCCGTAATTTTAGCGATAATCAGCTTTGCTGCATCTATTTTACCTTTCTGTATCAACCACCGCGGACTTTCGGGAATGAGCAATAAGCCCAATAAGAACAGAACAGCAGGAAATACCCCTATACCCAACATGCCACGCCAGATTTCCTGATTAAATAAATGACTTAAAACCGAAGGATTTAAAGCCGGTTTTGACACGCCATTTAATAAAGCTGCATTGCTTAAATAGGCCACGAGGATACCCAGCGTAAGTGCAAATTGATAGTAAGTTACCAACCTGCCCCTGATCTGTGCCGGGGCAATTTCGGAGATATACAATGGTACCACATTAGAGGCAATACCGATACCAATGCCACCTAAAACCCTGAAAGCAATAACTCCTGAGAGGTTAGGGAACAATGCGCAGCCTATGGCCGATGCAACAAAAAGAACAGCAGTTAAAATTAATGGTTTTTTCCTGCCTAACCTATCGCTAAGCTCGCCTGATATCGCTACACCAATAATACAGCCTACCAGTGCAGAGGATACAAACCATCCTTCCTGCGAGGCGCTTAAGGCGAATTGCTTTTGCACCAAAGGCAAAACACCTGAGATTACGGCCATATCAAAGCCGAACAAAAAGCCCCCTAAAGATGCCACCAGCGTAATTAAAAGTATTTTGCCTGTTTTTTGGTTACTCATATTTTATAATTTGGTTAAAGTATTTGTTATAAGTTGATCTATTTTAGCCACGGATGCACGGATAAACACAGATCTCATATTTATTTGGACATTTTTATCAGGTTATAACCACGGATTTCGTAGTTATTAACCTGCATCTTATTAATATTTATGCGTTCCGATCAGTTTTAGCTTCCTTTTCCTAGCGTGATCGTTATGCTGTCCCTTTTCATACATCCTCCGTGTGGATACATTTTTTTGCATTATGCTAGCTTGCTTTAACTAATAAACAGGTTTTACCGAAGAGCACCCGTCAATCCCAAGTGCGAGGCGATCAAAAAAACAGTTGCAAAACAGAACAATTGGCACTACCAAACCTAAAACGCAGTGGTTTTGTGCTGCTTTAGAACAACCGCTAACCTAGTACTGGTCGCACAAAACAAAGTGCCGCTGTTTTTTTGATGCGAAGGGGCCTTGTGTGAACGCACATTGCTGGATCGACAAAGCGCTTTGGGTACTTTGGCGCTCCAAAGTACCATGCCATCGCGGCATAGGAGCGACAAAAAACTTAGCATTTGTATCTACACGATAGATTCTTACATCGGGATCAGCATCTATCCTGATATAAAGACCCTGAAATAAATTCAGGGTGACGAAATGCGTTAAAATATTCATAGGAGACCTTTTAAACTAATATTATTAATAATCAAACTTATGTTGTTCGCTTTTAGCTGCATATTATGCGGGTACCATCTGTGTTCATCCTTTTTATCTGTGGTTAATTAACAAATCCACTGCATCTTTTACAAATGCCTTAATTACCTTCGCCCGGCCTTTGCCTGTGTTAATCAGGGTATAACTTTGGGCCGCTGCGGGGATTACAAAAGTTTCGGCATAATTGAAACGGGTAATGTCGCCGGCTGTGGTTTTCACTTTAATGGCCGTTCCTTCAACAAGCATCAGAATGTGGCAGGTGTTATTTGTTTTTAAAGTGATTTCGCTTTCGAATTCTAACCGGTGTACATCGTAAAAATGTTCCTCATGGGTAGGTAGGTGGATTAACTCCCAATCTATTCCTTTTTCAATCACCGATGGTTTTGAAATCAACTGCTGTGTAACTACATTTCCTTTTCTGCTGAAATCGAGGTTTTTAAAAGCATGTTCAATATTGATCGGCCTTGGTTTACCATCTAATCCCAAACGGAGCCAATCGTACATTTTAAAGGTAAAGATGTAGGGCGTTGCACTGATTTCGAGTACTAAATTATTGGCTCCGGCGCTGTGCACAGTGCTGTTGGGGATTAAAAAAAGATCGTGTTTCCTGGCATCATGAGCCTGCACATATTTTTCGATATCGATTTCCTGCTTAAATTGCTGACTATCAATTAAAACTTTGTTAAATTCAATAGGATTGATATCTTCCTGAAAACCCAGGTAAACTTTAGCGTCATCTTTACATTCCAAAATATAATAGGTTTCATCCTGGGTAATGTTTTCGCCAAATTCTTCCCTGATATATTTTAATGACGGATGGCATTGTACCGAAAGATTTCCGCCATCAATGGTATCCAGAAAATCGAACCTGATCGGGAATTCTGTTCCAAAAACCGGAGCGTGTTTCCCTAAAACGGATTCATACTCGCTAATCATTAAAAAATCAAAGGCCACTTCCAGCAGGTAACCATCGCTTTCGAATACAATACCGTTTTCGGGCACAATCAATTCAAAAGACCAGGCATAATTCACTTCATCTTTATTAAGTCCTTCGATGTTTTCCTGTAACCAATGACCGCCCCATGCGCCGGCTTCGAACCATGGCCTCACACGGAACAAAGATTGACTGATGTGTTTTAAACCTTTCCTTAATTCATTTGCAAATATCCAGTTTATATTTGATTGATGCTGCACATCGGCCACCCCACTGATGCGGTTTAAAATCTGAGCTTTATGATCATTAAGTACTACCCAATCTACAAAATAAAATCTTTTGTACATTTCAGCACCATTTGCAACATCATCTGCCCCTAAATTGGTAACCGAGCCTGCCCGCATGCGGTACTGGATCTCGTTTTTAGGGATCTCGAGGTAAACAACAGGTGCATCCCAGTTAACCAACGCTGCACCCATCCCGATGATAATGTTCACTTCGCATGTTGTATCAGGCTGGATAAAATGGTAATCGTCATTAAAAAAATCGCCAAGTTGTAAGGTTGTTTTTTTGCCCCAAACGCTTTTGTCTTCGCCCAGAAAAGGCTCGACCATTTGAGATACTTCCTGCGAAGTTTTCATACTGGCTGATGATCGGATCCAGTTAACCCTGATTTGGTGTTTTGTAAATTCCCGTTGTAAAAGTGATTCTATTTCCTGCCAGAACACACCGATATAACCATCAATAATTACCGTTTTCTGTTCAATAATCCATGATGCCAATGATGGATAGCCGTTGAAAATTTTGTTGTCACCCAAAGGGTGTACGGGATATAGGTTATAGCCTTCTGATGACAGGTTAATGTTGTTAATATTTGCCGGTAAAATCTTCTCTCCGCTCTGCCTCCATTTGTTGATAGCCGGTGTTTCTTCAACGTTGTTTTTTACTTCCATAAACTAGGTAATGTGATGTATCATGGCAAATGTATATATGTATGTACATATATCCTAATATTTTTAAAAATATCTCTTTTCAGGTAGAATGGAATATTAATTATTTCGGTAATAGCAGATTTATGAGGTTAGTAGATTGAATTATAAACCGGGTCAATATCTATATGCATACATAATATTTCTGATTATAGGTGCTTTTTTTATCTTTGCCAAGGTGCATTGTCATTTCCCCTTGCCTAAAGAGATGCAGTATAAAAAAATGAAATTTTCCATCGATCATAAAAGTCCTGTTCCTTTACACATCCAGGCCGAAGAATTATTGCGGAACCTGATTAAAGATCCGGAATATGCGACCAAATTTCTGCCTAACGAAGTGGATATGGCCAAACAGCTGGCCATCTCGAGAACCACCCTTAGGCAGGCCCTGAATAAACTGGTTTACGAAGGTTTGCTGATCAGGAAAAAAGGTATAGGGACTAAAGTTGCAGAGGTATCGGTGAGTTCGAAAGCCAGTAACTGGTTAAGTTTTTCGCAGGAAATGCAGGCTCGGGGTATTCCGATCAGGAATTTCGAACTTCACATCAGCTGGGTATTACCTGATGAGAAATTGGCCCATTTTTTTGATATCGATACCGACAAAAAAGTTTTAAAATTAGAACGTTTGAGAGGGAAAGCCGAAGGCCCGTTTGTTTATTTCATATCCTATTTTCACCCAAGGATTGGGCTTACCGGCGACGAGGATTTTAAACGGCCTTTATACGAGATCCTCGAAAAAGACCATTCGGTAATTGCCGATTTATCCAAAGAAGAAATAAGCGCCAAGGCTGCAGATAAATTTATTGCCTCCAAACTGGATGTGGAAGTGGGAAGTCCGCTGCTTTTTAGAAAACGTTATGTTTTCGACCAGGCCGACAGGCCTATCGAGTACAACCTGGGCTACTACCTGGCAGATAGTTTTGTGTATACGGTAGAGAGCAGGCGAGAAGCTTAGGCTTGGTCGTGGCGTTAGATGTTACCATCTGACGCAAAGATTAATCTGAGTCTCGATTTTAAGAATGGTTTTTTTGGAAATGAATGGTCCTGTTCTTTTGGCGGTTTTCAGTCCCGCTTTCCGTTCAAAGTCCTCGCTGCGCTGCGGGCTTCCACTTCAATCGGGTTTAGAAACATCGGTTCGATGCCTGTAACCCCCGGTTAGAGACAGGCCATTCATTATAAACCTGACAGTAGCGGGCATCCCGATTTTTCATCGGGATAAAGCGGATGGCAGGGCTGCAATAGCCAAGAACCACTGCATGCTCATTTCCAGATAAAAATAAACTATCAACATGAATTCGATAATTATTTTATTGAAATAATATTTTAGAAACGCTTTAACTAATTCAATTCGTCACCCTGAATTTATTTCAGGGTCTATCTAGGAGGAAAGATGCTGAAATAAAATTAACATGACGGATCGCGTCAGGTTATTACACCTTCCCAACACGTTCTTTTTCCTGCACCGCCCAGCAGCCTGCTGCACCAACCAAAGCAGCATCTTCATTCAGTTCGGAAATATGGATCGGGCAGTTGATGCCCTGCGATTGGAGATGCCTGGCCACACCGGGAATAAAACGGTTGGCGGCGTTGGCAATATTTCCGCCGATTACAATGGCTTCGGCGGTATGGTTCTGTTGGAAATCTTCCAGGAAAAGGCCGAGGTTATGGCTAAACTCATTAAATATTTTACGCACCGTTGGACTTTCGTCATGAAGCATCGCCAGTTCGCGGACATTCAAAATGTTGATTCCTGAGAGTTCGTAATAACGTTTTAAAAACCAGCGGGTAGAAAGGTAATCTTCGGCTATGCCATCCAAAAAAGGCGAGCACCACAAATTGGCGTCGGTAATTTTGCCTTCAGCGCAAATAGCACTCCCTAAACCGGTACCCAAAGTTATCCCGATCACTTTATTATAATTTCCTGCTTCGCCGGCAAAAACTTCGCCTGCCAGAAAGCATGAGGCATCATTGCTTATTAAAATTTCATCGCTACTAATCTGTAGTTCGCTGGCCATCATTTCTTTTACATTGAGGCCATAAAACGCAGCATATTTATCGTTCCCGGCGATATAAGAAATACCATTTTCATAATCGAACGGGCCGGGCATGGCAATACCCAAACGGCCAACGCCGATATCAACCTTTTTATAAGCTGCTTTAATGGTAGTACACCATGTTTTTATAATCTGTTCGGTTGTGCCATGAGGATTTACACGATCGCGGGTATAAGAGTTTTTAAGGATATTGCGCTGTTTCATATCAAGAACGGCCGCGGTAATGTGCGAACCGCCAATATCAATGCCCAGTACATAATTAATTTTATTCATCGTTTCAGCTTCTAAAGATCTATAAATGGCTTGTGCCAGGGAGGTAGCACTAAAAGAAGAATCCCTTTTTTTGTCAAATTGCCTACAGCGGCACGATTTTTTTATGAAATATTTTTTATTACCTTACATTTGATTCAAAAACTAACCAAGTTGAAAGCAGCCAAGCTAGATCTAGTCGTTTTATGGAATAAGATTTGTCTCGAAGATGATATCACATCCTTTGAGCAGCTTTATCGCTTTCTGTATGGCAGGTTGCTTAAATTCTCTGTTTATTATGTAAACGATAAGCAGGCTGCAGAAGATATAGTTACCGAAGTTTTTGTTAAATGCTGGGAGAACAGGAGAGAAAGTACCCATGTGCTCAACCCCGAAAGTTACTTCTTTATTGCGGTAAAAAATCAATCTCTTAAACACCTTAAAAAAAATTCATCAGTTACGTTTATCGATTTAGTTGATGCTGAAGACAATCTTTCAGCGGATATGCACACTCCCGAATACCTGATCGAAACCAAAGAACTGCACCGTCAGCTGGATAAGGCAATCGCTGGTTTGGCGCCACAGGCGGCAACAGTTTTCAGGCTGATTAAAGAAAGTGGAATGAAATATAAGGAAGTGGCTGAGCTGCTGGATATTTCGCCCCGCACGGTACAAACACAACTGTTCAGGGCCATTGCCAAACTCCGTGTAATTTTGCAGCCTTTGAATATAAAAGATAAGGGTGCCGACGAAAAAATGATTGGAAAAATCATTCCGCTGGTTATCTTAGTAGGTACTTTATCTTTTTTATATTTTTTGTAGGCAATTTTCTCATAAAAAGGAACATATCATAAAGGACGGAAAACGAAATGACAGATCAAAGATTTACAGAATTGCTTGGAAAACAATTGGCCGGAGAAATTTCGCCGGATGAATCTGTTGAGCTGAAATCTATTTTGGCCGGTAATCCGGTACTGAAAAATGAACATGATGTGTTACTAGGTTACTTTGAGGCTGAAACTGTTGAAGATGAAAATGCTGATCCTGTTTTCGAGCGGATCAAAGCGCAGATTAAAATTCCCGGTGAACCGGTTTTAACGGTTAGGAAAAACAAGTCGTATGGTACCTGGTTAAAAATTGCCGCAGTTCTGGCGGTTGCATTGGCTGCGGTTCTGATTTATAACCGTGGAATTTTTTCTACCCAACCTGCTTTATTAAATGTACAAACCAGGGCCACAGAAGTTAAAACCCTTGTACTGGCCGATGGCTCTACCGTGAAAATGAATTCGGGCAGCAGCTTAAAATTTCCCGCGCAGTTTAAGGCTGATACCAGGGATGTATATTTATCAGGCGAGGCTTTTTTCGAGGTACAAAAAGATGCTGCACATCCTTTTATTGTGCACACCAGTCAGGTTGCAGTAAAAGTGCTGGGTACCGAATTTGATGTTAAAGCTTATGCAAACGATGCTTTTACCGAAACTACCTTGATCAGGGGGAAGGTATCCGTTTCGCTTAAAAATAATACTGATCAGACTTTTATCTTAAAACCGAATGATAAATTCACCTTATCCAATGGTAAGGGAAGTATTATCCCGTTAAGCCTTTTTGACGGGGCTGGTGCTGATAAAGTAATCGAAACCGCCTGGTTAAACCACGAACTGATTTTTAAAAACAACCGTTTTGATGAGGTGGCCAAACTTTTCGAACGCTGGTATGGTGTTAAAGTAAACTTTAAGGAAAACGATCTTAAAGCAGTAGAATTTACGGCGCATTTTGGAAAAGAAAGCCTTACCGAAGCCTTAAATGTATTAAAACTGATCGAAAATTTTAATTATTCGGTAAAGGGTAAAAATGTGTACATCTACCGTTAACACAAATAGTTAAGCTGTGTATATTTGTAGCCATGAATTGTGCGCAGCGGATCATATTATTAATCGGATTGATTGTTCCGCTATGTGTGCATGCGCAAACCAAAGTAAGCCTGAATTTTAACGAAGCGGGTTTCGAACAGGTAATAGAAGCCATACAGCAGCAAACCATTTATCATTTTGCCTATAGCGAATCCAAAATCCCCAAACACCGCGTATCGGTTAAAGTAGAAGACGAAGAAGCAATAAAAGTAATCGAACAGTTGCTGCTCAACAGTGGTTTTACGTATTCGGTAATGCCCAATAACCTGATTGTAATTCGTAAAAACGTGGATGGCAAATTGACTGCCGATAGCGTACATCTTTTAAAAGAGGTGGTGATTACAGCTTTGGGTATCGAAAAAGACAATCAAAAAGTAGGTTATGCTTTAACAACCATCAGTGGTTCTTCCATCGCCAGGGCGAGGGAAAGTAATATGATTATGGCCCTGCAGGGCAGGGTGGCAGGGCTTAACATTACTGGGGTAAACGGTGGCCCGGGCTCTGCAGCACGGGTACTAATCCGCGGGGTTTCGAGCATGACGGCCGCTTCACCCTTGTTTATCGTAAACGGTGTACCCATTGATAATAGCGTGAGGGGCAGTGCTACTGAATATGGCGGTGCTGATTATGGTGATGGCATCAGCAACATTAACCCTGATGATATCGAAACCATTACCATATTGAAAGGTTCGGCTGCTTCGGCTTTATACGGTGCCAGGGCGGCTAATGGCGTAATCCTCATTAATTTGAAAGGTGGAGGAGAAAATACCAAAGCAAAGCTCGAATACAATACCAACCTTTCTTTTGATGTTCCTGTAAATTCTACTGATTTTCAATATACCTATGGTCAGGGGGCGCAGAATAAACGGCCTAATGATCAGTACAATGCCATTTCTACCAGTTTATTGAGCTGGGGAGAAGTGATGGATGGCAAACTCAGCCCACAGGTTGATGGTTCGATGCGACCATACGCACCCGTTAAAAATAACATCCAGACATTTTATCGTACAGCTCCGGCTTTTATCAATACGCTATCGCTTGTTGGTGGTAATAACCGGAACAATTACCGTGTTTCGGCTTCTAATTTAGATTACAGTTCGTTGCTGATCAACAGTGCTTTAAACCGTAAAACCTTTAATTTTTATGGTACTTTGGCCTTAAGCAACAAACTCTCGTTAAGCCTTACCGGAAATTACATTTACGAAAATAACAAGAACAAAAGTTACCTGAGCGATGGTCCGTTAAATGCGAACTACGGCATTTCGGCGCTGGCCACCAGTGTGGATCAATCGATCCTTGCGCCCGGTTTTGATGCAGAAACAGGTTTCGAAAGCCGCTGGAACCCTGATGAATACAAAACCAATCCTTATTTCCTGATGAATAAGCAGGCCGATTATGCCAAAAGGAACCGTTACATCACTTCGGCCGTTTTGAAATACCAGCTGGCCAGCTGGGCTGCATTTCAGGGGCGTATCGGTTACGATTCGAGCAAGGACGAAGTGGTAAGTATTTTGCCCACAGGGATTGCTTTTTCGATCAACAGGCAGGGCGGGATAAATGCTTACAATCAAAACCATACTTCAGAACTGAACAGCGATATTTTATTCACTGCCACGCAAAATCTTAGCGATAAACTGAACCTCGAACTTTCTGTAGGTGGCAATTACCGCGAGCGGAGGGGCACAACTGAAAAGTTAATAGGTTCGCAATTTAAAATCCCTTATCTCTATGTGCCCGAAAACCTGATTACCAGTACCAAAACACTGGGGGTAACTAAGATTGTTACCGAATCGGCCTATTATACTGCTGATTTAAGCTACCGGCGTTTTCTTAATTTTTCAGTTACGGGGCGTTATGATATCTATTCTACTTTACCTGCCAATAACCGCGGTATATTTGTGCCTGGGGTATCGGGCAGTTTCATTTTTTCTGATCTCCTGAAACTAAAAGGACTCGATTTTGGTAAATTAAGGCTCGATTTTGCCAAAACCAGTGGCGAACCCATTGTGCCTTATACCACGCAGATTTATTATACCATAGATAATCAGGTAAACGGTGTGCCTGTAGGCGGATTTTCTGGCGATCTGCCCAATTACAATCTGAAACCCTTTACACTGAATGAAATAGAGGCCGGTCTTGATCTCAAATTTTTTAACAGCCGGCTGGATATCGATTTTACTTATTTTAACCGCCTTACCCATAACGAAATTATCAATGCCAAACAGTCGGTTACCACAGGTTTCACTTCTGCTTATGTTAACCTTGGCGAAACGCGTAACGCAGGCATAGAGCTGGCTTTGGGTTATACGCCCATCCTTACACAGCATAGCAAGTGGCAGGTTAACCTGAATGTTACCAAGGTAAAAAATACCCTGCTCTCTATCGATGGCAACAGCAATTATACCCTAACAGGCACTTACCGCCCTTTAAATGCCAATACCGCACTGGTGGTGGGCAAACCGATTACGCAGATTATGGCTTATGATTACCTGCGCGATGCCAATGGAAATGTAATCATCGGTTCGGATGGCATACCCAAACGGGGCAATTTTATACCGATGGGTGGTACCATGCCCACTTTGTATGGTGGTATCACCAATAGTTTTAGCTATAAACAGTTTAGTTTTTCTTTTTTAATCGATTATCGTTTTGGGAATAAAATCCTCTCGGCAACCGCTTATTATAGTTATGTACAGGGTTTAAATAAGGCAACCCTGATAGGCAGGGAAAGCGGGATTGTGGCAGATGGGGTGTTGGAAAACGGGCAGAAAAATACCATTAACGTGCCTGCTTATGCTTATTATCCTCAACTGGCCACCAATATTTCGGCCTTAGCGGTGCTTAATGGTAGTTTTATCAAATTAAGGCAGGCTACATTGGGTTACAGTGTTAACCCACGTTATTTAAAAAGAACACCTTTTACCAGTATTGGGATCGACCTCGTAGCGCGGAACCTGTTTACCTTATTAAAATATAGTGATAATGTTGATCCTGAATCACAGTTTTCGCCTACCTTGGGTTATGCAGGTATAGAAGGTGCATCACTGCCTGCCACACGTACATTCGGGATCAATTTTAACTTTAAATTCAAATAAGATGGCGATGAAGAACTTTTGCGTGATGGGCTTATTTTTATTGCTTCTGTTAAACAGCTGTTCCAAGGCAAAGCTGGATGAGATTAATACCGATCCAACTAAATTAACCGAAAACAATTACGATCCCAACAGTTTGCTCGCACAGGCACAGTTAAAATATGGTAACCTGGGTTATTACCAGTTATTGTACCAGAGTACCATGATGCAGTTGCTGGCTTCAAGCTATTATTATTACAACAATGGCGATAAATACATCAATGTGGGCAGTTTTACTGACTATCAGGGGCGTATTTTCGACGAAGGTTATGCCGATGCTTCCTACATCAGGGAAATGCAGCGCCTGGCCAGGCTGAAAGATCCTGTAGCTTATCAAAACCTGATTGCCATTGGCGACATTATGTTTGTGCTGATTTTGCAGCGGATTACCGATACTTACGGCGATGTACCCTATTCGCAGGCTGTTAAAGCCATGCAGGGGATTAAATATCCGGTTTACGACCGTCAGGAAGAAATTTATTCGCAGATGCTGAATGATCTTGATGCGGCTACCCAACAATTGGATACTGAAAAACCTGGTCCTACGGCTGATCTTTTTTACAAAGGCGATATTAACAAATGGAAGAAATTTGGCTATTCCTTAATGTTGAGGGTGGCCATGCGGTTGACCAAAATAGATCCGGCAAAGGCAAGAACCTGGACAGAAAAGGCAGCCGGTAAAACTTTTCAGGGCATTAACGATAATGCAATTATGTTAACGGATGCTTCTTCTTTTAACAGCCAGAACGGCACATCGCTGGCTTTAAGAACCTATTCTGATTACCTCGAAGTACGCTGGAGCAAAACACTCATCGATCAGCTCAAAAATACCAACGACCCACGTTTAGGTATGATTGGCGAAGTACCGAAAGACGGATTGGCCAAAAATGCAGATCAGAACCTCAATGGTAATACCGATGCCAGTATACAACTGGGGATGCCTAACGGGTACGACCTGCAGGGTGGTGATACTGATATCAGCCGTTCGCCCAATTATCCCGGTGGTACTGGCAGCGGAAGCGATTTTGCACCATTGGGTAAATATTCGAGGCCACGCACCGAAGTTTACCTTAAATTGGGCGGACCTATCTTTATCCTCACCTATGCCGAAACCGAGTTTTTACTTGCCGAAGCAAAGGTGAGGGGCTGGAATGTAGATGGCACAGCAAAAGCGCATTATGCCAGCGGATTAACCGGTGCGATACAATCGCTGGCACAGTTAGATCCCTTGGCAACACTCGATGCCAATAAAATTACAACTTTTGTAAACCAGAACCCGCTTGATGAAACCAATACAGAAAGTTCGTTAAATGCCATCAATACGCAATACTGGGTGGCTACAGGAACCAATTTCAACTTTATAGAAGCCTGGTTAAACTGGAAAAGAAGTGCTTACCCTAAGCTGATACCCATAAATTACAAGGGTAATGTAACCAATGGCACTATCCCAAGGCGAATGATTTACCTTTCAACAGAAATCCTGAACAACCCGCAGAATTATAAAGATGCGGTATCGCGGCTTGCCGGTGGCGATGTACTTACAGCAAGGGTGTGGTGGGATAAATGAGGGAGATGAGGGATGAGGGATGAGGGATGAGGGGTGATGTAAGATGGATGATGGAAAATGTAAGATGTAAGATGTAAGATGGGAAAGGGATGATGCTAAAGTCAGAAGACCGAGGTCGGAGGCCTGGGGCGCAAGAAAAAACTTTGTGCCTTCGTGTCTTGGTGGTGAATGATGTAAGGATTTTCCCGCCAATCGTCATTTTGACCGTAGTGGAGAAATCTAATAATGGAAGATGTAAGATGGATGATGGAATAGTCCTAAAGTCAGAAGACCGAGGCCTGAGGCCTGGGGGGCAAGAAAAAACTTTGTGCCTTAGTGTCTTGGTGGTGAATGATGTAAAGATTTTCCCGCCAATCGTCATTTCGACCGTAGTGGAGAAATCTAATGATGGAAGATGTAAGATGGATAATGGAACAGTCCTAAAATCAGAAGACCGAGGTCGGAGGCCTGGTGTACAAAAAAAAACTTTGTGCCTTCGTGTCTTGGTGGTGAATGATGGAAGATGGATAATGGGAAAGGTATGAGCGGGATGTAATTCTGCGGAGATCAGCGAAATCAGCGGGACACAAAATGCTAAAGATTTTCCCGCCAATCGTCATTTCGGGCATCTACTAACGCGATCGTCACCCTGAACTTGTTTCAGGGTCTTTCATGCAAAATGGATCCTGAAATAAATTCAGGATGACGACACTTATTAAACGCTGTACGCTCTGTGCTTTTCTCGGTGATCTCTGTGGTTAAAAGATCGAAACGTTAAAACCTATCGCTTATGCAACTTCTTATACCTCGACGGCGATGTACCCGTAATTAGTTTAAACAACCGCGAAAAATAATACTGATCCGAAAAACCCAGCTCGGCACAGATTTCTTTAATACTCATGTCGCTAAAATATAAGTACTGACAGCTTTCCTGTATTTTAAGCTGGTTAAAATAATTAATGGGCGAACTGCCTGTTTTCTGCTTAAAAGACCTGAGGTAATGTGATGCCGATAAGTTCTGCTGTACGGCAAGATCTTCAACCGTAAACTTCTCCTTCAGGTTTTTCTTCATATAAAGGATAGATTTACTGATGGAGTTGGTATTGTACACATCAGGGTTTACCTCTTTATAATAAATAAACGATGACATAAAATTCAGCAGTTTGATGTTAATAATCTCCATGTCTTTTTCATCAACACTCTGCTCCAGTAAAGTGTAAATCAGGTTAAACTGTTTAATGCGGCTTTCTACAAAAGGCACTTCCTGTACCTGCGTTAAGTTACCCTCTGCAAAGCGGTTAAAGATGCTTTCTGCAATATCGCCGCTAAAATGCGCCCAGAAAATAGTCCACGGACTGGTTTCGTGGCTCTGATACCTATGACTTACGTTTTTTGGGATAATGTAATAGGAATTAGGACTTAATAACAGTTTTTTTCCGAGGATGTTAATGTAGCCGAAACCTTCCGTACAATAAATAAAAATATAATCCTTACTGCCCGATTTCCTTTCAATATCGTGGTTGGCTGCCTTAGGATAATGGCCGATTGCAGTTAAGTAAAAAGTTTTAACAATAGGGTTGTTAACGATCTTCTTCCTGATGTTTGGCGGAAGTACAATACGTTTCTGGCCGATAAAACCCTCTTTGATTTTTTTTCGAGGCTCAATGATTTTTTGCTCCATTAAATTTTAAGAAGAATGGGATATATAGGGATTTGGTTAGTGTTAACAATAAACGTATTAATAACGGATTTATGGCTAAAGCATAACAATATAGGTATTTATGGTTTAAAACTGAATTGATTTTATACAAAAATTGATATTTTTTTTATCAGTACAAAATTTTAAGTCAATGATCATATTGTCCATCTTTTTTTTGGGTTTATCCATTTTAAAAGGAATCGATCTATCCTAAGTTTACCAAACCAAATATAACTGATATGATTGTAACCCTACCCAATTCCCAAACTGCACAAAGTTTTACCGTATCCATTAAGCGCAATTAAAATGAGCTATACGAATACAGAAAACAATATCTAAAATCCCTAACCAAATAATTTATGAAGTCATTTTTTACTAATTCGGACATTAGGTGGCTCTGCCGGAAACATGTTTTTCTAAATGTGTTAAAATGCATCCCGTTTTTGTTCTTTGTTTTTATGGGTCTGCAGGTAACTGCGCAGACTAAAGCAACTGTTACCGGAACCGTAAGAGACACCACGGGCGTAGCCTTACCAGGCGTAACCATCACCGTCGAAAACAGTAAAACCGGTACACAAACCGATAACAACGGTAAGTTCGTAATCGATGTGGCCAAAGGCGGGGCACTTCGTGTAGCCCTGGTTGGTTATACCGCAAAGCGCATTGTAGTAACCGAAAGCACGGTATATAATGTAGTGCTGAAAGAATCGGTGGTACAGATGGCCGATGAAGTGGTTATTACCGCAATGGGCCAGAAACAGCGGAAAGAAGCTGTTGTAGGTTCGGTAACCACCATTAAACCTGGCGATTTAAAAATACCCGCCAGTAACCTCACCAATGCACTTGCGGGGCAGGCTGCCGGTATTATTGCCTACCAGCGCAGCGGGCAGCCCGGGCAGGATAATGCCTCTTTCTTTATCCGTGGGGTAACTACCTTCGGTTATAAACAGGATCCGTTGATTTTGATTGATAACGTGGAGTTAACGCCCAACGATCTTGCCCGTTTACAAACCGACGATATTGCCAGTTTCTCTATTTTAAAGGATGCCAGTGCCACAGCACTTTATGGTGCCCGTGGTGCAAACGGTGTAATTTTGGTTAGTACAAAAGAAGGTAGAGAGGGGAAAGCCAAAATCAATTTCCGTTCCGAATATTCTTTGTCGCAATCTACCCAAACACTCAACCTGGTAGATCCGATCCAGTATATGGAACTGTATAATGAGGCTTCGTTAACACGTAACCCAACTTTGCCTTTGCCTTTTAACCAAACCAAAATAGATAATACCCGTGCTACAATAAATAACAGTCCAGGCAGCAATCAATATGTATATCCGGCTGTCGACTGGATCGATATGTTGTTTAAAAAGAGGGCCACTACCCAGCGTAATAATTTAAGTATCAGTGGAGGTGGTGGTGTGGCCAAATATTACGTTTCCGGTTCATATAATATTGATAACGGGATCTTAAAAACAGATATCCGTAACAATAATGAGAACAACGTAAACTTTAAAAACTACCAGTTACGTTCCAATATCAATATCAACCTGAGCAAAACAACAGAGTTGATTGTAAGGCTTTCGGGTACTTTTAGCGATTATAACGGTCCTATAACCTTAGATGGTTCTTTCGCATCTGATTTATATGCTATTGCCTCACATGCCAGTCCGGTATTGTTCCCTGCATATTATCCTGCTGACGAAGTAAATGCAGGTGCAAACCATATTTTGTTTGGTAACGTGGGCGGGCCCGATGGTACCAAAAACAACAGTATCCTTTATCCAAACGGAAACCCTTATGCGCAGCTTTTAAAAGGACATAAAAGTTCTTCCGAATCGCGTATGTCGGCACAGCTGGAGCTTAACCAGGATTTTAAATTCATTACCGAAGGGCTTAAATTAAGAACCGTATTTAATACCAACAGGTATTCTTATTTTGATTCGCAGCTGGCCTATTCACCGTATTTTTACAGTGCCGATAGCTACGATAAAGTAAACAACAGCTATAGCTTAACCTGGCTAAACCCTAAAAATAATGTAAGCAATAATGTGCCAACCGAATACCTGGTATACAACAGGAGCGAGCCTAATGCCAACTCTTTTTTCTATTTCCAGGGCGCTATAGATTATAATCGCAAATTCGGAAACCATACGGTAAGCTCAACTATTATTGGTACGGCACAGCAAACTTTGTACTCAAGTGCAAGAGATCCGCGTACCAATACCACTACATTACCCTATTCGCTACCTTTCCGTAACATGGGGGTAGCCGGCAGGGCAACCTATTCATTTAAAGACAGGTACTTTGTAGAGTTTAACTTTGGTTTAAACGGATCTGAACGTTTCTCTGCCGAACACCGTTACGGGTTTTTCCCTACCATCGGTGGGGCATGGGTGCCATCAAACGAAGCTTTCTGGCCTAAGAACGATTATGTTAACCGGTTAAAAATACGCTTTAGTCATGGTTTGGTGGGTAACGATGCCATTGGCTCGCAGCGCTTTTTCTACCTTTCGGATGTTAACCTTAACGGTGGTAATTTTGCGCAGTTCGGTATCAACAACGGCAACCAGCTTAACGGGGTATCGATCAGGAGTTACGCCAACTCCAATATTACCTGGGAAACATCCAGACAAACCAACTTGGCTACTGAAATTACGCTGTTAAAAAACTTTAACATCATTGCCGAGATTTATAAAAACCACCGTTATGATATCCTGCGTAAAAGGAATATCCCCTCTACCGAAGGTTTCGAAACTGATGTGTTAACCAATCTGGGTGAAGTAGATTCGAAAGGTATTGACTTGTCGGTTGATTATAAACAAACATTCAATAACGGGCTTTGGGGCGCTATCCGTGGAAACTTTACTTATTCTACCAACAAATACGGTTATATAGAAGAACCAAACTATCCTGAAACCTGGAGGCATTTTATCGGCCAGCCTATCAGCAGGGGGTATGGCTACATTGCCGAACGTTTGTTTGTGGATGATGCCGAAGTAAAAAACTCGCCTACACAACAGTTTAATACCAGCGATGCTTATGGTAACAGCATTACAGGTGCTGTGCCAAGAGGTGGCGATATTAAATACCGCGATTTGAATGGCGATGGCAGGATTGACGACCTGGATATGGTATTTATGGGTTATCCAACCACGCCCGAAATTGTATATGGATTTGGTTTCTCAACCGGTTATAAAGGCTTCGATCTTTCTGCATTCTTCCAGGGGCAGGCAAGGGTATCCTTCTTTATCGATCCGAGAACAACAAGTCCGTTTTTGGAGCGTAACGTAGCTTATGTAGAAGGCAGGGCACAGGTATTACAGGCTTATGCAGACAGTCACTGGTCGGAAGAAAACCAGGATTTATTTGCCACTTATCCGCGTTTGGGTACCAGCTCGGCCGTAGTGGCCAATAACCTCCAGTCGAGTTCTTGGTGGTTAAGGGACGGCAGTTTCATCAGGTTAAAATCGGTTGAGGTAGGTTACACCCTTCCAAAAAACATATTAAAAACCCTGAGGCTTTCTAACTGCCGCGTATACCTTAATGGTTTAAACCTGGTTACCTGGAGCAAATTTAAAATGTGGGATCCCGAACTGGGCGGCAATGGATTCGCTTATCCCATCCAGAAAGTATTCAATTTCGGTTTAAACGTGGGTTTATAATGCTAACAGAAAAAATAAAAGATATGAAATTCTATTATAAAATGATCTGCCTGGTTGTGCTTTGTATCGCGGGCACATCATGTAAAAAATATCTGGATGTTGTTCCTAATAACGTTGGTACGCTTGATTATGCCTTCTCGAACAGAAATGAGGCAGAAAACTACCTTTTCGGTTGCTACAATACCTTTCAGACTTTAAACCGCGAGGTGGTAAACAATGTGGGTTTTGTTACCTCTTCTGAAATTATTTATCCAAACCTGGATGACAATCCTTTTAATAAAATTACTGGTCCGGGTTTTAAACTGATCAGGGGAGGGGTGCAGAATGTATCCAGTCCGGTAATCGATCACTGGACCGGTAATAACGGTGGACAGAATATTTATGTTGCCCTACGGAGGTGTAACATCATGCTCGAAAACATCAACAAACCTTTCGACCTGAAAGATGATGAAAAGAAGAGGTGGATTGCCGAAATTAAATTTTTAAAAGCCTATTATCATTATTACCTCATCAGGTTATACGGGCCGATTGTGCTGATTAAAGAAAACCGCCCAATTGATGGTCCGATTGAAGATACAAAGGTTAAACGCGCCACTGTTGACGAATCTTTCGCTTATGTAGATCAATTGCTTAACGAAGCTGTTGTTGATCTGCCATCGGTTGTGGTAAACCCGCTTTTAGAATATGGCCGTGCCACCAAATCAATGGGACTGGCTTTAAAAGCAGAAGCACTTACCACTGCGGCAAGCCCGTTGTTTAACGGTAACCCCGATTTTGCAGGTTTCAGGGATAAAGATGGTAAAAACCTTTTTTCTACTGCTGCTGATCCGCAGAAATGGAGCCTGGCCGCAAAAGCCTGTAAAGCCGCCATTGATGAGTTTGAAAAGCAGGGCGGTGCATTATACAACCTGGTGCCAAACAATAAAGTAGAAAATGTTTCGGATAAATTGAAACGTGTGCTCACCATACAGATGGTAATTGCCGAAAAACGCGATCAGAATCCGGAGTTGATCTGGGGATCACAATATGGTTTCGATTATCAGGGATATGTATTTCCTAAACTAACATCTGATGCTGTTTCTTTTGGTAACGAACAGCCTTCTAACTGGTCGGTTCCACTTTCAACTACCGAATTATTTTATACTAAAAATGGTGTACCTATTAACGAGGATAATACCGGTGTATTCGATTACGCCAACCGAAATACCTCACAGTTTGGTGATGCTGATAATCAATCTTACATCAAACAGGGTTACGAAACCGCAAAGGCAAACTTTAACCGCGAGCCAAGGTTTTATGCCGATTTAGGTTTTGATGGCGGGATCTGGTTCGGAAACGATAAACGGAATGAAAGCGATGCTTTTTACGTACAGGGAAGAGGACCATTTGCCATTGCCGGACCAAAAAGTCAGTTTGCAACCAACATTACCGGTTACTGGCCTAAAAAACTGGTGCCATACCTGTCTATCATGAACAATGGTATCCAGTTCGAAACTTTTTATTTACCTGTAGTGCGTTTAGGTGGCCTGTATTTACTTTATGCAGAAGCATTGAATGAAGAAGGAACTGCACCTAAAGCTGATATTTTGACCTGGGTAGATAAAGTACGTAACAGGGCCGGTTTACAGGGTGTTGCAACCTCATGGCAAAACTACTCTAAAAACCCTACTAAACCCGATACTAAAGAAGGCCGCCGTGAGATTATCCACCAGGAAAGAAGGATTGAACTGTGTTTCGAAGGGCAGGCCGGATGGGACCTGCGCCGCTGGAAAGAATTACAGGGCGTGTTGAGCAGACCATTGCAGGGCTGGAACGTAAACGAAGGCAGTGCAGTTAACTATTATCGCCCAAGAACAGTTGCAGTGCCATTTTTTGGTCTGAAGGATTATTTCTGGCCAATTAAAAATTCTGAAGTGGTGATCAATGAGAACCTCGTACAGAATCCATTCTGGTAGACATCAATTTTGAAGGTTAATATTCAACTATAGATTATGAAAAAGATTAATTACAGAAAAAACCTTGTGTTTTTGACCTTAGCGGTGGCCCTGGTAACCCTGTTTTTTGCTTCTTGTAAAACAGAAGAAAACAGTTTTCAGGCTGTTTCTGATGATATGACAAAACCGGGTCCGGTAAGCAATGCCAAAGTGGAAAACATTAATGGTGCGGCAAGAATTACCTATAGCTTACCCAATTCGAAAAACCTTTTATACGTTTTGGCCCGCTATGCCATTAACGATAACCGTACAAGAGAAACCAAATCGAGTTATTACACCGATACCATTATGGTTGATGGTTTTGCAAGGGAAAAGGACTATGATGTTACTTTATATGCCGTAAGCCGTGCCAACGTAATGTCTGATCCGGTTGTGGTAAAAGTTCACCCCAAAACACCAAATTATATTGCCGTTAACACCGCATTTAATATTACGCCCGATTTTGGCGGGGCCAGTTTCTTTGGCTTAAACCCGAACAGGGCAGCGCTTTCGGTACACCTGCTGGTATATAACGATAAAACAAAATCGTTTGATGAGCAGGATCCCGAGTATGTAAGTTCTGATACCATTGATGTTTCTATCCGCAACCTTAACCCGGTGCCTTACAAAGTTGGGGTATACACCAAAGACCGTTTTGGCAATACTTCCGATACGGTAATCAAAACCCTTACCCCGCTGTTCGAAACCTTATTGGATAAGAGCAAAATGGCTACGTACCGTTTGCCAAGTGATGCACCGATTTATCCGGGATGGGATTTCAAATATTTCTTTGATGGCAGTTTGGGCGAACCGGGCTGGCACACCTTAAGCTCGCCGCGTACTTTTGGTACCATGAGTTTAGGTGTTAATGCCAAAATAAGCCGTTTTGTAATCTGGCAAAGGCCAAACGAATATTATGGTTATCAGAATACCCGGAAATTTACTTTCTGGGGTTCAACCAAAACCAATCCTGCCGATTCTCCTTTGCCAACCGGATCGGCTGAAGGTACCGTAGCCGGCGACTGGGTAAACCTGGGCAATTTTGTTTTCCCTAATCCACCTTCGGGTTTAGCCCCTAACCAGGCAAATGATGCCGATAAAGCATTTGTGGCCAAAGGCGTAAACTTTAAAATGCCGCGTACCGCACAGCCGGTAAAATACCTCAGGTATGAAGTTACCCAAACCTGGGGTGGTTTAGATTATGTACACGCATTGGAAATCAATCTGTACGGAAGTGTTCAGTAATAATCAGTATATAAGAAATAGATCATGAAAACTATAGTTAAAATCGCGTTCATCTGCTTCATATCCCTTGCTGTTATTGGCTGTAAAAAGTATGCTGATGATTATAAAGATTTCCTGGATAATAAAGAGATTAAATATTCAGGCAAAATTGCAAAGGCAGGTTACAATACAGGTAACCTGCGGGCACAGCTGGTATGGAACCCAAGTCCCGATCCGAGTATTAGCAAATATGTAATTACCTGGAACAACGGTGCCAGTAAATTAGAGGTACCGGCTACTTCGCACAACCCGAGCGATGTGGTAAAAGTAATTATTCCAAATCTCGATGAGTATGTATACACGTTTTCGGTAGTATCGTACGACAGCGATGGCAATAAATCCATTGCTACCGAAATCAACAATGTAAGGGTGTATGGGGCAACCTATATTTCAACTTTGCTTAACAGAAGCGTAAACGCCACCGAGCCTTATACTTTCCTGGCAGATGGTACTTTGCGTTTAAACTTTAATAAAAGGGATACCATGAATGTGGCTACCACCATCCGTTATACCAACAGTGCGGGTACTACAGAAGAGAGGCAGTTATTGGCTGATGATAATTCGATCATCATCCCAAACTACAAGTTGGGTACAAACATTCAATTCCGTTCTTCGTATTATCCTGAAATAGGATCTATCGATGCCTTTAATGCAGCACAGTTTACCGATTTCCCTGTGATTATCAAGGTTACAGAATGTGATAAATCACTGTTTAAAGAATTAAGGCTTCCAACTGATATTGCATCCGAATATGGCTGGATATTACCACATGTGTGGGATAACATTAAAGGGCAAGACCAGGGTTTCCATACCGGTGGATCGGGCATGCCACAGTGGTTTACCTTCGATATGGGCCAGCAGGTGCAATTAGATAATTTTAGGTTATGGCAACGCGAAAATGCCTTGTACAGTGTAGGTAACATAAAAGTATTCGAAGTTTGGGGTAGCAACAACCCTAATGCAGATGGTACCTGGGCCAGCTGGACAAAACTACAAACCTTTACTTCTTTCAAACCTTCAGGTTTACCTAAAGGACAAAATACCGATGCCGATAAAGCATTTGCCCAGGCGGGTGAGAAATTTACTTTCCCTACCAATATTTCAACTTACAGATACCTGCGCTTTAAAGTGCTCGAAACATGGGGGGGCGAAGGTTATCTCCACTTTAGCGAGTTCACTTTTTATAAACGTAACTAATTGAGTATGCTGTGCCGCCATTTAGTTTTAGGTTGGGTGGCGCAGCTTTACTTTTCCGATTTCCCGATTGCAAAACACACAAATGAAAAAACTGATCTATACCATAATTATTTGCTTTTTTATGCTTTCAACTGGCTTTGCCCGGCAGAAACCATTTAAGCTATGGTACGATAAACCTGCCAGCCGCTGGGAAGAAACGCTGCCTTTGGGCAATGGCCGTTTGGGCATGATGCCCGATGGCGGTGTAAACAACGAGCAGGTGGTACTGAATGATATTACCCTTTGGTCTGGCGCACCTCAGGATGCCAACAATTACCAAGCCTATAAAAATCTGCCCGAAATCAGGAGGCTGATCCTTGAAGGTAAAAACGATGAGGCCCAAAACCTGGTGAACCAGAATTTTGTATGTACCGGTAAAGGATCGGGTGGCGCTAACTGGGGCTGTTTCCAGCTATTGGGCAACCTCGATATCAAATATCAGTACGATGGAAAGGATAAAAAACCAACTGCCTACAAAAGAGAACTTCAGCTGAACAATGCCATTGCCATTACCAACTTTACGATCAATAACGTACATTTTAAAAGGGAATATTTTACCAGTTTTAGTGGCGATGTGGCCATCATCAGGATTACTGCCGATAAACCCGGGCAAATTAATGCGATACTTTCTCTTAACCGCCCTGAGTGTGGTGACAGCCAGGTAAAAGGAAACCGCATCGAACTGTCAGGTCAGCTGGATAATGGTATCGATGGCAAAGGAATGGAGTACCTCACCTTATTGGAGCCTGTAATTTCTGGTGGTAAAATCAATAAAGATGGTAAAACATTGGAAGTAAGACAAGCCAATATGCTCACCATTTATTTGTCCACCAAAACCAGTTATAAGGATAATAAATTCAGGCAAAACGCGACTCTTTTGCTCGATAAAGCCCTAAAACAAGATTATGCTGCCGAAAAATTAAAACACCAGCAGGTTTTTCAGAAATTGTTTAACAGGTTGGATATCGACCTTGGAACAGGCGAAAATAGCGCTTTAAGTACCGATAAACGTCTGGCTTTGTATTACAAGAATCCAGAAGCCGATTTACAGTTACCGGCCCTGTTTTTTCAATATGGCAGGTACCTCAGTATTTCGAGTATACGTGTAGGGCTTTTGCCACCAAACCTGCAGGGGCTTTGGGCAAACCAGATCCACACCCCATGGAACGGCGATTACCATTTGGATGTGAACGTGCAGATGAACCACTGGCCCTTAGAAGTAGTTAATTTATCAGAGCTGAACCTTCCCCTGGCCGATCTGGTAGGGAATATGGTACCTAACGGACAAAAAACAGCTAAAGCTTATTACAATGCCAATGGCTGGATTGCACACGTGATTACCAATATCTGGGGTTTTACCGAACCTGGCGAAAGTGCCTCATGGGGCGTGGCCAATGCAGGTTCGGGCTGGTTATGCAATAACCTTTGGGATCATTATGCCTTTAGTAAAGACCTCAGGTACCTTAAAAAAATATACCCGATTATTAAAGGTTCGGCACAGTTTTACAGCAGTGTGCTGGTTGCCGACCCAAAAACAGGCTGGATGATGACGGCACCATCGGTATCGCCTGAGAATAGTTTCTACATGCCAAATGGTAAAACAGCCAATGTAACCATTGGCCCAACCATCGATAACCAGATTGTTAGAGAACTTTTTACCAATGTAATCGATGCTGCTAAAACCCTCGGATTAGATGCCGAACTGCAAAAATCACTTCAGCATAAACTAAGTATGCTTCCACCTGCAGGCAGGGTTTCTAAAGGTGGCCGTATTATGGAATGGATTGAAGATTATAAGGAAACCGACCAGCAGCACCGCCATATTTCCCATTTGTATGGCTTATATCCCGCTTCGTTAATCACTATAGATGCTACACCAGATCTGGCCGAAGCCTCTAAAAAAACACTTAATGTGCGTGGCGATGATGGACCAAGCTGGTCAATAGCCTACAAATTATTATTCTGGGCAAGATTGCGTGATGGAAACAGGGCATTTAAATTGTTTAGGGAACTGTTAAAACCTACGCAGCGTACCGACATCAACTATGGTGCTGGTGGGGGCGTGTACGATAACCTGCTTTCTGCCGGACCTCCTTTCCAGATTGACGGGAACTTTGGTGCCACGGCCGGTATCGCAGAAATGCTGATCCAGAGTCACGAAGGTTACATCAGTTTATTGCCTGCCATACCCGATGCCTGGAAAAAATACGGAAACGTTAAAGGTTTAAAGGCAAGGGGCAATTATACCATCAATTTAAGCTGGAAAGATGGTGTGGTAACCAGTTACCAGGTTTTTTCGACCAATGGAAGTCGGGTGAAAGTTAAAGTAAACGGGAAACTGATTGATGTGGTTTCTTCTAAAAAAACAGGTTAAGCAAAGCGATTTGTTTCTTACATCTACCAAAGTATAATGAACATTACCAATACAAAAGAAGATCATATCATCACCAGGGTAAATGAGGCCAGGCTCATTAAAATCACTAATAACCATGGCGCATCCATTTCGCTTAGCAATTATGGCGCTACTCTGGTATCGGCGCTTATGCCCAATAAAAATGGCTTGCTTGCCGAGGTGGTATTGGGCTTTGCCCAATTGCATGATTATTTTGATGATCAGAATTACCTTGGGGCAACCATTGGCCGTTTTGCCAACCGCATCGCCAATGGAAAATTTGAGCTTGACGGCAAAACTTTTCAACTGCATACCAATGATGGTGAGCACACGAATCATAGCGGAGCCAACGGATTTAGCAATAAGTTATTTGATTACCAAACAGTCGGTAATAAGGTTATCTTTTCATTATACAGCGAAGATGGTGAAGGTGGTTTCCCAGGCGATCTGCATTGCTCGGTATCGTACGAGCTAACAGATAAAAATGAAATCCTGATCAATTTCAAGGCACATTCCAACAAGAAAACCATTGTAAGTTTAACCAATCATGCTTATTTTAATTTAAGCGGCAAACAGACTGATATTTTCGACCACCATTTATACATTCCTGCAAAAAAAATGCTCGAAATGGATGACGAATATCTCCCAACGGGAAAAATCATCCCCACAGACAAAAATACTTTCGAAGGACAGCAGATAGGAGAAGTAATTACCGCAAATAACCACATAGGCCTCAATAATTATTATGTGCTCGAAAAGCAGACACCAGCAGAAGTTGTTCTGGCAGCCGAGCTTTCGCATACCGCTTCGGGCAGAAGGTTAAAGGTTTTTACCGATAGTTATGGCGTGCTGTTGTACACCGGCGACTTTTTAGAAACTACAGCGCCTGGTCATAACGGTAAACCTTATACCGCATTTAACGGGTTATGCCTCGAATGCCAGCATTATCCCGATGCCCCAAACCAACAAATTGCACCTGCCGTAACCATAGAAAAAGGGGCAGTTTACCAACAGAAAATTATTTACCAGTTCGATACGATATGACGATGAGACTTTTTTTACCTCCTTTTTTAATACTCTTTTTACTTGCTAAAATCACTTTTGCGCAGAAAAATTATACCCTAAGCTCACCCGATGGAAACATTGCGGTTAACATTAGCAGTGATAAAACTTTAGGTTATTCGGTTAGGCTAAAACAAAAGGAAATTATTGCTTTTTCGCCTATAGGTATGGAAATGGATAACGAAAACCTGGGCAATGGCGATATTCCCGATAAAACATCCAACCAGAAAACAGCCCGTTACAATGCCTTAACCCTAAGTTTCGGTAAACGTTATGATGTGGTTTTCAGGTTATATAACGAGGGTTTTGCTTATCGTTTTATCACTCATTTAAAAGATTCGGTTAAGGTGATTAACGAAACGGCCACCTTTAACATTAACCCAAAAGCTGCGGCAATATTACAGGAAACCGATAATTATACCACCTGGGAAGGTGTTTATACCAAATCGGATGCAGTAGAAACGATTACAAATGGAAAGAGGGGCACAACGCCTGCACTTTTTGCTTATCCTGAAGGAACCAAGGTAATTGTTGCCGAATCTGATCTTTTTGATTATCCCGGCATGTATATTAAAAAAGAAAAAGCTGGCTTTGTTGGCGAATGGGCTCAATTGCCATCACTTGCTGTACCCGGCAGCTGGGGCAATTTTGTTTCCGTAGTGAAACAGCGTTTTCCTTTTATTGCCAAAACAACTGGCGAGCGAAGCTATCCCTGGCGAATTGCCATCATCGCTACTGATGATAAACAATTGTTGACCAATCACCTCGTTACCGAACTGGCTACCCCATCAAAAATTAAAGATACCAAATGGATTAAACCCGGGAAAGCCGCCTGGGAATGGTGGCACGATGCCTTACTGCCCGGAGCTCCGATCCCATCGGGAATGGATAACCGCAATACCGCACTTTATAACTATTATGTAGATTTTGCGGCCAAATACAAACTTGAGTATTTAATGGTTGATGCAGGTTGGTCTAACAATTATGATTTGACCAAAATCAACCCTAAAAATGATATCAAATCCGTTATTGCCAATGCGAAATCTAAAAATGTAGGCGTGTTTTTATGGTGTGTGGCCACTACCTTACTTAAAGACCTGGATAAAAACCTCGATTTTGTACAGTCCTTAGGTGCTGCGGGATTAAAAGTAGATTTTATCGACCGCGACGATCAGGAAGCGATTAAATGGTTCGAGATCATTGCAAAAGCAGCGGCCAAAAGAAAACTGATGATCAATTTTCACGGCTGCAGTAAACCCACCGGGCTCGAAAAAACCTATCCGAATATTGTAAACTATGAAGCGGTTAGGGGCGCCGAATCTGATAAATGGGATTATACCATTAACCCTGATTTGCACCTGTTAACTCCTTTTATCCGCATGCTGGCAGGTCCGTTTGATTATACGCCCGGTGCAATGCGCAACAAAACCAAAGAAACTTTTAAACCTGTTGATCCGGGATTACCATCCGGTCAGGGTACACGCTGCCACGAACTGGCCATGTACGTGATTTATCATCAGCCACTGGCCATGTTATCCGATTCGCCAAGCGCTTACATGAAAGAAGATACCATTATGCGTTATTTGTCGGCAGTACCTACTGTTTACGACGAGGAAAAAGCACTTTCTGCAAAACTGGGCGAAGAAGTAGTAATGGCCAAAAGAAAAGGTAAAACCTGGTATGTTGGCGGCATGGGTAACTGGAACGAGCATCAGGTAAACGTCGATTTTTCTTTCCTGCCATCAGGACAGTTCCAGGCAGAAATTTATAGCGATGCGCCAAATGCCAATACCGATGCAACCGCCTATAGCTACAAAATCATTACCGTGGACCAAAAAACCGTTTTGCCAGTTAACATGGCAAAGGGCGGAGGTTTTGCCATCATTATCCACCTTTAATTTTAGATCGTTTATTCAGAGAACCTATATTATATGAAACTATCATTCACTTTATTTTCGGGCCTAATGTTATGCTTGCTGGAGGTAAAATCGCAAACGGTTATCCCTATAGAAACCAAACAAAATGCCATTGTGCTACAGGCAGATACCAAAACCAGTGTTAAAATGGTGTATTACGGGCCTAAACTGGCTGCGCAAGGCGATTACGCCAATATTTTAAGTTCTTATAAGCAGGGTAGCGATTATACAGGGTTAAACGATGATGCTTATACCACTTCGGGTACCAGGAATTTATTCGAACCGGCCATTACCGTTACCCATGCCGATGGCAATAATTCCCTCGATCTGCACTATGTAACTCACAGTGTGAAAAAAGAATCAGATAATGTTTCTATTACCAGCATCGTATTAAAAGATCCGGTATATAACCTCGAAACCACCCTTTATTACAAAGTTTATTACAACGAAAACGTGGTAGAGCAATGGAGCGAGATCAAAAATAATGAGAAGGGCAATGTAACCCTGCACAAATTTGCTTCTGCCAACCTGTATTTAAGGGGAGGTTCCTTTTACCTTACCCAGTACCATGGCGATTGGGCAAAAGAAATGCAGCCCGAAGAAACGAAAATTACCCACGGGATAAAAACGCTCGATTCGAAACTGGGCACACGTGCCAACCTCTTCCAGCCTTCTGTTTTTATGGTTTCGATGGATAAACCGGCTACAGAAAATGAAGGAACCGTACTTTATGGTACGCTGGCCTATAGCGGTAACTTCCGCACCGACCTTGAACTCGATCATCTGGATAACCTGAGGATCATTTCAGGCATCAACAACTATGCATCGGAATATAGTTTGAAACCGAACGAGGTTTTTACTACACCGGCCTTCCTTACTACGTTATCAACCACGGGTAAAGGTACAGCAAGCAGGAATTTGCAAGCCTGGGCACGTAATTACCGTTTATTGGATGGTAAAGGCACAAGATTGACCTTGCTGAACAATTGGGAAGCTACTTATTTCGATTTCGACGAGAATAAACTGTTCGGATTGATAAAAGATACCAAAAAACTTGGGGTTGATATGTTTTTACTGGATGATGGCTGGTTTGCCAACAAATATCCCCGCAATGGCGATGTTGCCGGTTTGGGCGATTGGGACGAAAATAAAAAGAAACTGCCTAACGGAATCTCTTCACTGGTTAAAGAAGCCAAAAACAATGATGTAAAATTCGGAATCTGGATTGAGCCCGAAATGGTAAACCCTAAAAGTGAACTTTACGAAAAACATCCTGATTGGGTAGTTAAAGAAGCTAAAAGGGAAGAGTTTTATTTCCGTAATCAGCTGGTGCTCGATTTAACCAACCCGAAAGTGCAGGATTTTGTTTTCGGTGTGGTTGATGATCTTTTTACCAAAAACCCCGAACTGGCCTACATTAAATGGGATTGCAATGCGGTAATCTACAATGCACATTCGGCAACCCTTAAAAATCAATCTCACTTTTATATCGAATATGTTCGTGGATTGTATAAAGTACTCGAGCGCATCAGAAAGAAATACCCAACCGTACCGATGATGTTATGCTCTGGCGGTGGCGGCAGGGTAGATTATGGTGCTTTACAATACTTCACCGAGTTTTGGCCAAGCGATAATACCGATCCTTTAGAACGTATTTTTATGCAATGGGAATATTCTTATTTCTATCCGGCCATTTCGAGTTCCAACCATGTTACAGATTGGGGTAAACAACCGATCAAGTTCCGTACCGATGTGGCCATGATGGGCAAAATGGGCTTCGATATTGTGGTAGGTCATTTATCGCCAAACGACTTAGCTTTTTGTCAGGATGCCATTAAAACCTATAACCAGGTTAAACCGGTAATCTGGCAGGGCGATCAGTATAGGCTTTCTAACCCGAGGGAAAACAGTGTGGCCTCGATGTTATACCTTACCGAAGATAAAAAAACGGGTATCGTGTTCAACTATCTGGTAAGTAACCGCTACGCGGAGGGAAGTAAATTGCCGATCAGGTTTAATGGTTTAGATGCTGCTAAAAAGTATAAAATCTCCGAGATCAATGTATATCCGGGGGCTAAATCATCGATTGATAACAGCAAAATCTATACAGGAGATTTCCTGATGAAAATTGGCTTTAACCCTGATGTAAACCAAAGCAGAACCAGTGTAGTACTCAAAATAGAAGCACAGTAAGACTGTTATTAAAAATATTCTCAGCCCTTAGTATGGTGGGTTAATATCATACATGTGCCGTAAGAGCTGGTTACTCTTACGGTTTTCTTGTTAACTGGTTTATCGGTTCGTGTCTCACCAACCGAAATAGTATTACTTTTTGCAGTTTAAATTGCCACGGATGCACAGAAAACACGGAGAATCTTCCTGCGGTATCGTCATTATTAGGGACGTGATCTCCGGAGTATAACGGAGTGGAGAGATCTATATAGATAGATTTCTCGGCTGCGCTCGAAATGACGGTAATCTTAAGGGAGTTTTCTCCTTTGTGTTTTCCCTTTGCGGTTAAAAAGAAGCAAATAGATTTAAAACTCATACATGTTATTAGCACGCAAGTTTTCAATTCCTGCAATAGCGCTTGCTCTTAAATTAAGCTCGCCATCGGTATCTTTCTCTATTTCTATCAAAGATTTATGTGCATTTTGACTGAAAAATAAATTAGCCTGTGTATGGTATCCCACTAAAAAATCAGTTAACGAAGCTACATCAGCATTAAAACCTTCACTTTCAAAGTTAAACCAGCATGAACTTTCATAGGAGATAAATTCTTCTTCACCTATTGAAAATGAAACATGCATGTTCCAGCTATTTGGTCCATTAGGTGTAATAATGTCTTCATCATCAACGGCATGCTCAACATAATATTGGATATTAAATGTAATGAATAGTGTGTTTAGCCCCTCAATCTTCTCTCCAGTAATATCAAAGCCAGACTCGTAACGTCCAGGATGTTGATTTTCTGCCAGATATTCATCATTATAGATGTATTCATTCACTTTAATGGGCTGTACATTAAATATTTTCATTCGAAACGTAATTTATATGGTATTGATAATGGGTTTTCTTCTTAAAAACTCGCAGGCCAAATTAAAGATACATTGTTTTGCCTCAAGCTGCAAAATTCGTCATTGCTAGAAGGCTTTTTCTGCCGACGAGGCAATCTTATAACAATCGCCACTAGCATTCGCATTAGATTGCTTTCCAGTAAAACCTATCGTGTGGGCACAAATCCAAAGATTCTTTTTTCCGCTCCTATGCCGCGGAGGCATGGTACTTTGGAGCGCCAAAGTACCCAAAGCGCTTTGTCAATCCAGCAATGTGCTCCACACAAGCCCTTTCACATCAAAAAAACAGCGGCACTTTGTTTTGTTCAGCAAGTTTTCAATAAACTAAAGTGTATGCAAGAGCTGAACAAAACCACTGCGTTTTAGGTTTGAAAGTGCCGGTTGTGCTATTCTACAACTGTTTTTTTGATTTCCTGCACTTGGGATTGACGGGCGTTCTTCGGTAAAACCTGTTTGTTATCAAAGCAAGATAGCATAACGCCTTTAAAAATGTGTGTCCATACGATAGGGTAAAACGGGACAGGCTGTACCTCATAACGACGGCCGTTTTATTAGTTGTCATCCCTAGCGAAATCAAAGTGTCTCTGTGGTAAAACAATGTAAAATGGATGATGGAAATTCTGCGGTAATCTGCAAAATCAGCGGGAACCAAAAACGATTAAATTATCAACCTCTAATAGCCTTTAAAACTTATTATTCTTATATTTAAATCGTTTTACTTGATCCCTTTACAACCTAACCTGATATGAAATCGACCTTTGCGTACAGCATAGCCCTTGGCATTACTATATTGTTTTCTTCCTTCACCCCAAAACCTAAAACCAAACAACCAGCCGATTATGTGAACCCATTTATTGGCGCCACCACAAGCATCGGTCTCGCCGGAACCTACCACGGTTTGGGTAAAACATTTCCTGGTGCTGCCACGCCTTTTGGTATGGTACAGGTAAGTCCGAATACCATTACCGGTGGCGATAATGGCTCAGGTTACAGTGATGAGCACCGTACTATCGAAGGTTTTGCCCTTACCCAGATGAGCGGAATCGGTTGGTATGGCGATATGGGTAATTTTTTGGTGATGCCCACTACCGGAGCCTTAAAAACTGCTGCCGGAAAAGAAAATGGAACTAAGGGTTACCGCTCTGTTTATGATAAAAAATCAGAAAAAGCTTCTGCCGGATATTATAGCGTGCAACTAACCGATTATGCTGTAAAAGCAGAACTAACAGCCGCAACCCACAGTGGAGTGATGCGTTTTACTTTTCCCGAAAATAAACAATCAAGGATCCAGATCGATCTTGCGCGCCGTGTTGGCGGAACCTCGACCTTACAATATGTAAAAGTGGTAAACGATCATGCTATTGAAGGCTGGATGAAATGTACACCAGATGGTGGTGGCTGGGGCAACGGCGATGGACTGGCAGATTATACCGTTTACTTTTATGCGGAATTTAGCAAACCCTTAAAAAATTATGGCGTATGGTCGGCCGCGATACCCGATACCTGGAAACGCAAGGCCGAAAATGTATTTAGCGAAGAATATCAGTCGGTAGTTGCCCATTCGGCCATTTTAAAGGGAACAAAAGAGAAAGAGGGCAAACGTTTAGGCTTTTATACTGAGTTTGCGACCAAAAAAGGAGAGCAGGTGCTAATCAAAACTGGGATCTCATATAACAGCATTACAGGAGCAAAAGCAAATCTCGGCATAGAAATCCCTGATTGGAACTTTGATCAAATACATGAACAGGCCCGGTTGAAATGGAACGATGCTTTATCGAAAATCAAGGTTACAGGTGGTACCGAAGATGAAAAAACTGTTTTTTATACCGCTTTGTATCATACGCTGATCGATCCGCGTACTTTCGAAGATTTGGATGGGAACTATCTAGGCGGCGACGGGAAAATCCATCAATCTAAACAGTTCACTAAACGGACTATTTTTAGTGGCTGGGATGTTTTTAGGAGTCAGATGCCGCTGCAAACCATCATCAACCCGGTTGTGGTGAATGATATGATCAATTCGCTGGTTACCTTGGCGGATGAAAAACAGAAAGATTATCTGGAGCGCTGGGAACTACTCAATGCCTATAGTGGCTGTATGATTGGCAATCCTGCTGTTTCGGTGATTACCGATGCCTACCGGAAAAACATCCGGAATTTTGATGTACCGAAAGCCTATCAGTTATCGGTTAACAGTGTAGAGAAATTCGGAAATGGCGATCGGGGTTTCTCAGGCGAATCTGTAGGTATTGCCCGTACGCTTGAATATGCCTATACAGAATGGTGCGTGGCCATGCTGGCGAAAGATTTGGGCAAAGCAGCCGATGAGGAAAAATATGCGAAGAGAAGTTTATCCTATAAAAACATATTCGATCCCGAAAAGAAATGGTTCAGGCCAAAAGATGAGAACGGAAACTGGTTGCCATGGCCTGCAAAGGGCAGGATGCAGCAGGATTATGGTTGTATGGAAAGTAATCCTTACCAGCAGGGCTGGTTTGTTCCTCATGATATTGAGGGAATGGTGAATTTAATGGGTGGAAAAGAGCATGTTATTGCCGATTTAAATGCCTTTTTCGATAATGCACCCGAAAATATGAAATGGAACGATTATTATAACCATCCTAACGAGCCTGTGCACCATGTTCCGTTTTTATACAACAGGTTGGGGGCTCCGTGGCTCACGCAGAAAAGAAGCAGGGATATTTGTCGCAATGCTTACCACAATAGCGTAGAAGGTTTAGTAGGAAATGAAGATGTAGGGCAGATGTCGGCCTGGTACGTGCTGGCTACTGCAGGTTTGCATCCTGTTTGTCCTGGCGATAACCGTTACGAAATCACCAGTCCGTTATTTAATAGCGTTGAATTAAAACTGGATCCAACTTATGCCAAAGGAAAAACCTTTAATATCATCGCTAAGAACAATTCTGCTGAGAATATTTACATCCAGAAAGCAACATTAAACGGAAAAGTTTATAACAAATGTTACTTAAATCATGATCAGATTATTAGTGGAGGAACTTTGGTTTTAACGATGGGCAATCAACCCAATAAAAACTGGGGACTTGAATGATGGGAAAATGTAAAATGGATGATGTAAAATGGATGATGGAGAATGTAAAATGGGTGATGGAATTTCTGCGGTGATCTGCGAAATCAGCGGGAGCCAAAAAGGATTTTTCTAAAGTTGTCGTCATTGCGATGAGGCTTTTTCAGCCGAGGAAGCAATCTTACAACGATCGCTACATGCGAGTGCTTTAAGATTGCTTCGTGCCTCGCAATGACGAGCTTTTTCTATTGATTCTGCCAATGACGGCAATCGAAAGCCACGCAGTGCTCAGCGAATCTAAATCTATCTCGAGGTAGATCTCTCCATTCCACTACCGATGTAAAATCGGTACAGGTCGCGTTCCAGTCGAGATGACGACTGTTTTTATTAAGCCGTCATGCTGAGCGTATTCGAAGGATCTTTTATGGTTGTGTTGAGTATAAATCATCCATCAAATATTTCCATGCAGGTCTGTTTTTTATTAACTGTGATATATGGGGTATAACAATTTTTTACGATTTATAATGATGTGCGATGCTTTTAAAGTAATTCTGTGCTATTCTAAGCCTCAATTTTTCATTATTGTTTCTAACAGACCGTAATTTATGAGTTTGGAAAAAACTAAAAGTATGCTATTGTTGATGATGATAGTATTGTCCATGTGATTGCGCCGATAATCCATTAAATTACCTGTTAAAGGTGTTGGATGCTTGGGATTGGATATTTAGTTTTGAATATCAGATTTCAACATTAAATCTGCTAACCAAATACTCATAATAATGGACAATCAAAAAGTAGCTTACAATAACACCTACATCCTGGGCATCTCCTTTATATCGGCCCTTGGCGGATACCTATTCGGTTTCGATTTTGCCGTAATTTCGGGTGCATTGCCTTTTTTAAGAACCGAATTTGCCCTGAATGCTTATTGGGAAGGTTTCCTTACCGGGTCTTTAGCCCTGGGTTGTATTATTGGCTGTTTAATAGCCGGCAATATTGCCGATAGCAAAGGCCGTAAACCAGGTTTAATGCTTGCCGCATTAATTTTTGCCGCATCCTCTATCGGAATGGCGCTCTCTCATAACCTTACCATTTTTATCCTCATGCGTTTTGCTGCGGGCATTGGTGTTGGCATGGCCTCCATGCTAAGCCCCATGTATATTGCCGAAGTTTCACCTCCCGAAAAACGCGGCCGTAATGTGGCGATCAATCAGCTTACTGTGGTCATCGGGATTTTGGTTACCAATTTAATCAATTATAAACTGGCCGATTATGGCGTTAATGCCTGGCGCTGGATGTTCGGTTTAGGTACCGTTCCGGCAGCATTGTTTCTTTTGGGCGTTTTGTGGTTACCCGAAAGTCCACGTTGGCTGATCAAAGCCGGCAGGATTGATCAGGCCAAAAAAGTATTGAACAAAATCGGTAATTCGTATTTTGTAGAGCAAACTTTTGCTAAAATCAGCACTTCAATGGGTGGTGGCGAAGAAAAACAGACTTATAAAGCTGTTTTTGCAAAAGCCATCCGTCCGGCAGTGGTAGTAGGCATTACTTTAGCCGTTTTCCAGCAATTGTGCGGCATCAATGTGGTATTTAACTATACCTCAACCATTTTCGAAGCGGTTGGTGCAAATTTAGACAGGCAGCTTTTCGAAACCGTTGCCATTGGCATTGTGAACCTGGTATTTACCATTATTGCCATGTGGCAGGTAGATAAGCTTGGCCGCAGGCCGTTAATGCTTATCGGTTCATTAGGTCTGTCGATATTGTACATCATCCTCGCTTTCCTTTTACAAAGTAACGCACAGGCCAACCTGGTTTCGGTTTTTGTATTGCTTGCCATTGCCACTTATGCCACTTCGCTGGCTCCGGTAACCTGGGTGCTCATCTCAGAAATTTTCCCGAACAGTATCAGGGGGAAAGCTTCATCGGTGGCTATTGTAGCCCTGTGGAGTGCCTATTTCGTGCTGGTATTTACCTTCCCGATTTTGGCCAAATGGCTCGGTGCATTCGGACCATTTTACCTGTATGCTGTAATTTGTTTGGCAGGTTTCTTCTTCGTAAAACGCAAAGTGAAAGAAACCAAAGGGCAGACCTTAGAAGAGTTGGAAACGAGTTTAATCGGACATTAAGCCTACAAGCAAATCGCGATTAAATATCCTTATTAAATACCTATCAAAAATATAAAATGCTCATTCGAAATATGAAAGTTAAAGTTTGGACAGAAGCTGTTATTATTCCAACCTATGAGGTTGGCCTGCCGGAAAAAAATCCGGTATTTATTGAAAAAAGAGTGTACCAGGGCAGTAGTGGAGCCGTTTATCCTTACCCTGTGATCGAGAAAATTGCCGATGAGAAAATAGATAAATCCTACCAGGCCGTTTACCTGGAGAACGATTTTGTAAAAATCATGATTCTGCCCGAACTGGGCGGAAGGGTACAAATGGCTTTTGATAAGACCAAAAATCGTCATTTTATCTACTATAACCAAGTAATAAAGCCCGCTCTGGTTGGTTTAACCGGTCCGTGGATTTCTGGTGGTATCGAATTTAACTGGCCACAACACCACCGTCCTTCAACCTTCGATCCTGTTGATTCACTGTTTGAAGAAAACGAAGATGGTAGCGCAACCGTTTGGTGCAGCGAGGTAGAAAGGATGTTCCATACCAAAGGAACCATTGGTTTTACCCTGTACCCCGATAAAAATTACCTCGAAATTAAAGGTCAATTGTATAACAGAACACCTTTTCCGCAAACCTTTTTGTGGTGGGCCAATCCTGCGGTGAAAGTTAACGACGATTATCAGTCTGTTTTTCCACCCGACGTAAATGCAGTTTTCGACCATGGTAAACGTGATGTTTCTTCTTTTCCGATTGCAAAGGGAACTTATTATAAAGTAGATTATTCGCCGGGTACCGATATTTCACGTTATAAAAATATCCCTGTGCCAACTTCGTATATGGCAGTTTCGTCTAAATATAACTTTGTGGGTGGATATGAGAATGATAGCAAAGGCGGGTTGCTTCATGTAGCCAATCACCATATTTCACCAGGCAAAAAACAATGGACATGGGGTAACGGCGATTTCGGGCAGGCCTGGGATCGCAACCTTACTGATGAGGATGGGCCATATATCGAACTGATGTGCGGTGTTTATACGGATAATCAACCTGATTTTTCGTGGATCATGCCGGGCGAATACAAAGATTTTGTACAGTATTATATGCCATACCGCGATTTAGGCGTGGTAAAAAATGCAACCAAAAATGCCATGGTTAATATCGAACAGGCAGATGGAAAACTGATGGTTAAGGTGTATACCACCGGACTTTATCCAAACACCAAAATTGTATTGAAAGATGGCGACCGCGAATTGCTGAACGATTTATACGATGCAGCGCCAACGCTATCTTATGAGAAAGAGATTGCTTTTGAAGGAAATCCTGAAGAATTGCAGATCAGCGTTACTGATGGAAAAGGCAATATTTTAGTGGATTGGACATGGGAGGGTGAAAATGAAACCGATATTCCTGAGGCAGCAAAACCCGCAAAAGTTCCGGCCGATATCGAAAATAACGAACAGCTTTTCTTAACAGGATTACATCTGGAGCAATACCGTCATGCCATTTACAACCCTTTTGATTATTACAATGAAGCTTTAAAAAGAGATGACGGCGATATCAGGTGTAACAATGCCGTAGGACTTTTAAAGTTAAGAAGGGGAAAGTTTTCCGAATCGGAAGCCTATTTTAAAAAAGCCATAAAAACGCTTACTGCCCGCAACCCGAATCCTTATGATGGCGAACCTTATTTTAACCTGGGTTTATCGTTGAAATTTCAGGATAAACTTGACGAAGCTTATGATGCTTTTTATAAATCGATCTGGAATGCTGCCTGGCAGAACCAGGGTTATTTCAATATCGCACAGCTTGATGTGATTAAAGGTGATCTGGAAAGTGCATTAACACATATCGAAAAATCGATCTCTAAAAATAGCCACGATGAAAAAGCCCTGCATTTACAGGTGGTGATTTTACGCAAGTTGGGCAAAACCAAAAAAGCTTTGGCTGCGATAGATGCCTGTCTGGAAAACGATCATTTTAATTTTGGAATCCGTTTCGAAAAATATCTTTTATCTGAAAAACCCGGTGATTTAAACGAAATACATGCTTTAATCAGGAAGAATATCCACAGTTATATCGAATATGCACTTGATTATGCGGCTGCCGGACTTTACGACGAGGCTATTTTGCTCTTAAATTCGGGTATCGAAGTGCAAAAGGATGTTTATCCATTGGCATACTATTACCTGGCCCTGTTTTACAGTAAAAATGGAAATGAAAAACTGGCAAAAAGTACATCTTTCCAAGCTGCTGCTGCAAATCCCGAATATTGTTTCCCTAATCAGATCGAAGCGGTTCTGGCTTTAAATCATGCTATAACTTTAAACCCCAATGATGCAAAAGCACCTTATTACCTGGGTAATTTCTGGTATGCCTTTAAACATTATGATGATGCGATAGCCTGCTGGGAAAAATCGATTGCAATCGACCCGAACTTCCCGACTGTTCAGCGAAACCTGGCTTTGGCCTATTATAATAAAACCGACAAACAGGAACAGGCTGTTGCCTTGCTTGAAAAAGCGTTCGAGCTGGATAAAAATGATGTCCGCATCTTAATGGAGCTCGATCAGTTGTATAAAAGGGTAAATAAAGATCTTGATTTCAGGTTTAATTTCCTGGAGAAAAATAAAAACCTGGTAACCCAGCGTGATGACGTATATCTCGAATACGTTACCCTGATAAATCTTGATGGAGAACACCAAAGGGCACTTGAGTTATTGAAAAACAGAATTTTCCATCCATGGGAGGGAGGCGAAGGTAAAGTAGCCATTCAATATGTAACCGCTTTGGTTGAGCTTGCTAAAGAGGCCATTACTGATGGAAATTATGAAACAGCTATCCAATACCTGAACGATGCGCAGAAATATCCGCATAATCTTGCTGAAGGTAAATTGGCAGGTGCACAGGAAAACGATATTTTTTATTGGTTGGGTGTAGCATTCGAAAAGCTCAACGACAGCAACCGGGCAAAAGAATACTGGGAGAATGCGGCGAACGGTTTAAGCGAACCTGCTGCGGCGATTTTCTATAACGATCAGCAACCTGATAAGATTTTTTACCAGGGTTTGGCCTTACTTAAACTGAACAGGAAACCTGAAGCCGATTTACGCTTCGAAAAACTTGTCAATTATGCCAAAGAACATATCAACGATCATGTAACTATCGATTATTTTGCAGTTTCATTACCGGATTTAACCATTTGGGAAGACAACCTGGATAAACGCAATAAAATCCACTGTTTATACATGCAGGGATTGGGTTACTTAGGCTTGAAACAAATGGATAAGGCTGCTGAATCATTTGATGTGGTATTAACTATCGAAAATGGCCACCTTGGGGTGGTGGTTCATCAAAAATTGTTGGAACCCTCTAATGTTAGATAACTTCGGAGGTATCTTTAAAGAAGTCAAGTTTTTAAAACTTGACTTCTTTTTTTTAAAAAATCGGCAATCTCGAAATTGGTACCTGTAGAAAAAAATACAAAACGTTCCTACGGAACGAAAAAAAACATTCTGTTTTTTTCTACCCATCAATCGTCCCGATGGGACGTCAGAGATAATTTTAAATCCAAAAACCTCCCAGCGAAACCATTGATAAAAACACATGATTACGATTTAAAAAAACATTTTTCCCCATCCCAGCGGGACGATTGATGGGATGGCAGAGATAATTTTAAATCCAAAAATCTCCCAGCGAACCCATTGATAAAAACACATGATTACGATTTAAAAAAACATTTTTCCCATCCCAGCGGGACGATTGATGGAGCGGCAGAGATAATATTAAATCCAAAACCTCCCAGCGAACCCATTGATAAAAACACACGATTACGATTTTAAAAAAAACATTTTTCCCCATCCCAGCGGGACGATTGATGGGATGGCAGAGATAATTTTAAATCCAAAAATCTCCCAGCGAACCCATTGATAAAAACACATGATTACGATTTAAAAAAACATTTTTCCCATCCCAGCGGGACGATTGATGGAGCGGCAGAGATAATATTAAATCCAAAACCTCCCAGCGAAACCATTGATAAAAACACACGATTACGATTTTAAAAAAAACATTTTTCTCGTTCCAACGGGACGATTGATGGGGCGGCAGAGATAATTTTAAATCCAAAAACCTCCAAGCGAAACCTTGATAAAAATACATGATTACGATTTAAAGCACATTTTTCCCGTCTCAGCGGGACGATTGATGGGACGGCAGAGATAATATTAAATCCAAAAATCTCCCAGCGAACCCATTGATAAAAACACATGATTACGATTTAAAAAAACATTTTTCCCATCCCAGCGGGACGATTGATGGAGCGGCAGAGATAATATTAAATCCAAAACCTCCCAGCGAAACCATTGATAAAAACACACGATTACGATTTTAAAAAAAACATTTTTCTCGTTCCAACGGGACGATTGATGGGGCGGCAGAGATAATTTTAAATCCAAAAACCTCCAAGCGAAACCTTGATAAAAATACATGATTACGATTTAAAGCACATTTTTCCCGTCTCAGCGGGACGATTGATGGGACGGCAGAGATAATATTAAATCCAAAAAGCTCCCAGCGAACCCATTGATAAAAACACACGATCACGATTTTAAAAAAAAACATTTTTCCCCGTCCCAACGTGTCGATTGATGGGGCGGCAGAGATAATTTTAAATCCAAAAACCTTCCGGCCAAACCATTGATAAAAACACACGATTACGATTTTAAAAAAAAACAGTTTTCCCCGTCCCAACGGGTCGATTGAGGGGGCGGCAGAGATAATTTTAAATCCAAAAACCTTCCGGCCAAACCATTGATAAAAACACACGATTACGATTTTAAAAAAAAAAACATTTTTCCCGTTCCAAAGGGACGATTGATGGGACGGCAGAGATAATTTTAAATCCAAA
>NZ_QNQU01000030.1 GCF_003315595.1 Pedobacter miscanthi | reverse complement strand
CACTTGAACTAAGATCACTTTTATTACATAGATACTGATAGAACCAAATAGCTCCCGATTTTCGAATATTTATATTTAAAAGTGTATCTAAATCGGGACTATAGGTGATAGCAGGACTGCAAAAACCGAAGGATTACAGGACCCTGCTTTTCTAAAAAGTATTAAAAATTTTCATCTTTTACAGAATTAATTCCTAAGCACAAAATTTTTATTTAAAATTATTTTACTGATAATCAGTGTTTTGTGTCTTTATTTTGATTTATTTTAGTACTATGTATTGCATAGTAGTTTATAAAACATATATCTTTGTTATATGATAGCAGAAAATACGCAAACGCAAATGCGGAAGGGAATTCTGGAATACTGTGTTTTATCAATCATCTCTCGGGGCGAAATTTATGCTTCGGATATTATTGCTGAGTTAAGGTCGGCAAAGCTGTTGGTGGTTGAGGGGACATTATATCCATTATTAACAAGGCTTAAAAACAATGGTTTGTTAAGCTACAACTGGGTAGAATCTACCTCGGGCCCACCGCGTAAATATTATACCTTAACCGAAGATGGCCGGGGTATTTTATCACAATTAGATCAAACCTGGCAGGAGCTGGCTTATGCTGTAGGTGTTTCACAAAAAGGAGCCAATTCAAAATAATTTTAAAAGGAAATGGAAAAGACCATCATCATAAATATAGGGAACACGATTATTCACATCGAAGAAAGTGCCTACGAACTCTTAAAGGCCTACCTGAACGAAGTAAAACAGCATTTTGCCAATCATGCGGATGACCTTGAGATTGTAACAGATATTGAAAACCGCATTGCAGAGCTTTTAGCGGAGCAACTGGAAGAGCAGAAAAAACAAGTGGTAGATGCGGCCAATGTAAACTCGGTTATTGCACAAATGGGCAGGGTACATGATTTTGATACTGTAGAAGAAGGTGAAGAGGAGCCTGTGGTTAACCACGCTTATCAATACCAGTATACCGAGAAAAAATTGTACCGCGATATGGATAACCGCGTGGTTGCGGGGGTTTGTTCGGGCATTGCACATTATATCAACGCCGATCCTAAATGGATTCGTTTGGCCACTTTCCTGATCAGCTTTGTTGGCGGTTTTGGTTTATTGGTTTATGCCTTGTTGTGGATCATCATGCCAAAAGCGAAATCGCGTATCGAGCGGATGGAAATGAAAGGCGAACCTGCAAACCTTCAGGGCTTTCAAAAGAACCTGGATGAAGAACTACAGGCGGTTAAAGAGCGTTTAAACGAAGTAAACAAACATGCACAACCCATATTAGGCAGACTGGGTATTTTTATCGGCGAATTTTTCGAATGGCTTGGCCGCTTTTTATCGGGCACCGGAAAGGTGATTTTTAAGGTAATTGCTGGTTTTATAATTGTATTTGGTGTACTGTTTTTACTCACTTTGATTATAGGTGTGGCGGCTTTCCAGGGATTTTGGGATGCCAGCATTTATGAATACTTCCCATTCTCCATTATTAACGAAAGCAACCGGGGCATTATTTTATTTGGCGCGTTTATCGTGTGTTTTGTGCCGGTTTTAGCACTGGTACTTTTTTCTATCAGGGTGGCATTTAACAAACAGGCCATTAATAAAACACTTTCTTTTGCATTGTTGATTATCTGGCTGGCCGGTGTGGCAGTAACGGGTTACCAGGCCGCTAAAATATCGTCGGAGTTTAAACAACATGCCGAATTAACTCAAACAAATGACCTGAAATCTTATAAAACCTATATCATCGATATCGATAAAAGTAAATATTTCAGCAAAGAGGATAGTGTGGCCTACCACATTGATGCGAACCAGAAAAGCAGGATTGTTGTTGATGATTTTGAAGATGGACCATTTGTTTCGCCGAACCAGATCCGCATTGATATCAGCAAAAGTGAAAACGGCTTAACGCGTTTAACACAGAAATACGAATCGCAGGGTAAAACCTTTCAGAGTGCATTACAGAATGCCCAGAACATCAGTTACACTTACGAAGCAAAGGATTCGGTATTGGTTTTTAGTCCGAGGTTTCAGTTGAGAAAAGGAACGATCTGGAGAAACCAGGAAGTGAGGTTAAACCTCGAAGTTCCGGTAGGTACCAGGTTGATTTTAAAAGAAGATACTTACCGTTACGTTAACAATTACTGGACCTGGGATTGTAAAAACACGGAAAATGACCATAATGATTACAGCGTTTGGATCATGACAGAAGATGGTTTAAAATGTGTTGCACAATTAAAAGAAGAAGCCATTAAAAAGGAGAAACTGCAAAAAGAACTTTCGGAACTGGGATTGTTGCAAAAAGACAGAACCACGGATACCATTTATCAGGATTCAGTATCAAACAGAATTAGAGAGGTTAAAGAAGAGTTGGGGATTAAGCCTGAATAACACCACCCGTCATTTCGACCTTATATCTGGTCGTCATTTCGACTGAAGTGCAACGAAATGGAGAAATCTACCTCGAGATAGATCTCTCCACTCCGCAATGCTCCGGAGATGACGATTTTTAGGAGTAAAACAATCATACCTTAAAAAAAAGAAACCATGAAAACATTATTTACGCTAATTGCATGCCTGATGGCATGTGGGGCTTCTTTTGCCCAAAAATTAAATAAGGTTACAGGTAAAATAGTTGATGAAAAAACGGTTCCGGTATCCTTTGCCATCGTTCGGGTATTAAACTATCCTGATACCACTGCAATCAAAAGCGTATCAACCAATATAGATGGTGAATTTGTAATCGACCAGTTAAAGAATGGCGAATACCAGTTATCGATTTCAATTGTTGGTTTTAAAGGTAAAAAAACAGATCGTTTTTCGCTCAACGGAGATTTAAACCTGCCAGCCATCAGTATAGCAAGTATGGCGAAGCAATTGAAAGAGGTAAGTGTACAAGGGAAGAAACCTTTTGTTGAGCATCAGATCGATAAAACAGTGCTGAATGTGGAAAACAGCATTATTGCAACGGGTAGCACAGCTTTAGAGGTTTTGGAGAAAGCACCTGGTGTACAAATCGACAGGCAGAACGACCAGATTAAACTGAACAATAAAAACGGGGTAACGGTAATGATCGATGGGAAATCGAATTTTCTCTCAGGTGCGGATATTACCACCCTGTTGAGCAATATGAGCAGCGATCAGATTGCCACGATAGAGCTGATCACCAATCCATCTGCCAAATACGATGCTGCCGGAAATGCCGGGATCATCAATATCAAGCTTAAACGCAATAAAGCTTTTGGTACAAACGGTACTGTATCGGTAAATACCGGCCAGGGGATTATGCCCGATTCGCCCAATGATTTATTCCGTGCTGGCGTAAACCTCAACCTCAACCACAGGCAGGGAAAATGGAATGTTTTTGGTAATGGTGCAGTGGTACGCAAAGCTCAGTTTAACAATACGTTTTTAACCCGTACCACATTGTCGGATGGTTTGGCGAGTTCGTTAACGCAAAATTTCGACCGCAACAATAAAGGCGTTGGTTATCAGGGGAAATTAGGGGCAGATTACTACGCTTCAGAAAAAACTGTTTTCGGGGTAATGCTCGATGCCAATACGGTAACCACCAAGCTCACTAACTTTAGCAATACCAATATTAATGCGGTGCAGAATGGCGCTTCGAGCCTGAATTATATTTTACAGGATGCCAATTCGAATTCGCCTGTGGGTAATTTAACGGCCAACTTTAATATTAAACACGATTTCGATAAAAAAGGGAAGAGTATCACTTTTGATATCGATTATTCGGGTTTCAGCAATAAAAAGGACGAAAATTTCCTGGCGAGTTACTTAAACAGCGCCAGCAATCCTACCAATCAAACTACCTTACGCAACAATACCGATGCGGAGATTAACGTGTATGCTGCCAAAACAGATTTCACCCTGCCAATTTCTAAAACAATGAAACTCGAAACAGGTTTAAAAAGCAGTTACGTAGTTACCAATAACGACTTTATCTCGGAACAACTGATAAATGGCGTTTGGCAGAACGACCTCGGTAAATCGAATAACTTTGTTTATAAAGAGAATATCAATGCTATTTATGGCAGTTTCTCTAAAGAATGGAAAGTGTTTCAGATTCAGGTGGGGTTAAGGGGAGAGCATACCCACTCTAAAGGTACCTCGGTTACCGAACAGAAAGAAGTAGAACGCGATTATTTTTCTTTGTTTCCAACGGTATTTGTAAATCAGAAGATCAGCGAAAATCACAACATCCGTTATTCGTATGGGCGGAGGGTTGATCGTCCGAACTACCAGCAGTTAAATCCATTCGTATTTTATATGGATCCGCTGGCGGTTGATCAGGGAAATCCTTATCTGAAACCACAGTTTACGGATAATTACCAGATCAGCTATAACTATAAGGAAATTTCTTTCTCCCTGAATTATTCAGATACGCGCGACATGATTACACAAATCAGTAAACAGGATGATGCCACAAGGATTATCAGCGTAATCCGTGAGAACCTGGGCCGTGCGCGTTATTACTCTGCTGATTTATACATACCCATTAAAGTAACCAAATGGTGGAATATGCAGAATAATATTAGTGTGTATTATAACAAATTTAACGATGGCAATATAGAAGGAGCGGCTTATAGTGCGGGCAAAGCTGCGGTAAATTTATTTACTTCCGACACCTTTACGTTGCCACAGAATTTCAGTATCGAAATCAGTGCCTGGTTAAACTCACCAAGGGTAAACGGGGTAGAACAGACGACCATTTACCAGGGTGCGCTAAATGCCGGCATCCAGAAATCCTTGATGGATAAAAAGCTTAAATTAAGGTTAAACATGGATGATATCCTGCTTACCAACCATTGGGAAGGGAAGCTGGTTTACCAGAACATTAATATGAAAGTAGTAAACCGTTACACCAGCAGAAGGGCAAATTTCAGCATCAGCTATAACTTCGGAAACCAGAATGTAAAATCGGCACGCTCACGAAATACCGCAACAGATGATATGAAAGGCAGGGCTGGGGGATAAGGTTGAGTCCTTAGTCTATAGTCTTTAGTCCTGAGTCCGAATGGAGAAAAGTTCCCTCAATTAACTGATTACCTCCACTGAGCACAACCTTGTCTCGAACATTAGGGAGTCGAAGGGTCTATTGGCAGTTTGCAGTTAACAATTGGCCATTAGCAATTAAACAATTCGAAAAATATAATTAACCAACAAAATATGAAAAACATCTTATACAGCATCGCAATTTTATTCACCTTTTTAAGCTTTGGATGCCATGGCGGTGGAGGTTATCTATCCATCAAAACGAAAGATACCGGTACATTTTTTAATTTCGAGGCAAAATATGCAGACAGTAAAACAGGTAAACTTGAGAAATATCTCGACAGCGCCCTGAACAACGAACTTCCATTGGATCAGAATATAGATTTGCTGGTGAATTTAAACGGTGGTGATACCTTTAACCTGAAAGCCAAAAAGGGCTGGCTGGTGATCGACTTCGACAAGCGGAACAGTTCTTTGGCAGGCTATGTGAAAGTCAAAAAATTAACGGATGGGATTAAGCAGAAGTTATCGGAGTAGTCGTGTTTTAGCCACAAAGTGAGGAGAAGAGTCCGAAGTCGGGAAGACCGAAGACCGGGGTTTGGTATATTATAGCGAATTGCTTGATTCGGCGTTCAGGTTGGTTTGAACATTGAGATTTGATCCATTGGTCATTAATCCCTCCGTCGTCATTGCGAACCGAAGGGTAGGGTAGCGTGAGATGGAGTGAAGCAATCTTTCCTTTACAGGTGCTTTCAGAGGGTGAGTATAGTCCGGAGTCGGGAAGACCGAAGACTGGGGTTTGGTGTATTATAGCGAATTGCTTGATTCGGCGTTCAGGGTGTTTTGAACATTGAGATTTGATCCATTGGTCATTAATCCCTCCGTCGTCATTGCGAACCGAAGGGTAGGGTAGCGTGAGATACAGTGAAGCAATCTTTCCTTTACAGGTGCTTTCAGAGGGTGAGTATAGTCCGGAGTCGGGAAGACCGAATACCGGAGTTTGGTGTATATAGCGAATTGCCCTCATCACGTCATTTCGAGTGGAGTGTAACGGAGTCGGGAAATCTATCTCGAGATATATTGAATGTGAAGCAATCTTTTTTCTGCGAAATCTGTGCAATCAGCGGGAAACCTATTGTCTTTTTTCTCCCGCAGATTTAAGGTGATGAGCGCAGAATTTCGAACGTTGTGCTTTACTTCATTCGTCATTCTGAACTTGTTTCAGAATCCATCATGCTATTATATTTAATGTAATGTGATAAATCCGAACGAACTATTGTTGTTGATTTTGCATAGCAAATCTTTATTTCTTGTACAACTCAATTTTTCTCCCATCAGGATCAATTATAATTGCCATAAAACCGAAGGCTGTTTCATTTGGCTCATGAACAAAAGGAACTTTGGTAGCTTTTAACGCCTTTATTGCTTCTTCAAAATTTTCTAAACCAAAACCTAACCTTAAGTTTTTATCTGCTTCGATTTGATCTTTTGCCAAAGGATAAATTTCAAAAACTGTAGAACCGTTATTGGCCGAATAATGGAAAGGGGAGTTTCCATATTTATGGTATTCAAAATTAAGTCCCAATAAACTGTAAAAATTAACCAGGTGTTTTGTATCAGCAGTTCTTAATACCAATAAGCGGATTTCCATATCTTATTTCTGAATGTTTTCTTGAGTGATGTTCAGTATTTCAGTTTCAGTAAAACCACCATTCTTTAATATATCTATAATAAAAGGCGTTTTTTGTTCGATATACTTGTCGATACTGTAAGGATTTTCCTGTGCAAGTTGCTTTTTCAGTTCGCCGTATTCTTTTGCTTTTTGTGGATTGTTGCGTAGAAAATTACGCAGTGTTAAATGGTTCCTTAAACTTACACTATCCGAAGGGCAAACATATAAATGGTGTTTTGGCCAAATCTTTTCTGAACCATCAATTGGGGTATAGGCAGTGTCGCATTTAAAAGCCTCACGATCAGAAATCCCCAGGTTGCCACGGTGGGTGTAGCCCAATGGTTTCAGCTTTTTGATAATGGTATTCAGGTTTTCCAGGTTGGTGATTATAATATCGATATCAATTACCGGTTTTGCCGCCAGCCCCACAACAGATGTGCTGCCCACATGCTCAACACCTACGATAAGTTGATGTAGATGAGATTGGTAAATGGCTTTGAGCGCTTCGAATGTATTGGACCAGGCTGGCGAATAATCCTCAATTATTATCGGTTCTGACATGTAGTATTTTGTTTTAACTTTCCCAGGTAATGTGATCTAATTCTCCGTTTTTATCGATAATTACTACCAAAAGTTGGTTAGAAGGTTCTCCATCAAGATATATAGAATAATCGAAAATAGCATAACGTTCCGAATCATATTTTTCATCCGGATAGAACCCAATCCGCACAAGTTTTAATTGATTGAGCAACTGGATTTCTTTTGAGATTTGCTTATCATTTATCCCTATAATTTCCGATAATTCATCATCATCAAATTCATCCAGATAAAAATTTATATAATCTACAGTCATTGACGGTTGAGTTTCAAAATCATCCAGAATATGGTTTTTATTTTGCGTGTCGAATTTGCCGATGTTATCGAGAAATATTTTAACTTTTTCTATTTCTTCTTCACTGATTGTTTTGCCCCCGAAATTGAGATCGATGTTTAATTTTCTTTCATTCCACTTAATTTCTATGTCGTAATATTCTTTCAGTTGTGTTAAGTCTATCTCGCCGAAGTATGGCAGGTGGTAGCTTGTCATTTTGGTTTATTGTTGTATATAAATTAGAAAAGAACTTATAATATTGATTAGCCTGCATAATTCTCAAAGGTATCTGTTCCTTCAATCCTTTCCAGATCCGAACCTATCGGCAGATTTAGATAGGGGATAATGGCCTTATCATAATTTGCGATTGTATTTACATCATATATCATGGTATTGACGGCATCATCTAAATATTCCTGTGTTTCGGTACCCGATAAAAATACCCAGCCCGAATCTATATTATTTACCGGCTCCTGCCTGTACATATATTTTACGGGTTCGCCATTTACGGTAATTTTGTCGGTAGCCATGCATCCGCCCATGCGTGGGATCAGGTCTTTAATCTGATCGGCGCCGAGTTTGAAGTTTTTATTATGTTCCATAAGCTATTTTTATTTCTATTAAACAGGTAAAATGCCCCTATTGATTAATTAAAGATATATTTATTAGGCGAATGGTACAAGTTGTAACAGGCAAATTGATCTGTTCTTATAGTGATTTAGCGATGAGCGTTTGGCGTAAGGCGCTGATTTTGTTTGATCAATGAAATTTGATTATTGGATTTTAGTGCCGAGCGTTTGACGGTTGGCGTTAAGTTTGTCTGAAAATTGGGATTTGATAATTGGTCATTATTCCCACTTCGTCATTGCGAACCGAAGGATGGGGATTGTGGGGGAGCGTGAAGCAATCTTTTTAGTTTAGTAACCCAATCCGTGTTTTTCCGTGCATCCGTGGCATTATTAATTTTATTGGGGTTTAGCGAAAGGCGTTTGGCGATGAGCGTTAAGTTTGTTTGATTATTGGAATTTGGTGATTGGGGTTTGGCGAAAAAGTCAGAAGTCGGGAAGACCGAAGACCGGGGTTTGGTGTATTATAGCGAATCGCCCTCATCGCGTCATTTCGACCGAAGTGCAACGCAGTGGAGAAATCCATCTCGAGATAGATCTCTCCGTTTCGCTATGCTTCAGTCGAGATGACGACTTTTCTAAAAAAAGTATTACCCTGCCAAAGGCTCTTCTCCATTGCCGGCTGCCCTTCGTGTTTGCAACAGCGTATAAGTGCTAATGTTCTGGTTAAGCAAATTAACCGTCGATGCCCATGGCTCTGCACCATCGTTAATATCGAGGTTAGAGTTTATTCGTGTGCGCAATTTATAGTATAGTTCGTTTGCTTTGTTGCGCAATTCTTTCAGTTTTTCGGTTGGTGCGGTGGCCAGTTCTTCGTTACGTTTGATGTATGCCGCGCTGAAATCGTTATTGGCTGTTTCTAGCTCGGTTAACCAATTGCCCAGGTTTAAAGCCGTAACGGCCGCCTGTAGTTCGGGTTTGTTTTTCCAATCGTTAACAATATTGCGGAGGATGGTACTTTCAGTCTGGTAATTTTCGATAGCTATGCGTGGCCCAAACAAAGCTAAATGGGCTGATAGGGTTTTTGCATATTTGTTTATTGCCGGATCTGGACTATAGGTTAAACTTTGTACATGTAAATTAATACCGTTGATGGCATCGTCCCTGCGCTTATCCAGATTTTCAATTTCTTCGGTTATCAAACTTCCCTGGCTAATTTTGAATAGCTTTTCAATATCATCTTTTGCTGCAAGCAGCGCATCATACTGTGTACTAACATTAAGTTTTTTTGGATTATTTTTCGATACAACGTTTAAGGCATCGGTTATAAACTGGATATACTCTCCGTTGCGGAGCGTTTGTAATACGATTGAGTTAATCATAGGATCTTGAATTTAGTGGTTAATTTTATTTTTGCGGTTTTTACTTTGCTTTGGTGCCACCTATGGTGGGGAGGTTTCAAAGTAACTTTGCTTTGGCGCTACCCATGGTGGCGGGGTTTCAAAGTAACTTTGTTTCGGTGCCACCTATGGTAGCGAGGTTTCAAACAAACTTTGATTTGATGCCACTTATGGTGGTGAGGTTTCAAAGTAATTTGTCTCTTTTAACCAAAAAAGTTGCTTACTTGATTGTTTTAGTAATGTTTTTGCCGAACGCGGAGGTTCCCTAATCATGCCAGTTATAGCCATAGCTTTTAAATTTTATGGGTAATTAAACCCGTTAATAAAATGTGGGATGATTTGATTAACCTTGCGGATGGGAAATAATTGACGCACCGTTAAAAGGGATAGCACTAAGATAACGAAACAGTTAGTTACTGTCAAGAGGAAAATAGCGAAAGGTGTTTGGCAAAAAAGTCCGAAGTCGGGACGACCGGTGACCGAGGTTTGGTGTGGTATAGCAGATCGTGTAATTTGCCACGACTCCGTTTGGTAATTGAGATTTGGTTATTGTGGTTTGGCGAAAGGCGTTTGGCGGTAAGCGTTAAGTTTGTCTGGTGATTGAGATTTGGTTATTGTGGTTTGGCGAAAGGCGTTAAGTTTGTCTGGTGATTGAGATTTGGTTATTGTGGTTTGGCGAAAAAGTCCGAAGTCAGGAAGACCGGGGACCGAGGTTTGGTGTGCTATAGCAGCTCGTCCCTCAACCCGTCATTTCGACCGGAGTGTAACGAAGTGGAGAAATCTATCTCGAGACAGATCTCTCCGTTTCGCTATGCTTCAGTCGAGATGACGACCGTTAGATGTAAGCCTGTTAATGTTACCCCCCACTTCGTCATTGCGAACCGAAGGGTAGGGGCGGTGAGGTGGTGTGAAGCAATCTTTTTGAAGAAACTTTCTACAGTATCTAATATATTGCGCTAAAATAAGTTTACAGATTATCGTAATATCCTATTTTACCAATACCAATAGTCCAAAAGTTTTTAACCGATTCTAGTTCAATTTCTAATTGATCAATCGTGCCCTGTGGTTTTCCAATAAGCTTAGCTTCATTAATACTTTCTTGTAAATCCTTTTCAGTTGCATCTCTCCATACACCAACTGATATATTTAGAAACGAATAACAATACTCTGCTTCACTATCGTCTATCTCTCCATTGTTTTTTAAACTAAGTAACTCAATTAACGGGCCAGCTCCAATATTAAATGGATTAATACCATAAAGTGTTAGCGCTGTTTTCTCCGGATATGGTCCATATATAAATTCAATAAAGCTGAGCTCTTTTTCATCAAAGTCGAGTCTCATTTCATAGTTATCATAAAATGATTGAACATTATTCGAATATTCAGATGGCTTTCCCAACAGGTTTTCTACCGAGGCTTTTGACTGACCAAATGTAAGCTCTCCTATGCCTTCTATCAGGATCCCTTGAAGTGGTTTAAGTACTATTTTTATCATCTGTGTTATCATTTCTCTGTCTTGGTTTACTTAAATCTTTATCACTTCGCCCACTATCACATTATTATTAAAGTTGGCGCTAGCACGGATAGTGTAACCTTTTTTTGTAACCTTGGTTATCTTACCGTTAACAGTGCGTTTTTCGGTATCTGGGTAAACCAGGAATGAGCATTTTTTTGCCAGACATAAACGTTATGGTTAAAGACAATCCAAATATAACAGATTACTGCATTTATGTTCTTATGGCAGATTGTCTAGAGTGGAAATCTATCTCGAGGCAGATCTCTCCGTTTCGCTATGCTTCAGTCGAGATGACGACCGTTAGATATAAGACTGTTAATGTTACCCCCCCACTTCGTCATTGCGAACCGAAGGGTGGGCCAGTGATGGGGAGTGAAGCAATCTTTTATGCAACCTGAGCTTATATTTTCTTAAATGCCTTATATGGTCAAAAAAAATGTGGCATTGTAATTAACCTAAAATATTAACCATATAAGAAATATAAGGCACATATAAGTTTTACAGCTCGCCATTTTACGTTAATACATTTGTACAGTCGTTGCGAACGGGAGGGCAGGGCCAGTGTGTTGGAGTGACGACATCTAAGATTAAATCTCGGACGGATAATTTTTTACTAAAGTCCAAAGAACGAATCGGTATCTTGTATTTTGCAGCTATTTAATATGCATGCATTATATTTATTACCTTTGCCCCTTTCTAACTAAGGTTTATTCATCGCATTATACATGGGCAAAAACAGCATCGGCTCTACCATTACATATTTCTTTTTAGGCGAGTACTTTTCTGATGCCCTGCGCACCACCATTACCGTGGTATTGCCCATTATTTTATTTTTCTACTTAGGCAATCCCGAAGCTGCCAAAGGAATAGGCGTGGGTGCTTTGTTAATCAGCTTAACCGATTTGCCCGATAACCGGTTAAACAAATTAAAGACTGCCTTATCAAGCATTATTGTGTTTTTCTGCGCTACCCTGGTAGTGTCATCAATGCTTTACAGCCCATACCTTACTGCGGTAATTGTGGTTATTGCTGCTTTTAGTTGCTCTATGTTTGCCGTGTATGGGCAAAAGTTATCCCTTATTGGTACCATGGCGCTTATTGTGTGCACCTTTGTAATGGGGTTGCACCCAGCAAGGCCCTTGTATTTTAGCAGTTATATATTGGTGGGTGGCGTTTGGTATTATGTAATCAGTTTAATTCAGATCCTCATCAGGCCTTACCGTTCGCTGCACCATGCCATTTTTGAGTGTTTAATGAGCAGTGCCACCTTTTTAAATGCCAAGGCTAAAAATTACGATGTAGATGTTCCGCTCGATTTGCAACAGAAAGAAGCCATTAAGCTGCACATTAAAGTTAACCAGAAACACGAGCTAATCCGCAACCTGTTGCTTACCGATAAGTACGCCATGAACCCCAATAACCCCAAAGGGCAACTGTTGTTGGAGCGGGCGAGGTTACTGATCGATTTATACGAACAGTTAAATGCCGTACATTACGATTATGCTCTGGTGCGCAAAACCCTGGCCACAGGCACCAGTTTAAAACTGATTGCCACACTGATAGAGCTACTGGCCAAAGAGCTCGAAGAACTGGGCAGGCACGTACGCTCGGCAAAAACTTATAAGGGCGAGGTAGCTACGAATATGGAATACCACCAGAAACGGGTAATGCTGCTGCAGGAAATGGAACGCCTGAACGAAACCCAGCGTAAAATTGTATTGAAAGTGGTTTCGAACATGAACGATATCGTGCGCATTATCGAAATGATCAGGGGCAACGAGCGTACCCCCGAGAAACACCTGCAAGAACTGAGCGGCCCGATTTCTTATCCTTTATTTATCACCGGCGACCGTTTATCCATTAAAGAACACCTTACCTTGAAATCGCCCATATTCAGGTTTTCGCTGCGGCTGGCTATATGCTTTCTGTTCGGTTTTTTATTGATCTGGCAGCTCGAACCGAGTAAGTACAGCTACTGGCTTTTTTTAACGCTGGTAATTGTAGCGCGACCGAAGTTTTCAATCACCTGGAAACGAAACCTGCAACGTTTAAAGGGTAGCCTGGGTGGTGTGGTAGTTGGTTTGGTGATGGTTTATTTTATAAAGAGTCCGGCGGTATTACTTTCCTTTTCAGCGGTTTTCCTGCTTGGTTTCTACGCCTTTAACCGTTTAAATTATACCATCAGCGTGTTGTTTATTACCCCTGCGGTAATTTTAACTTTGGGCAGTTATCAGGGGCATTTCGATCACATTGTGCACGACCGCATTTTGTTTACCCTGCTGGGCTGTGTAATTGCGATTTTTGCAACTTACCTTTTCCCTATTTGGGACAGCCGGCAGCTAAAGGCGAAAATAAACAAGGCCACGCAAGATAGTTTGCAGTATTTACAGGTAGCCATTGAGCGGAAAGAAAACCTGGGCGAAAACATTTCACGCATGGCGCGGAAAAATGCGAACCTGAGTTTATCGGCACTGAGCGAAGCTATCGAATCGGCCAGTCAGGAGCCTGTGCGCAAACACCTCGATTTTAATGCGCTTTATGGTGTGCAATCAACCATTTACCAGATCAATGCGATTATCACTTCTATTTACCTTTCGCTAAACCATACACCCGAACAGGCCGATCCATTGGTGGTAAAGCAGATTCTAAATAACCTGAGCGGTGCAGCTGTTTCTCCAAACGGGAACATTGGGCAACCCGATGAAATAGACCCTGAGAGCGACCATTCTACCAAACAGAAACTGGCACATATTGAGGTTTTATCTGTAGCGTTTAGCAGGTTTAATGCAGCTTTTGGAGGGTAGTTTTTTTCCTCGCGATAGCTCGTCCCCCTTTGAAGGGGGCAGGGGGATGCAATTTGGCAAAAGGGATGAAAGCTGCGGGAATTCCAAACAATTCAGCAATCGAACAATAGTAATTCAGCTAACCCTTCCACTAGCGAAGTACTTTTCTAGAGTTGTCAACTTCTGTGCTATACGCCTATTTAAAGTTGACAACTCAGCCACTCCTGCAATTACTCGTCCCCCTTTAAAGGGGGCAGGGGGATGTAATTAGGCATGGGGATGGCAGCTGCGAGAGATCCAAACGGTTCAGCAATCGAACAATAGCAACTTAATTAACCACCTCAAATCCTACCCCTTGTAATGCAGCAGTTCCTTTACCCTCTTGAGCCGGTCGTTTTTTAATGTCCTGTTGTAAACACTTTCTATCAGTGTATTATCAGGGAAAGTAGCTTTAAGTTCGCTCAAAACGTCCAGGGCTTTTGTATTATCATGTGTTGCAATGTATAAAACACCTGCATTGTTTAAAATTTCCTCTATTTGCAAACGTGTTAATGTGCTATCTATTTTTGGCAGTTTCTGATTTTCAATTTCATCGCTTACTGCTTTATAACCCGGCTGCGCCAATTCGCTTTTCCCCAGCATATCGTAAAGCATTGCCCTTTGATATTGGGCATCTACATCGTTGGGGTTTTTCTTTAGCCATGCAGAACATAACGCAACAGATTCGTTGTACCTGTTCATGTAATTATAGCAGTCTAAAAGATTACGGAATGCCAATCGGTATCCGGGATCTTCTTTAAGGGCTTTTTTATACAGGTTAACTGCGGTTGCCAGAGAATCCTCAGAATATTCCCTTCCAAATACCTTCATAAATATTTTAACACCGTCATTATTTGCGGTAAGGGCACTTTTTTTTGGTTGGTAATCCTCTGGTTTGTCATTCTGTTTGCAGCTGCATAAAACGCCTGCGGCAATTAAAAGAATAAAACAGCTTTTTCTGGTTAAGCTTAGGGCTGAGGTGTAATTTTGCATGGGATGTTAATTTAAATATTCGGTTGTTTAAATATATAAACTAATATATTAGTTTTTGTAGGTAGTTTTGTAAATTATTTGTGCGGAAAGGAAAAGTGACTACTTGCTCTAGAGTTGTCAACTTCTGTGTATTGCGCCTATTTAAAGTTGACAACTCAAAAATTCCTGCAATTACCTCGTCCCCCTTTAAAGGGGGCAGGGGGATGCAATTAGGCTAGGGGGATGGAAGCTGCAAAAGCTTGTAACAATTAACCAGTTAACCGATTTATACAGTTAACCTTTTCAGCGGTTATTCTTATCTTGTGCGCTTTAATAGTTATTCACATGAAAAAGTCATTCCTAATTTTTTCCCTGCTCTCTTTTTTAACGGTAAGTACATTTGCGCAAAAGAAACCCAATTTCTGGGATGATGTGCAAACCATCAAGAAGTACGATCAGATGTATAAGCCACCTGTTCATCCGGTGTTGTTTGTAGGAAGCTCTTCTATCCGAAAATGGGATGATTGCACGCAGATTTTCGCTAAATATAATGCTTTAAACCGTGGTATTGGCGGTGCGGTAATTAACGATATTACCTATTATTTAAATGATGTGGTTTTTCCTTACCAGCCGAAACAACTGGTGCTATATGTTGGCGAAAACGATTTGCCGAATGATGCGGTAACGCCCGATACGGTATTAAACCGCACCATTAATTTATACCACGCCATCAGGGCAAAATTACCAACGGTACCCATTGTTTATATTTCGATTAAACCAAGCCCAAGCAGGGATAAATTTAAGGAGAAAGCAGTGGCTTCTAACGCATTGATTAAAAAGTTTTTGGCTGGCGAAGCCAATACCACTTTTGTTGATGTGTATTCCTTAATGTTAACTAAAGAAGGCAAACTTAGGCCCGAGCTTTTTGTAGAAGATATGCTGCACATGAATGCCAAAGGTTACGCCATTTGGCGAAAAGCGGTTGAGCCACATTTAGTGAAATAGATTACGTCGTCCCCCTTTGAAGGTGGGCAGGGGGATGAAACATGCAATAGCTTAAAAAATATGCAAGGTGATGAAAAGCTGCACACACTAAACCAGGGTCCAAAAATTTCACCATATAAAACATATAAGATCATATCAGTATTCACCGCGCCATAAGTCCGTCCCCCTCCTTTGAAGGGTGCAGGGGGATGAAACATGCAATAGCTTAAAAAACAAGCAGGATGATGAAAAGCTGCGCAAGCTAAACCAGGGTCCAAAAAATTAACCATATAAGACATATAAGATCATATCAGTATTCACCGCGCCATAAGTCCGTCCCCCTCCTTTGAAGGGTGCAGGGGGATGAAACATGCAATAGCTTAAAAAACAAGCAGGATGATGAAAAGCTGCGCAAGCTAAACCAGGGTCCAAAAAATTAACCATATAAGACATATAAGATCATATCAGTATTCACCGCGCCATAAGTCCGTCCCCCTTTGAAGGGGGCAGGGGGATGAAACATGCAATAGCTTAAAAAATATGCAGGGTGATGAAACGCTGCGCACACTAAACCAGGGTCCAAAAAATTAACCATATAAGACATATAAGATCATATCAGTATTCACCGCGCCATAAGTCCGTCCCCCTTCGAAGGGGGCAGGGGGATGAAACATGCAATAGCTTAAAAAATATGCAGGGGGATGAAAAGCTGCGCACACTACACCAGAGTCTAAAATTTCACCATATAGGACATATAAGATCATATCAGTATTCACCGCGCTATAAGTTCGTCCCCCTTTGAAGGGGGCAGGGGGATGAAACATGCAATAGCTTAAAAAATATGCAGGATGATGAAAAGCTGGGCACACTAAGCTAGAGTCCAAAAATTTCACCATATAAGACATATAAGATAATATAAGTATTCACCGCGCCATAAGTCCGTCCCCCTTTGAAGGGGGCAGGGGGATGAAACATGCAATAGCTTAAAAAAATATGCAGGGGGATGAAACGTTAACCAATTTACAACTTACAATTGACGGTTTGTAATGAACTAATGACCAATCAACAAATGGCTAATGAACCAATGAACCAACAAACAAGGTTTGTCAGAATTAAAATTATATATTTATTATTGCGTTCAAATCATCCCTAACCTTATGTACAAAGTCCTGCTTATTGTTTTATCCCTCTTTATCGGCTATCAGGCTTCTGCTCAGGATTTGTTGGGTATTCCGCAGATTGTGAATTACAATAACGAGCAGTATAATGCCGGCATCCAGAACTGGGAGGTTAAACAGGATAAACATGGGATTTTATATTTCGGGAACAACGAAGGCCTGCTCACCTTTAACGGCAGGTACTGGAACCTTTACCGTTTGCCCAATTATACTTCGGTACGTTCTATCGGCATCGACTCTAAAAACAGGATTTACGTAGGCGGACAGGATGAATTCGGCTATTTTTATCCAAATGAGCACGGCATTTTAAAGTATACTTCTTTATTAAATCTTATTCCCGAAAACCTGCGCAAACTGGCCGATCTGTGGGATATCTCGGTAATCAACGACGAAGTATTCTTTAGGTCGGTTAATGCCATTCTCCATTATAAAGATGGTGTGGTAAAAAGTTATAAGTTAAGTACCACCTGGCAATTTATGGGTATGGCCAATAATAAGGTTTTCTCGCAGAACCAATTAGTTGGATTAATGGTATTCGACCACGATATGTGGAAACCTTTTTGCACCGATACCATTTTAAAGCGTTTTTCTGTTACCGCTGTGCTGCCTTATGGGGGCGACACTTTATTGGTTTCTACCTTAAAACACGGATTCTATTTAATGGTTAATAATAAGTTAGTTCCATTAAAAACCAAACTCGATCCGGTTTTTTTTAACGATAGGGTATATTTTGTAAATCAGATTAACAAAAATTTATACGGCGTTGGTACCACATCTGGCGGTGTGTATATTATGAACAGGCATGGCGAACTGGTGCAGAAATACAATTACCGGGAAGGCCTGCAGAACAATAATGTAAGAAGCATTTTGCTCGATCGGGATAAAAATATGTGGCTGGCTTTGGATGATGGAATTGCCTATGTGGCGATAAACAGTGCCGTAAAAAATATCTTCCCCGACCGCAATAAACAGATTACCAGTTATGCTTTTAGAAAGTTTAACCAATCGATTTATATCGGTACCTCAAATGGTTTATATACAGCTACCCTAAATAGTACCAACCCCGATTTAAGTTATGCCCCTGCTAATTTTGAAGAAGTAAAAAATACGAAAGGGCAGGTGTGGGGTTTGGATGAATTTAATAACCAGTTATTGATGGCGCATGAGGACGGTACTTATCTGGTTCGGGATAACAATGCCAAACCGCTTTATAGTTTACCAGGTACCTGGATGTACCAAAGCCTTGATAATGTTTACCCCAGCAGCGAGGTAATTGCCGGAACTTACTGGGGCTTGCAGAAACTGGTATATAATGGCGGAACCTTTGCCAATGGAGGGAAAATTGAAGGATTGAGGGAAACTTTGCGCTTTATTGTAGCCGATAACAACAATCCGGATTATATCTGGGCTTCGCACCCTTATCATGGGGTTTATAAAATAGAGCTAAAGCCCGATCATAAAAGCATATTGCACACCACCATGTACACCGATAAGGACGGTTTGCCATCAAAACTTTATAATTATGTGTTTCATATAAAAAATAGAGTGGTAATCGCTACAACTAACGGGGTTTATGAGTTCGATGCCGCTAAAAAGAGGTTTATCCGCTTAAAATTACTTGGAGATGCATTAAATGATGTATCAATCCAGTATATGAAAGAAGATAACGAAGGAAACATCTGGTTTGTAACCAATAAAAAAGTTGGTGTAATCGATTTTAAAAAACCTGCCGGAGGAAATCCTTTCACTATATATTACCTGCCAGAGCTTGATGGTAAGGTAGTTGGTGGTTTCGAATCAATTTATGCATTTGATAGCAAAAATATCTTTATTGGTGCCAATAAAGGGGCATATCACGTAAATTATGAAAAGTATATCGAAAATATAACCAAACCAAATGTGGTACTGGGGATGATCAGGATATTCGGGAAAAAAGACAGTGTAGTTTTTGGTGGTTATTTTGTGAAAAAAGGGGTAATAGAGGATAAGCAGAGTGAGCAGAGCCTGCCGGAGTATACAAACAGTTTAAACTCTATTCACTTCGAATATGCATCTACCTTGTTCGAACACGATAAAAATATCAAGTTCAGCTATCAGCTGGTTGGTTTCGACCGCGAGTGGTCGGCATGGAGTACCAAAAGTGAAAAAGACTACACCAACTTACCTGCCGGGAAGTATACTTTTAATGTAAAAGCACGGACAGATGTAGGCAACGAATCGGCCATGGTGAGTTACAGTTTTGTGGTTTTACCCGCCTGGTACAATACGGTATGGATGAAGATTGTTTATCTGTTGGTTATAATTTTATTGATCAGGCTGATCATCAGGTGGCAAAAACGTAAACATATTAAAGAGCAGGAGCGGATGAGTTACCTGCATCAGCTGGAACTCGACCGTAACGAAAAGGAAATTGTGCGTTTGCAGAATGAGAAACTCGAAGCAGACGTAAACTATAAAAACAAAGAGCTTTCTACCATGACCATGCATCTGGTACAACGCGGAAAAGTGCTGGCCAAGATTAAGGAAGTCATTTCTACGGTAATCAAAAACCACGATATCAGCGAAAGTTCGCCGAGTTTCAGGCATTTAATCCGGCTGATCCGGGATGTAGAAAAGAAAGATCAGGAACTGGATCACATGAGTGTACACTTTAACCATGTAAATACCGAATTCTTTAATAAACTAAAAGATCTTTATCCTGATTTAAGTCAGAACGATTTAAAATTCTGCGCCTATTTATCTATGAATCTTTCTTCAAAAGAGATGGCGCAGCTGATGAATGTTACCATTAAAGCCATTGAGGTAGGCCGTTATCGCCTGAGAAAGAAGTTACAGCTCAAACCGGAAACAAATTTGTATGAATTTCTGATCGAAATAGCCCGTCAAAAGACCCCTTAATTCAATGTTTTTGTTACAATTGTAACAATTTGTGCTGCTATAATTTAATTATCTGTTTATCAGTGTGTTTATGCGTTCGGTGTAGGGCTTATGTAGGTCTGTATTAAGCCTTTTTTCTTCAAATGAGGGCTAATGTATGGTTTGTGTAGTATCGTTAAATTGTGCGATTGTTTTGCGCCTCTATAGATTTGGATTTTATAAATGGGCCCCCAAAGCCTATGGTGTTAACTAACCAAATATTAACTTAAAACTAAATTCTATGAGAGGAAGATTTACACTCGTATTCTTCATGTTCTGTTTCCTGGTATTTCCGATGGCCTTATTGGCACAGGATATTCCCGTAACAGGAAAAGTAACAGAACAAAATGGTGATCCTTTACCTGGCGTAACAGTAAAGCTTGACGGAACAACCAAAGCAGCATCAACAGATGCAAATGGTGTTTTCGTTATTCAGGCTCCGGTAGGTGGCAAATTAACCATCACCCTGATCGGGATGGCAACCCAAACGGTAACTGTTCCAGCAGGAGGCCGTATTAATGTTTCGCTAAAAGCCGATTCAAAAGATTTAACCGAAGTGGTTGTGGTAGGTTATGGTACGCAGAAAAAAGCGCTTGTAACAGGATCAATTTCCAGTGTTAAAGCAAAAGATCTGGAATCTATGCCTATCAACAGGGTGGAGCAAGCCCTGCAGGGTAGAACTTCAGGTTTAACCATTGCTTCTGGCAACGGTCAACCAGGGTCTGCATCAACAGTGAGAGTGAGGGGTTTTACCTCTTTTGCATCATCAGGTAATAACGATCCGCTTTGGGTTGTTGATGGTGTAATTGTAGATAATGGTGGTATTGGTTATTTAAATCAATCAGACATCGAATCTATTGAGGTTTTAAAAGATGCGGCTTCACAGGCAATTTATGGTGCCAGAGCGGCTAACGGGGTAATTATTATTTCAACCAAGAAAGGTAAAGAAGGAAGGTTATCTATAAATTACAATGGATTTTACGGTACGCAGGCGCCAGCTAAAAAGCTAAAACTGCTAAACGCAAGTGAATATGCAACGATAAGAAATGAAGCATATACAAATAGCTATAATGCAGCTACTGATGGAACTTTTACACTTCCGTATGCAAATCCATCATCTTACGGAGAGGGTACCGATTGGCAATCAGTTGTTTTTAATGACGATGCCCGCAGGCAAACACACGAGTTCAGTGTTTCAGGTGGAACAGATAAATCTACCTTTTACACTTCTTTTGGTTATATCGATCAGCAAGGTATTGTAGCCACACCGATTTCTAATTTTAATCGTGCCAATATCCGTATCAATTCTACATTTAAACCCGCAAAATGGATAAGCTTTGGAGAAAATTTAGGCTATAGCCATTCGGTTAACAGCTCTTTAGGTAATACCAATAGCGAATTTGGTGGTCCGCTAAGTTCAGCAATCCATTTAGATCCGATTACCCCGGTTATTCAAACCGATCCAACTGCACTGGGCAAATCACCTTATACCATTGCAAATATTATAAGAGATCCGGGAACCGGTTTTCCTTATGGTATTTCGGGACCCGTTGGTCAGGAAATGAGTAACCCATTGGCTTATATTCAAACCAGATTGGGTAACTATGGTTGGGACCACAACATTGTTGGTAATGCTTTCCTAGAAATTGAACCTATTAAGGATTTAAAATTCAGATCATCACTAGGAACGAAAATCGCTTTTTATGGTTCTGAATCTTATACCCCGTTATTCTGGTTAAGTCCGTCAAACACTAATACCAAGGCAAATTTTTATCGTGAGATGAACATGACCTTAAATTATAACTGGGAAAACACCATTAGCTATTCAAAAAGTTTTGGTAAACACCATGCATACGCTATTTTGGGTCAGGGTTACTACATGGATAACAATAACAAGGGTTTAAATGTAAGGTTTAACAACGTAATTGCACAGGATTTTTATCAGGGTAATTTAAATTATAAACCGGCCACAGCCGATATTCAGGGCGATGGTAGTGATGCCACTTTGCATGTTGTTAACTCTTTGTTTACACGTGTAACTTACGATTATGATGAAAAATATCTATTTACGGGTATTATCCGTCGTGATGGTTCTTCACGTTTTGGTACAAACAACAGGTTTGGTTACTTCCCTTCAGCTTCAGTAGGTTGGGTACCTTCAAAAGAAGGTTTCTGGAAAGAAAACAAGATCGTTAATTTCTTAAAATTACGTGGTAGTTACGGTATTACCGGAAACGACGCAATTGGTGATTTCAGTTATGTATCATTGGTTAATAGCGGACGTAATTATACTTTTGGCACTACAGATGTAAGCACTATCGGATGGAGTCCGGCTGCTTTATCCAATCCTGATCTGAAATGGGAAGAAACACATCAAACAGACATTGGTTTAGATGCTACCTTATTTAAGGATATCACGATTAGTGCTTCTTACTTCAAAAAGAAAACCATTGGGGTATTGCAAACACCTTCTATCCCACTTTATTTAGGTGCAGCCGGTGGTGCCGCAGAAAATGTTGGCGATATGCAGAACACAGGTATCGAATTCGAGGTGGGTTACAGAAAGAAAATCGGAGAACTTAGTTTAGGTGTTAATGCCAATATCTCGACCCTGAAAAATAAAATAACCAAGTTATTGCCTGGAAGAGAATTTATTGAAGATAACGCACAGAGCTTTCAGGGCATGGGTAACTTTACCCGCACCGGACTTGGACGTTCATTTAATGAGTTTTATGGATATGAAGCGATCGGTATTTTCCAGTCGCAGGCAGAAGTTAATGCTTATAAAGGGCCAGGTGGTACAGTACTTCAACCTTCTGCAAAACCTGGAGATGTTAAATTTGCCAACTTAGATGGAAATGAAACCATCAATGCAAGCGACCGCACTTATTTAGGTAGTCCGCTTCCAAAATATACCTACGGTATTACTATTAATCTGGCATATAAAAACTTTGATTTTGTTGCCTTCGGAAACGGTGTAGGCGGAAATATGATCTTCCAGGGATTAAGACGTTTGGATGTGACTTATGGAAACTGGCAAAAAACAATTCTTGATAGATGGACACCTTCAAACACGGCAACCGATATTCCCCGCGTTGCAGATAAGGATCTTAACGGAAACTATACCAAATTCTCTAAAAATTATTTGGAAAAAGGAGATTACTTCCGCTTAAAAACCCTTCAAATAGGTTATAATCTTCCGCTTAATGTTACTAAAAAAATTGGCGCACAGAAAGTTCGGGTATACCTGATGAGTGAAAACCTTTGGACAATTACAAAATATACAGGTTACGATCCTGAAATCGGTGGAACTGTACTGGGTGTAGATAGGGGTATTTATCCGCAGGCCCGTTCGTTTATGGTAGGTTTAAATGTTGGATTCTAAAAAAAATTAAAATGAAAAAGAATATTTTAGCTATTGCAGCCCTTTTAACTGCTTCTCAACTAATAGTTTCTTGTCAAAAACAGTTGGATGTAAATCCTCGTGAACGTATTCTGGAGACAAGTTATTATCAAACACAACAGCAGGCTTTTACTGGTTTGGTAGCTGTTTACGATCAATTGGGTAACCAGTCTAGTGGATACCTAACAAAACTTAATTTATTTAGTTCTGCATCAGATGATCACTATGCGGGTGCTGATTCTCCATCAGATTTGGGAGATATGCAGGCAATGAATAATTATACGGTTAACTCATTGTCAGGTGCGCCAAGTTACCTGTGGAGTAAAGGCTTCACCGGCATTTACCGTGCAAACGTTTTATTGAAAAAAATAGAAGGGATCAATATGGATGCTGCTACCAAGGCAAGGTACATCGCCGAAGCTAAAGCATTGCGTGCTATCTTTTATTTTGATCTTGTACGTATCTTCAAGAATATACCATTAATATTAACGCAGATAGAGCCTTCTGCTATGTTCGATGTTACACAGGTAGCCCCGGCAGATATTTATAAACAGATAGAGACAGATTTAACAGAATCGTTATCTGCTCTTCCTGTAACTATCCCTACTGCTGATGCGGGACGCTTAAATCAAGGTGCAGTTCATGCCGTTTTAGGTAAGGTTTATCTGTGGGAGCAAAAATGGGGACCTGCTGCAGCTGAGTTTGCAATGGTTAATGGTACTGCACCGGGAGCAAGTACTTATGGATATAAATTGTTAACAAACTTTGCTGATTTGTGGAACTGGAAAAACAAATTCAATTCAGAATCTATCTTAGAACTCAGCTATAATACCACCTCAAACATGGGCTGGAGTAATGTTGGTAGCCGAGAGGGTAATGTGATGGGTATTTTGGTAGGGCCACGTAATTATGTGCCAGTTATAGCTGCAAAAGCGCCAGACTATGTTTCGGGTTGGAGCGTTATGCCAATAACCAAAGAATTATTTGATTTAATCCACTACGATCCGCGTAACAAACCTACTGTTGCTAATTTAGATAGTTTGGAAAAGGCAGGCATTGTAACCTATAAACATGCCAATGATAATACCGGTTATTTTGTTGAGAAATATGCAGGTAGGGTTTCTACCAAAGCAGCTGTTGGCCAGTTAGAGTTAAACTTTGGCCAGAATATGTATGAAATTCGTTTGGCTGATACATACTTGATGGAAGCCGAAGCATTATTAAAAAGTGGTGCAGCAGTTGGTGTCGGTAGCAGGGCTTATATTTTCTTCAACGCAGTAAGGGCCCGTGTAGGCTTAAACCCTGTTGAAGTAACTATGGATAATATCATGAAAGAGAGACGCCTGGAACTGGTGGCAGAAGGACAAAGATGGTTTGATTTAGTGAGATGGGGACTTGCACCAAGTAAACTGGCTTTTAAAGGGTTTCAGGCAAATAAAAACGAAACTTTGCCGATTCCACAGGCAGAGTTAAACAACACCAAACTTCTTCAGAGTAAAGAGTGGGGTGGAACCAAATAAAATGCTCACCATCTAAATACGCTTAAAGTTTAATTGTCAACAGGGAGAAAGTTAAAACCTTTCTTCCTGTTTTTTTAATCCGAACCATATTTTTTCTATGCCATCTACAAAAACCTTTCAACTTTTAGCTGCCTGCCTGCTCAGCTGCTCGTCATTTTCTGCCATTGCACAAAATCAGGCTGATGTTTGGTTAACCAAAGCCGATCGCACTGCTTTATTTACCAAACAGGCTACAGGCTTAAAATTTTCAACTGTAAAAAACAATCAACCAACCATTACGATCAATGAAAAGGAAACTTTCCAGAGTATCGATGGATTTGGTTATGCCCTAACAGGCGGCAGTGCACAGCATATTGTTAAAATGTCGGCATCGGCAAGAGCGGCATTATTAAAAGAATTATTTGCTACCGATGGAAATAACATTGGGGTAAGTTATATCCGCCTCAGTATCGGTGCATCAGACCTAAACGAAAAAGTATTTTCTTACAACGACCTTCCCGAAGGACAAACCGATTTAACGCAGGCAAAATTTGATTTGGGCCCCGATAAAATGGATGTGATTCCGGTAATGAAGGAGATCCTTGCGATAAACCCAAAAATAAAAATTATGGGCTCGCCATGGTCTCCTCCCTTATGGATGAAAACCACTTACGATGCCCGTGGAGGGATGTTGAAACCTGAGTACTACGAAGTTTATGCAAAGTATCTGGTACGCTATGTACAGGAAATGCAAAAGCAGGGTATCCAAATTGATGCGATTACCGTTCAGAACGAACCTTTGCATCCGGGTAATAACCCTAGTTTGCTGATGGTTGCACCAGATCAGGCGCTTTTTATAAAGAAATTCCTGGGGCCGGCTTTTGAGAAAGCAAATCTCAAAACCAAAATTATCATATACGATCATAATGCCGACAGGCCCGATTATCCGATCACCATTTTAGATGATCCACATGCTAAAAAGTATATCGATGGATCTGCTTTTCACCTCTATGGTGGTAAAATTGATGCTTTGAGCGATGTACACAATGCCCACCCTGATAAAAACATCTACTTTTCGGAGCAGATGGTGGTAGAACAGCCAAACTCGTCCGGTATTAATATTGTAAATCCGGTTAGACGTCTAATTATCGGTGCAACGCGCAACTGGAGCAAAACAGTACTCGAATGGAACCTGGCTGCCGATCCTGAAAATAAACCTTATACCGATAGGGGAGGCTGCCCGATGTGCCAGGGAGCAGTAACTATTGATAAAGACCATTACAGCCGGAACCTTGCCTTTTTTTCTATTGCACATGCCTCTAAGTTTGTGCGCCCAGGTTCGGTGCGTATCGCTTCAAACGATTTAACCGACCTGCCAAACGTAGCATTTAAAACACCTGAAGGAAAACATGTTTTAATTGTGGCCAACAGCGGAAAAAATGCTGCCGAATTTAACATCAGTATTAATGGTAAAACACTTGTTGCTGCGCTCGATAAAGGATCAGTAGCTACTTATACCTGGTAATTATCTAAAACCTAAGCTTATTTTTTATGACTTTTACAAAATCAACTTTATATGTTTTTCTGCTCTCTCTCATTTCATTTACAGGCTTTAGTCAGGGTTTTTTAAAAGCCGACGGTAAAAAAATAGTAAATGAGAAAGGCGAAAATGTGCTGCTGCGTGGCATTGGTTTAGGTGGCTGGATGTTACAGGAAGGCTACATGCTTAAAATCAATAAAGAATCGCAACAATACAGGATCCGCGAACGTATAGAAGAATTAATGGGGCCAAAACAGACCCAGGAATTTTACGATGCATGGCTGGCCAACCACACCCGTAAGGTAGATGTGGATTCGATGAAACGCTGGGGTTTTAACTCCATCCGTTTGCCCATGCATTATAATTTATATACCCTGCCGGTTGATAAAGAACCGGTTGCAGGCCAAAATACCTGGCTTGAAAAAGGTTTTGCCTTAACCGATAGCCTGTTGGCATGGTGTAAAGCCAATAAAATGTACCTGATTTTAGATTTACATGCTGCACCGGGCGGACAGGGAAATGATGTAAATATTGCCGACCGCGATCCATCAAAACCGTACCTCTGGGATAGCGAAGCTAACCAGGCAAAAACAATTGCACTTTGGAAAAAACTGGCCGAACGTTATAAAAACGAGCCTTATATCGGTGCTTACGACATTTTAAATGAACCAAACTATGGTTTCGAGAATCCAACGGAAGATAAAAACGGAACAAAAGAAAAAACAAATGCCCCATTGAGGAAATTAATGGTCGAGATTACCAAAGCCATCCGTGAGGTTGATCAGAAACACATCATCATCATAGAAGGTAATGGCTGGGGCAATAATTATAATGGTATTTTCCCGGTTTGGGATAAAAATATGGTATTGAGTTACCATAAATACTGGAATTATAACGACCAAAACTCAATTGCTCATATCTTAAAAGCCCGCGATGAGCAAAATGTTCCGGTTTGGCTGGGCGAAACCGGCGAAAACTCTAACACATGGTTTACTGATGCCATTCACCTCTTAGAAAAGAATAACATCGGTTGGTCCTGGTGGCCTTTAAAAAAGATCGGTTTCAATAATCCGATGGAAATTAAATCAAACCCAAATTACGATGCCCTGGTAAGATACATGAATAATGGTGGCAATAAACCAAAAGACAGTAATGTTTACAGCGGTTTAATGGAGCTGGCCATTTATTCGAAACTGGAGAATACCATTATCCACCGTGATGTAATCGATGCGATGATCCGCCAGCCTTTTAGCAACGAAACCAAACCTTTTAAAGCCAATGTAATAAAAGATAAAAGCATTGTCTATGCCGTTGATTACGATTTGGGTAGAAATGGTTTTGCTTATTTTGATACCGATACAGCTGATTATCATACTTCAACAGGGAAAAGATCGGCAGGAAACCATGGCAGGATTTACCGTAATGATGGAGTAGATATTGCAAAAGATTCTACCCAGTACGAAAAGTATTATGTAAACCATATCGAAAAAGGAGAGTGGTTACAGTATACCTTAAATGTTGCACAAAAAGGTGTTTATACACTCAAAGTTAATGCTGCAGCCGATCATGCTGACGGAAAGATCTCCGTTTTTATTGATGGTAAAGAAGTGGCTAAAGATGTTGCCGTGCCTAATACCGGTGATGGGAAAAAGTTTTTGCCATTCGAAATCAAAAACATTACTTTAAAAGCAGGTAAACAAAAAATTAAAGTACTGGCAGCTGCGGGAGGATATAATTTTAGCTATATTCAGTTCGTAAAATAAAACAAAACATACATCTTGAAAGGCATAAAACGAATCCTGTTAATTTTAGGGGCAATGGCTGTTGTTATTGTAATCCTTTCAAGATGTATGAATGTTGCCGATCAATTGCCAAAAGATATCAGGGGCGAAGACTATACCGGAGCAGCCACCTGTATCAAATGCCATAAAGATTTATCTAACTCTTATGCCCACAGTGCACATGGTTTAACCTCTAAACCAGTGTTAGATGCTGCCCTGCTAAAGGTGTTCGCACCCGATTCGAATAATTTTATATTCGATCTGCATCAAAAAGTGGTGATCGAAAAAAGGGATAGCGGAATTTTTCAGGTCGCTTACCAGGATGGCAAAGCAGTACGTGCCCAAAAATTCGATATCCAGTTTGGTTCTGGCGAAAAGGCTTATACTTATGCCTATTGGCAGGGTAAAAAAATGTACGAATTACCCTTATCTTATTTTGGTGCCATCAGAAATTGGGCCATCAGCCCTGGTTTTCCCCGCGAAAGATTTTATTACGATAGGGGGATTACAAGCCGTTGCCTGGAGTGCCATAGTTCTTATGTTGATAAAAAGCTAACCCAAAAATCGGCCTTTGTTGTGGATGAACAAATGGAGCCCGGATCGATAATTTATGGGATTGATTGCGAGCGTTGCCACGGCCCGGGTAAACAGCATGTGGTATTTCATACCGAAAATCCTGAAGAAAAAACCGCTAAATTTATTGCCATTTATAAAACACTGTCGCGCAAGCAGAAAATGGATGCCTGCGGCGTATGTCATTCCGGCAATACTTTGGTAACGCAGAAATCGGTCTTTGGCTTTAAACCCGGCGATGATTTAGATGCTTATTACTCCCAGGATTTTGTGGGTTTTGGAGGTGGTAACCCCGATGTGCACGGTAACCAAACCAGCATGTTGATGGGTAGTAACTGCTACCGCAAAAGCGAAACCATGACCTGCCAATCGTGCCACAATACACACGAAAATGTTAAGGGCAACCTCAGTATCTATTCGCAACGCTGTATCAGTTGCCATCAAACCACCAAACACAGCCAGGCTACGCTGGCAAAAGGCTCGCTAACTACCAATTGCATCGATTGCCACATGCCTAAAGAGCCTTCAAAGCTAATTACTTTTCAGCAGGCAGGTAAGAATGATTTAAGTGCTTATATGCTGCGGTCACACCATATTGCCATTTATCCCGTTAATAAGAAATAAAACCAAGCCTGTACTAAGAAATCATCCATCGTCCGTTAAACGGACTTGGATTTCGTACATTTGGTTTCCATCTTAAAATTAGATAGTTGCCAATATGCTCATAAAACACTACTTAGCTTTATTCCTTCTTTTTTTCAGTACTTCTATTTTTGCACAAAATAAGTTTACCCTCAGCGGTACCATCCGCGATGCAGCTACCGGCGAAACCCTTATTGGTGCCACCGTAAGGATCACAGGCGCATCAACAGCAGCCACCCTTACCAATAACTATGGTTACTTTGCTTTAACCCAGCCCGAAGGAACATATACCGTAGCGATAAGTTATACCGGTTATCCTTCGGTGGTAAAAACCATTAATTTAACGAAAGATATCAAGTTAAACGAGGAGTTAAAAAGTGCGAATGATTTGGCTGAAGTAACGGTAAATGCCAATAACCGCAAAAATGAAAATGTTAAAAGCGCGCAGATGGGATTGGAGCGGATAGATATGAAAGCACTTAATTCTATTCCGGTTTTATTGGGCGAAAAGGATATTTTAAAAACCATACAGTTGTTACCGGGTGTAAAATCGGGAGGTGAAGGAAATACGGGTTTTTATGTGCGTGGTGGTGCTGCCGATCAGAACCTGATTATCCTCGACGAAGCCGTGGTTTACAATTCATCACACCTGCTCGGTTTTTTCTCTACTTTTAATGCCGATGCCATTAAAGATGTAAGCTTGTACAAAGGGGGCATGCCGGCACAATATGGCGGCCGTTTATCATCCGTTTTAGATGTTAAAATGGACGATGGGAATAATAAGGAATTTAAATTCCAGGGCGGGCTCGGACTAATTGCCTCACGATTAAAAGCCGAAGGCCCGATTGTAAAAGACAGGGGATCTTTTATGGTGAGTTTCCGCCGTACTTATATCGATCTGTTCCTGCGTTCATCGCCCGATTCGACGGTAAACGGTAGTACCCTCAATTTTTATGATATCAACGCCAAAGCCAACTATAAAATAAACGACAGGAATACCATTTATATTTCGGGTTATTTTGGGAAAGATAATATTGGTGTGAAAGATCTTTTTGAGAACAATTGGGGCAATGTAACCACCACCATCCGCTTAAACCACATTTTTAGCGACCGCTTGTTTTCGAACACTTCCTTAATTTACAATAACTATAATTATACCGTTAGGCTGTTAAATGATGCCACCAACTTTAAAGCCACTTCTTTGGTGCGCGATTTTAACTTTAAAGAAGATTTTCAGTATTTCAGCAATAAACATATCCTCAGGTTTGGATTAAATGCCACGCAGCACCGTATTTCTCCTATCGATATTGATAGCGACGAAGCTTCGCAGGTAAATTCGCTTTCGCAGGAACGCCGCTACGGGATTGAATCAGCCGCTTATATTTCTGATGAGTGGGCTGTTAACGAACATTTAAATTTTTTATATGGTGTGCGTTTGGCTGCATTTTCTTTAATGGGACCGGGCAATTTTAGCAACTACGACGTGGATGGAAATATTACATCAACAGAAAATGTAGCTAAAGGAAAATTTTATAAAAGTTATTTTAACCTCGAGCCGCGTTTCTCGGTAAGTTACCTGTTTAATGAGCAAAACTCCATTAAAGCTTCTTACAACCGCAATACGCAGAACGTACACATTTTAACCAATGCCACTTCGAGCTCGCCAACCGATCAGTATGTATTGAGCAGCAATAACATTAAACCCGAAATTGCCGATCAGGTGGCTTTGGGTTATTTTAAAAACATCCAGGATAACAATTATGAACTTTCGGCAGAAGTTTATTACAAATGGCTGCAGAACCAGATCGATTATAAAAATGCTGCAGAATTATTGGCCAATACCAACGTAGAGTCTGAATTGTTGTATGGCGTAGGTCGTGCTTACGGATTAGAGCTGTTTTTTAAGAAGAAATTTGGCAAACTGAACGGTTGGGTAGGTTATACGTTATCGCGTACCGAGCGCAAATTCACTGAACTGAATAATGGTAAATATTTCCCGGCCAGACAAGACCGTACGCACGATATTTCGGTAGTGGGTATTTACAATATGACCAAACGCTGGACCTTTTCTTCGAGCTTTATTTACAGTACCGGTAATGCGGTTACCTATCCGGCAGGTAAATATAGCATTGGTGGACAGATGGCTTATTATTACACCCAGCGAAATGCCGGCCGGATGCCCTATAATATGCGCCTGGATGTAAGCGCCACTTTAGAAGGGAAACCTGGAAAGAAATACCAGTCGAGCTGGAATTTTGGGGTGTATAACTTACTGGGTAGAAAAAATCCTTACTCTATCGAGTTTATCACCGACCCTGAAAACCCAGGTAAAACTGCTGCCCAGCAAACTTCTCTTTTTGGACTTATTCCGTCAATTACCTGGAACTTTAAATTTTAAAGTCATGAAAAAACTGATTATATACTTTTCGCTGTTTACTTTTTGTTTTGCCGGTTGCAAAAAAATCATTTCCATCGATACCGAGAATGCCGATCCGCAGATTGTAATAGAAGGTAAAATTAACGATCAGCTGATTGATCAGCAGATTAAGATCAGCAAAACCATCGGTTATACCGAGGTTAATGTTTTTCCGAAAGTTTCGGGTGCAAGCGTAACCGTAACCGATAATAAGGGAAACAGTTATGTTTTTAAAGAAGGTACAACACCGGGAACTTATATCAACAGGATGAAGGGCGTGCCGGGTGTTACCTATAGTTTAAAAGTTACTGCCGAAGGGCAAACGTATACCGCCAGTTCGAAAATGCCCAATGTGGTTAAAATGGACTCGATCGGTGTAATCAAAAACTTTTTCTTTGGCAGGGAACGCAAAACTGCTGCTGTGTTTTTAAAGGATCCGGTAAACGAAACCAATTTTTATCATTTTAACCTGTATGTAAACGATGTTTTATCAGAACGTTTTTATGTAAATAACGATCGTTTAACAAATGGCAATGATTTAAGGATCCAGTTATTTTTTAAACCGCCTACTAATGACCACGACAGCGACGAGTTAAATTCAAACGATAAAATTAGAATAGAAATGGAGTGCATTGATTCTAATATTTTCGATTACTGGTATGCTTTAAGTCAGCAATCAAACCGCGGACCAAACCAGGGTACCACACCGGCTAATCCAACCTCCAACATTTCTAACCAGGCACTGGGCTATTTTAGCGCAAACACCTACCAGGTAATTTCGGCTACTGTGAAATAACCCTGACTGTTAATTGAGAAGATTTAAAACACCATTAATGGTTTACTGTTAAACAAAAATGAAAGTATTTATAAGTGGTAACATTGCTCCGGTTGGATTAAAGGAACTGGAAGAAAATAATATTTCGGTTACCCAATGGAAAGAAAACCGACAGATTACACCTGAAGAACTGATTGAAGCCTGCCAGGGGCAGGATGGACTGATTAGTGTAGGGCCGAATAAGATCGATGCTGCTTTTTTAAAAGCCTGTAGTCATTTAAAAGTGGTTGCGCTTCATTCTGTAGGCTACGATAATGTTGATGTAGCTGCAGCAAAAGCATTGAATATCCCAATTGGGAATACACCAGGTGTACTCAGCGCTGCCACTGCCGATACTGCTTTTTTATTAATGCTTGCCGTATCACGAAAAGCCTTTTATTCGCACAAGAAAATCATTAAAGGTGAATGGAAAAACTACGAACCAACACCCGACCTTGGCATCGAGATACAGGGTAAAACGCTTGGTATTTTCGGGATGGGAAAAATTGGTTTAGAAATGGCCAAAAAATGTACAGGTGCATACGGGATGCAGGTAATTTATCATAACCGCTCGCGGAACGAGGCCGCAGAAAAAGAAATTGGGGCCAGATATGTATCGTTCGAAGAACTTTTAGCCCTGAGCGATGTACTTTCTGTACATACCGCACTCACACCCGACACCAAAGATAAATTTACGCTTGATGTATTTACACAGATGAAACCCAATTCCATTTTCATCAACACCGCAAGGGGAGGCATTCACAATGAAAAAGACCTGATCAAGGCCCTTGAAGAAAAAATAATATGGGGAGCAGGTTTAGATGTTACCAATCCCGAACCGATGGATAAAGATAATCCCTTGTTATCGATGGAAAACGTTGCGGTTTTACCACATATTGGTTCTGCGACCGAAGAAACCCGCGCAGCCATGGCGCAGATTATTGTAAAAAATGTTGTAGCGGGATTAAAGGGAGAAAAACTACCTTTTGAGGTGTAATGTTTGATGTAAGATGGAGAATGTAAAATGGATAAGGGGGCGAAATGCCAATTCCAACTTACATTTTTCCATTTTGACGGATGATGTTTGATGTAAGATGGATAAGGGGGCGAAATGCCAATTCCATCATCCATCTTACATTTTCCATTTAGGTGTAAGATGGATAAGGGGGCGAAATGCCAATTCCATCATCCATCTTACATTTTCCATTTAGGCCATCTGCCGTCTTACTTAACCGTATATCGCAATACCGATCTTCCTAGATTTCCATTGGCATCAATACCTTCGATAATCACTTTGTACTGACCTTTTCCATCTGCATTGTAATATTCGAAAGAGGTATTTCCGGTTGCATCAGTTACTACTTTAGGGTTCCAGTAAATGGTTGTTCTTAAATCGTTGCGGTTCATGCTTGCAGGTACATCGTATTTTGGCGAATAGAACTGTTTTTCCTTGTTATAACCCTGCGGAGAGAAAGTAAGTTCGTAATATTTTGGAAGCATATCCATTAACTGCGCTTTCGAAATTTTGGTTCCCTTTGGTGCTTTTTTCTGGTTAAATACAATTACACCATTTACATTATTTGCACGGTTAACCAAACCCAGGTCATCTCTTAAAAATACCTCAATTGATTCGATCTGGTTGGCATCAAGTGTATTGATCTGGTTTACGTCAACGTTCATTCCATTGATAAAAATACCCATCGGGATCTTTTTGCCCTGATTATAATCCCTGCTTACATAAAAATTGTTATCAACAAAGGTTACTCCGGCAAGCATGCCCTGCAAACAGTTAATTAAAAGTCCACAGCCTTTTAACCTGTCGCCACTAATTTCGTGATCCGCCATCTGGCTAAGTCCGCTTAATGCTGGATAATCTTTATGGCTTACTTTCGGTACCACAGCAGCCTTAATGTTTACATCTTTTAAGGTGTGCAGATAAGCATATTGTCTTTTGCTGTTATCCAGGTAAGTGTTTAAAGTGCTGTCGATATTTAAAACTTCTTCTGCAGCGCTGAAATTTCTGGTTAATGTAGGTGTTGGCGTGCCGTTTATGCTAAGGGTCATGTTTTTATAGTTCACATTGTACTTGGCGGTAACGGTAACTTTCGACGAATCGTTAAATACCAGGTTAGGGAATTTAAAATTTCCGACAGGATCGGTAGTCCCCTCTAAATTGAAACGTTTATCAGGAATACTCAATAGTAAAGCACCTTTTCTAACCGGAATACCATTATTCTGGCGTAAAATACCGGAAACTTCGATACCCTGCTCAGGTAAAAAATCTATTTTAGGTAACTTATTGGCAATAATATCGCTGTACTTAAAGCTGCGGTAACCCTGGGTAAGCAGTAACACATCCAGATCGGCATTTTTTTTAGCATCCGGTGCATTAAAGTAATAATTCGCTTTTTCGATATATCCCTTAACATCGCTGCTTAACAACAAGCCTGTTAAAATGGTACTGGTTGCATCTTCGTTTGATGGTACTTTGGTTTCGTCCACGACAGCTACCGAGAAACTCCCCTCCACAGGTGTGCCATCTTTTTTGGCTGCTACATTGATCTTTACCTTTTTCTTAACACCATAAGCAGGTGCCGCAGTGGTTAGCGCTACAGCCATGGTGTTTTTATGTTGAACAAAAACCAGTCTTTCGCTTAAAGGTTTGCCAAATTCGTTAAACAAGGTGAACTGGGCAATTCCGTTCGGAAATTTCGATTTCAGTACAGTGCTGTTGTATTCTTTGTTCGATAAGGTGGTTTGTGCACCATAACAGATAACACCTTTACTCTGTGCAATTAAATAAAGCTTTTTACCCTGGTACTCCTGAAAAAAAGCGTCGTTGGCCGCTATTTTTATTGCAATCTGATCTGCATTGGTATTATCGATATTTACCGCAACGCCATTTGCCACTACAGCAGGCAGGTTGTAGGTTTGCGTGGTTCCATCGGCATAAGTAACTGCGGCCTTATAGGTTTTTCCTGTTTCTGCAGCCAGGTTAAAGCTGCCCATACCCAAATGCTGCGCAATAAAAGTAGCTACTGTTTTACCATCACTATCAGTTACGGTACCCTTAGAACTGATACCTAAACCATCACTTTTAATGGCTTTAAAGGCTACTTTATTGGTTAAACCAGCAACCAAGCTTCCCCCTTCAGGAAAAAACTGAAAATCTTTGCTTAAAATGGCGTTTTTAAGTGGGAATGAGTTTGTTGCTAAATCTTTATCGGTAGTATTGATGCTGGTAATCAATTCACCTTTCTGTAGTTGATATTCAGCTTTTTGGGCATTGCTCATGGCAATGGTTAAATAACCGTTGGCATCTGTGGTGCCCCTGCCTTTGGCAATTACCGTGTAACTGGTAACCACCTGCCAGGTTACATTTTTATTGGCATAAGGTTTATTATTGGCATCTTTAAACTGTACCCTGGCATCAATTTTTTCTAACTTATCCGTTGAAGTGTTTTTATAGGTAATGTGTGTTTTTACTTCCTTATCAATGGCTTCGCCCACATAAAATGTTTTATTAAAATAGGCCGGATCTTCTCCGTTGAGCATCCATAAGGTATAAGCCCTGATGTGGTAATTGCCCTGTTTATAATTTACCTGATCCAGGGGGAAATTGCCATAGGCAAAACCACCGGCGATGGGTAATTTTAAAGTCTGGATGAGCGAATCGTTCTGGTTGATTACATCTACATAAATGATTTTGCTGATCCCCGATAAGAAATTCTGGTTTTCGGTAACATAAGCCTTAAACCAAACGGTATCGGCAATGGCATAATAAGGTTTATCGAAATGAAGGTAAATTTTTTCGGCCGGATAATCGGATAAAACCTTATTGGTTTTGGTAATGATGCTATTTATACTTATCGTATCGGTTTGGGCCGAAGAAGAGAAACTGAGCGCTGATAAAAGAGAAAGTATAATAAAAGATAGTCTAAAAATCTTCATGGATTGGTTATTAAATGCTAAGCCCGTAAATATATCCAATTATAAAGATAGCGCCTAAATTGTGGGGAGGTTTAACATTTTTTTACAATATTATTGGTTCATTTGTTCATTCGTCATTTGTTCATTGGTAATTGCAAACTACCAACTGAAAATTGGTTGATTCTTCGCCAGCCGCCAATCGCTTAGCGCCAAACTTCATGTTATTAAATTTGATTAACGTTCCCAAACTCTCTCCAGATCTTCACTGGTCATCCACTTTTCCCGAGTGCCGTCCTCCTGAACTTGTTTCAGGATCTAATAAAATTAAGCTTATATGCAAGAGATTGCTTCACGCTATCCCACAATCAACGCTTCAGTTCGCAATGACGGGTTTTATCTGAGACGCCAATCGCCAATCGCTATCCGCTTAGCGCATAAAAAAGGCCACTAAAAAGCGGCCCGTTTTAATATAATGGTGTTTGCCTGTTATTTAAATTCGATCACGAATTCTTCTTTAGGTGCACGTACCTTTTTTAAGTTTACCAACCAATCACCGGCTTCGTCCCTGTTTCCTAATGGTAATAAAGTAACGCTTTTTAATCCTTTTTTATCTAGGCCTAAAAGTTCATCTAAAGCCGGACCATTAAAACCTTCCATTGGTGTAGCATCTACTTTTAATAAAGCAGCTTCTGCAATGGCAATACCAAAACCAATGTAAGCCTGACGGGCAGCATGGTTAAAGTTTTCTTCAGCAGTTCTCGATAAGATCATGCCTTTAAGCTGAGCTTTATAGGCGTCGGTAGTATCCAGAGGTAAACCGCGCTCAGAGTTCATTCTGTTAAAAACGGCATCAATTCCTTCTTCGGTATAGTTTTCGTTTGCAGCGAAAATTAACAGGTGAGAAGAATCAATCACCTGCGATTGGTTAAATGCAATCGGTGCAATTTTCTCTTTTAACTCCTGATTGGTTACTACAATTACTTTAAATGGTTGTAAACCTGATGAAGTTGGAGCCAGGTGTGCTGCAGCAATAATTTTATCAACTTTTTCCTGTTCAACAGGTTGACCATTCATTTTCTTAACGGCATAACGCCAGTTTAGGGCATCTATTAAGCTCATATTTTTGAATATTTTTTTTAAATTTTATGAAGCAAATATGCATATAAGCCGCAAGCCTTATGTTGATGTATGGTAAGAAAATAAAATTAGCGGTTCCGTCGACTGAAGTCGACGGTAAAGATTGAGTTAACTTCATTATAGCCGTTAACTTCATTATAGCCGTTGACTTCATTATAGCCGTTGACTTCAGTCAACGGGAGTTAAAGATGATGATTAAGGCAAAAACCTTAAATCGCTGCGTACCGGAAAGTGATCCGACAATTTAGCTTGTGTAATTTTATAGTTTAATACTTCCAATTCTTTTGATGTGGCAATATAATCAATCTGGAAATTAGGGAATTTGCCATTATAGGTTTTGCCGAAACCGTTTCCTTTTTTTATGAAGCTGTTGTTTAAACCAGCGGTAATCTGGGTTACCACGTAAGATGCCGGTGTATCGTTAAAATCGCCGGCAATTAAATAAGGTGTTTTACAGGTTGCCATTTCTTTTTTCATGATATCAACCTGACCGCTTCGCTTTAAAAAGGCACTCTTCAGCATACTTAAAATGCGTTTGGATGGTCTTAGCTCTGTATTCATTTCCTTTACCTTATCCAGGTATTCGTAATCCTGTTTTTCAAAAGAAATAGACTGGAAATGCACATTGTAAATCCTCAATGTTTTGCCTTTAATGTTTAAATCGGTATATATGCTCATATTGCCCGGGTAGCCGGTAACAAATGGGATTTTGCCTGAATTTTTAATGGGGAATTTAGAGAAAATAGCTAAACCAGTGGCTTCGTAATCGTTTTTGTTGGTTGGAACAAAATAATAATATTTGGTATTTAACAGTGCTTTTAAACTATCTACCGTATCGAATGCACCTTTATAACGCGTAAAAAACTCCTGAAAACAAATAATATCGGGATTTTGATCTTTCACCACCTGAAGCATTTTTTCTTTAACCGATTCGGTATTGTCTTCGCCGTAAAGTTTAAAGCTATGCACGTTATAAGTCATCATTCTGATGCTGTTATCTGCTTTTTCTGCCGGACCTTCATCACCGCCGATGGCAAAAGTTGCTTTTAATGTTTTTCCGGTAAGCGCGATTACAATTACCGTGGCTATCGCAAATATCCATTTTTTACTTAAAAGCCACCAGATCAGTAAAATGATGTTTCCAAAAAGAACAAAAGGAAAAGCCAGTCCGAAAAAAGCAATAAGCGCATGCTTCCTTGGATCCATATTTCCGGCCAAAACTCCTAAAAACAAAGCTATTGCGGCAACAATGGCAATGGGCAGGAATATTTTATCCAGAAAATTATACTTTTTCTTCTTTTTAGTGGCCATTAATCTTTGCTTGCCTTAAATAATTTTTCTTTTTCTGCTGCTGTTAATTTATCATATCCCGAAGTAGAGATCTTATCTAAAATGGCATCTATTTCCTGTTGCGAAACTCCGCCTTTAAATTCGGGCTTTTTAACAGGTTTTTCATTTCTAACCACCTTTAATTTTGGTTTACGCTCAAATAATTTGCTCCAGTCGCTTCCGCTTTGAAGTCGTTTGATATAAACAAAGCCCAATAACGCACCACCAATGTGGGCTAAACTTCCGCCTGCATTAACCGAACCTATTGAAATAAAATCGAGGAAGAAATAAATAATAGCAATCCATTTAATTTTAACCTCTCCAAAAAAGAGCAGCATAATGGTATAATCGGGCACCAATGTTGCCGCTGCAAAAATAATGGCCATTACAGCTGCCGAAGCACCAACAATGGTTACACCAGACAGTCCGCCTGCATATACAGGGAATACATTTAATACGGCTACGGCAAATAACCCTCCGAATAAACCACCGGTAAGGTATACGAAATGAAACTGCCTGCTCTTTAAGAAGTTCATGAAAATATTTCCAAACCAGAACAAACCGAGCATGTTGAACAGGATATGCAGAATCCCGTCGTGGAAAAACATATAGGTAAAAATGGTGTAAAAACGCTCCGGTAGTTTGGAAATGCTTGCCGGTAAGCCTACATATTCCCTAACAAGCGGGCTAAGAATATCGCCATTGCCACCAAGCCAGGTGAGTACCCCAAGCACAGCAATGATAACGAATAAGATGATATTAATCCCAATGTAAAAGAACAGTGGGTTGCCCGACTGAAAAACCTTGTATTTTAAATCTTTGAAAGTATTATTCATAAAGCGTATAAAATGTATCCTTTTTATCTTTCCATATCTTAACCAGAATAAAGCCGATCAAAGCACCGCCAAGGTGAGCATAATGTGCAACCGAATCGCCCTGGAATTTCCCTACTCCTAAAACCAGTTCAATTACAATATAAACTGGGATAATATACTTTGCTTTTACTGGAATCGGGATAAACATAATCAATAGCTCTGCGTTTGGATACAGCATACCAAATCCTACGAGTAATCCGAAAATCGCACCCGAAGCACCTAACATGGGACCAAAGTAGATATCCCTTATAAGACCTATTTCGGCCTGATTTTTAGGTATGTATTTGTTAATATCAGGAATAAAGTGACCAATCTGGTTGTATATTTCTATGGATTGGACAGCCCATTGCAAGCCTAAAGCACCTAAGCCTGTTATGAAATAGAAAATGAGGAACTTTTTTGCCCCCCAACGCTGTTCTAGAATGCTTCCAAAGCTATAAAGAGCAAACATGTTGAATATAATATGCAAATAATCAATCGGACTATGCATAAACATATAAGTTATAGGCTGCCAGATTTTAAAGCTTGGAGAATCAAAATAGTAAACAGCAAACCATTGTACAAGGGGATAGGTATCGTTAGCGTTGAACACCAAAGTGCCAATGAAAAATAAAATGTTAATAATCAGTAGGTTTTTTACTACCGGTGGAATATATATGTTGTTCATTTAATTTCTAAAATGGTTAACTGTTTAAATTGGTTAACTGTTGTTGTTGGTTTGGGTTAACTGGTTAACTCCATGCAGCTTTTCATCCCCACCGCCTCGTTTTTCATTCCCTTCAATTTTTCATCCCCCTGCCCCCTTCAAAGGGGGACGGACTGGCCGCGTGGATTTTAAACACTGGCTAACTTCCGGCTTCCAACCTTTAGTCTTTGGCCTCCAATCTTCGATTTTCCGACCCCGGACCTCCGACTTTCCCCTTTAGTCTTTTCCTCCAAACTCCCAGCTCCGAACTCCAAACTAACTCTTCTCAAACTTCTTATCCAACTCGGCCAATGTAATGGTTTGGATGATTGGTTTACCGCTCACGCTAAAGTTAGGGGTTTTACAGGCAAAAAGTTCATCAATCAGCGTATTCATTTCTTCCTGTCCCAGGCTTGTGCCTGCTTTAATGGCACTGTTTTTTGCCAAACTCCGGGCCAGGCTATCGCGTTTGCTTAATTTTAGCTCTTGCTGCGAGTTTTTAAAGCCCTCAATCAGCTGTTCAAATAATTGTGTTTCGTTAATGTTACTGCTGCCCAGATCAACCGGAACACCCTCTACTACCAACGTATTTTTACCGAATTCGCGTACATCGAAACCCAAACTTTTTATATCATCCAGTAAACTTTTGGCCAGTTCAAAATCGTTGGCATTAAGTGTAATGGTTTGCGGAAATAAACTTTGCTGCGATGCGCCTTTGCGGTCATCCAGATGTACGAGAAAACGCTCGTAAAGGATCCGCTCGTGTGCCATTTGTTGGTCGATTACCATTAAACCCGACTTAATCTGCGAAACAATATAGCGGTTATGCAATTGCATATACTGCTTTTGCTTGGTTTCCAAAACGGTTTCGTCCTCGTAAATTGAAGTTTGTTCTACTACGGGTTGTTCGGTGATGTCGTAAAGCGAACCCCAGTTTTTTGCACTTGGTTTCGCATCGTAATTTCTTGGTGATGATGCATAACCCGATACCGAGCTTTTATCGCTGGCAAAAGGATTAAAATCAGGGTTGAAATTAATACTTGGTGGCACAATATCTTCAACTGCTTTTTGGGTAATCATATTGCTGAAACCCGTTTCCTGATCAAAATCTAAGGTTGGCGCAATGTTGTAACGACCAATCGAACGTTTTACCGCCGATTTCATAATCGCATAAATGGATTTTTCGTCCAGGTATTTAATTTCTGTTTTGGTTGGGTGTACGTTTACATCAATTTTAGAAGGATCGATTTCGATAAACAGCACATAAAGCGGGTAACTGTCGTCGGGCAATAACTCCTCAAAAGCAGAACTTACCGCATGGTTTAAATAGGGATCCTTAATGAAACGGTTGTTTACAAAAAAGAACTGTTCGCCCCTGGTCTTCTTGGCAAAAGCAGGTTTACCGATATAACCTTTAAGGTTGATAATGGTGGTTTCTTCCTCAACCGGAACCAAACGTTCGTTATAATTATTCCCAAAAAGATGAACAATGCGTTGCTTTAAATTCCCTTTCGGCAGGTTAAAAATTTCCACACCATCGTGGTGCAAACTAAAAAATACGCCCGGATGCGCCAATGCTACCCGTTGAAATTCGTCTAAAATGTGGCGCATTTCTACCGGATTGCTTTTCAGGAAATTCCTTCTGGCTGGTGTATTAAAAAACAGGTTTTTAATCGAAATCTGCGTTCCTGCAGGCGTAGCTACAGGTTCCTGGTTGGTTACCTGTGCACCTTCGATAGAAATACAGGTGCCGATTTCGTCTTCATGCCTGCGGGTTTTCATCTCTACCTGGGCAATTGCCGCGATAGAAGCCATGGCTTCGCCACGAAAACCCATGGTGCGGATGGCAAATAAGTCCTCAGCCTTTTTTACTTTCGATGTGGCATGGCGTTCGAAACACATCCTGGCATCCGTAACACTCATTCCACAACCATTATCAATGATCTGAATCAGTGCCTTACCGGCATCTTTTATTACCAGTTGAATTTTATCTGCGCCGGCATCTATCGAATTTTCGAGCAATTCTTTTACCGCAGAAGCAGGCCGTTGTACAACTTCTCCGGCAGCAATCTGATTGGCAACAGCATCAGGCAATAAGTGAATAATATCAGTCATGTATTATGGCAAAGTGAATTCGCTAAATTATGCAAAATAAGCTTAATGAACCCGATTTGTTTAAAACTCAACATGTAAATGACTGTAGGTAAATAGATTTATTTGCTTAACTGTCATTCTGAACGAAGTTGTGAATCTGTGGAAGAATTAATTAAGGTTACACTTTGGTTTTTATTTTTTTGAAAAGCAGGGTTCTGTGTCAATCGGTTCCGGTAGTCCCGCTGTACACTGTATCCCGATAGAAAAAATCGGGATGCCGTTCCCATCGGGTTTATTTCACTCAGGCCTGTTATGCTGAACGCCTAGATTAGAGGATTGGTGTTCTGTGAGGACACAGCCCGCGGGTTGGCGGAAAGGGTTTAGCGACTAGCCTATGGCGCTGAGCCTGTCTGTAAATTAGAATTTGATTATTTATTATTAGCTCCCGCCACTTCATTGCGTACTGAAGGGCAGGAAAAGTGAAGTCGCGTGAAGCAATCTTTTTAATCATCTTTCTAATCCGTGATAATCCGCGTCTCTGTGGCAAAAAAAATGTAATAGGTGGTCTGTGGGGATACAGACCACCGCGAAAGACATTAATTTTGAATGTCATCCTGAGCGGAGTCGAAGGATATACGCAATCAATTAATTATAATTAATTGCGTTTGGCGCGTAAATGCCGTAAATAAGTCGGCCTTTAATTTAAAAATGATCTTTTACATTTGTTCAAACGCAATCGTTAAAAATTATGAGATTATCTGATAAATTAAGAGAACTTAGAAACCAGCATGGTTTCAGTCAGGAAGAGCTTGCAAGGCAAACCCAGTTGAGTTTACGCACCATTCAGCGTATCGAACAGAACGAAACAGGCGCACGGGGCGATACCCTGATTAGGTTGGCCCAGGTTTTTGGTTTAAAGCCAATGGATTTAACCAGTAAGACTGAAAAAGAGGAAACGTATCTTATTCCGCTTTTAAATTTCTCTGCATTAAGTTTTCTTATTTTTCCGGTATTGGGTTTTATTGTGCCTTTAATTTTATGGTATTTTAAGCGAAACGGCGACGAAAAGTTAAATGAAACCGGTAAAAAGCTGCTCAATTTTCAGGCTACATGGACACTTGCTATATCGTTAATATACGTGATGTTCATATTCTTTAAAATAATGCACATGGGGGGGATTTTTGGTAACTATATCTTTTGGGTTATGTGCGGTTTATATCCCTTAAATTTTGTGCTTATTCTCATAAATACCCTTCGCAGCAAAAAATTGAAAGAAGTCATTTATAAACCAGCCATTCCGTTTTTTTAAGGAAGAGGGGCGGTAGCGAATGGCGAATAGTGCCCAATTAATCTGAGAACTAAAATCTGATTATAGTGTTTGGCGCTTAGTTTGTTTGAACATTGAAATTTGGTTATTGGTAATTGATTCCATCACGTCATTACAAACCGCAAGGCAGGGATAGCGTGGCAGATGAAGCAATCAATTTGATTTAGTATATCTTATCAGTGTTTATCTGTGTGCATCCGTGGCAAAAAATAATTATTGCAAGGTCTTAGCGGGACGCTAAGACCAGTACCGTGTAACCAGGCGGAATTAAACTATCTGTAAAGCTGAATTTACAAAAGCAAATGCTTTCAATTTTATATCTTTATCGATATGAAATCCATCTTATCAGGCCTTTTACTGGCTTTGCTGTTTGCTTCCTGTTCCAAAAAAGAAGCTGTTGATGTAATTGTTTATAACGCCAAAGTTTACACCGTTAACAGTAAATTCGATACGGTTGAAGCTTTTGCCGTAAAAAACGGTAAAATCCTTTCGCTTGGTAAAAGTGACGATATTACAGCAAAATATACCGCTAAAGAAGAGATTAATGCCGGAGGAAAATCCGTTTATCCGGGTTTCATTGATGCCCATGCCCACTTTTTTGGCTACGGGCAGAGTTTACAAACAGCCGATTTAAGGGAAACAAAATCATGGGATGAAGTGCTCGCCCGTTTAACTGCTTTTGCCAAAACCCATCCCGATGGCTGGCTGATTGGTAACGGCTGGGATCAAAACGATTGGGCCGATAAAAATTTCCCCACAAACGAAAAACTGACAGCCCTTTTCCCAGATCGCCCGGTATTTTTGAAACGCATTGATGGTCATGCTGCTATTGCCAACCAGAAAGCTTTCGATGATGCGGGTATTAAAGGCGAAAAGAAACTGGTTGGAGGCGATATGCTTACCCAAAATGGAAAACTGACCGGTGTTTTGATTGATAATGCGGTAAAACTTGTGGGAGAAAAAATCCCGATGCCGGATGCCAAACTTGCCGAAAAAATATTTACTGATGCACAGCAAAACTGTTTTGCCGCTGGTTTAACTACTATTGATGATTGCGGATTAAGTTATTTGGCGGTAGAATTTATCGAAAAACTACAGAAAGAGAAAAAGCTTAAAATGAGGCTTTACGTCATGCTTTCTGATGAACCGGATAATTATAAATACCTGTTTAGTCGCGGACCAATTAAAACCGACCGGTTAAATGTAAGGGCCTTTAAAGTTTATGCCGATGGTGCCCTGGGCTCGCGGGGCGCCTGTTTGCTGCATCCTTATAGCGATATGCCGAATAAAACCGGTTTTCTGTTAAGCGATCGCAAACATTTTGAAGAGGTGGCCCAAAAAATTGCCGCCAACCATTTTCAGATGTGTACCCATGCCATCGGCGATTCGGCCAACCGCGTAATCCTTAATATTTACAATAAAGTTTTAAAAGGTAAAAACGATCAGCGCTGGCGCATCGAACATGCACAGGTGGTTAATGCGAAAGACTTCGATCTTTTCGGAAAGGCAAGTATCATCCCTTCAGTACAGCCTACGCATGCTACTTCCGATATGTATTGGGCCGGCCAGCGTTTAGGTGCCGAAAGGCTAAAAACTGCCTACGCTTACAAACAATTGTTAAAGCAAAATGGTTGGATTCCGTTGGGTACCGATTTTCCGGTTGAAAACATTAATCCATTATTAACGTTTTATGCAGCAACGGTAAGAGAAGATGCAAAAGGATTCCCTAAGGGTGGTTTCCAGATGGAAAATGCCTTAACACCAGAAGAAGCTTTACGTGGAATGACAATCTGGGCAGCAAAAGCCAATTTTGAGGAAGAGGAGAAAGGAAGTTTGGAAAAAGGTAAACTGGCCGATTTTGTAATCCTCGATAATGATATTTTAAAATCAACACCACAGAACATATTAAAAACCAAAGTATTAAAAACCTATCTGAACGGAGAAAAAGTATATGAAGCGAAATAGATTGTATGTATTGGCTGTGGTTACCTGCTGCAATATTTTATGTTTAATGGCCTGCGCACAGGAACACACCACCAACGAAAAGAAACTTTCCATTGCCAATGCCATTTCGAATACCACGGTATTGCTGAATAACCAGGATGGAATTGTGCCCTTAATATCACTGGAGAAAAAGAATATTGCCTCTGTAAGTTTGAGTTTTGCCTACAGTACTGTGTTTGATAGTTTGGCCAACAAATACGATAAAATTACTTCTTTTTCTGCCGATTCGTACAAAGACAGTGTAAATCTGAATGATCTGGAAGATGACCTTAAATATTTCAATACCATTCTAATCAGTATCGACGATCAGAATATAAATAAGGCGAAATACATCAATTTCATTAATAGCATCAGTAAGAATAAACAGGTAATCATCTCTTTTTTTGGTAACGGTCCGGGTTTAAAATCTTTCGATCTGTTGCAATCGCCGATTATATGGACAGCCCAGAATAATGCCGATGCCGCTGCTATTGTTCCACAGTATATTTTTGGTGGCATTGCTGCTGTAAATAAGTTAACTACAGCTTTTTCTGCCCGTTATACCATGGGATCAGGTTTTGTTACCACCGCAACCCGCTTGAAATATACCGTGCCCGAAGATGCCGGACTAAACTCCAATAACCTAAAAGAAATTGATGCCATAGCTGCTGAAGCCATTAGTCAGAAAGCAACCCCCGGATTGGTGGTACTGGTAGCCAAAGATGGAAAGGTGATTTTCAATAAAGCTTATGGCACCCATACTTATGATACCAATGTGCCTGATAAAGTAACCGATATTTTCGACCTGGCATCGGTAACCAAGGTAACTGCAACCACACCTGCGGTAATGCGCTTGTTTGAAGAGGGAAAATTAAAATTGGATACCAATATCGGGGCTTACATCCCGAAAGCACGTACCACGCCGATGAATAATATACAGGTGCGTGAGGTAATGTTGCACCAGGCCGGTTTTATTCCTTACATTCCTTTTCACGATTATGTAAAAACAGGCGATTACAGCCGTGATTCGTCTGCTGCTTACCCTACCAAAGTGGCGGATAATTATTACATCAAAAAAGGCTTTTTTAAAGATTTTATGTGGCCTAAAATGCTTAATTCGCCGATTAAAACACGTGGTAAATATGTGTATAGCGATATCAGTATGTATGTAATGAAAGATATTGTAGAGCACATCAGCGAGGAACCGCTCAACCAATATGCCTACGATAATTTTTACAAACCATTGGGCATGCAAACTGCAGGTTTCCTGCCACGTAACCGTTTTAAGCCCGAGCAGATTATTCCGACAGAAGATGATAAGTATTTCAGAAAAACCTTATTGGTAGGTTATGTACACGATCAGGGTGCCGCTTTAGCGGGTGGGGTATCTGGCCATGCAGGTTTGTTTGCCAGCGCGAACGACCTGGCCATTATTTATCAGATGTTATTAAACCGTGGTACTTACGGCGGGGTAGAATATTTCAAAAACTCAACGGTTGATATGTTTACTTCCAAGCAGTCGAATGTAAGCCGCAGGGGTTTGGGTTTCGATCGCTGGGATCCGGATAGCACCAAACATTATCCATCAGAGCTGGCATCACCGCAAACTTACGGCCATACCGGTTATACCGGAACCTGTGTTTGGGTAGATCCATCAAGGGGTTTGGTTTATGTGTTTTTATCTAACCGTGTTAACCCTACCGTTACCGATAAACTTTCTAACCTGAAAATAAGGGGCAGGATACAGGATGTGGTGAATAAAGCGATAGATGAATCAAAGAAATAACAGGCCAGCATTGGTCGATTTAAATATTATCCGTAATTTCAGAATAACCTAATACAACTACATTATGAAATGGATTAAAACAATGGCATTTTTGTTGCCCTTTTTGGTTATAGCTTCAATTACCAATGCACAGCAGATTAAAGATGGCGAAACAGTAAACGTCGATGGCATAGCTGTAACCTATTCAGTGGTAAACAAAGAAAAACTGACCATAAAAGATCAGAATTTCGATCGTTATAAAGTCCTGGCTTCAGTAAAAAACAATACAGGGAAATCTTTTAATCTCCGTTTAAGCAGTTCTTTGGATTTAACAGGCATTTCCAATTCGAAAATTATTGAGTTAGATTGTGTAAATGCCACGGGAGCACGGTTGACCTCAAAAAAGGTACAGGTGAGCATGAAAAGCCATTTGATCAATGTTACCTATCCTACTAAAGATAAAGATGGGAAAGCCACCACTGCAGTGCTTCCCGTTACTGCCGGTTACTACTTTGATCAAGGTCAGGTAATCGAGAACGATGCCATTTTTATTGTACCAGCAGGCGAAACACCGCAGGTTACGGTAAGGAGTTTGTTGAAATAATAGGAAGTCCGGTGACCGAGGTCCAATGGTTGGTTTACTGTTCGAAACAGGAGCTTAAATAATTGTTAACCACTAAGGGATGAAGGCCATTAATGAAGAACCTGGTTTGAAATTACTCAGACTTAAATGTTCTCAGGTGGCTTAGGTGGTCAAATAATAGGAATCATGTTTAATTTTTGACCTTTAAATCCTTTTTATGTAAAGTTAAACAGCTCCTTAAATCAGTATTTTAAAACCAACTTATAAATTACAGTTTTAAGTTCTTCAGTATCGCGGTCTTCACACAGAAGAAAGGTTGTACTACGTTCGTTTTGTTGCATCAGCGCAATGCCTTCGAACTTATGATGGCCAGAGATTTTATTGCTAAAGGTCATTTTCAAAGTATTCAAATTAATACTGCCGATAAAACTACCTAGAATTTCGCCATCGGCATAAGTAGATTTGGTATCTTCTGCAGTAGCGATGAAAAATATTTCATTTTTTACTAGTACGGCATCAGTAAATGAGGATTCTACATGATCAATATTTGGAAGCTTAAAGTTGTAGAAACTAACCTGTTCAATATTTTTCAAGTCTGCTTTATGGATTTTAAATATGCCATTTTTTCCATCTGTTCCATTGCCACGGTTAAAAAGTAACCATGTTGTGCCTGTAAAAATTGCGCCTTCGAGATTGAAATTATGATCATCTATTTTAGACATAGATTTAAGAAGTGAATAGGTTTTAGCCAGATCTTTCCGAATAATTTTTTTCGTTTTCAGGTCGAATTCGATCATCAGGTTTCTTTTTGGTGTAGAACCCGAACCTAAGATATAGAGTTTGTTGTCGTGTTGACAAAGGATTTCAAAATCCGGTTTTAAGGGTTTGGGAATATTTTCCAGTTGTAGCAGATCTTGATCAAATAAGATCTGAATCTTGTGCAACGTTCTGGTTTTAATATTGTATTCATTCAGATAACCACTATTATCACCAATGATGTATAATAGATCCTCGTTCAGGAATAAACCAGAAGCGGAACCAATGCCATCAATTTCGGCAAAAACTTCTAAATGTGTTGAATGCATGTTTCAAAATAATAAAAAAGCACCGGTTTTAGCCGATGCTTTTCGTTTAATTTATACAATTCGCCAGAAACTCCAAACTAGGAATTCCCAACTCCAAACTATTTCTTCAATCCAATCTCTCTTAACCTTTCATCCAGATATTCTCCAGCCGTCATATCGCTATAAACTTTTGGGTGTTCGGCATCAATGGTTGATGGCAAACTTGTTAAATCCATATCACTGCGTGGGTGAAGGAAAAACGGAACCGAGAAACGCGAAGTTTTCATCAGTTCGCGGGGTGGGTTTACTACGCGGTGTGTGGTCGATTTTAATTTGTTGTTGGTTAAACGCTGTAACATATCCCCAACATTTACCACGATATCTGTATGGTGTGCTTTAATCGGCAACCATTCGTTACTGCGCGTTAAAACTTCAAGTCCGTCAGCACTGGCACCAATCAATAAGGTAATCAGGTTAATATCCTCATGTGCACCTGCGCGGACTGCATCATCAGGGATGGTTTCCGGATTTTCGATCGGGAAATAGTGGATGCCTCTTAAAATAGAATTTCCATTATGTACGTGTTTGTCGAAATAATTGATCGGCAGTTCTAAATAAGTAGCAATAGCACGTAATAAATGCGTTCCATTTTCTTCCAGTTTTTTATAAATGTCGCCCGTTACTTTGTTAAATTCTGGTAATTCTTCTAAAACCTCGTTATCAGGATATTCGTTTTTAACCGGATCTCCATCGGTAACTTCCTGACCAATCTGCCAGAATTCTTTCAGGTCCGGTGTTTTAGCACCTTTTGCTGTTTCTTTACCCGCGCTGGTGTAACCACGTTGGCCTGCCAGTTCTGGTTTTTCGTATTTTCTCTTGGTTTCAACAGGTAATGAAAAAGCAGCTTTAATGTTTTCATAAAGCTTATCGATCAGTTCTTGACTTAAGCCATGGTTGGTAATCGTAACAAAACCCGAATCGTTAAAAGCCCTGCCCAATTCATCAGAAAACTTTTTACGGTCTTCTTCAGAACCATTGATGTAAGAGCCTAAATCCAGGCAAGGAATATACGGTGTAGACATAATTTTAAATTTTAATGTTATACGAATTTAAAAAAGAATTGTTAATAAGTGAGTTTTGCGACTTGATTTGTGTTTTAAAAAATTATAAATCAATATTTTAAGTTATTAACAGTAACAAAAAATCCAACAGAATGTTGCGATTGTCATGCAAAATCCATTATAACATTAAAGCAAACTACAGCTTAATTTATTTCGTATTATTAGATGTAGATAAATCAATAATTGATTCATTCATTAATTCAATAATTGGTTCATCCATTAATTCAATTATTGATTTATGCTGTAAGGTTAAATGCTTATTTACGACTAAATAAAATAAACACACAAATGAAACACAATATGAAAAGAATAATTTTAATCCTGTTATCGGTGCTGGCCTTAAACCAGGCAAATGCACAGGGAAAAAAGACAGAAAAAGCAACCTTTGGAATGGGCTGTTTTTGGTGCACTGAAGCCATATTTCAACGTTTAAAAGGAGTAACTTCGGTTAGATCGGGTTATGAAGGTGGTACTTTAACCAATCCTACTTATGAAGAAGTGTGTACGGGTGCAACCGGGCATGCAGAGGTTTTAGAAATTACCTATAACCCAATGGTGATTTCTTACGATGATTTATTGGAGGTTTTTTGGAAAAGCCACGATCCAACAACTTTAAACCGTCAGGGTGCCGATAGTGGTACACAATACCGTTCGGTGGTTTTTTACCATACACCAGAGCAAAAACAACTGGCAGAAAAATACAAAGCCGAATTGAATAAAACCAATGCTTATGGCAAAAAAGTGGTAACTGCCATCGAAGCTGCCAAACCGTTTTATGTGGCCGAAAACTATCACCAGAATTATTTTAATAAAAACGGAAGCGAGCCTTATTGCAGATTGGTGATCCAGCCAAAAATAGATAAACTGGAAAAAATATTTAAAGCGAAGCTTAAAAATTAATATACAAAATCTTATAAAGTCGCCGTCATCTCGACCGAAACGCAGTGAAGCGGAGAGATCTATCTCGAGGTTAGATCTCTCGACTCCGTTTCACTACGCTCGAGATGACGGTTTTTTAATAAATTTAATTCATCAATCCAATAACCCTTTTGCTTTTTCTAACAGCTCACTACCTTTTTTGCCAATTTCTTTCTTGCCTTTATCTATGGCCGAAGGTTGGGTATATTGACTTACCGAATTGGAAAGTGCTTTAAATTTATTGATGCCGGCAAATACTTCCTGAGTATATGGAACGCCCTGATCTTTCATGAGCTTTTCCCAATTTATCTTTGCTAGCATGGCAATCATATATTTTGTGGCAACTTTACCGATAAATGCTTTGTCGTAAACCCCGTTTAAGGCTTTATCAGATTTGCGGTCTTTTACATAATTTATGGTTTGTTGCAGCGCTTTGCGTTCGGTATTAGAGAATAAGGGGCTCTGACTTAATTTTTCCAATGCCGGAAGTGATTTTTCAGGTTTTTCTTTCTTTAAATTCAGATAGGCCGTAATTCCCCAAACCAGTTCATTCTGGATCCCGAGTTTATTCATGTCGGTTAAAAATGCCTCAAAATCTTCGAGCGATCTTTCTTCATCTATTTTGCGTTCCATCCTCATCCGGTCGAAACCCCTGAAAAGATAATTCATGCTATGAAAAGCAGTATGTGTTTGCGCATCGTTTAAATTTCCCCAGCCAAAAAAGGATTTCGTGTAGGGTAATGGAATTTTTTCGTTTTTATCCAGCCATTTAATATTCCTCGAAAGGCCATTTTCTGAAAGGTAAAACAAGCTGTTGCTAAAAAACAGAAAACCGCGGACAAATTCGAGCAGGGTTTTGATTTCGCAGTCATCCAATAGTTCGGGTTGGGTTTTGGAGCATTCGTAGAGGGCAAAAGGTTGCCCCAAATCTCTGGTGGCCAGTACGGCCATGCTTAAAATGGCATGTTCTATATTTTGATAATAAGCCTTATCCGAATCTTTGAAAAAAGGATTTGGTGTTTTTGTCCCTGAGTTCATCGCAATGAAACCGGCAGTTAAGAGCGGAAAAACATCTTCGTCTGTTTCTTTTACAAATTGTTTAACCGAGCGATATTCTTTATATATCCTAAGCGCATCAATCACAGAGATATTTTCATTACTATCGCTGTTAATGCTATTCAAGGTTTTTACTAAACTTTGGGCCTGTTTGCTAAATTTCTGGTATTCTGCCTGGGTGGTATCCTGCACTGCGGTTGAGCGTACCGCTATTTTGGCAAATTTGTAAAAAGTGATTTTATCGTAGTTGATGTTGTCTGCCAGTTTCTTTTTATCCAGTTCGAGTAGGAGCTGATCGGTTTTCTCTCCAGCGCACGATATAAAAAATAGTACAGTACAGAGCACGAATAATTTTTTCATGAGGTAATTGGCTTTATAAATAGATGTATAAAACTAAGTTTTTGGTGTTGAAAAAAAATAAATATTAAGCATTTGTTGGCATTTGGATTATTTTGCGCTTTTGAATTTCCTTTTTGTTAAGGAACTATTAAAAATACGTTCTTTTTAATGCATTATTGTAAAATTTATAACCTAATCGGGAAGGATTTTAGAAGATTGATAATGCGTCTTTAATGTTGTTTTAATGTCTTTTTTAAATTTTAAGATTGAGCTTTTAAACTTTGGACTAAACTTTGATAAATGCCTATCAGAAAAGGGGATATTTCTAATTTTTAGGCAATTTTTTTAAGAATTAGTGTCTTAAAATTCGTGGGATGTTTAAAATCATTCTAAATTTGTAAATCCTTTAAAGTAAGATGACAAAAAAGAAAAAGACAGTTGGTAAAACTGACGCTGATGTAATTTTAATAGGGGCAGGCATCATGAGTGCAACCCTTGGTGTTTTATTAAAACAATTAGAGCCCAATTTAAGTATAGAAATTTACGAACGTTTGGATATTGCGGCAGCAGAAAGTTCTGATGCCTGGAATAATGCCGGAACGGGACACTCTGCTTTCTGCGAGTTAAACTATACCCCCGAGAAGAAGGACGGTACAGTTGAAATTAAAAAAGCGGTACAGATTGCGGAACATTTTGAGGTATCTAAACAGTTTTGGTCTTACCTGGTAAATAAAGGACTCGTTTCTGACCCTTGCAATTTTATCCGCAACATTCCTCACATGAGTTTTGTATGGGGCAAAAAGAATGTAGATTATCTTAAAAAACGCTACGATGCATTAACGCAATGCGATCTGTTTAGCGATATGCAGTACACTGAAGATGCGGAGCTGGTAAAAAACTGGGCCCCGCTGATTATGGATGGCCGCAAGAAAAATGAAAAGGTTGCTGCAACTAAAATGGACCTGGGAACCGATGTTAACTTCGGTACCTTAACCCGCGATATGTTTAACAACTTAAAGGAACAGAGCAATGTAAGCATGTACTTTAACCACGAAATCCGCGATCTGAAAAAGAATAAGGATGGCAACTGGATTGTAAAGGTTAAAGATTTGAAGAGTGGCGATAAACGCAAACGTGTAGCTAAATTTGTATTTATCGGTGCAGGCGGTGGTTCGTTACCATTGTTGGAAAAATCGGATATCCCGGAAGGAAAAGGTTTTGGCGGTTTTCCGGTAAGCGGACAATGGTTAAAATGTACCAACGAAGAAATCATTAAAAAACACCACGCTAAGGTATATGGAAAAGCAGCAGTTGGTGCACCACCAATGTCGGTACCGCATTTAGATACCAGGATGATTAATGGTAAACAGGCTTTATTATTTGGTCCTTATGCTGGTTTTTCTACTAAATTCCTTAAAAACGGCTCGTTTTTGGACTTACCAAAATCAATTAAATTCAATAATATCCGTCCGATGATTTCTGCCGGACTGCACAACCTCGATTTAACAAAATATTTAATCGAACAGGTAAGGCAGTCACCAGAGGATAGGTTAGAGGCATTAAAAGAATATCTGCCAACGGCCGAACTTAAGGATTGGGAACTGGAATATGCCGGACAACGTGTTCAGGTAATTAAAAAAGATGAAAAACAGGGTGGTATTTTAGAGTTTGGTACCGAAGTGGTTAGTGCAGCCGATGGTTCTATCGCAGCTTTACTGGGTGCTTCACCAGGTGCTTCAACGGCTGTATCGATTATGCTTGATCTGTTGAACCGTTGTTTTGCTGAAGATTTGGCAACTGATGAATGGCAGGCTAAAATTAAAGAGATGATCCCTACTTATGGAAAATCGCTTGCCCAGGATGCTGAACTTTGTAAAGCTACCCGAAATACTACTTCGAAGGTATTGAAAATAGAAAATGCTGTAGTGGCTTAGGCCATAACAATCATAAATTTTTAAAAGGTCCTGGTGCAAATCGGGACCTTTTTTGTTGATCCGATCCTCGATTTGTCTACCCATGATGCGTCCCGGCGGGACGCTGCATTAGGGTGATATTTATTATTAATGCCCCTGCCTCCCTCGATTCGTGGCCCACGGCTCAAAATTTCCTGACGAAATATTCCTATGGAAACGAACACCAATAATAAATTCTATCCATGATGCGCCCCGCCGAGACGCTTGTTAAGGCAAGTTTTACTTTATAGCTAGTTTACGTCTAATCAGGGCGATTAATATTGGTGCAATTTTACGTTCCGGAGGAACGATTCATAGGTAATATTCAAAAGGAATGCTCTCTTCGTTCCGTAGGAACGTTTGGTGGTTTTCTGTTCACTGGCCTTAAGGGTATAAACCTGATGGGAACGGCAGCTTCCGATTTTTTCAATCGGAACTACAGTGTACAGCAGGACTATCATAACCGATGCAACACAGGACATTGCTTTTCTAATAAAAAATCAATGTATTTTTATTAAAAAAGGGGTATTCAATTGCTCGAATACCCCTTATATCATTTTTTTATAATTAATTAAGCTGCGATTACTTCTGCAACCTCTTCTGCAGAAATATCGCTGTGCGAAGCCTCTAGTACGCAATCGCCGTCTTTGATCAACAAAATTTGTGGCGATTGATGTGCTACCTGGAATACTTCGGCAATTTTGTTCGAAATGTCGCGGTAGCTGATCAGGTCTAAAAAGTACAGTTTTGTATCTGCCGGAATCACATCCCAATCAAATTCGAAATTTCTTTTAGCCATTAAGCTGATGGAGCAACGTGTACTGTGCTTAAAAATAAGACTAAAACCACTTGCGTTTTTTATCTCGTCAAGCTGTTCTACTGAAGTTAAGTTAACCCAAGTCATGATATATATTATTGTTTACAGGAATAACATCTGCAGTTGAATAAAGTTCTGCAAATGACCTGAATATGAAGATAGCAGATATGGAAGCTTAATTTCTTCTGCGTTTTCCTTCCGGATAAGATCCGTAGGCAGGACAAAGTTTAGAAGAACAAGATTCTAAAATGGTAATGGTGCTGAACACCGCCAATAGTAAGATGGCTACTTTTTTCATCCGTAATTTTTGATAATTTTTAAACTTCTAAGTTACAAATAATTATTAAAATACAAGTTTAAATCTGTGCAGAAAAATCGGCCATTTTAATTGCAGTAATAGCAGCTTCGTCGCCTTTATTGCCATGCTTGCCACCTGCACGGTCTTGTGCCTGTTCTAAATTATTGGTAGTTAACACTCCAAAAATAACCGGTTTGCTGTATTTAATGCCAACATTGGTTACACCCTGGGCTACTGCATCGCAGATAAAATCGAAATGTTTGGTATCGCCCTGTATTACGCAACCCAAGCAGATTACGGCATCAATATCACTTCTTTTGCTCAACAGGATTTCTGCACCACCTGTTAATTCGAAACTTCCGGGTACCGGTAAAGAAATGATATTTTCTTCGGCAACACCATTTGCTAACAGGGTTTTTAGTGCGCCATTGTATAAAGCGCCGGTAATTTCGGCGTTCCACTCGGCAACAATGATCCCGAATTTATAGTTTGTACCACTTGGAACGGTAGTGTGTGAGAAATCAGATAGATTTTTTAATTGTGTTGACATGGGGCAAAGATAATGTTATGCCCTGAATGTTAAAAACCTTAATGTTTGTAACTTGTAACATTTAGTGTATTAATACTTAGATTAGTATAAGAATCAGATAAATCTTAAGCACTTATGGAATTTTTACATTCCAGCCATCTTTATTAAAACGCAATACCTCTTATGAACCTATTATTTCGCCTTTCTGCTTCATTCATTTTCATCTTTCTGCTATCGTTAAATGTTTCTGCACAACGGAAATACAGCCTCGGCGATTTTTACAGGGTCGATTCTATCGCCAATCAGGCCAAACCTAAAGATGCACTGGCCCTGATTGAAAAAATAAATGAACAGGCGCATCAAACCCATAATACACCTTTACTGATCAAATCGGTTATCTACAGGATGATGTTTCAAAGCTACCTGGAAGAAAATGCCTTTGATAAAATTTTGAACGATCTGCGGAGCGATATCAGCAAAGCCAACCATCCCGAAAAAAGTATTTTACAGTCGCTTTTGGCCGAAACCTATTGGAATTACCTGCAGCAAAACCACTGGCAAATAACCCAGCGCACGCAGGTACAGGGCGATATTGGTAATGATATTAAAACCTGGAGTATTAGAAAACTGAATGAAGAAGCGGTAAAAAATTATCTTTTATCTTTAAAAGAGATAAAGGTTTTACAGCAGATCAGGGTGGATACACTTGATGCCGTTTTAGCCGGGGATAAAAAATACAGAAGTTTCAGGCCTACGCTATACGATCTGTTGGCCCATCGGGCAATCGATGTTTTAAGCAATACGCAAATTAACCTCACACAGTATGATGATGAACTGATTGATATGGGCAATGTTAAATGGTTTGGAAAAAGGACAGAGTTTTTAAGTATTGCGGTACCAGCAGATAGCACATCATTTAAACCGCAGGTGTTACAACTGTTTAAAAACCTGATCAGCTTTCATCAGCAAAACAATAATTTTTCGGCCCTTGCCGATGTTGATTTAAAGCGGTTAAAATTTGTACATCAGCATTTTTCGGGCGAAAGTGAAGAGCTGTACAATAATGCCTTAACCCAGCTGGCCGAACAAAGTACACAGAGCGAAGTTTATTCAGATATTTTGTACGAACAGGCGTTAATGCATAAAAATGCCCGATTAACGGTTGATACCAACAAAGAAAATCTGATTACAGCTGTTGCCCTGGCCGAAAAGGCCATTCATGCTTTTCCCAAAAGCATTGGAGCAGAGAATGCCACAAATTTAATTGAACAGATTAAAAGCAGCGAATTATCAGTTAAAGTTAAAAGTTATATACAGCCCGATAAACCTGGCCAGTTATACCTGTCGTATAAAAATACCGATACGGTTTTACTGAGGTTGTTTAATTCGCCCGAGGTTAAAAATGACTACGAGCAGTTCAGGAATAAAGCAGATTTTTTAGCTTTTTTATCAAAAAGTAAAATCATTAAACAGTGGACTGTAAAAGTTCCGAAAACAAATGATTATCAAAACCATACTTTGGTGGATAAAATTGATGGTCTGCCTTTTGGGAGCTATACTTTAATCGCTCAAACCATTAACCGCCAATATAACGATACCGTATATAGCAATATCAATTTTAAGGTTACTGCAATGGCGGTAATTAACAGACTCAACAACGATAACCGCGAATATTTTGTGAGTGATTTAGGGAGTGGAGCGCCGCTAAAAAATGTGAAAATCAGGCAAAAGAGATACGATTATAATACGCGTAAATATATTGATGGAGAATTATTAACCACCAATGATAATGGTTATGCCACTACTGCCGAAACACAGAGCGGTATGACCAGTGCGCTGCTAAGCAACGGAAAGGATGTATTACTGGTAAATATCAGCAGGTACAATGGTAACGGGGATAACGACTTGGATGAAGACCGGGTGATCCTATTTACCGACAGGCCGATTTACCGCCCAGGGCAAACTGTTTATTACAAGGGATTATGTTTAGATCTAATCAATGGGAAAAATAAAATCAGTGTAAATAAATCGCTAGAGGTTTCTTTTAGTGATGCCAATGGGAAAGAAATTGCCAAAACCAAAATGGTTAGTAACGAATATGGCACATTCCAGGGCTCGTTTAGCATTCCGATGGGGCTATTAAACGGCGAAATGGAAATAGAAACCGATTACGGCAGGATTGCTATACAAGTAGAAGAATATAAAAGGCCAACTTTTGAAGTGGTTTTTGATAAGCCTGATAAGCATTATAAACTGAACGATAGCATTAAGGTGGAGGGGAAGGCGAATTCTTTTTCGGGTTATTCAGTAAGTAATGCCAGGGTGAGTTATAAGGTTTTCAGAAGGGTAATGGACGATTACCGCTTAAGTTATGCACAACGTTCGGCCATTTATGGCTCGCGGATATTTAGCGAAAGAAAACAGATTGCTATCGGTAAAACCAATACCAAAGCCGGCGGAAAATTTGACATTACATTTTTTGCAAAGGCTACAGATAACAGGCAAAATTATAGTTACGAAATTGTAGCCGATATAACAGATTTAAATGGCGAAACACGAACCAAAAGCACTACTTTAAATGTTGGTAAAAACGACATAGTGCTTAATATCAATACCGAACAGGTGGTTTATGTTGGTAGCAAAACCGATAGCATCTCTTTTTCGGTAAGCAATTTAAACAACAATCCCATCAAATCTACCGTCAAAGCAGAATGGAGGTTGTTAGAGGTGCCATCGAGGCTAGTGAACAAAAGTCCGTTTTATGCCGAAAACTATGCGATGAGCAGGGCAGATTTTGTTAAAAACTTTCCTAATGATGATTATAATAACGAGCTCGAAGTGGCTAAATGGCCTGTTAAATCTTTAGAATATGAGCAGAAAATCATTGCTAAAAACGGACTCGGCAACCTAAGTTTTAGCCAAAAAGATTTGAAGTCCGGTTATTATAAAATCAGTTTACTGGCTGTAAATGAGCAGAACGACACCGCCAAAGTTGATAAATACCTGGTGGTTTACCATGATGAGCCAGCTGTAATCCAATCCAATATGGAGTGGATAACACCCGAAGTAAGCGTAATCAAACCAACCCAAAGTGCGGTTTTCCGTTTGGCTGGTTTAGCAGAAAATACAAAGGCTTATTATGAAGTTTATTATCGCGACAGTATAGACGAAAAAGTTTGGATTAACCTGTCGCCTAAGCAAAGTATAGTTAAAATTAAACCAAAGGCCGGTTATGAAGATGGTTTTGCCGTGCAGTTCACCATGGTATACCAGGGCACAGTTTATAATTCGCTCCAGCAGGTTAAAATTATGGATCCACAGAAAGAACTGAACATCCGTTTCTTAACCTTTAGGGATAAATTACAGCCTGGAGAAAAGGAAAGCTGGAAATTGCAGATCAGTAACAATAATGGCGAAAAACAGATAGCAGAAATGGTGGCAACGCTTTACGATGCGAGTTTAGACGACTTGAAAAAAGTGGATTGGAATACCAGTTTCCAAAACAGTTTCAACTATTATTTTTATAACTGGAATTTCAATATAAACGATGTTGCCAATCCGTATTACCTGTGGTTTTTAAGTGCTCAACGTAATTATAGTGTACTTACCCGCAGTTACGAAAACCTGAATTTGTTTGGATACAATTATTATGGTGGTTATAATTATGGTTATCGGAATTATATCAATACGATCCAAAAAAACTCGAAAAAAGGTTTATTGGCCGAAGCTCTTACAAAACTGTCTGAACTGGAAAAAGGCAACGTGGTTTATGGCGTGGTAAAAGATAACCAGGGCGAAATACTACCAGGTGTACAGATAAGGTGCGGTAAATTGATCACTACAACTAATGTTTTTGGTATTTATACCATAGATGCAAAAATTGGCGAAACCTTAACTGTTGGCTTTATCGGTTATAAAAGCCAGTTAATAAAGGTAGGGGCAAAAAAACGGATCGATATTACTTTAAAAGAAGATGGACAGGCTTTAAATGAGGTAGTAGTTACTGGTTATGGCACGCAAAAAAAGCAAAGTATGACCGGGGCAGCAATGCAAATACGGGGAGCTGCCACTTTGCAGGCTAGGGCGGCCGGACTTAACATAGAAGCGCCAACGGTTGAAAAGTTAAAGGGAGATACTAAAGCAACATTTTATGATGAACTCAAGGATCCAAACTTGCGCCAGGAAGTAGAAGCAACAAAAAAGCCAAACATTACCCCCCGTACCAACTTTAACGAACTGGCATTCTTTTATCCACAGTTGTTAACCGATGCCAAAGGCGAAATCAAGATCGAGTTTACCATACCACAAAGTTTAACCCGTTACAAAATGATGGGTTTTGCGCACACCAAAGATTTAAAAACGGCCTTTATTACCAACGAGCTGGTTACGCAAAAACAACTGGCCATAGCCATAAATGCCCCACGGTTTTTCCGCGAAGGCGATACCATTTTATTAAGCGCCAAACTTAATAACCTGGCAGGTAAAAAACTCATTGGAAATGCCAGTTTGGAGCTTACCGATGCACTCACAGCAAAACCTGTACAGCTTTTTGCAAAAGGTGAAAAAACAGAAAAAAGTTTCGAGGTAGACAACGAAGGCAATACTGTTTTAAAATGGACATTGATTATTCCGCCGGGAATTAATGCAATAACTTATAAAGTTTTGGCCCAGAGTGGCAAATTTAGTGATGGTGAAGAAAATACCATTCCGGTTTTGGCAAATGCCATGCTGGTAACCGAAAGTATGCGGATAAATGTACGTGGTAACAGCACTAAAACATTCGATTTGGAAAAACTCGAAAAATCGGCTGGCTCCAAAACCTTACGCAACCAAAGTTTAACTTTCGAGTTTACCTCAAACCCGATTTGGTATGCCGTGCAGGCCTTACCATACCTGATGGAATATCCTTATGAGTGCGCCGAACAAACATTCAGCCGTTTTTATGCCAATAGTTTTGCAATAGGGATTATTAATTCATCACCTAAAATTAAAACCGTTTTTGAACAATGGAAAAATACCGATAATGGCAACGCATTATTGTCAAACCTCGAGAAAAACCAGGAGCTAAAATCAATTCTACTGGAAGAAACTCCCTGGGTGCGTAATGCTGATAATGAAACTGAACGTAAAAAACGTTTGGCTGTGCTTTTCGATTTAAACAGGATGACTTACGAGCTGAAAAACAATTTTGAAAAACTCGAGAAAATGCAGTTTAATAATGGTGCTTTTCCGTGGTTCAGTGGTATGCACGAAGACCGTTACATCACCCAGCACATTGTTTTGGGTATGGGGCAGTTAAAAAAACTAAAACTGATTGATGAAAAAGCCTATCCAAATTTTAATACCATGCTTAATAAGGCCATTGATTATTTAGATGCTGCTTTGGTTAAAGATTACAAAGATGAAGTAAAAGGTAAACGTTTTGCTTATTTGCCTTTACATTACCTTTTTGCGAGAAGTTATACCGATCAAAAAAATAGCAACCCTGATTTTGTAAAGGCCAGAAAATTTTACCTTAAAAAGTTAATGTCGAATTGGAAAACCTTCGATACCTATCAGTTGGCGCAAACTGCCTTAGTACTCAACAGGAACGGAAATAGCGAGGAAGCGAAAAAGATCATCACCCTGTTAAACCAAACGGCACAACAGAATGACGAACTGGGTATGTACTGGGCCACGAACAAAGCAGGCTGGTGGTGGTACCAAAGTCCGGTAGAAACACAATCTTTATTGATCGAAGCTTATGATGAAGTAGCAAAGGATAATAAAGCAGTAGAAGAAATGAAAATCTGGCTGCTTAAAAACAAACAAACCAACGACTGGAAAACGACTAAAGCTACCACAGCTGCCTGTTACGCTTTATTAATGAGAGGCACGGATCTGCTGAGCGAAAGTAAAGCACCTGAAATTACCATTGGCGGGCAGAAGCTGGAAGACTTACAACAGCCCGATGCAACAAAAGAAGCCGGAACCGGCTATCAAAAAACAACCATTCCGGGTACGGCTGTAAAACCTGAAATGGGAAAGGTAGTGGTTAAAAACAATAACCAAACCATTGCATGGGGGGCGTTATATTGGCAATATTTTGAGCAGTTGGATAAAATAACACCCGCAAATACCGGCATCAGGATCAAAAAGCAGCTATTTCTGCAAAAAGCAGGCAACAGTGGCGATATACTAACACCACTCACCGCGAGCAATGTTTTAGCACCCGGCGATTTATTGAAAGTGCGCATCGAAATTTACTGCGACAGGGATATGGAGTACCTGCATTTAAAAGATATGCGTTCGTCCGGTTTCGAACCTGTAAACATAATTTCGCACTATAAATACCAGGATGGTTTGGGCTATTACGAAAGTACTAAAGATGCATCAACCAATTTCTTTATCAGTTATATGCCAAAAGGAACCTATGTATTCGAGTATCCGCTGCGGGTTACCCATGCCGGAAACTTTTCGAACGGGATTACCAGTTTACAAAGTATGTATGCGCCAGAATTTACCACACACAGCGAGGGGATCAGGGTTACTGTAAAATAAATGGGTTGTATTTCAAAGAAGTCAAGTTTTAAAAACTTGACTTCTTTTTTTACGCAATCGTTTGGAAACAATCGAAAACGTTTTCTATTCTCAAACCGGTGAGTTTTAAATTGCATTAAGTAAGTTGTATTCCGCCATAAGTGGCCCCAATAGGAATAATCTTTTCACCTATCCAGATTTGGCTGCGGTCGAATTTAGATACTTTGTTTTTGGCTACAATAAAAGCCCTGTGGCAACGGATAAAATCTCCTTTTGGCAACAGTTCGGAGACGTCGTTTATGGTAATGCGTGAACTTAAAAGTTTATCTTTTAATTGGATCTGTGTATAATTTCCAGAGGCTTCCACATAAAGGATATCATCTAATTCAACCTTAATTTGTTCATAACCATCTTTTACAAAAATGTATGCTGTTTTGGCCTCCTGTTTCTGGTTGCGCAGGTTAAACAGTTCGTGGGCTTTATTACAGGCCTTTAAAAAACGCGAAAGCGAAAAAGGTTTTAACAAATAATCAACAGCATCAAGTTCAAAACTTTGTACGGCGTGTTCAGTATAAGCAGTGGTGAAAATAACCATCGGTGGCTTGCTTAAACTCTTTAAAAAATCGATACCGCTAATATCTGGCATTTTGATATCCAGAAAAATGAGGTCAACTTTGTTTTGCTGCAAATAGGTAATGGCAGCAAAGGCATCAGTAAAAGTTTGTTGCAACTCTACAAACGGAACTTTTGAGGCATGCGATTTTATAATATCGAGCGCAATCGGTTCATCATCTATAGCAATGGCAATCATTTTTGGTTCTATTTGTATTTGTTGGGCTTAACGTATCGGAAGCCTATAGTTTATCGAAATTAGTATGACTGGTAATGTTTTTACAAACAGATAGTTCTTTAAGCTTATCCCAGTTTTCGCTTATAATTGCTTCCTTCTTTTTCCTGGTCCAGCCTTTAACTTGTTTTTCAAATTCAATGGCATCATTAATGTCCTCAAAATGTTCGCAAAATACTAAGATTACTGGTCTTTTTCTAGCAGTATAACAGCTGGGGCTTATTGCATTTTCGTGTTCATAAAGCCTCCTGTCTATATCATTGGTAACTCCGGTATAATAAGAGTTATCAGCACACTTTAAAATATAGACGGTATAGGTTTTCATTTTTCTTGCATCAATCATCCCCGAAGACTATGGATGAATATACCAAATTAGTATAAAAACTTAAAATTTTGCTATTAAGCCTTAATTAGTATCTGTTTAACAACGTTATTTTGTACTAATATTCATCTATTGTTTTGTTGTCATCCTGAGCGGAGTCGAAGGATCTCTCGATGGTTGTTTTGAGAATTACGCTTCGACTCCGCTCAGCGTGACAATTCGCTTGGTTTTTTATCTCGCAATTTCTTCTATCTATAATGTCATCCTTAGCGGAGTCGAAGGATCTCTAAATGGTTGTTTTGAGAATTACGCTTCGACTCCGCTCAGCGTGACAATTCGATAAAAGTAGTATTAATCCAACTGCAATGTCAAATGAACAAAAAACTCTTTTGCACTCTCGCGGATAATCAGTTCATGTTTTCCATAATAAAGCAATGATAGCCGCTGTTTTACATTTTCAAGCCCGATACCGCTTTTCAATTTCTCCGGATCGTTATCTGCCTTAATGTAAATGCTGTTGCTCACATCAAAGTACAAAGTCTTTTCTTTTGTTTGTAAGGTAATTTTAATATACGATGGCTGCTGCAAACTGATGCCATGTTTAAATGCATTTTCGATAAACGGGATCAATAACATGGGGGTAATCTGCAAATTGTTCAGCTGCTCTTCAATATGCGCTTCGATCCTGATGTCTGCAGACCGTGAAGTGCGCAGTTTTTGCAAATCAATATAATTGTTCAGGTATTCTACCTCCCGGGTTAAAGAAATTTTATCCTGTGTATTTTCATGAAGCATAAAGCGCATCATATCGCCCAGTTTTTGTATCCCTTCACCTGTTCGCTCTGCATTTTCCTGCAGGGCAGTTCCAAAAAGGGTGTTTAACGCGTTGAATAAAAAATGCGGATTGATCTGCGATTTTAAGAAATTGAGGTTTGCGTCCGATTTGCCCAATTCCGTTTTAAGCATCTGGATTTCACTAAGTTTTTCAAACTTATGTTTGTAGATATACCATGCTGATGGTGTGGTGATACAGATCAAACATATTGAATTTAAAATCAGTGTGATGGGCACAACTGCCCTGTTATGCATAAAAGGAATAAGTACAATTAAAAGTAGCAGCGAAACAATAATGGTTAATCCAATATTCCCCCAGAAATACCGGCCAAAACCTTTAAAATTCTTTCGCAGGTTGGGGATAATGTAATAAATGGCGCAAAAAGCAAAAATGATATTTACCGGTGGCACAATAATCCATCCCACCAGTATCTCATAATCAATTCTTATCGAAAGTACTGCAGCGAAGAGCATGAGAGTGATAAGCCAGATCCTGGTGCTCACAAAGATCTCTGAAAGGATGTTTTTATTGTAACCTTTTAAAAATTGTATACGCTCAAAAAGTTCCATGCCACGCTCATTAAAATAGGCATAAGCATTAAATAACAGATAAATAAAAAAGATGTAGGTAAAAGCCTCCCCAAAAAGTGTATCGTATGCACGGTCTATATCATCGTATTCAACCAGGCGGTAAGCTTCCGAATAAGTATTGGCTATCATCCATCCAATAATCGAAAATGCGGTAACAGCAATGGTCATGATCAGGTTCATGGTCACATTTTTATTCTTGGCCAGTTGTGGCATCGAAACAAAATTGAAAAGCAGGAAACTAAAGTAAATGATACTGATTTTGAATATCTCGGGGAGAAAGAAATTCTGCACAATACTATATTCAATCGAATGTTCCGAAAAACGATAAGAACCTCCACCACCATAACTGGTCTGCGTGCAGATGCTGATTAAAGCCAGGATAAATAAGGTGGTCGAAATCCAAAACTCAAGCTGGTTGATGTTTTTGGTGGTATATGGTTTACCCGAAATAATTTCCATTTTGATTTTTTTATAGTGCAATTTTACGAAGAGAATAGGCTTGAATATTTAAAATGTGATGGATGGGGCAAAAAATGTGACGAACGATTAGGATTTGTAAGATTTCTGGATTTTAAGATCATAGTGGCCATTCCATCTTCCATTTTTACCATATTTTATCCTGAAACTTTGACAATATTATAGGCATGGTGCAAAAAGATTGTCAAAGTAAGTTAAAGCAGTTACTATTGGTTATTAGAATTTGATTATTGGGTATTATTTACACCATCATCCATTTTACATCTTCATTTTCACCATGTTTTTCCCTAAAACTTTGACAATCTTATAGGCATTGTGCAAAAAGATTGTCAAAGTAAGTTAAAGCGCTTACTATTGGTTATTAGAATTTGATTATTGGGCACTATTCATACCATCATCCATTTTACATCTACCATTTCTACCATATTTTACCCTGAAACTTTGACAATCTTAAATGGCTTGATGCAAAGAGATTGTCAAAGTAAGTTAAAGCGCTTATTATTGGTTATTAGAATTTGATTATTGGACATTATTTATACCATCATCCGTTTTTACCATATTTTACCCTGAAACTTTGACAATCTTATAAGCATGGTGCAAAGAGATTGTCAAAGTAAGTTAAAGCGGTTAACATTGGTTATTATAATTTGATTATTGGACATTATTTACACCATCATCCGTTTTTACCATATTTTACCCTGAAACTTTGACAATCTTATAGGCATGGTGCAAAGAGATTGTCAAAGTAAGTTAAGCGGTTAACATTGATTATTGCGAATTGATCATTGGTCATTGGAATTTGATCATTAGTTATTATTCCCTCCATTTTATTATCTTTGAAACAGGTTTTTTCCATCACCCATTATACATTTTCCATTTTATCATTCACTCATTTAAAATTCATTCATTCAATATGACCGTTTACGGAATTCCAAATTGCAATACAGTTAAAAAATCGCTCGACTGGTTAAAAGACCATCAGGTTGATTTTGAATTTCACGATTTTAAGAAAAAAGGAATAACCGAAGAGAAGTTGAACGAGTGGTGTAATACCTTTGGTTGGGAAACCGTGCTAAACAGGAAAGGTTTAACATGGAAAAAATTAAGCAAAGATGAGCAAGCCAAAATCGATAATCAGGCATTGGCTGTAGCTTATTTAAAAGAAAATACGAGCGCCATCAAACGCCCGGTTATTGAGCAAAACAATAAAGCCATATTAATTGGATTTGACGATGACAATTATTTAAAAACACTAGCCTGATTCATTTGTTCTAATGTTAAAGTTTGTTAAAAGCAGATTTTAAACGTCGAACTAAATTACTTTTGAGTATGTACAAACTGATCATTTTTCTATTGCTTGCCATGCCTATCGGCGTTTTTGCTCAAACAGTAACCACAGGTACAGTTTTCGATTTCACGAAAAAAACGCTTTCCCTGCCCGGTGTTTCCGTAAGGAACCTCAACAGTAAAAAATCAGTAAGTACCAACAAAGAAGGGAAGTATACCATTGCTGCAAGTATTGGCGATCTCATCGAGTTTTCTGCAGTAGGTTATCATACAGATACTTTATATTTAACGAACCTGTTAAACAGAACCATATATCTTCCTGTTAAAACAAACAACTTAAATGATGTAGAGGTAAGCGCAGTGAGGATGAACAGCCAGATTACCGATGCCAAAGATCCATTGGCCGAAAAATACACCTTACTGAGTACAGGCGGTAATTTGAACCGTAAACGAATGACTGATAAAGTTGGAGGCTTAAATCTGAACCTTGGTTATGGTAAATATAAAAGACAGCAGCGTAAGGAAGCCGATTTAGAGGAAAAGGAAATGTACCAGCAGGAAATAGACGAAAACTTTACGGCAAAAGCCATTACCGATCTGACCAAACTTGAAGGAGAAGACCTTAAAAATTTTATGATCATTTACAGGCCCTCTATAGAGGCCGTAAAAGCCGAAAGACCATTCCGTTATTCCTTTTATATCTCACGTGCCTTTGTAGCGTGGAAAAAATTAACCCCACAGGAAAGAAAATTACAGGATTTGCCAAAATTAAAAGGGAATTAGTAATTAATAATCACTTTACAACCATATTATACCCGTTATTGGTAACATTATAACCACATATAAATCTATATGTGGTTATTTTTTATATTTACCGCAGTATTACAACCTTATTATCATGAAATTGACTAAACTGATTAATTTTTGTTTGGTTTGTTGTGTTTTTGCTTTTTCGGCATCGGCGCAACAGGCTACAACGCCTGCACCAGCTACCAATTATAACCCAGCTGAAGCATTTGGCCCCTTATTTTATACCCAAAATGGAAACGAATTCCGCTCTGCAATTGGCGCACCAGGACCAAAATACTGGCAAAACCGTGTAGATTATAACATTACCGCCAATCTCGACGATACCAAAAACATGGTTTCGGGAACGGTTACCATTACCTATAAAAATAATAGTCCTGATAAATTACCTTACCTATGGTTACAGCTGGATCAGAATACCTTTAAAGAAACTTCACGTGGTTATGCCATTACCCCTTCGCGCAGCCGTTATGGTGCACAGGGTGAAAAATTTGATGGTGGTTATAAAATCCAGAACATTAGTGTAGCGCAAAAAGCAGGTGCTGTAAAATTCACATCCATTGTTGAAGATACGCGTATGCAGATCCGTTTAGATCAGCCCCTGGCTGCCAACGGTGATATGGTAACCATTAAAATGGATTACTCTTACATCGTACCTAAAGAAGGATCGGACAGAACAGGCCATTTAACTACTAAAAATGGTGAAATTTTTGCCATTGCACAGTGGTTTCCACGTATGTGCGTATATGACGATGTAATCGGCTGGAATACTTTGCCTTACTGGGGCGGTGGTGAGTTTTATTGTGAATATGGCGATATCAATTTTGCCATTACTGCACCGGCAAGCCATATCGTAATGGGATCGGGCGAATTGTTAAATCCTGCTGAAGTATTTACACCGGAGCAATTAAAAAGATGGAACGAAGCTAAATTAAGCGATGCCACTGTGCACATCCGTAGCGAAGCAGAAGTAACCGATCCGAAATCACGTCCGGCGAAAGATAAATTAACCTGGAAATTTAAAATCACCAATGCACGCGATGCAGCCTGGGCTTCATCAAAAGCATTTGTATTAGATGCTGCAAGATATAAACTGCCTAGCGGTAAAACCGGTTTGGCCGTTTCTGCACAACCGGTAGAAAGTAACGGTGTTGATTCTTATGGACGTGGAGTAGAATATGTAAAATCTACCATCGAACATTATTCTTCAAAATGGTTCGAATATCCTTATCCAATGGCTGTTAATGTGGCTACTAACATTGGTGGCATGGAATATCCTGGAATTGTTTTCTGCGGCTGGACGGCTAAAAAAGCTGGCGCCTGGGGTGTAATCGATCATGAATTTGGTCACACGTGGTTCCCGATGATCGTGGGGTCTAATGAGCGTAAATACGGTTGGATGGACGAAGGTTTTAACACCTTCATAAACGGTATTTCTAAGAAAAACTTTAATAATGGTGAATACGCCAGTCCTCCGGCAGATTTACATAAAATCGGTAAAAGTGTTATTGGTAACCCGATTTACGAAAATATTATGCAAATGCCTGATGGTATGACCGAGAGAAACATCGGTGTAAACCTTTACAGTAAACCAGGATGGGGCCTTGATATCTTAAGAAATCAGATTTTGGGCGAAGATCGTTTCGATTATGCTTTCCGCCAGTACATTAAAAACTGGGCATTTAAACATCCAACACCATTTGATTTCTTCCGTTCGATGGAAAATGGTGCAGGCGAAGATTTAGCCTGGTTCTGGAGAAGCTGGTGGTTAAACAGCTGGAAAATGGATCAGGGCATTGCTTCAGTAGAGCAGGTTAAAAAAGACGATAAACTGGCAGGCTATACCATTAAAGTAGTTAACCTGGAAAGAATGCCGATGCCGATTATCCTTCAAATCAAAACCAAAAGCGGGAAAACTGATATCGTAAAAGTTCCAGTTGATGTTTGGATGAAAAACACCAGTTGGTTGGTACGCTATCCAACAACAGAAGAAATTGAATCGGTAACTTTAGATCCAAATAAAGTATTGCCTGATTCGAACCCTGATAACGATACATGGACAGCTACAGGTAACTAAGCTTAAGTTAAATAATTCGAGACCTCCTGATTTTAAAAGATCAGGAGGTTTTTTGTTGTTAACCAACAACGGTTTATTTTTTCTGGATCAAAGTTTATTGAACTGAGGTCGATTGATATTTAAGCTTTATAAACAGTTTTAGTCATCTTTTCGTAGCGCAATCGTCATGCTGAATTTATTTCAGCATCTTTCCTGCTAGAAAGACCCTGAAATAAATCCGATAACTCCTATGTTTACAATGTTTAATTTAGTAAACA
>NZ_QNQU01000003.1 GCF_003315595.1 Pedobacter miscanthi | reverse complement strand
TCCAAAGCCACTTGAAAAGAGTTTTATTCATAGGAGGTTTAAGGTGGATAGGGCTGTTGTTACGATTAATGGCTTTGGGATAATGCCAGAACAGCCCCTTGTAAATAAACCCGACAGAGCGGGTAGCCCGCATCCCGATTTTTCATCGGGAGAGGACTACAAGCGATGGCGGGACTGCAGGCCCCTATGAAAAGCGGCACGCAAATTTTCCAAAAGAAGAAATTCATTCTAACTGCTTTAGTATCCCAAAGTCTGCCCGTATACCTACGCTTTTAAACTTCGTAGGCTACATACGAATAATATATATAAATACTATAGAATTAATATATTTTAATAATTTTGCAGCGTCTTAACTTATTTTCATGAAGAAATCTATTGCCAGCATAGTTGCTGAGGCAAACGAGAGTGGCGAAGGAACCTTAAAAAGAACTTTAGGCCCCATAAACCTTATTTTAATCGGTGTTGGCCTAACACTTGGCGCGGGTTTATTTTCCATTACGGGTTTGGCAGCAGCCAACCATTCGGGCCCTGCAGTAACCTTATCTTTTGTAATTGCGGCTTTAGGCTGTGGTTTTGCAGCACTGTGTTATGCAGAATTTGCATCGATGATTCCGGTTGCGGGTAGTGCCTATACCTATTCGTATGCTACCATGGGCGAACTTTTTGCATGGATTATCGGCTGGGATCTGGTTTTGGAATATTCTGTTGGCTGCGCTACTGTAGCCATCAGCTGGTCGCAATATTTAACCAAATTTTTAGCCAGTTTACACATTTACCTCCCTCCGCAGTTAACCTTATCCCCTTTCGAAACCGCTAAACTGGCCGATGGCTCTACCATTCATGGTATCATCAATATTCCGGCAGCGCTTGTGGTGGTACTAATGACGGCGATATTGATCCGTGGTACAAAAGGATCGGCCATTGTAAACGGGATTATTGTATTTCTGAAAGTTGGCGTAGTATTGGTTTTTATTGCTTTAGGCTGGCAATATATTGATCCGGCAAATTATCATCCCTATATCCCCGAAAATACCGGAACCTTTGGTCAGTTTGGATGGAGCGGTGTATTACGTGGTGCAGGATTGGTATTTTTTGTATTTATCGGTTTTGATGCTGTTGCGGCATCTGCGCAGGAAACCAAAAAACCAGCCCGGGATTTACCTATTGGTATTATCGGCTCTTTAGTGGTTTGTACTGTTTTATTTGGACTTTTTGGCCACGTGATGACAGGTTTGGCCAATTATAAAGAATTTGCCAACAGCGGTGCCCCGGTAGCCATAGCCATCGAAAAAACACCTTATGCATGGCTAAGTCAGGCGATTATTTTAGCCATTTTAATTGGTTATACATCAGTAATTTTAATTGATTTAATGGCACAATCGAGGATGTTTTACTCGATTAGTAAAGATGGTTTATTGCCTAAAATGTTTTCTGACGTACACACTAAATTTAAAACACCCTACAAATCGAATATCATTCTTTGTTTATTCATTGGTCTTTTCGCGGCTTTTGTACCCATGAATGTGGTTGGCGAAATGACCAGTATCGGAACTTTACTGGCATTTTTAATGGTATGTGTAGGCATCCTGATTTTAAGAAAAACCGATCCCGAAGCGAAACGTCCTTTCAGGGTTCCATTGGTGCCATTAATCCCGATTCTGGGAATTTTAACCTGTATTGCCATGATGGTATTTTTACCCTGGGAAACCTGGTTAAGACTTGCCGTATGGTTAATTATCGGTTTGGCCATTTATTTTTGGTACGGCAAAAAGAACAGTAAACTCAGGGAAAAAGAAATGGCAGGACACAACGAGTAAAATCAACCATTGTATACCAGGGGTGATCAAGTTGTATTGAATATCAAACAACCTGATCACCCTTTTTATTTACCGTCAGTATTTTACAACCGTATAAATATCAATTAATTAAGAAAAAATATAAGTTATTAACAATTTAACATTTTTCCTGGTTTTTGGCCTGGGATTTGTCTTAGAAAAACTGACCCTATTAAAACATTATCCCATGATTATTAAATTAGACACATCGGTTTTCAGGCTTACCAAGCACAAAACAGAAACGGTAAAAAAAGTTGCAGTACCACTTACCAGAGAACAATGGATTACCGCCGATAGAATTGTAATAATTGCCATGTTTATTGCTACAATTGCTGGTGCAATTTTATTTTAAATTTCCGATGGTTAATCAAAAATCTTCAGAAATTAATTCCTTATTGATCATCACTGCAGCCATGGTTCCAGACGCTGTAATAATAGATAACGACCTGAATAAGGTTGTACAATCTCCTGCGGCATAAACGCCTTTGGCAGTGGTTTGCTGCTGCTCATTTACTTTTATTATTTTCAGATCGGTTAATTCAAAACCTAATTGTTTATCAAAGTTTAAATGCTGTGTGATTTCGGGTTTAACATAAATTGCTTTTAGGGCTAATTTTTTTCCATTTTTAAAAACAACATTTTCAAGGTAACCATCCCGATGTTCGAATTCAACCACTTCATCTTCAACAATGGTTATCGATTTAGATCTTAATTTTTCGGTCTGCACATCCGTTAATTCCGATTTCCCGTTGGTTAAAATGGTTAAATCTTTATTCAGCAGCTGTATATTTTTCGACATTTCGAATGCATGCTCTCCATTCATCAATAAAGCTACTTTTTCATTTTTCACTTCAAAACCATGGCAATAAGGGCAGTGTATGGCAGAAATGGCCCAACATGCAGCTAAACCTTTAATATCAGGCAATGTATCTTTTAAACCTGTGGCCAATAATAATTTTCGGGAGGTAAAATGCTCGCTATTTTCCAAATCTACACTAAACCCCTGCTCTGTTTGTTTTGCTGAGATAGCTTTTCCTTCTACAAACTTTACGGTTGGGTATTTTAAAACTTCGGCTTTTGCAGCAGCCGAAATATCGGCAGGCCTATCGCCGTCGTGTGTTAAAAAATTATGAGAATGTGGGGTTTGTTTATTGCAGGGTTCGCTGGCATCGATTACCAGAACATTCCTGGTTGAGCGACCCAAAGTTAAAGCAGCCGATAAACCTGCGTAGCTGCCACCAATTATAATTACATCAAAATCCATATCCTTATTTTTTAAAACAAAGATCTGAATTCAATTTTTAAATGCAACATAGATGCATTAAATGAATGTCATTTTATTTTTTGAAAATAAAAGCTTTAATGAAACTTCCATAATACGACCGTGCTTCGATTATCTTATAATCATTTTTTAAGAAATACGGAACCATATCAATCAGGTGATTCGCCTCTACCATACCTAAAATCTTAAAAAAACTGTACATCGATTGGAGTAACACCCATTTCCACCATTTTCCGTTTTTTTTATTTAGAGAAAAATCGACCAGAAACCATAATCCATCTTTTTTCAGGTAGCGGTTTAATTGTTCAAAAACTTTAGCTGCCTGCTCTTCAACGAAGTTATCAAAAAGGAAAGGAGTTAAAATTACATCAAAGTTTTTGTCAGTTTTGAAATCCTCAATGCCCAGGTTTATAAAATCGACATGGTTGCCCTGATAATTTCGTTTTTGGGAAAGTGCGATCATTTTAGCTGAAATCTCAACATAAACAATCTTCAATCCGCTTACATGAACCTTAGCTAATTCTTCTAAAATCCAACCCGTACCTCCACCAGCAATTAAAACTGTACTATTTTCGGGAATATACCCAAGCTGGTTCACCTGCGCATTAACCTGCGACCTAAAAAACACCAGGCGACTTAACGTATCGTAATGATTGGCTATTTTATCGTAGTTGTTGTTCATTTTTGGTTAATCGGTTAATTGTTGAAATTGGTTAATTGAACCGTGCCATTGTCTGGTTAATTGGTTAACTGTACAAATTGGTTAATCGTACCGTGCAAGAGCTTAAAATGGTTAATCGGTTAACTGTTTAAATTGGTTAATTAAACATAGTCATCAATTAACCAGTTAACCGATTTAAACAATTAACCAATATAGTTTAAACAATTAACCAATATAGTTTAAACAGTTAACCCCTAATGCACAAACTGCATTCCTATAATTCCACATATTGCCTTAAATAATATCAATCCATCAATAACCATCAGGTAGTAGAGGATGTTTTTTCTCCGGTGCATGGAATAAGCAATATAAATGGTCATTATAAACGGAAGTACATTAAATAAAACCTGAGGTAAACCAAAACCTTTGTAGCTGGCAAATATTCCCAGGGAAATTAAACCAATAATTAACAAAGGGATTAGTATGCTAAAAATTGTTTTACGTAAGCCATATCGTACCACGAATGTCCGCAGGTGTTTATTGGCATCGGTCGGGTAGTCTTTAATATCGAAAATGATGGCATTTACGGTACAGAACATCCAGTTTTTAATAAATAACCACGTCCATAATACCGAATCATGATAGCCTACACCAGTTTCAATTTTAAGCATAATCAGCGGGAGCACGTTGGCACAACAGGCCCATACAAAACCGATTACAAAAGCCTTTAGCCAGCCGGTGTTGCGGAGATTAAATTTTAAAAAAGACCTGGGGAGTAAACCATAATACAAGCCGCCTGCTACAATAATAATTACTATGGCAATCCAATAAGTTAAAGGAAGTGCCAGAATATGCTGATAGTTCTGCCATAGCAGATTAACAGCCAGCAGCATGCAGGTAATAAAAAGTAATGCCTGACTCCAGTTAATAAATGTTTTGTGTTTAAAATACCACTGGTTGCGTGGATTAGTGCTGGAAGGTGCAGTAGAAACTTTATTGTATGCGTAAGTGTAATAAATGGTTGGTGCCAAAAACAACAGCAGGTAGTAATTTAAGGAGTTAAAAGGCAACCTCAACTGAAAGGTGGCTTCGAGGGTTAAAGCCACCGCCAGAATGCCCACAAAGTAGTTTCCAAAGAAAATAAACCTGATTATTTTATTGAGCATTCGCTACCGTTTTTCAGCAGGCAATTTCGGATATATAATTGAATATGATAAATAATAAAACCGATTTTCTGCTATCTTAGGGTCAGCAATAAATTGACCAATAAAATTATAATCCTAAAAATAACAACGATATGGAAGATTCAAAAAACTTAACTCCAGATACAGATATTACACCAAAGGTGACTGGTATAGGAGGTATTTTCTTTTTTTCAGACAACCCGAAAGAGACAAAAGATTGGTATGCCAAAAATTTAGGGGTTGAAGTTAACGCATGGGGTTCGGTGAGTTTCGACTCTCGGAATATCAATAACCCTGATGAAGTTGAAACACTTCAATGGAGCCCGTTTAAAAAAGGTGATGAATATTTTTCTCCATCAAAAAAGGAATTCATGATCAATTACCGCGTTCAAAACCTGGAAGCACTATTGGAGAAACTAAGAGAAAACGGGGTAACCATTCTTGACGAAATTGCCACTTATGATTTTGGTAAGTTTATCCATATTATGGATGCAGAAGGCAATAAAATTGAGTTATGGGAGCCAAAATAGTTTTTTTGATTGATAAAAGGCTGTCATCCTTAGCTCAGCGAAGGATCTTTATAAGTAAACTTATTCGTGCGTCACCCTGAATTCATTTCAGGGTCTTTATAGCATAAAAGATGCTGAAATAAATTCAGCATGACGATCGCATTGTAGCACGAGCCTAAATACTTATTCTGGTTATTATTTGAATTTGTCCTATAAACAAAAAAGCCTTCCAGTAAACTGAAAGGCTTTAAGTATGGGAAATGATCCCGATCAGAATCGGGACGATCCCGGTGTAAACAAAATACGATAATTCAGCTATCCAATTAATTTTTCTATCATCGTTCTGCTTTTCCAGTTTTTAATTTGCTTTTCCCTAAGTATTGCATCTTTTTTAGTTTCAAAAAGCTGAAACCAAACTATACACCAATCGCCCGTGTGTCCGGTAAAACCAGCATGATTTGTATTGTGTTTTTTTAACCGTTCTTTTAAGTTAATAGTGGATCCGATATAATATTTGTCACGGATTTTCGAATATAAAATGTAGGTGTAAAACATCTCGAACAATTGTTAATTATTGTGGGACGTTTTATTTTTTTAGAAATCTAATTTGCATAGCGATTTCTGTATCAAAGGGTATGCTTGGTGTAAACCAAATACCTCTAATTATCTATATCAAGATAGTTATTTTATTTGACAGAACAAATAGTATTGCAAAAACTTTTTAAGACAAATGCTTTGGAAACGATCCCGATCAGAATCGGGACGACCCCCTGGTGTAAACGAGTCCTACTTAAATTTCAACCATAAAAAAAGCCTTCCAGTAAACTGAAAGGCTTTAGTGGGAAATGATCCCGATCTAAATCGGGACGCCCCCCGGTGTAAACGAGGCATACTTAAATTTCAACCATAAAAAAAGCCTCTCAAGTAAACTGAAAGGCTTTAGTGGGAAATGATCCCGATCTAAATCGGGACGACCCCGGTGTAAACGAGGCCTACTTAAATTTCAACCATAAAAAAGCCTTCCAGTAAACTGAAAGGCTTTAGTGGGAAATGATCCCGATCTAAATCGGGCCGCCCCCCGGTGTAAACGAGGCATACGTAAATTTCAACCATAAAAAAAGCCTCTCAAGTACACTGAAAGGCTTTAGTGGGAAATGATCCCGATCTAAATCGGGACGCCCCCCCGGTGTAAACGAGGCCTACTTAAATTTCAACCATAAAAAAAGCCTTCCAGTAAACTGAAAGGCTTTAAGTGTGGGAAATGATCCCAATCAGAATCAGGACGCCCCCCGGTGTAAACGAGGCCCACTTAAATTTCAACCATAAAAAAAGCCTTCCAGTAAACTGAAAGGCTTTAAGTGTGGGAAATGATCCCGATCTAAATCGGGACGACCCTCTGTGTAAACGAGGCCTACTTAAATTTCAACCATAAAAAAAAAGCCTTACAGTAAACTGAAAGGCTTTAGATGTGGGAAATGAGGGGTTCGAACCCCCGACCCCCTCGGTGTAAACGAGGTGCTCTGAACCAGCTGAGCTAATTTCCCTATTGTTATGTTTTAAAAAGTTTGATAAAAAAGCCTTCCAGTAAACTGAAAGGCTTTGGTGGGAAATGAGGGGTTCGAACCCCCGACCCCCTCGGTGTAAACGAGGTGCTCTGAACCAGCTGAGCTAATTTCCCTATTGTTATGTTTTAAAAAGTTTGATAAAAAAGCCTTCCAGTAAACTGAAAGGCTTTGGTGGGAAATGAGGGGTTCGAACCCCCGACCCCCTCGGTGTAAACGAGGTGCTCTGAACCAGCTGAGCTAATTTCCCTTTATCTTTTAAGTAATCAACTCACTTTTTCGATCCGACCCTCCCGACTGTAATGTCGGGATGCTCTGAACCAGCTGAGCTAATTTCCCTTTTATATTTTGTCAAACTTAATGCCCCATCCTCCGTTTGGGAATGCAAATATAGCGCTATAAAACTGTTCTGCAAATCTTTTTTTCTTTTTTTTCAACTTAACAAAGTTTCAAGGATTTTATGTGATTGCACCACCCCAAACGAAGCTGTATGTAAGGTATAGAAAACCAATACCTTATCTAACAGAAAGCGTCGCTGCGTATTGTTTAATTTTATTTCAGAAATTTTTTCGAGGGGGGATTCAAAAAGTGAAATAAAGCCAAGGGCATCATCCAGGTTAAGGTAATTGGGATGGATTGGTACACGTGAACTAAATTCTCCTTCCTGCAAATCGAAATAAATCTGATCGTTCCGTCTTTTACCGTTTGGCGAAAAGCCTAAAAAGCGTGTCAATTTTAACAAAAAGGATAAATGAAAGTTGGGATTGATCTCTTCTACTTCATCAAACCAGGCTATGGAGTTAAAAATATAATCGAATAAACTTTCATCAGCCGATTGCTGCCTGATGCTTTTATACAAAACCTCGTTTAAAAAAATAACTATACTGGTTTTGATTACATCGTATGGGATACTTTTAAAAACCGGTGTTTGCCGTACCTCGGATATCCGCTGAATATTCGTATTTGCCTTATGATAAACCACCATATCAAGCAAATGGAGCGATTGCAGCATGTTCATTTTAATTTTGGCTTTCGGCTTCTTAACTCCATTAATCAGATAAGATTGCATTCCGAATTTATCGGTAAGTACCTGTACCACCACACTGCTTTCGCTATAATCGGTGGTCTTTAAAACAATGCCCCTCACTTTATGCAACATACTGTTAAAACAATTTTTTCAAAAGTATGTTATTTGTGCAAATTTAATTGTGCAAAAAGTAATCGCGTTTTACAAATAAGATTAGTTTTGCCATTAAAATTATTATTAAACTAAGCTGCACATGTGGGTTAAGCTATCGAGATTTATTCTTCAGAACCGTATCGCAATCATCGTATTTTTTGTTTTAGGAACCATTTTTATGGCTTATCAGGCCAAAAATGTTAAACTCTCCTATACGGGGAGCAAAATCCTGCCCGTTACCGATAGCGCATTTGTAAAATATAACCTCTTTAAAAAGACTTTCGGCGAAGATGGAAGTGTGATGGTAGTAGGAATCCAGTCGCCTGATATTTTTAAAAAAGAGATTTATAATCAATGGGTTCAGCTTTCTAACGAAATCCAGAAATTAAAGGGAATTAAGCAGGTTTTATCTTCCGGACGGATTTTTCAGCTGGAAAAAGATACCGTGAACCAAAAATTTGTTTTAAAGCCGTTACCAGGCGGTTTGGTTAAAACTGATGCCGAAATGGACTCAATTAAGAATACCATTTATGGCAATCCATTTTTCGAAGGATTAGTCTATAACCGTCAGAATGCTACTTTAATGGCCATTACTTTCGATACCAAAATCTTAAACACAGCAGAACGTAATCCGATACTAAAAGAAATCGAAGCCAAGGCAAAAGCTTTCCAGGCATCTAGTAAAATTCAGGTACATATTTCGGGCCTGCCTTATATCCGCACCGCCGTAAGTAAACTGGTTAGCAACGAGTTTGTACTCTTTTTAGGTTTATCGATACTGGTTTCAGCACTAATTTTATTGTTTTTCTTCAAGAAATTTTACGCGGTGTTCTTCCCTATTCTTGTAGTGGTAATGGGCGTAATCTGGAGTATCGGCACATTGGTGTTATTTGGTTTTGAACTGACCATTTTAACAGGACTAATTCCACCGCTTATTGTAATTATTGGTATCCCTAACAGTATTTTATTGTTGAACAAATACCAGAATGAACTTAGAAAAGACGGCGATAAACAGCGTGCCTTAAGCGTAACCATAGAAAGAATTGCCATCACCACGCTAATTGCGAATATTACTGCAGCTATCGGATTCGGGGTATTGTATTTTACCGGAAGTGAACTTTTAATGCAATTTGGCAGCGTAGCTTCCATTAACGTAATGGTTACCTGGTTAATGTGTTTATGTTTAATCCCGATTATCTTTAGCTACCTGCCAGCGCCAAAACTTAAACCGCAAACACATATAGACGAAGGTTTTCTGCATAAATTATTGGTTAAAACCGATACGCTTGTACAACATAAAAGTGGATTGATTTATATCGGAACAATCATTATCTCCATCATTGCTTTTATTGGGGTAATGAAGATTAACGTTAACGGATACGTGGTTGACGACCTTCCGAAAAACTCTGAAATTTTAACGGATTTAAAGTTCTTTGAGAAAAATTTTGAAGGCATTTTACCGCTGGAAGTTAGTGTTGATACCAAGAAAAAGAACGGCGTTTTCAATTTAACCAATCTGAAAAGAATGGAAAAACTGGAGAAAATGATTTCGGCCTATCCTGAGTTCTCGCGCTCCATTTCGGTAAACATGGGATTGAAATATGCTACCCAAGCCTTTTATAACAATGATTCTACATTTTTCCGTTTGCCGGATAATTTAGAAAAGAATTTTATTCTGGCATACATTGCCAACGGCGGAAAAGGAAATGCCAGTTTGTTAACCAATTTTATCAGTAAGGGCAACCAGAGTACAAGGATCAGTTTTCAAATGGCTGACGTTGGCTCTAAACGTTTGGATGCAATTATGCTCGAGTTAAAACCGCGTATCGATAGTATTTTGCCTCCATCTAAGTTTGATGTAGAACTGACCGGATCGAGCATTATCTTTTCGAAGGGGACAGACTATATGTTAAAACACCTGGTAGAAAGTATTGCATTGGCCATTATTTTAATTTCATTATTAAGGTTAATGCAGTTTAAAAGCCTGGGCATTATGTTTATTTCTCTATTGCCCAACATTGTGCCGTTAATCATTACGGCAGGAATTATGGGTTATTTCGGTATTTCATTAAAACCTTCTACCATCTTAATTTTCACCATTGCCTTTGGATTGGCATCCGATCAGACGATCTATTTCCTCACCAGATATCAGCAGGAATTAAACCTGACCAATTTTAGCGTTCCGAAGGTAATTACAGATACGATTACCGAAACAGGGGTAAGTATGACACATATTGCGCTTATTCTATTTTTTGGCTTCGGGATTTTTACCGCTTCTACTTTCGGCGGAACAGTAGTACTGGGATTGCTCCTATCGATCACTTTATTGGTGGCTTTGATTTTCAATCTTACATTATTGCCGGCATTGGTATTGTGGTTAGATAAAAAGAAAGTAAGAAAAATAATTTCTGATGAGGAATCGGCGAAAAATGCCGGGGAGTTTGACCATTAATTGAGTTGGGAGTTTTAGACGCAAAAACTAAATGCGATATGATTTATAGCCTTGGGTTTAAACCCAAGGCTATTTTTACAAAACAACCAATCCTACATTCCAACCTATCCAGCCTGTATACCTCGGATCTTTAAAGGTAAAATCGCGGTGTTTTTCCTGCAACAATCCAAAATCACCGATTTTGGTGTTTTGTTTGGTGTGATACACATTAACAGAGGGACCGCCCTGAATGGCCAGCCACTTATTTAATCTGATGTTTACCGGAAGTTCGAACTTACCCAACAGATTAATATAATTCCAATCGCCCTGATATACCCACTGAGTGCTGATTTCAGGATTTAGGGAAATTTTTCTAAAAAAGCTGATTTCCTTTCCAAAACCTAACCCACCAGTATACATTTTTTCTGAAGATTTTGTGTTCATACCAAACATCAACATATTATATAAACGTTTGCTGCCACCTTTATAAGCCATATTATAAGTTGTGCTTTCGTTCGTACCAAAACTGAATTTATGATAACCTTTTAGAGCCACGTTGATCAAACCAATTGAATAGCCATCGTTTTGATTTGAAATATTAAAAACCCCAAGCTGTACCCCCTTTAAATTTTTAGCATAATTAATTGCACCAATTTGTAGTCCACTAGCAGTTAGCCCGGTAAAATTTGTGAGCACTGCAAGATTTACGCCGCTGCTTTCTTTATCGATATTGGCAATGCCACCAATCTGTATTCCGCTTGTTCTACCACGTACTATGTTTCCCCCAATTCCAATCTGAACACCTTTAGTGTCTTTATTAACAAGATTCAAGGCACCTGTTTGAAAACCCTTTAAGGTTCCGCCTATTGTATTGAGCCCTAATGAAAGTTGAAGACCTTTCACATCCTGATTAACGTTATTATAAATTCCACCTACTTGCAAACCCTCGAAACCCTTGCCTGCCCGATTATAAGCCAAGGCAATCTGTACAGCCCGGACATCCCCAATTACATAATTGAAAAAACCACCTATTTGTGCTCCACGGACATTACCGCCCACCAGATTGAAACCGCCGGCAAACTGAAAATATTGCACATCGCTTTTATCGATATTGAAACCGAAACCGATTTCGGCCCCATCTACGCCGGCACTGTAAGCCCCAACTACATTAAGCGAAAATTTATTTACTACCTGTCCGCTTAATGAGCCATGTGAATTTAATCTGGGAATAAGTGAAAACTGGAATGGTGCCTTCGAAATAAATCCACCGATATTAATTGATTGAATTTTTTGTTGTGCAGTAACCAGGGCATTGCCCAACCAGGTTTTTTCTACATCATCCAAATTACCAGTAATAAATTGCTCACTAGTACTTTCTTTTTTAGGTGTAATGTTTACTTCGGCCAAAAAGTGGGTAATCGTTGATTTATAATTTTCTTTGCTTACGGTTAGTGAAATGGGTTGCGTAATATCTTTTAAACGCATAGAAAAGTAACCGTTCCCATCAGATATTTCGGAAACCAGCAGATTTTTCTCATAAATACTGGCATCCTGTATCGGTTTATTGGTTTGTTTATCTATAACCTGACCCGTAATGGTATAAAGTTCGGGATTGCCAACCGATTCATTAACGAGCAGAACCAGCTCGAGCGGCGCATAACGGATAATCACAAAATTACCCGACTGGCGGTATTCGAACCGGTGTTTTAATAATTTATCGAGGGTTTCGGCGATGTTCAGGTTATTTTCATGAATACTCACCAAACTATCAACTGGTAATATATTACTGTTATACGAAAACCTGAAACCGCCTTTTTCTTCTATCGTGGCCAATACCGAATCTAATTTCTGCTGATCGATATTGAGGGAAATATTTCTGGATAAGATAGACTGCGCTTTAACCAAACTATTTGAAAATAAGAGGAATAGAACAATAATTTTGAGCGTACGCATAGTCTTTATTTAAGTTTGATTATACCTTGCCCGTACTCTACTCTTATTTTAAAAGTTTCTGCAATCACATTCAGAATTTCTTTAAGCGATTCATTTTTAAAAGTAGTACTGATCGGAAGTGCCTTTAATGCAGGGGTTGTGATCACAATATTCGACTTAAATTTCTCGTTAAGCACGGCAACCAGTTCAGCAAGAGGGGTTCCATCACAAACCAGTTTGTTGGTATAATAATAATTGTACAGTTTACCCTGATTTTCACTCTTGGTTAAGTGTGCCTGATTCTGAGCAACATCTACTTTTTCGCCAGCAGTTAAACGCACACTATCACTTTGATTATTTACCTTAACGATACCGCTTTCTACAATTACAGTTGTTCTTTTACCATCACCTTTTACATTAAAAGCAGTACCTACCACGGTTACCCGCACATCGTTAATACTGATGATAAAAGGCTTTGATTTATCGGCACTAACCTTAAAAAAAGCTTCTCCTTTTAGTTTAACATCGCGGGTTTTATTAAAAAATCCACCTACAAAAGATATAGAAGATTGTTTGTTCAATATCGCGGTAGAACCATCAGGCAAAATCTGGGTCAAAGTTTCATTACCACTGTTCAAATTGGTTTTATTGCCAATTAAATTGTTATAGAAAAATAAGCCTGCACTAAAAATGATAGCGATTATAGCTACCCAGCGCAGCACAAATTTATAACCGATGGTTTTGGTTTCTTTCTGCAAGCGAATATTTAACCGCTCCAGAGCATGATGTTCATTTATCGAATGATCGATCTGAAGTTTACTTTTCTCCAGTATCGTCCTGAAATCGTCCAGCTGCTTACGGTGATCCGGATTTGATGCTACCCAGGCCTCCACCTGCTCAATTTCGGCTACAGAAGCCTCTCCAAGCAGGTATTTTGCAAGTACATCATCGTTAATATTTGTATAATTTTTATCCATAAGCTTATTTCAATAATATAAAAATGAGGATCAGGAAATCGACTACTTTAAGCCGTAAAATTTTTAAGGCTTTACCCATCTGGTTTTCTACCGTTTTGATAGAAATGTTTAACGCATCGGCAATTTCCTGATATTTCATCTGGTCGAACCTGCTCAGCTGAAATACATTCCTGCATTTTTCGGGCAGTTCGTTTATTGCCGAATGGATATTTTTCTCCAGCTCTGTTGCCATAATTTCTGTATTTAAATTTCCGGTGTCGTTTTTCACAACATCGGCATAATGGATATTAAAATTCGATCTCACTTTTTGATGTTTCAGGTAATTTAAGCTTTCGTTATGCACCGAACGGTATAAGAATGATTTTAAAAAACCATCCTCTTTAAGCTGATCCCTTTTTGTCCAGATACGTACAAACACATTCTGAACAATCTCTTCAGCATCATCTTTCTCCCTAATGATGGTAAAAGCATAGGCATGCAGACTTTTAAAGTATTTTAAAAATACTTCGTCGAAAGCCTGTTTATTACCGCTTTTAATTAATCCGATAAGGTGGGTATCGTTATTTTCCATAAGCTAAACCTGCAAGGTTTTAAAAACCTTACAGGTTTCGGGTTTAAATTATTCCGTTAAAATCGATTTCAATTTACGCCTAATAATGATTTCTTTTAAAAAGCCCGGGATAATTTTATCGAGCACGAGTAAAAAGCGGTTGGCAAAACCCGGGATAATTTCTTTTTTTCCTTTCAACATACCATCCATAGCTGTTCTGGCCACATAATCAGCTTCTAAAATGGTGGCTTTTGCAAAACCTCTGAGTTCATTGTTCATTACCAGCAATTCGGGCTTGGTATTAATGCCACCAGGGCTCAACAAACTGATGTGCACATTTGTGCCGCTTAGTTCGAGCTGCAGGCAACGGGTAAAATAACCAATAAAAGACTTGGTTGCACCATAAACCTGTTTTTTTGGAACGATAAAATGTCCGCCCAAACTGCCCACATTTAAAATATAACTTGCCGTTCTTTTATCGATATGGTTTAAAAATAAACGGGTAAGCAGCACGGTATTGGTAATGTTAAGGTCGATCTGGGTTCGGTAAAACTCTACATTTTTATCTTCGAACCAGCTCCAGTTTCCTAAACCAGCATTATTGATCAAAACGTTAACTTTGATGTTCTGCTCCCTTAATTTTTCGAATATTTCGCTTGCAGCATTGTTGTTGGTCAGGTCTGTTTCAATGCAATGCACTTTGCTGTTAAAGTTTATGCGGAGATAATTTGCTAAGTGCTCCAATCCGCTGTTGGGTAACGAAACCAAAACCAGTGCGAGTCCGCGTTTGGCCGCTTCGATGGCGAAAGACTTACCCAAACCCTCGCTCGCCCCTGTAATCAATGCTGTTAACTGTTTCATTTTATGTTTATTAATTCTTAACCACAGATTTACACAGATAAACACAGATCGTTAGGATCCAATTGTTAAAATTCTATCTGTGTGCATCCTTTTCATCCGTGGTTAATAAATTGTTTTATGCTTAAAGTGATTAATGGTTTTTCCTAATCCCACCGCAAAAGGCGTAATCCGGTAATTTAATTCGGTAATGGCTTTGTTACTCGAATACTGTTGATTGCATTTTAACCTATCGGCAAATTCTGGCAGAAAAAACGGTGTAAGATTAAAGAGTTTCGACTTTAGCGATTCCAGCAAACTATATGCTTTAATAATACCTACCGGGATTTTATATAAACTCCGTTGTTTACCTGTAAGCTGTTTTAAGGTATTGAAAAAACCATTAAATGAAACGTCAACCCCGCCTAATATATAACGTTCGCCGTTTCTTCCATTATTCATGGCCGCGATATGTCCATCTACTACATCATCAACAAAAGCATAATTGGCAATCGCTTTTCCGTCGCCGGGAATAAAATGCCAGGTACCATTAATGTAACCTGTAACCATTTTACTCACCGTATTGCTATCGGTAATCGGCCCATCGCCATATACCCTCGAAGGATTTACAATCACCACTTCCAAACCTTTCTTCACAAATGCCTTCACTTCCAGCTCGGCCAGGTATTTTGTGCGTTCGTAACTGATCGGAAAACCGACTGCCCTCGGATCATTCTCCGAAACCGGTAAATTCAATGTCGGTCCCCATACGCCACAGGTTGAGGTATGCACTACCCGCTCTACTCCTGTTTTTAATGCAGCGTTAAGCACATTTCTTGTTCCGATTACATTTACATCATAAAAATCCTGCTCATTTTTACACCACATTTTGGCCATTGCCGCGGTATGGTATACCTGATAACAGTCTTTTATGGCATTTTCCAAACTTTCAGTATCCAAAACATCACCTTTTACAAACTGGATATTCCGGTGTTTAATCAAAAACGGATGATTTACATTTCTGCAAAGTGCAATTACATCGTAACCCATCTCTGCAAGGGCAAAGCATAATTTTCGACCGATAAAACCCGAAGCCCCGGTAACCAAAACCCGCAGGTATTTATTTGCAACGGCTTCCATATTAAACCCTTTCCATTCTGATGGTGTACAATGAATGATTTACAATAACGAGTTTACAGATCCCGTTTTCGAAATGGTAATCGTTATAATTTCCATCAGGCAGATTAATGCGATACTGATGTGCACCATTTTTTTGAATGGGGATAAAGCACTGGAAATTATCAGAATATATTTCGGAAATATTAACCGGCTCTCTGGTGTACAATAACATCATATTGTAATTGATGGGTTGGTTGAGCGTACTCGTTTTATCGCCGCTTTTAAGCTGATAAACATTATTGAGCCAGTTTGTTTTTTTAGCTTCTTTGGCATTGCCATTTACAATCCTGTTTACATTTGAAGTGAGTAATCTGCCATTTTTAAAATGCGCCTGATCTTCGGTTTCTACTTTGATTTTAAACAAAAACCGGGTTTGCACTTTAGATGTTATGGTTAAATAAGTATTGTCACCATCCTCTTTTTGCTGAAAATACATCTGCCCTATAATCTCGCCATTACGTTTGATGTTAAACCTGCTCTGCTGCGCAAAAGCCGATGACAATGAGCAGATGAGAAAAAGTACTGTGGCAACAATTTTCGGATTAACCGGATTTTGGGAAGAGAATTTTTTGTAGGTTTTTGGAGCAAAATATTTCTTGCATACCCAAATAATAATTGCAGGAATCATAGTATCTCTATTTGTTAATTTAGAGCTATTACAACTCATAAAGGATTTACCCCTACGCGGAAAATTATTTTTTTATTTGCCTTGTGTTTAAACCCAAGGCGATGATGCAAAGGAATATTAAAATAGAATGGGCTTGTAAGGTCTTCTTTATTTCTTACACCAGCCTAAGTAATATAATCCTGATGGAAGTGGCCCCGATTTTTCATCGGGGTAAGCGAACAGCAGGACGAACGTTAAATGGAATACAGGTATTGCTTTTCAAAAACCTTTTAAACCATATAAGACATTTGAGAACACGTAAGCTCAAAGAGAGACAATCTCGTTGGTTTAAGAAGGTTTACGTAGGTTTATTCAGTTGCAGTTTTTTCCTCTTCCTCATCTTCCGGAACCTCAATCGTTGGGTCGGTAATGATTTCGGCATTGCCATCACTATCTTTTTTGGCAAACAGAATCGGGTAAAGCAACCAAAGCGCACCAATTATCATCAGTACACCGGCCAGCATCTGGAGATAAATGCTTCCTTTAACATGGTTGGCATTTAAAATTTTATAGGCGATAAAAGAAAGTATGCCTGCAATGAGCACAAAAACAGCTTTCTGCAATTTCAATAGCTTAATCATGGATTCTTTCTTTTAAGTGTAACAATATGTACTAAAACAAAGATAAGCCCAATTAGTTCGAGCAGGCCGCAGAAATAAAATGCGTAAAGTACAAAATCGCGGTTTGCCGGACTAATTACCGCAACAATTGGCAGGGCAATTACGGCCACAATCATCAGTGCAAGCCCGATATTAAATAATTTCACATTAAAAGTATTTACACCAAAACTACCAAAATTCAGTCAATTCTGTTAACTTTGCAACCTTTAATTTTTTGAGGTACTTGATTGATGTATAGCGAATTTAAACAATTGGAACTTGCCAAAATAGGGCAGGAAATACTGGATTTTTGGAAAAAGGAAAATATCTTTGAAAAAAGCATTTCATCCCGTCCTAAATCTAATCCGTTTACTTTTTACGAAGGACCACCGTCGGCCAATGGCATGCCGGGCATCCACCACGTAATGGCCCGTGCTATTAAAGATATTTTTTGCCGCTATAAAACAATCAAGGGTTATCAGGTTAAAAGAAAAGCTGGTTGGGATACCCATGGTTTGCCTGTTGAGCTTGGCACCGAAAAGGAGTTAGGAATTACCAAAGAAGATATTGGTAGAACCATTTCTATTGAAGACTATAACGAGGCCTGTAAAAAAACAGTAATGCGTTACACTGATGTGTGGAACGACCTGACTGAAAAAATGGGCTACTGGGTAGATATGGATGATCCATATATTACCTATAAGTCTAAGTATATGGAATCGGTATGGTGGCTTTTAAAACAGATTTACGATAAAGGATTAATCTATAAAGGTTACACAATCCAACCCTATTCTCCAAAAGCCGGAACAGGATTAAGTTCGCATGAGGTAAATCAACCCGGCGCTTACCGCGATGTTACCGATACCACAATTGTTGCTCAATTTAAGGCCCTGGCTGATACACTACCGGCTTTTTTACAAGCTTTTGGCGATATTTACCTGATGGCATGGACAACTACGCCATGGACTTTACCATCAAACACGGCTTTAACGGTTGGACCAAAAATCGACTATGTTTTAGTCAAAACTTTTAACCAATATACTTTCTTGCCAACCAATGTAATTTTGGCAAAAAACCTGGTTGGAAAGCAGTTCAGTAAAATTTTCTTCGAAAGCAATGAAGCTGAAGATTTTACAAATTTTAAAGCTGGCGACAAAAAAATCCCTTATCAGATACTTGCCGAATGCAAAGGAAGTGAATTGGTTGGAATTAGATATGAACAACTTTTAACTTACACGCTGCCGTATCAAAATGCTGAAAATGCATTCAGGGTAATTTCAGGAGATTTCGTAACTACCGAAGATGGTACCGGTATTGTGCACACCTCCCCAACTTTTGGTGCAGATGATGCTAAAGTAGCCAAAGAAGCTATTCCGGAAGTACCGCCAATGCTGGTATTAGACGAAAATGATACTCCCGTTCCTTTAGTCGATTTACAGGGTAAATTTACCAAACATGTTGGTCCTTTTGGCGGCAAATATGTTAAGAACGAATATTATGATGCAGGCACTGCTCCCGAAAAATCGGTTGATGTAGAAATCGCTATTTTATTAAAAGAAGAAAATAAAGCTTTTAAAGTAGAAAAATATGTTCACAGTTACCCACACAGCTGGCGTACTGATGAGCCGCTTTTGTATTACCCGCTAGATTCGTGGTTTATTAAAGTTACAGATGTTAAAGACAGAATGTTCGACCTTAATGAAACCATTAACTGGAAACCAAAATCGACCGGAGAGGGTCGTTTTGGAAACTGGTTAAAAAATGCGAATGACTGGAATTTATCACGTTCGAGATATTGGGGAATTCCTCTACCTATCTGGAGAACCGAAGATAAAAAAGAAGAAGTATTAATTGGTTCTGTTGAAGAACTTTATAATGCTATTGAAAAATCTATAGCAGCTGGTTTCCAGAAAGAAAATCCTTTTAAAGGATTCGAAATCGGAAACATGTCTGAAGAGAACTATGACCTGATCGATTTACATAAAAATGTAGTGGATCAGATCATTTTAGTATCTCCGTCAGGTAAACCAATGAACCGCGAAAGCGACTTAATTGATGTTTGGTTCGACTCTGGTGCTATGCCTTATGCACAATGGCACTATCCTTTTGAAAACAAAGAAACCATTGATGGAAATGAAGATTTCCCAGCTGATTTTATTGCCGAAGGTGTAGATCAGACCCGTGGCTGGTTTTATACCCTGCATGCGATCTCTACATTGGTTTTTGATAAAGTAGCGTATAAGAATGTAGTTTCGAACGGACTGGTACTGGACAAAAACGGACAAAAAATGTCTAAACGTTTGGGCAATGCCGCCGATCCGTTCCAAACCATTAACGAATATGGTGCCGATGCAACGCGTTGGTACATGATTTCTAATGCAAATCCGTGGGATAACCTAAAATTCGACATTGATGGAATTGCCGAGGTACGCCGTAAATTCTTCGGAACCCTTTATAACACTTATTCTTTCTTTGCTTTATATGCCAACATCGATAAATTCGAAATCGACAAAAACAATTTAAGCAAGGTAGAAGACAGAACAGAGTTAGACCGCTGGATTTTATCGTTATTGCAAACCCTGATCAACGAAGTTGATGAAAGTTATAACACGTACGAGCCAACCAAAGCTACGCGTGCTATCCAGGCTTTTGTTGATGAGCATTTAAGTAACTGGTACATCAGGTTAAGCCGTCGCCGTTTCTGGAAAGGCGAAATGACCGACGATAAACGCGCTGCTTACGAAACATTATACACCTGTTTAGAAACCCTGGCACAACTGATGAGTCCGGTAGCGCCTTTCTTTGCCGATTGGTTATACAGAAACCTCACCATTACCGATGCTTATGCAGAGCAGTCTGTTCACTTAACTTTATGGAAAGAGGCCGATCAAAGTTTAATCGATAATGCCCTTAACGAAAGAATGCTTTATGCCCAGGATATTTCATCAATGGTTTTATCATTGCGTAAAAAATCAGGCATCAATGTACGTCAGCCATTAGAGAAAATCTTAATTCCATCATTAAGTGGCGATTTCGAGCAAAAAATCTCGAAAGTGGCAGATTATATCCTTTCTGAAACCAATGTGAAGCAAATCGAATTCATTACCGATACACTGGGCATCGTAAAGAAAAAGCTTAAGCCAAACTTTAAATCGTTGGGTAAAAAGGTTGGAAAAGATATGAGCCTGGTTAAAGCAGCTTTAGAATATTCGAATCAGGATGATATCCAGCGTTTAGAAAATGATGGCTTCATCATCGTAATTGGAAGTAATGGTGAAGAATTTACCATCAATTTAAATGATGATGTTGAGGTTTTTGCAGAAGATATTCCAGGATGGCAGGTAACCAACCTGGGCAGCTTAACCGTTGCTTTAGATGTTACCATTACCGAAGAGCTGAAACAGGAAGGTATTTCGCGCGAACTGGTTAACCGCATCCAGAATTTAAGGAAAGAATTGAACTTTGAGGTGACCGATAGGATTAAAGTTTCGTTACAAAATGATAACTTGGTGGCCGGTGCAGTTGCAAAAAACAAGGGTTACATTTGCGCGGAAATACTGGCCGATGAATTTGAATTAACAGATACTGTAAATAATGCAAACAAAATCGTGATTGATGATGTTGAGTTAAGCATTTCAGTAACTAAAATATAAATCCATATATTAGAAAACTAAATTAAAAACATGGAAAACAGTAATAAAACACGCTACTCAGACAGTGAACTTCAGGAATTCAAAGAATTGATCCAAGATAAATTGCGCATGGCGAAAGAAGAACTTAATTCGCTTACCGCATCTTTAAGTAATCCTAATGCTAACGGAACCGAAGATACTTCAGGTGCTTACAAAACACTCGAAGATGGTTCGGCAACAATGGAAAAAGAGCAGATCAATCAATTGGCTGCCCGTCAACGTAAATTTATAGATAACCTGGAAAATGCTTTGGTGCGTATCGAGAACAAAACTTATGGTATTTGCCGCGAAACCGGTAAACTGATCCAAAAAGAACGTTTACGCGCTGTACCTCATGCAACTTTAAGCATGGAAGCTAAATTAAAGCAGAGTTAATGAAAGGCTATACAAAACCTTTAATTGTAATCTTTTTGGTTTTACTGGCCGATCAGCTGGTTAAAACCTGGGTTAAAACCCACATGTACATACAGCAGGAGTTCCACATCATTGGTAAATGGTTTATTATCCATTTTACCGAAAATAACGGGATGGCCTTTGGTATGGAGTTTGGCGGCGAATTTGGTAAACTGGCCTTATCTCTCTTCCGCATTGCAGCGGTTGCAGGTATTGGCTATGGTTTGCACTATTTAATCAAACATAAATATCACCGCGGTTTAATTTTAAACGTTGCCCTTATCTTTTCAGGTGCATTGGGTAATATCATCGATTCCGTTTTTTACGGTAAAATTTATGGCTACGAAAGCTGGTTCCACGGCCGTGTGGTAGATATGTTCTACTTCCCGATTGCCGAAGGACATTTTCCTACCTGGTTCCCAATTTGGGGAGGCGAAGAGTTTGTTTTCTTCAGGCCTGTTTTTAACCTTGCAGATGCAGCCATTTCTGTTGGGGTGATATTGATCCTCATCTTCCAGAAAAACTACTTCAAAGAAGATGTAAAAGATGAAGTAAGCATCAACAGTGAGATTGTGGAAGATTAATCTAATAAATTGTCATTCTGAGCCTGTAGAAGAATAACTCAATATCACATAAAACATTGCCCATTTCTTAACGGAGATGGGCTTTTTTCGTTTATTGGTTGGTGTCACACCAACCAACGAGAATGAGCCAGAGCCAAAACATAAATCAAATTCTTTTGGAAAGCAGGTACAGAAGCAAATATTTAAGTCTGTTCCCGCTATCCTTACTGCCAATGGGGTCTGTGCTTTTCCTTTTTGCCTGGCATTAAACCAACCAACCAGATAAAAATCACAACAATGCTAAAATACATTGGCATTCATTCTATCGGGTTTATTAACTTTGGATACTGCAGGGAACAAATAGCCAGGTATTTATCTGGCATATTGAACAGCCAGGTCGTCATCCTGAATTTATTTCAGAATCTTTCCTGCAATTAAAATAAAACCTAATTTATTGTTTGGTGTCGTACTACCAATCAGGACTAACTGTTTAATGATCTATATAAGAAACAATGATCAATTTCCCCGATATCTCATACCTCCAGTCAGGAAACGAAAAGCAGGTGAAAGTTTACCAGGTTTTAACAGATCATCAGGTTTTAGAAAAACTCCTACCCTATCAACCCATTTTAGTCGGGACCATTCCGATTAATATTGATATTGAAAGCAGTGATTTAGACATCATCTGCGAAATATCCGACCAAAACGAATTCATCAGTGCATTAAAAAAGCAGTTCAGACAGGAAAAAGAATTCACAATTTCTAAAAGTCCAAAATTCGAAGCCATTAAAGCCAATTTTATCATTGATGGATTTGAGATAGAAATCTTTGGGCAAAAGATTCCCACAACGCAGCAAAATGCTTACCGCCACATGTTAATTGAACACAAAATACTTCTGGAAAAAGGTGAAGCATTCAGGCAGGAAATTATCAATTTAAGAAAGCAAGGGTACAAAACAGAACCTGCCTTTGCCAAATTACTCAGAATTGAGGGGGATGCTTATGAGGAGTTACTAAACTTAGAAATCTAACTAATACTCCCATCTGCGGGCCGTCATCTCGACCGCAGTGGAGAGATCTATAAGTAGGGTAACTATAGATTTCTCCATTCCGTTTCACTCCAGTCGAAATGACGGTCGTTTATTAAATTAGCATCATGAACGGAGTCGAAGAACCTCCATCTTATTGCACCACATCACCTCAGAACACAATCACTACCTTATTCCGATTTTTTAAAATATATTTGGGAAAACCAAATATCATGAAATTACATTACATCCTTTTACTGCTCATCACATTGAGCACTTCGGCTTTTGCTCAAAAAAGTCTTTTTAACGGAAAAAACCTAAATGGCTGGCACGTAGATGTACCGGCGATGGATAAAAAGCCAGATACCATTAACCCATTTATCGTGCGGAACGGCCTTTTGGTAAGTTTAGGTACGCCTGGTGGACATTTAATAACCGATAAGATTTATAAAAATTACCAGTTAACCGTTCAATACCGTTTTGCTGGTAAACCGGGCAATTGCGGTGTGCTCGTTCACGCATCAACACCGAGGGCGCTGTATGGTATGTTCCCAAAATCGCTGGAAGTACAGATGCAGCATAAAGATGCGGGCGATTTCTGGTGCATTGAAGAAGATATTACCGTACCCGATATGCTTGCCCGCCGCGGCCCAAAGGAAAACTGGGGTGTAAATGGCGACAAACTCCGCCGGATTAAAAACCTGACCGATGATAGCGAAAAACCTGTTGGCGAATGGAATACCATGGTAATACAATGTCTGAATAACGAAGTAAAAGTTTGGGTAAACGGTACACTGGTAAACTATGGCACAAACTGTACGGCAAGCAGCGGCCAGATTGCTTTACAGGCTGAGGGCAGCGAAGTAGAGTTTAAACAACTTGATTTGAAGCAGATTAAAGAGTTGTCTAAATAAAATTTTGCTCCATTGCACATAATTTTGTTAATAGCTTTAAATAAAATGGTCGTCATCTCGACCGAAGCATAGTGGAGTGGAGAGATCTATCTCGAGACAGATTTCTCGGCTGCGTTGCACTTCGCTCGAAATGACGACCACTTGAGCAAAAAAAAAGAAGTCAAGTTTTAAAAACTTGACTTCTTTCTAAATATGTAAAGTTCCCTTTAGGGGATTTAGGGGTTAAACGCCTAAAAGCAATCTAGCCGGATCTTCTAACAGTTGTTTCACACGAACCAGGAAGCCAACCGACTCACGTCCGTCGATAATCCTGTGATCATAAGATAATGCAACATACATCATCGGACGGATTACTACTTCACCTTTTTCAGCTACCGGGCGCTCAACAATGTTGTGCATACCTAAAATGGCTGATTGTGGGGCATTGATAATTGGTGTCGACATCATCGAACCAAATACACCTCCGTTAGTAATGGTGAATGTTCCACCAGTCATTTCTTCGATGGTTAATTTGCTATCGCGAGCTTTTAAAGCCAGTTCTAAAACAGATTTTTCGATCTGTGCCAAAGTCATGCTTTCTGCATTACGGATTACCGGAACCACCAAACCTTTTGGAGCAGAAACCGCAATAGAAATATCAGCGAAATCATTATAAACCAATTCTTCGCCTTCAATGCGACCATTAACCGCAGGGAAATCTTTTAAAGCTTCGGTAACGGCTTTGGTAAAAAAGCTCATAAAACCTAAACCAACTCCAAATTTCTCTTTAAACTGGTCTTTATATTTTCCGCGTAAATCCATAATAGGCTTCATGTTAACTTCGTTAAAAGTGGTTAACATTGCGGTTTCATTTTTAACAGCAACCAAACGTTTTGCAACTGTTCTGCGCAGAGGCGACATTTTCTCACGACGCTCGCCACGGCTACCAGCAGGAGCAGCAGCAGCTACCGGTGCACTGGCTTTTGGTGCTTCTGGTTTTTTACCAGCTTCAGCTTTAACAGCATCATCCTTGGTAATACGGCCATCAACACCAGTACCTTTTACTGCAGCGGCATCAATTCCTTTTTCTGCAAGGATTTTACCGGCAGCAGGTGACGGAGTTCCTGTGGCATAAGAGTCCTTAGTCGATAGTCCAGAGTCTTGAGTCTTCGGTGCTTCGGCAACAGCAGCTGGTGCCTGAGCATCAGACTTAGGGCTTGGGGCTTCAGACTTAGGACTAGCAACTGCACCGCCATCTTCAATTTTACAAACTACTGCACCAATGGCTAAAGTATCGCCTTCGGCTGCTATGGTTTTTAAAGTTCCTGCCTGTTCTGCGGTTAATTCGAATGTAGCTTTATCCGATTCTAACTCGGCTATTACTTCATCCATTTCAACAACATCGCCATCGTTTTTTATCCAACGTGATAAAACAACTTCGGTTATCGACTCACCTACAGGTGGAACTTTTATCTCTAAACTCATTTTTGTAATGTTATGTTTTTATCGTTAAAGGTTGAAATGTTGTAAAGTTCGATGTTCCGGGTACTTAACCCTAAACCTCAAACCTTACACTTTAAACCTATCTTATTAATCATCAAAACGCCAAACGCTCAGCGCTCAACGCTAGTCTATCTGAACCAGTTTTTTTGTTGCCTTTTTAGCAATATCCTTTACATCTTCTGTAACTGATACTTCTAAAGCTTTAGCTAAAATATAAGCCTGTTGGTTAGCATGTTGTTTTGCAAAACCGGTTGCTGTACTGCTGCTTTCTCTTCTCGAAATTACATCAATGCCTTTCAATGCGGTTTTATACAATCTTCGGAATAGATATGGCCATGCGCCCATGTTTTCTGGCTCTTCCTGTACCCAGAAAATTTCTTTGGCATTTTTATATTTTTTCTGAATAGCTTCCATCTGATCAACCGGAGTTGGATACAACTGCTCTACACGAACCAAAGCTACATGTTTGATTTTATCAGCCTGTTGTTTCTCCAGCAATTCGTAATAGATTTTACCACTACAGAAAACAACACGGGTTACCTCAGCAACTTTAGCATTTACATCATCAATCACTTCTTTAAATCCTCCTTCAGTAAATTCTTCTAATGGAGAAACACAGGCCGGATGGCGTAATAAACTTTTTGGCGTAAATACCACTAAAGGTTTACGGAAATCGCGTTTAAACTGACGGCGTAATACGTGGAAGAAGTTTGCCGGAGTAGTACAGTTTGTTACCTGCATGTTATAATCAGCGCAAAGCTCCATAAAACGCTCAATACGTGCTGATGAGTGCTCTGGTCCCTGGCCTTCGTAACCGTGAGGCAATAACATTACCAAACCATTTTCGCGCTGCCATTTGGTTTCGGCACTTGCAATATATTGATCTACTACAATCTGTGCGCCGTTAAAGAAATCACCAAACTGTGCTTCCCAGATGGTTAGCGCATTCGGGTTTGCCATAGCATAACCATATTCGAAACCTAAAACACCATACTCTGATAAGTGTGAGTTGTAAATATCAAACGGTGCCTGCTGGTCTGAAATGTTTGCCAACGGTACATATTCTTCCTCACTATCTTCAAGCGTTAATACGGCATGGCGGTGAGAGAAAGTACCACGTTCAACATCCTGACCGCTTAAACGAACACGTTTACCTTCTGATAACAAGGTACCATAAGCCAGCTGCTCGCCCATTGCCCAGTCGAAAACATGTGTTTCGTTAACCATTTTGGTGCGCTCAAGAAATAATTTTTCAATTTTCTTGAAGAATTTTTTATTAGATGGTAAAGCAGTAATGCGTTTACCGATTTCAAGCAAAGTAGATTTTTTAACTGCGGTAACCGGCGAAGTTTCGAAATCTTTAGGCGTTGCCATACGTAAATCTGCCCATGCACCACCGAATTTAACTTCAGCATTACCGGCAACAAATTCTTTGGCTTCGTTTAAACGTTCCTGCAAAATACCACGGAAATCTTTTTCCATTTCTTTTGCCAAACCAGCTTCCAGTTTACCTTCTTTAGTTAACTGCTCAATATAAATTTCCCTTGGATTAGGGTGTTTTTCGATGGTTTTATATAACAACGGCTGCGTGAATTTAGGTTCATCAGACTCATTGTGGCCAAAACGACGGTAACAAAGAATATCGATAAATACATCATTTTTGTATTTCTGACGGTATTCCATTGCTAAATTAATCGCATAAACCAAAGCTTCAGGATCATCACCATTGACGTGAAAAACCGGAGATAAAGTCACTTTTGCAATATCAGTACAATAGGTACTGGTACGTGCATCTTTATAATTTGTGGTAAAACCGATCTGGTTATTGATTACCAGGTGGATGGTTCCACCGGTTTTATAACCTTCAAGGCCTGCCATCTGGATCACTTCATAAACAATACCCTGTCCGGCAACTGAAGCATCACCGTGGATCAAAATTGGTGCTAAACGACTGTTATCGCCACCATATTTGAAATCGATTTTCGAACGGCTCATGCCTTCTACCACGCCATCCACTGTTTCGAGGTGAGATGGATTTGGGCAAAGACTCAGGTGAACACTTTTACCTGCATTGGTAGTTACATCGGTTGAGTAACCTAAGTGATATTTTACGTCGCCGCCAAATGGAGTATCAGGATTATAACTTTTACCTTCAAACTCTGCAAAAATATCTTTGTAGGTTTTTTGCATGATGTTGGCCAACACGTTTAAACGACCGCGGTGGGCCATACCGATTACAAATTCTTCGATACCTAATTCAGCACCTTTTTCGATAACCGAATCCAATGCCGGGATTAAAGCCTCAGCGCCCTCTAAAGAGAAACGTTTTTGACCCAAAAATTTTGTTCCAAGAAAATTTTCGAAACTTACTGCTTCGTTTAATTTCCGCAGAATGCGTTTTTTCTCTTCAATAGAGAAATTTGGTGTATTACGTGCACTTTCCATTTTTTGCTGAATCCAGTTCAACACTTCTGGTGTACGTAAAAATTTAAATTCTGCACCGATAGAGTGTGCGTATGTCTGTTTTAAAAAGGCTACAATATCTTTCAATTTTGCGGCACCGATACCAATCTCCACACCAGAATTGAAAACCGTTTCCAGGTCTGCGTCAGATAATCCAAAATTGGCAAGATCCAAAGTTGGTAAATGTTTACGTCTTTCGCGCACCGGATTGGTATGCGTAAACAAGTGACCGCGGCTGCGATAGCCATCAATCAGGTTTAAAACATTAACCTCTTTTAAAAAATGTTCAGGAGTTTCAGCTGTTACTGACGGGGCTTCAGATCCTCTTCCAAAATCAAAACCCTCAAAAAACTTTTGCCAACCAAATTCAACTGATTCAGGATCTTGTTGATACGACTGATATAAAGAATCTATGTATTCGGCATTTGCGCCGTTAAGATAAGATAAACTATCCATTATTTACTGTTTACTATAAGCACTACAAAATTAGAATTTTACCTTATATAAAAGGCAAAAATCTCGATTAAAATAAGATTTATTGAATGAGGAAATGATCGGATGATTGAATGGTAAAAATATAACTTAAACTGATTGAAAAATCTGCAAATTCAATCCTTCAAAATTTAGTCATTCAATCATTGAATAATCATTCATTCAATCAGTACAACTATGATGCCCAAGTTAAAGCATAATTGCCTTTTGGATCGAGATTTTTAATATTTTTGTCCAGATCGAAAACGCTCTTCAGTTTCTGATCGTTTCCTACCCCTGCCATATTGGCCCAATTGCCCCAGTTGCTCGCAGGGTTATAATCAATCAGTTTTTCTTCAAAATAAGCTGCACCGAAAATCCAGCTCACTTCCAGGTTATTAATCAGGTATAAAGCAGCAGTTTGCCGGGCAATATTCGAGATAAAACCCGTTTGGTTTAACTCCGTCATTACCGCATCAACCACAGCGAAACCGGTTTGGCCATTTTTCCATTTTTGAAAATTATCCTGCTCATTTTCTATATCAACCGGCCCCTGACTTCCAAATCCGTCCGGATTAAAAAATGTATTGCCGTATTTTTTAAACATAAAACGGAAATAATCCCTCCAAAGTAAGCCTAATAAAATATGGTTAAACATGGCTTTGGTGTTTGGCACACCTTCCATTTTTTTAATTTCCCAGTATACTTTGCGTGGAGATAAACTTCCCATTGCCAACCAGGCAGATAATTTTGAGGCAAGGATTAAATTTTTGGTTGTAGCAGCCTGCTGCATGGCAACAATCACTTTTTGCAAATGTGCTAAACCTTCTCCCTCGCCACCGGTAAATTCGAAATCAGAACGCTGGTCTTTCTGTTGCGCTGAAAGATCAAGATCTTCTAAAGATGATAAAGTTCCCCAATCGATTACTTCAGCCACGTTAATGCGATCTGGCGCGGCAAAACAGGGTTTAATGATCGAATCGCGTTCGATTTTCTTTTTAAACTGGTTAAACGCGTCTGGTATATCCTTAATCGGGAAAGGTAAATCTTCTTTATTGTAAAGGGTATGACCGATAAAATGTTTGAGGTTGATGCGCAATTTCCAAAGGGCATTTTCAACAAGGGTAGAAACATGCGTTTCTTCGCGGGCCACTTCGCGGTGATGGTATACTTCGGTAATTTCGTATTCCTGTACCAATTGCGGAATAATATCTTCGGGATTACCTTCTGCAATAAGCAGGTTACCGCCAATCTGTTTTAAAGCGTTTCGTAAACCTAAAACGCTCTGTAAAATAAACTGCGCTCTAATGTTGCCGGTTTTTAACGTACCATACTTGGTTTCGCCAAAAGAACGGCGATCGAGAATGTAAACGGGCAAAATCGAATCAGATTTAGCAATTGCCTCCACCAGCATTTCGTTATCATGCAAACGGAGATCATTTCTAAACCAGACTAAAATTTTTTTGGACATCTTTTATCGGAAAGGGTGTAAGAACGCTTTACAAATTTATCTTATTTTTCGGCTCCATCAAACCCCTAAATAATTCTTTACAAATAGGTAACAAAAGAATTAGAACCCGATTAACATCTTTTTTAAGGTCCATCAAAAAAACCCTTTCGTATCTTTAGTGTTTTAAAAATATGGCAAAGAAGATTCTGATTACCGGGGCTACCGGACTTGTGGGCACTGAGCTAAAAAAACATTTACTAAACAAAGGTTATACGGTTAATACACTTTCAAGAAAAAAGGGTAAGGATCCAAACAGTTTTGTATGGGATGTTTATAAAGGTACCATTGATGCCAATTGCCTTAACGGTGTAGATGCGGTTATCCATTTAGCAGGAGAGCCTGTAGCCGATAAAAAATGGACAGATGAACGAAAGAAGCAGATTATAGACAGTCGCGTAAAATCGACCGAACTGCTTCTTAAAACCATTAAATCAAAGCCCGAACATCAGATTAAAACTTTTGTTTCTTCATCGGCTGTAGGTTTTTACGGCGATTGCGGAGACGAAATTTTAACGGAAGAGAGCCCTAACGGTTATGGTTTTTTGGCCGAATGCTGCAAACTTTGGGAAGATGCGGTAGATCAGGGCAAAAAACTCAGTTTAAGGATCGTAAAACTGCGTACAGGGATTGTTTTAAGTACCAAAGGTGGTGCATTGCCGCAATTGGCCCAACCCGTTAAATTATTTGCTGGTGCAGCTTTAGGTACAGGCAAACAATGGACACCGTGGTTACATATTGATGATATGGTAGAAATGTATATCGAAGCCATTGAAAACCTTAAAATGGAAAATTGCTACAATGCCTGTGCACCTTTTCCGGTAACCAATACAGCATTAACCAAAGCTATTGCAAAACAACTGCATCGCCCGGTATGGCCATTTAACGTACCGAAAAAAGTTTTGGCTTTGTTGTTGGGAGAGCGTGTGGAAGCCGTTTTAATGAGTAACAATACTTCTGCCCAGAAAATTTTAGATGCCGGATATAAATTTAAATTTACACATTTGGAAGATGCTTTGAAGGATTTGTATCAATAGGTTAAATGTTTAAATTGGTTAATTGATGTAAAGCGTTTTATTGTTAAATTGCTTAATTGTTAAATTGCTAACTGAGAACTGCAAACTGCATGATCGGTTAATTGTTTAAATTGGCTAATCGCGCCAAACGCTTAACGCCAAACCGGATTAATTGGTAAACCAACGCAGAACGCTTATCACCAAACGCCATCCCATCCTTAAAACAAATTATTATTATACGATGACCTCAATTTCCATTCACTGGTTCCGCCGCGATTTACGTTTAGCAGATAATGCAGCTTTGTACCATGCTTTAAAAAGTGAATATCCGGTTTTGCCACTTTTTATTTTTGACAAAAACATATTAGATAAACTACCAAAAGATGATGCCCGGGTAACTTTCATTTACCAGACCATTGAGGATTTAAAAAAAGAGCTCCAGCAACACGGATCGGATTTATTGATAAAATATGGAGAACCCGAGAAAATATGGCCCGAAATTTTAAAGGAATACGAGGTGAAGGAAGTATACACCAATCATGATTATGAGCCTTATGCACGCGAACGGGATGATAATATGGCAGAGTTTTTAACCAGCGAAAAAATAGCCTTTAAAACATATAAAGACCAGGTTATTTTTGAGAAAAACGAAATTTTAAAAGCAGACAAAACACCTTACACCGTTTTTACACCTTTTTATAAACAATGGCATGCCAAACTGAACGATTTTTATGTAAAAGCTTATCCAACAAAAAAATACTTCAAAAATCTGTTAAAAACAAAACATCTCCCAATCCCTACATTAAAGGAAATGGGATTTGAAAAAAGTAAACTGGAGCTCCCAAAAATCAGTTATAAAAACAAACTTGATAATTATGCCAGGGAACGCGATTTTCCTGCAATGGAAGGCACCACACATATTGGTTTACATCTCCGTTTCGGTACTTTAAGCATCAGAAAAGCTGCAAAGGATGCCATTGAAGCAAAATCACTCGTCTGGCTTTCCGAACTGGCCTGGCGGGAGTTTTACATGACCATACTCTGGCATTTCCCCTACTCTGCTTCCGACTCGTTTAAAAAGCAATACGATAAAATTAAATGGCGCAATAAAGAGGATGAGTTTAAGGCCTGGTGCGAAGGCAATACCGGTTACCCTATTGTAGATGCCGGCATGCGACAACTAAACCAAACAGGTTGGATGCATAACCGTGTAAGGATGATTGTAGGCAGTTTTTTAACCAAACATCTACTGATCGACTGGCGCTGGGGCGAAACCTATTTTGCCGAAAAGTTACTGGATTACGAAATGGCCAGTAATGTTGGCGGCTGGCAATGGGCAGCAGGATCGGGAAATGATGCTGCTCCATATTTTAGGGTATTTAATCCCGAATTGCAGACCAAAAAGTTTGATCCTAAATTCGAATACATTAAAAAGTGGGTACCGGAATTTGGAACAAAAAAATATGCCCAACCAATAGTTGAGCATACTTTTGCAAGGGAAAGGGTTTTAAAAGTTTTTAAAGAGGCGTTAAATTAAATTGTTAATTAATTAACATTAAAAGAAGGTGCATTGGGTACGCCGCCGGTAAAAAAGCGACCAGTGCCCGAAATCCATTGGGCAAACCCTTTTGTTACCCCTAAATCAATAATTATAGGTCCTGTTGCATTACCAACACTATAACTTACTAGACTAAAATTAATTGTTGGTGGGTTTAATATTGGAGGTTGATTATATCCATAATTATAATTCAGATTACTAAAGTAATAATCTGTCTCATTTGTTCTCCAGCCACCAAATGTCTTTTTTAGTTCCTGGCGCGAAGAAAAATAATATCTAAAACTAGCACTACTTGATCCTGATACAGGTGTACTTTCTAGCCATAGATCAACAAACAGCCTTCTTTTGCTATCCTCGTTATAGTATAATTCAGATTTTATGGCCGATGTAGTAGTTTCGGTTGATGCCTGATTGTTTCCTGAAATCGACTTCCCAGTCGAAATATTAGTAACAAATATTCCGTTTGTTAAATCCGTTCGGCTAATCTGATTAACTTCTAAATCACTCTTGTGTTTACCTGAATAAGATATCATTCTCTGATCTTTTGTGTAAACAGTGGTAATATCACCAATTTTAACTTCACCTTTCAAATTGGTAAATAATGCTGAAAGTGGGGTTCTGGATTTGTATGTTAATGAACTATCAGACTTTATATCAACTATTTTGGCATATTTATTCTTAAATTCATTGAAGGCTTGAACATTATTAAGTTTTTTATATTCCTTCGCTATTTCTAAGTAAACATCTCTGTAAGATTTGAAATCTTGAAATTCTTTAGGTTTTGAATTAAAATTTTCAGGTTTTACTAAAACGCTTAATAAAGAGTCAAAAGCTTTTTGATCTCTAAATTTCAGATATCCGTTTTCAATACTCACAGCATTGGTTAAAAGTTTTTCATCCTGATTTCCAACACTGGCATCCTTTTTACACGAACTGATTGAGATAACACCTAACATAAGTAGTATTAGGCAGCGTAAATTGATTTTGTTTTTCATATATTAATTGTATGTTTTCCCTTACACAACAAACATACAACTAAAAATTAAGTTAAAAAACTTATTACTTAAAAAAGTATAAAATGTAAAAAAACATATCATTAAAAAAAATGCTCAACTAATAGTTGAGCATTTTTTTTAATGAATAACATTTATCCTAATTTGTAACACTTACAATTTCAATATCAAAGTCTAAAACCGCATTAGGAGGAATGGCACCATTTCCTCCAGTTCCATATCCTAAATCTGAAGGAATAAACATTCTAAATTTAGAACCAACCCTAAATTTTGGTATTAAGATCTGCCAACCTTGGATTAGCCCTTTTAAAGTCGTTGAGAAAGTTCCATCAGTTGAAGAATCGAAACTTGTTCCATCCAAAAGTCTACCTGTATACTTAATCACAACTGTACTTTCAATATCATTAACGGGATCACCTGTACCTGCTGTATTAACAATATAGTAAATTCTACTAGGATCCTTAGTTGTGCTAGCGGTTAAGCCTTTAGCAGTTAAAAAATTCTTTATTTTATCGTCATCAAGTAACCATTGTTTACGGTATGGGTAAGTTTTGATTATAAAATCAAGATTCTCGTTAGAGGGAATTGGACCAATACCATTCTTGCCAAAACCTAAATAAGATGGTAATAAAACCCTAGCGGTTCCACCTGGTTTAAGTCCCAAAACTGCAGTTCTGAGTGCCGGAATATTAAATGTAATAGATGTTGATAATGAAGATTGGAAAAAATTATTTAAGTAACCCACATAAGTACCCAAATTACCATTGGTTGGAGATTGCAGATAAGTACCACCAGTTTCCATCGACTTCACAGTAACATCATAAAATACTGAATCCGGATTTAAAAAAAATGTTCCGTCAGTAGGATTAGTAACTTGATAATAAAACCCGGTTTTATCAGCATCAGGTTTCATTTCAGTGAGATTATTTTTTGATATATATGATTTTATTGCTGTTTCATCTATACTTTCAATAGACTCGTAATCCTTTTTACAAGAGCTGAAAATCACAGTAGCCAGTAGAAGTGTAAACAGGCCAAGTTTAGTAAATTTGTTCATTTATTATTGTACGTCTGTAAGTGTTATAGTAAAATCGAGCACTGAATTTGCAGGAACTGAGCTTGATGGTGATTGTCTTCCATAAGCGTAGTAAGATGGTATAATTAACCTGATCTTACCACCTTTTTGTATTTTCTGAATGCCGAATTGCCAACCTAAAATCACATTTCCCAAAAGAAAAGAAGCCGGTGTACCTTTGGTACTATCGAAAATCGTACCGTTCAGTAATCTGCCTTCATAATCTGCGGTGATCTTGGTAGAAGTGTAATAAGTTAAATTACCTGATCCAGGTTCTATAATCTGATAAAAAATACCGTTTGGATCTTTTATCCCGGTAATGGCATTGTTTTTAACAAAAGCACTTATTGCAGCTGTATCCGCCTTAAACTGAGGAGTAGGATCGTAGCCATCATCAACAGGGGTATCTTTTTTACAGGCTGCGAAACATCCTGCCAAGCACACCAATAGAATTATATATCTAAACTTAACCATCATCCGCAAAAATAAGCTTTTAATACGGATGCTACAATTTTTAACCTATTTTAACAATTTTAAAGCGTTTAGGTAAAGGTAAAAATACCAGGAACTTAATTAAAAATTGACAATATAAATTTTCAGCTTCGGTATTCTTCTTTAGTCTTATTGAGTATTAGAAAGCTGAATGGTAAAATCCAACACCGAATTTCCCGGAATTGAACCTACAGCACCACTTCCATAACCCAAACCCGGTGGAATGATCAACCTGATTTCGCCACCTTTCTGGATTTTGGGGATGCCAATCTGCCAGCCTTGTATCAGTCCAGCAAGGTCGAATGTCTGCTCTTTTCCACCTCCGTTGTCGAATACACTGCCATTTAGCAACCTACCTTCATATTTGATGGTGATTTTGGTATTGGCCGGATAGGTAAAAGAACCAGAACCCGGTTTAATAATCTGATAATATAAACCAGATGCATCCCTAACCGCATTGATATTGTTCTGCTGGATAAAATCGGTAATCTGTTTTTTAGGATCTTCATCTTTTTTACAGGATGAAACCGCAACTACACATAAAAAGAGTATTGTAAGAAATCTAAACTTAATCATGCCGCGAAAATAAGCTTTTAATATTATAAAGCTAAAGGTTACGATTTTTTTGGGAACACAGTTTCATCAATTGCAGATGCTTCGTACCTCAGCATGACAGCAGAAAAACAAAAAAGGGTTTAATGCTCGAATTTTCACTCAAGCCTTAAACCCTCAACCCATTAACCTTCTAACTTAAAAAATATATTTATTCGCTTCTATAAGCTGTTGCGCAACTCTTTGGCGTGCATCTTTAACGTTAAATGGTTCTACTTTTGTAAAACGACGTAAACCTACCAACATCATGCGTTGCTCATCACCTTCGGCAAAAGCCCAAAGCGCCTCTTTACCTGCTTTGGCAATACCATCTACTGCTTCTACCAGGTAAATCCTTAATAAATCCAACTGACCTGCAGATGCTTCTTCACCGCGGGTATTAACCAGTTTTTCAGTCCGTAATAAAGCAGATTCCAGTACATAAACGTAACCTGCCATATCGGCAATGTTCATCAATATTTCCTGTTCTTTGCTTAAAGTCATCATTAACTTTTGAACCGCAGCACCAGCTACCATTAAAGTTGCTTTTTTCAAATTCGAAAGTACTTTTTTCTCTGCCGCAAATAAGCTGGTATCTTCTTCGCCAAAATCCGGAATGCTCATCAATTCGGCTGCAACCGCTGTGGCCGGTGTCATTAAATCCAGTTCTCCTTTCATGGCACGTTTCAACATCATATCAACAGTTAATAAACGGTTAATTTCGTTTGTACCTTCAAAAATCCGGTTGATACGGGCATCGCGGTAAGCCCTGTCCATTGGCGCATCAGCAGAGAAACCCATACCGCCATAAATCTGAACACCCTCATCAACAGCGTAATCTAATGCTTCAGATCCCCAAACTTTCAGGATGGCACACTCTACAGCAAATTGTTCAACAGATTTTAATCTTGCTTTACCCGATTCCATTCCACCAGCAACCAATTGATCGTAAGTATCATCAATATTCTGTCCGGCACGGTAATTCGCCGCATCTACTGCATAAAGTTTAGAAGCAATTTCCGCAATTTTGAACCGGATGGCCCCATATTTCGAAATCGGACGACCAAACTGGATCCGCTCATTCGAATAATTAATGGCTGTATTTAAAGTTGCTTTTGAAGCACCGATCGCTGCAGCCGATAATTTGATCCGGCCGATATTTAAAATGTTTACAGCGATTTTGAAACCGTTTTCGCGTTCGCTTAACATATTTTCGACCGGTACAGGGCAATCGTTAAAGAAAACCTGACGTGTTGAAGAACCTTTGATACCCATTTTATGTTCTTCAGGATTCATGGTAATGCCACCAAATTCCTTTTCAACAATAAATGCAGTTAGGTTTTTATCATCATCTATTTTGGCAAACACGATAAATATATCGGCAAAACCACCGTTGGTAATCCACATTTTCTGCCCATTGATGATATAATGTTTACCATCTTCGCTTAATTTGGCTTTTGTTTTTCCAGAATTTGCATCCGATCCTGAATTTGGCTCAGTTAAACAATATGCTGCTTTCCATTCGCCCGAACCCAGTTTTGGGATATATTTTGCTTTTTGTTCCTCATTACCGTAATATAAAATCGGCAAAGTTCCAATTCCTGTATGTGCAGAAAGTGCTACGGCAAAAGAGTGTCCTGCGCCCACCACATCGGCAACCAACATGGATGTATTGAAGTTCTTCCCGAAACCACCGTATTCTTCAGGCACCGAAACCCCCAGGATACCCAGTTCGCCAGCTTTGGTTAAAAGTGTTGGCATGAGTTCGGGATCTTCCTGTTTATCGATTTTATCTAAATTGGGATAAACTTCCGAAGCTAAAAAATCGCGACAGGTCTGTGCAATCATCTGCTGCTCTTCATCAAATTCTTCAGGGATAAATACTTCCTGATAAGTGGTATCTTTAATTAAGAATTCGCCACCTTTAATTGTCTTTTTTTCAGTTGTTTCCATTGTTTTATTATCTAGTAGCAAGTATCAAGATTTGAGTATCAAGATATCAGTAGTAAGTATCAAGATTTGAGTATCAAGACATCAGTAGCAAGTATCAAGATGAAGTTTGTATCAAAAAAATCCCTATCATGTTATACAATTTTGATACTTGATACTCACATCTTGACTCCTAATACCTACATCAAATTAATCTTTTTTCCAGGGCATAAATCATTTTTTGAACTTCAGTAGTTTTTTCAATCAGATCATTGGTAAGCGGATCTTCTAATAACCCTAATCTATTTGAAATAATTACCTGGGTTTCCAATTCAAAAGCAGAGCCCTGGCTTATGGTTAAAAAATATTTAAACTGAGCACTAGTTCCCCTACCGGCCCCTTCAGCAATATTGGAGGGTATGGAAACCGAGCACCTTTTCATTTGAGAAATTAAACCGTATCTCTCATCAACAGGTAAAAACGAACTAGCTTTATAAACTTCAACAGCTAATTCAATTGATTTTTGCCAAACTTTTAACTCTTTAAAATTGTGCATATATATTAGTATTAGTGACTGAGTAATATGTCGGGATGATTTATAAATCGGTTATTCACCTGCTATTAAATCTTGATACTACATACTCATATCTCGATACTAATTAAAGCAACTCAAAAATTCCTGCGGCCCCCTGTCCTGTTCCCACACACATGGTTACCATTCCATATTTTTTGTTCTGCCTTTTTAATTCATTCATAATCTGCACGGTTAACTTAGCACCTGTACAGCCCAGTGGGTGGCCTAATGCTATTGCACCACCGTTAACGTTAATCACATCCGGGTTTAAATCCAACGTTCTGATTACCGCCAAAGATTGAGAGGCAAAGGCCTCGTTCAGTTCGATTAAATCGATATCTTCTTTTTTCAAACCGGCCTGTTTTAGCGCTTTCGGGATTGCCTCAATCGGACCGATACCCATAATGCGTGGCGGAACACCAGCAATACCGTAACTCACTAATCTTGCAATTGGTTCGGCGTTTAATTCTTTCATTTTCTTTTCAGAAACCACCAGTACAAATGCAGCACCATCGGATGTTTGCGAAGAATTACCGGCAGTTACACTTCCAACAGCATCAAATACCGGTTTCAGTTTCGCCAGTTTATCCAATGTGGTATCTGCACGCGGACCTTCATCAGTATCTACCACATAAGAACGGGTTTTCTTTTTCAAATTGGCGTCCAGATAATTTTCATTAACGGTGATGGGTAAAATACCATCTTTTAAATGACCGTTTTTAATGGCATGAATGGCTTTCTCGTGAGATTTTAACGAAAAAGCATCTTGATCTTCGCGGCTTACGTTATATTCTTTGGCTACAGCCTCAGCAGTTAAACCCATACCCCAATACCAATCAGGATTGTTTTTGGCTACCTCAGCATTTGGAACGAGTTTCCATCCGCCAAAAGGCATTCCGCTCATTACCTCTACCCCACCGGCAATTATACAATCGGCCATGCCGGCTTTAATTTTCGCAACTGCCGTCGCAATGGTATCTAAACCCGATGCACAGTAACGGTTTACAGTAACCCCGGGAACTTTATCGGTATCCAGGCCCATCAGCGAAATCATACGACCGATATTTAAGCCCTGTTCAGCCTCCGGAGTAGCATTACCTACAATTACATCATCAATCTGTTCGTTATCTAAATTCGGAACCGATGCCACTAAAGCCCTGATTACCTCTGCAGCCAAATCATCAGCTCTTGTAAAACGGAATACGCCGCGTGGTGCTTTACCCACTGCTGTGCGATATCCGGCTATAATATATGCTTCCATTTTTTTTAGTATCTAATAGCAAAGGATCAAGTATATAGTATCAAGTATATAGTATCAAGTATATAGTATCAAGACTTAATCCTTGCATTATTTTATTTGTTAATTAATATAATTAAGACTTTATTCGATATTCACATCTTGATACTTGATACTCATATCTCAATATTTAAAGCTCTAATTCCTCAACGGCTTACCTTTTGTAATAATACTCTGGATCCGCTCTAAACTCTTCCGTTCGCCTGCAAGTGATAAAAATGCTTCTCTTTCCAGATCTAATAAATATTGCTCGGTTACTTCTGTTGGAGAAGATAAATCGCCACCACACATTACATAACCTAATTTTTCGGAGATTTTTTTATCGTGTTCAGAAATGAAATGCCCTGCGTACATGCTATTTGCACCTGCATAAACAATCCCTAAACCCTGCTTTCCTAATACCTTGATATCATTGCGTTGAACAGGTTTGGTATATCCGGCATCGGCCAGTTCTATCGCTTTCGCTTTTGCATCAGCCAGTAAACGGTTGCGGTTCATCGAGATCGAGAATTTATCTTTCTGCAGATAGCCTAATTCGTAAGCTTCGTAACCCGAAGTAGAAACTTTGGCCATTCCGATAGTCAAGAAACGATCTTTCAGGGCATTCTGCACAATCTGATCATCTTTATATTCATCAGAGGCACGCAAGGCGAATTCTTTTGTTCCGCCTCCACCCGGGATAACGCCCACGCCAAACTCTACCAAACCCATATAGGTTTCGGCAGAAAGCTGTACGTGATCTGCATGTAAACTAAATTCGCAACCACCGCCCAGGGTTAAATTATGCGGTGCTACCACAACCGGAATAGAAGAATAACGGATACGCATTGAAGTATTCTGGAACATTTTAATGGCCATATTCAATTCGTCCCACTCCTGCTCTACTGCCATCATAAAGATCATCCCTACGTTTGCACCGGCAGAAAAATTTGCACCATCATTGCCGATTACCAAACCACGGTAGTCTTTTTCGGCCATATCAATAGCTTTGTTAATGCCAGAAATTACATCACCGCCAATGGTATTCATCTTGGTGTGGAATTCTACATTCAAAATGCCATCACCCAGATCAATGATCGAAACACCCGAGTTTTTCCAAAGGGTTTTATTTTCGCGGAGGTTATCCAAAATGATAAACTCATCGGTACCCGGTAAAGCCTTGTAAGATTTAGAAGGGATATCGTAATATTTTTTAACGCCGTTTTCTATTTTATAGAAAGAAGTATTACCGGCATCGAGCATTTCGTGTACCCAGGCCGCAGCTTTATTACCATATTGCTCCATGCCCTCAATGGCTTCTTTTACGCCAACAGCGTCCCAAAGTTCGAACGGTCCCAATTCCCAACCGAAACCTGCACGCATGGCATCGTCGATACGGTAAAGTTCGTCAGAAATTTCAGGAATGCGATCGGATACATATTCGAATAAACCGAATGAAGAATGACGGAACAGTTCGCCAGCCTTATCTTTTCCCTTGGCAAAAATCTTCATGCGCTCACGAAGGTTTTCGACCGGTTTGGTCATTTCTAAGGTCGCCGATTTTACTTTTTGCTGAGGTTTGTATTCTAATGTTTTTAAATCAAGGGCAAGGATTTCCGTTTTACCTTCTGCAGTTTTAGTCTTTTTATAAAAACCCTGTTTGGTTTTATCGCCAAGCCACTTGTTTTCTTCCATTTTCTGCACGTAAGCAGGAAGTTTAAACAGTTCGTGTGCTTTATCATCCGGGCAGTTATCATACAAGCCTTTGGCCACTTTAATCATGGTATCTAAACCCACCACATCCGAAGTACGGAAAGTAGCCGATTTTGGTCTGCCCAATGCCGGACCGGTAAATTTATCAACCTCTTCTACAGTTAAATCCAGTTTTTCAACCAAATGCAGCAATGCCATAATAGAATAAACACCCACACGGTTGGCAATAAATGCCGGGGTATCTTTACACAAAACAGTTGTTTTACCTAAAAATTTATCACCGTATTGCATCAGGAAATCAACAATTTCAGGCTGTGTATGCGGTGTAGGGATAATCTCTAATAATTTTAAATAGCGTGGCGGGTTAAAAAAGTGCGTTCCGCAGAAATGCGCTTTAAAATCTTCGCTTCTTCCTTCAGCCATTAAATGGATTGGAATACCCGAGGTATTAGAAGTAATGAGGGTTCCCGGTTTGCGGAATTGCTCTACCTGTTCGAAAACTTTTTTCTTGATATCGAGATTTTCGACCACTACTTCAATTACCCAATCGTAACCTGCAATTTTCGACATATCATCGTCGAAATTTCCGGTTTTGATTTTATTTAATGCTTTTTTGGTATAAACCGGTGATGGATTCGTTTTTACAGCGGTTTGCAAAGCCGTATTTACAATCCGGTTTTTTACCGCTGGGTTATCCAGCGCTAATCCTTTTGCCTGCTCTTCGGGGCTCAGTTCTTTAGGGACAATATCCAGCAGTAAAACCTCTACACCAATATTGGCGAAGTGGCATGCAATACGCGATCCCATAATACCCGAACCTAAAACAGCAACTTTATTAATGCTTCGTTTCATTGTTATCTATTTGCTTTTCAGTAGTCATGATAGAACCTGTTTAGCATATTTACCAAACAGGCTGATTATTATACCTGGTTTAATCAACAGTATAAGCTACTGTGATCTCATTTAATTTTATAAGTAAACTGATAAAGGTTTCTTTCTCCTTTTTGGTGAAATGCTCGTCGAGGTATTCGTTAAATTTCCGGACAACCCCCTTGGCCAGTTGTTTTTTTTCTTTTCCAAAATCAGTAAGGAAAACTTTTACCGAACGTTTATCACCTGCCGAAGTTTCGCGGTAAATCAGGTTGGCTTCTTCCATATTGTTCAGCATGCGCGAAAGACTGGTGGCTTTAACACCAAGCAAGGCAGCTAAATTTGAAACGGCAGTCCCATCAGTGTCGTCAATGTTAATCAGCATATATCCAATGGCCTGCGTAATCCCGAAACTGGATGCCATCTGATTATACTTATTAAACATATTTTGCCATGCAAACTTCACATGGTAATCTATGGTTTGTTGTTGTTTCATTTTTGTTAATTTATTATGCTTGCATAACAAAGCTAATGAATGTATTTTGTTAATGCAATAGAAAAATTCAAAATAATTGTCAAAATTTTCTTAATATAGTTGTGCACAAAATGAAAACAATGAATATGTTAAAAGTAAAGGGAATATTCCTTTTCGGCCTGCTTACGTTGTGGGCTACCATCTGCAAAAGTCAGGTTTCTTATTTCGGAGCTGCCCTCGCCAACAGTCCGAAATTAGAGATTTTTAAAAAAACAACCACGCTATTTACTTTGCAGTATAGCGATTATGCGGAATTGCAAAAATTTGACGAGGCGATTAAAAAAACCTGGACAATTACACCCTATAAAATTATCAAACCCCAAGAGCTGTCGCGTTATGACACACTAGCCAATTATTCTTTTTTCTATTTCGATGGCTATGCAGAAAAACTTGATAGCTCAACTAATGTAAATGTGGTTTATGCCTTGAAACTGATAACACCATCTAAAAAACCCAAGGTAAAAGAAGAAAGTATACTGGCTACCGTTACACTTTTCGCAGATCGGAGAACCAATTTATTACTTGAAACACAGGATGAGCAATATGGCACAAAAAGGAGCATAAAAAATAACCTTTTATCAAACCTCTACAATAAATCTGATTTTTTAAACTGGTCGCCCGGCTTTTTAACGGGTTATTTAAAGCAGATCAACGATGGCTTAGTATCCGGGCAAAACTGCGCTATAGATTTTCAGTTTTATAATAAAGTACGCCTGCCCGAACTGGCAAAAGAAACACTTTACATTCCTGAATATATTAAACAGGTTTTTTCATCAAGATTGGCCCTTTTACCAAAATCGGGAGTTGTATTGGAACCCTATAATTATAAACTCAAGTTCGTATCCTATGATGAGCTTGACAGCCTGGTTTTAAATAAAGAAACCCCGATAAAATATGTGGTTTACACGCAGCGTTCAAACGATAAGATAATCAGTGTTTACGATAGTAAAGATAATAAGATTATTTATCAGCGGTTTTACCCTCAAACACTAAATTTTGAGATGAATGATTTAAGTGAAATTAAAAAGGTAATTGTGGAGCTTAAGTAAAGAATGTGCGTGAACATCAAATAAAAAAAAGTCGTCATTGCGACTGAACGAAACGGAATGGAGATCCTTCGACTACGCTCAGGATGACAATTCCACAAAAGGATCGTCATCTCGACCGAAACGCAGTGGAACGGAGAGATCTATCTTGCATTAAAGACCCTGAAATAAATTCAGGGTGACGATACGCATGCAAAATATAGCTTAATAAATTTTTCGACTACGTTACTGATGTAAAATTGATACAAGTTGCACTCCGCTCGAAATAATGATAGGGGTACATAAACCAAAAAAGTCCCGATTTGCATCGGGACTTTTTTATGCGGTACTAAAACCAGACTAGTAAAGGGTAAACTCTACACGACGGTTTTGTTGACGACCAGCTGCTGTTTTATTGGTAGCAATTGGTTGACCCATGCCATAACCTGTAGCCTCAATACGTGATGCATTAGCACCTTGAGAAACTAAATAAGCTTTTACAGATTCGGCTCTTTCTTTCGACAAACGTAAGTTCAATTCTTTAGAACCTGTGTTATCAGTGTGACCTGCTAATTTTAAGCTAAAGTTTTTCTGGATCAATAATGCTGCAACCCTGTTTAGTGAAGCAAAAGATTTAGAGCGGATAGTTGCTTTACCTAAATCGAATTCAAGGTTTTTAATCGCCTCATTAACCACTTTACGGTCTTCTTCAGTTACGATTACTTTTTCAACGACTTTTTCAGGAGTTTTTAACGGACAACCTGAACCATCTACTACAGTACCTGCAGGTGTATCAGGGCATTTATCCAGTTTATCGGCAACACCATCACCATCAGTATCTTTCAGGATATCATTAAGTTCTGAACGTAATTTTGCATTGTCGGCTTTTTGTGCATTTAACTCCGATTTTAAACCTTCGGCAGTTTGTTTTGCTTTTACAGCTTCATCATAAGTTAAAGCTACAGGATTGTGGAAAGCCAATTGTTTTCCGCTACCCAACGCAAATTCCAAACCAGCATAAGCGTAGTTATATTTATCATTTCCGTTTTTGTAGTAACCGTCAAGGTTATCGCCATCAACAAAGTTGATAGTCCAGCCTAAATCTAAATTAACAGCATCTGATAGCTTAAATTTAGCACCTAAACCTACCGGAATAATTAATTCATTGATGTTATCACCACCACCAAATTCAGACGTTCCTGAAGCAGTTGTAATCGTTGGTTTATAACCTGCAAATCCGGCACCAACTGAAGCAAAAAGTTGCAAAGTGTTCTCTTTTTTAAACATATCGATATTGAACATGTTTACAACAGCATTTAAACTTCCTGAATACGATAATTCTGTATCAAAAGCCCTAACAGGCGAATTGTTTACCAAACCACTTTCGTAAGGCTCAGTGTTATCGCCTTTTAATTTACCACGAACTCCGTCTAACCGTAAAGAGAAATAAGGTGTAAATTGCTTTTTGATGTAAAGTCCGTAACCAAAATTAGATCTGTTGTTACTGAAATCGTTTTTGCCTCCTAGTGGCGACAATGGCGTAAGCACACCTGCATTAACACCGATAGACCATGTTCTGAAGGTTGTTGTGCTAGTTGCCGGAGTTTGAGCCGAAGCAGCCGTTCCGAGTAATAAACCAGCGAGTGCGACTGGTAAGGTTTTAAATAGCTGTAGTTTCATAATTTTCTGTATAACGTTGAATAGCGTTTCCATACCCTTACAATTGCTATACCAAAAATACAGGCATGTAAAAATAATTATCAACTTGTTAACAATTATTTTTCAATCAGCATTCCGTTATGAAGTATAAAAACCTTCTGAAAAACCCAGATATTAAATTAAACCGGCAACAGTTTTGCTTCACATAATTGTTAATCGCAGCGCTTTTAATCCGCTTAGTCCCTGCAGATCTTCTAGGTCAAGATCTTCGGTTTCGGACGAAAATACATTTGTTTCCTGCAGGTATTTTACAAATGGGACGTAATCTTCAATATCTCTTTTATTGAAATAAATCAGTGCCAGTTTATCGGGATGGGTTAACCTTTCCTGTGAATTCCGGATGAGTACTTTGTCGATTCTTTTTTTGATCATCTGATACCTGATATTGTAAGCCCCCTCAACATCGAATTTTCGTTCATCAATGCGGAAACTGATATCTATAGGATGGTTATGAATAAAAATTAATTGTGTAGTGGCCAGTTTAACAGGCATTTCGGGTTCCAATTGTTTTACAAGCCTGGTGATGGCGGCCATCGACGAAAGTTGCAATAAACGCAGGTTTTTAAGGTGAAAATGATTAAAAACGCGGTCGGGAGCAATAGATTGCCCAATATAAATGTCGTATTCAACGCCATCTGTCCTGAATTTTTCGAAATAACAAGGGTAAGACTCCTGCAGTTTTTCACGTTCTGCTTCAAAATAACTATTAATAGAAGTGTTGATCAGCTGCATGGATGTTTCTAAAGCCTGCCGATGTTTGTAAACTTCGCCATGATTTTCGGAAATGGTTTCCAGATATCCGCCGATTATTTTTTGGGTATCGGGATGTGACTGGGCAATGAGTTTTAAATAATCGCTGGTTTCTTCTTTCAAAAAAATATTCAGGCTGTTTTCATCAGTGGTGTTTAACTCGTCGCCCTGCAAAATCTTATTCCATTTGCTGCAGTTAAAAATAATTTCCAGCAATAAGGCATCACTATAACTTTTACTAAGTGCTTCGAGGGTTTTGTTGAGCATATTTAGGTGAAGGCCCAGATCGGCTTTGCTGGCAATATTCCGTTCGGTAGTTGAGTTTCTGATATCTATTGCACCATAAAAGGGATAAACATCCGCAAAACTGATGTCATCGTTACTTACAGCCAAATTCTTTTTCCTGCTGTAAAGGTGATGCCAGGCCGCTTCGTTAAATTTCCATTGCACGGCAGGCTGTATAGAGGTATATTTTTCTTTGATGATATTTTCAATCTCCAGGTTAAATTCATCAATATAAACCTGCAATAACTGCGCAATAGGTGCCAGTACGGGATCGAGCAAAGTAATTTTCTTTTCATCAAAGGTTTCGCCTATCCAGGTATGCATCCCCAACACGCCAACCAATATATGGTTATGAAATACGGGTATAAGTGCCATTGATTTTACATTCAATTCCCTAAACCTATCTAACCAGGGGAACATTTCCCTGCTTTCGGCCCAGATATCGGGCGAATAAAACGAATTGGGATTAGCAGCATAACCTTCGGCAATCTGTTGAAAAGCCTCCGGACTGAGGGTTTCCTCACCCCATACCGAGAAAAGCAATCCACTACCACCTTTTACATAGCCATAAACCATTTTGTTATTTACCCTTACAAAAGGAAAAAGATCAAACTGGATGTTGGCATTCTGAACCAGAACTTTAAGCGACTGAATAACCTCTTCGTAAGCGGCGCCCTCGCTGCCGGGAATACGACTTAACCTTACATCTTTTATATTCTCGACAGCTTGTTTTGCTGTAACATCTGTAATGGTTAGCACAGAAATGCCCCGCAGCTCAAAAAGATCTAAAGGTAGTACCTCCTGGAGTTTATCCAGGCCAGACTCTTCGCTCAAATATTGCTGCAATTCGCGGTAACTAAGTTCGGGCAAAGGCTGTTTGGCTTTTACTTCTATAAAACTTGGATTTACACCAATATGGAAATAAGCAGGCAGGCCGGTATCGGCATTAAGGGCTGAATGATATTTTTCTTTTAAGGGCGAATGGAATGTATATAGCTTGTTTAGGATGAAGGAATAAATAAAATGCAGGCGATCGTGATGGTGTGCTCAAGCGTTTTTGATCCAACAAAACTGTTCTGATCTTTTTTCTCGTGTTCAAGCAATTCGTACATCAGCTCCGTACCATAAAAAGTTAAGGGCTGCATTGGAGCACATAAGCCCCAGGCCTGATGATTTTCTGTTAAAAGTGTTGGCGAAAGGCAAGCATACATATACTCCAGCAATAATTCATGCTGGTAAATGTCGTCGAGCGGAATCACCTGATCATCGATTCCCCGTTTTTTAAATTCTTTTAGGGCATTACTGTACAGGGTCGACTTTACGGTTTGCTCCTCTTCAATTTTTCTTTGCAGGTATTTAACAAAAGGGCCGAAAGAGATGGCCGAATCTACCAAAGGTAAATTTGGATAGTTTTGGGCAATATTGAATATGTGCTTCTTCATCTCTATGCTAAGATAAAAAATAGAAGCGATAATCTGCTACCAGCCAATGGCTTTATCGTCGCCACGCGGATCGGCACCGCCCTGATAATTGCCCCACTTGGTTTTTAAAATGGCATCAACTCTGCCAATTGCTCCCCTGGGCACAATTTTGTAACCCTTGGCTTTCAGTTTTTCTGTCGACAGGCTATCAATCGCATCTTTTTCTACATATACTTCATCGGGCAGCCATTGGTGATGAAATTTCTTGGCTGCAACAGCCGATTGCATCGACATATCAAAATCGATAACATTAATAATGGTTTGAAATACTGAAGTTATAATGGTCGATCCGCCTGGTGTACCTACTACCATAAACAGGTTGCCATCTTTTTCTACAATACTTGGCGTCATGGAGCTAAGCATTCTTTTATTTGGTGCAATGGCATTGGCTTCGCCACCAACTAAACCATACATATTGGGAGCGCCGGGTTTAACAGAAAAATCGTCCATTTCGTTATTGAGCAAAAAACCTGCTCCTTTTACAGCCACTAATGAACCATAAGAGCCGTTCAAGGTTGTAGTGATAGAAACCGCATTACCATCGCGGTCTACAATAGAAAAATGTGTGGTTTCTTCATGTTCAGCTCCTTTTACTTCGCCAGCCAATACCTCACTGCTAGGTGTTGCCGCTGCCCAGTTAAAGTTTGCCATGCGGTTTTTGTTGTAATCGGCATTTAAAAGCTGTTGTTGTGGTACAGCATAAAAATCAGGATCGCCCAAATGTGTAGCACGATCGGCATATACCCTTCTTTCAGCTTCAACAATTACCTGCACGGTAGAATCGGCATTATGGCCCCATTTTTTCAGGGGAAATTTTTCTACACTCTGCAACAGCTGGATCAGGGCAATACCACCGCTCGAAGTTGGCGGCATGGTAATAATTTTATAGCCCCTGTAATTCCCGGTGATGGGTTTACGCCAGGCTGAATGATAATTTTTAAGATCTTCTTTGGTGATCAGGCCTTTTCCGCGCTGCATTTCTGCCACAAGCGAATCGGCCACAGCACCTTCATAAAAACCTGCCCTTCCTTTCTCCTGGATCAGCTTTAAAGTATTGGCCAGTTCTTTCTGAACAAGTACATCATTTTCCTGCCAGGTGCTTTCTAAATTAACAAAAGCCGTTCCACCAGGGTTAAAATCCATAAATTTACGGTGCAGGCTGTTCAGCTCTCCTGCCTGGCGCTTGGTAATTTTGAAACCATGCTGCGCCAAATCGATTGCCGGCTGTATTACTTCTGACCACGAAAGCTTTCCATATTTTTTGTGCGCCTCTACCATACCATCAACCGATCCGGGAACACCAGCAGCTAAATGGCCGTAAAGACTTTTATCAACAATTGGGTTGCCGGCGGCATCGAGGTACATATCCCTGCTTGCTGATGCAGCAGCCTTTTCCCGAAAATCCAAAGCGTTAATTTCGCCGTTTGCACCACGGTAAACCATAAAACCACCGCCACCAATATTGCCCGCATTGGGATAAACCACGGCAAGGGCAAACTGTACGGCAACGGCCGCATCAATGGCATTTCCTCCTTTTTTTAAAATATCTATTCCAACCTGCGATGCTTCGGGATGGGCAGAAACCACCATTCCGTTTTTGTACTCACCGCTGTTGTTTTTTCCTAATTGTCCGGTTACGCAACCGGCCAGCAAAAACGCAACAGTTAGGAAAGTTAGTGCATTTTTTAAATTAATGAGGGGCTTTATAGTTTTCTGCATCCTTGTATATTTTTTCGATTACCTCGGTGTTTTTCTCGGTAATTACTTTTCTTTTTAAGCTTAATTTCGGGGTAAATTCGCCCCCATCAATACTCCATTCTTTTGGCAATAATGCAAATCTTTTTACCTGTTCCCACTTACCAAAACCCGCATTTGCTGCTTCTATTACCTCATTGTATTTGGCAAGCACCTGTTCATTTTTAATAATTTCTTCGTTCGTGGTAAAAGTAATCCCTTTTCTGCCTGCCCATGTTTTTAAGGTTTCGAAATTTGGAACAATTAAAGCTGAAGGGAATTTCCTGTTTTCGCCCAATACCATAATCTGTTCTATAAATATCGATTCTTTATATTTGTTTTCCAACATTTGTGGCGCTACATATTTGCCTCCGGCTGTTTTAAACATTTCCTTTTTACGGTCGGTAATTTTTAAGAAACGGCCATCAACCAATTCGCCTATATCACCCGTATGAAACCAACCATCTTTATCTACAGCCTCTTCGGTTAAATCTGGCCGGTTGTAATAACCTTTCATTACCTGGTGTCCGCGGGTTAACACCTCGCCATCTTCTGCAATTTTAACTTCAACTCCTTTAATTACCTCACCAACGGTCCCGAACATTGTTCCGCCGAAATGGTTAACGGTAATTACCGGCGAGGTTTCTGTTAAGCCATAGCCTTCGAAAACGGGCATATCTGCTGCCCAGAAAATCCTGGCAAGGCGTGGATTTAATGCTGCTCCGCCCGAAACAATTACCACAATCTCACCTCCAAGCGCTTCCTGCCATTTTTTAAAAACCAGTTTGCGGGCAATGCCGAGTTTAAAATTATACCAGGCACCGGCATTTACAGTATATTTTTCGGCCAAAGCCACCGACCAGAAGAAAATCCCCCTTTTGACGCCAGTTAATGCTTTACCCTTTTCCATAATCTTATCGTACACCTTTTCGAGCAGGCGTGGAACGGTAGAAAACGCATTTGGTTTTACATGCTGAATATCTGCCACAATGGTATCCATACTTTCGGCATAATAGATAGCGGTGTAGTTGAACAGATAAAGATAAATGATCATCCGTTCGAAAATGTGCGACAAGGGCAAAAAGCTCAGGCCTTTTTTAACACCTTCGGGCATTACCACGGCAGAGTTTACAAAGTTTGCCACTAAATTATCGTGCGTTAACATTACCCCTTTTGGCGTACCTGTAGTTCCTGAAGTATAAATTAAGGTTAAAATATCTTCGGGAGCTACTTTTGAGCGATATTCTTCCAAGTCGATATCTGTGCTGTTTTTACCCGCTTCGATCAATACGCTCCAGTTTTCGGTTTCGCTGATTTCGTTAAAGCTGTAAATTTTAATAGCAGGATTTATGGCCTCGGCACAGGGTTTTATTTTTTTATACAGTTCTTCGTCGGCCACGAAAATGATCGAAATCTCTGCATCCTTTAATATAAATTCGATATCATGCTCGGCAAGGGTTGGATATAAGGGAATCTGATAAGCACCGATCTGGTTTGCTGCGAAATCAGCAATATTCCATTCGGGCCTGTTGTGCGACATTACGGCCACCCTACCGCCTTTTGTAATGCCCTGTTTGATCAAACCACGGCTCAGGTTATCTACAGCGGCACAAAAATCGGCTGTACTATAATTTATCCATTTTCCATTAATTTTCCCGCTGATGAATTCCTGCGTTGGATTTTCGAGGCTGTATTTCAAAAGATCAAAAACCCGTTTAATTTCTGCCGCCATATTGAATCGTATAATATTTGGTTAAGTTAAAAATTCAATCTCAAAGATTGATACCTATATGCCTTTTTAATAAAAATAATACCCTGCAATTAAGAAACCGCTGTATTTACATCAACTAAAAATATATTTAAATAAACTTAGTGATTACAAAATTACTATGCAAGCATTGTTTTTATCATTTTAGATTTTGACCCAAAAAACATAAACGGCACTAAAGTTGTTAGGCTGGTAATTATTTTACAAAACATTTAAATTATGAAAAAGTTATTTACAATTTTAGGATGCATTGCATTATTTGCCTTCAGTACAACGAACGTTAAAGCTCAAAGCTATAAAACCGGATTAGGTTTGGGTATTGATTTCGGTGACGGATCTACTTTAGTTGGTCCTTCAATCAGACATCATTTTAGCAGAAACGGTGCTTTACAAGGTGAGGTTCTTTTTGGTGGAAGTGCTACTTTTATACAAGGTTTTATTCAGTATAATTCTGCCATACCAGGTGCAAAAGGTCTTGATTGGTTTGCCGGTGGTGGTCCATCTGTTGGTTTTGGAAATGGAAGCTCAGCATTTTATTTGGTACCAATGGCGGGTTTAGATTATAAATTTGACGGTGTACCTTTGGCATTGGCGTTAGACTGGAGACCAAGGATTTATATCGGTGATAACAACAGCGGTAGCTTACCAGGAAGATTTGGTTTAGGATTTAGATATACTTTTTAGCGAAGGGTTTAGCGCTAAGCGCATGGCGTTAGGCGCTGAAAGACAAAGTTCGAAAGCATAAACATAAAAATCCCGTAAGAAATCATCTTACGGGATTTTTTTATGCCTGAACCCATAGGCTCAAGACTGAGGACTCTGGACTAAACGCCCGTCCATTTTTTTAACACCGCTTTCTGTGCTGGTGTTGCATTTTCGCTAACGGTTGCTTTTAAGCGTACGTTCGGGTTTTCTTTTAAGGTTAAAGAAATTTCTTTTTCAAGGCCATCGCGTTTAACTTTTAATTTCAATATATCGCCAATATTCTTTTTACCAACCAAAGGAATTACATCCAAAGAAATCAGCGGGCTTTTTAACCTCACGGTTGATAATGCATCGCTCAATGATGTATCGTCCAAACTCAAGATGATATCGTTCACGTTTAATCCACTAGTCCAGGCTGCAGAATTTCTTGTTGTCGAAGTAATCACTAAACCATCATTGGTTAACTGTCCGGAAGCTCCTGTAACCGGTTTGCCTGGCGTAGCATTTTCTGTAGCAACATCTACCCCTGCATAACCAAAGTATTTTACATATTCAACATCATCTACACCATTAACATATTTTGCCCAGAAACCTGTAAAACTGATACCCGATATTTTCTCAACCATTGCTTTAAACTCCGCATCGGTATAGCCACGTTTCAACGTTTTGCATTGCAAATACATGGCTTTCATTACATCATCCAAACTTTTAGCACCTTTTGTGGCGTTAATAATTTCTAAATCCATTAAAATACCAATTACCTCACCTTTATTGTAGTATGAGATCGAATTGTTTTTTGAATTCTCGTTCGGACGATAGCCGATAATCCATGCATCGTAACTTGATGAAGCTGCCGATTGATATTTGGCACCAGGTGTATTTAAAACGGTACCTACACCGTTGGCAAGATCTTTCAAAAACTCATTTACATCCGTAAAACCGGCCCTGTGGATGTATTTATTCTCGTAGTACGAAGTAAATCCTTCAGCTACCCAAAGATTGGTGGTATAATTCTCATTATCATAATCAAATGGACCTAATGCTACCGGGCGTAAACGTTTAACATTCCAAAGGTGATGATATTCATGCGCCACCAGGCTCAAAAAGCCCTTATAACCTTCGGCTGTATTGTAAGCATTTCTGCTTGCGCCCAAAGTAGTAGAGTTTAAGTGTTCTAAACCGCCGCCGCCTTTTAAAAAGTTATGTACAATAAAAACATAATGTTTATTTGGGTTTTCACCATAAACTTCAGTTTCTTTTTCTACAATTTTGGCCATATCTACCTTAAGTTTTTCCTTATCGTAGTTACCACCACCATACATGGCTACTTCGTGACGAACGCCTGCCGCGTTAAATTCGAAAACATCCTGGTTACCTACCTCGATAGGGCTGTCATATAAAATATCGAAATCGGTAGCTTTATAGGTAAACTGTTCTCCCGCAACCGGCGTTAAACCGGTTGAAACTTTGCTCCAGGTATTAAAAGGAATAATTTTTACGGTACTTGGCGATTTGATCATACCATCAGGGTGCATAAAAATGCCTGTTGGTGATAAAAATGCATGCGACTCATCAATAAACGGCGTACGCACCGAAATTTCGAATGCATAAACACGGTAATTGATCTGGATATTGGCTGCCTTTGCAGAAAAAATCCTCCAGGTATTTTTTCTTACTTTTTCTACTCTAACCGTTTTTCCTGCTGCTGTAGCTTTAAATTCTTCTACACTTTTTTCAAACTCACGTACCAGATAAGAACCTGGCGTCCATACCGGCATTTTTACATCTACATAATCTTTTGCCAAGCCAGAAATATTCATCTGCACTTCGGCATAATGTGCCTGTGGTTCTTTAAAAGAAACCTCAAAGCCTATTTTTACCTGCGCCTTCGCTGCCATAATACACGTTAGTAGTAAAACTAAACTTAAAATTGATTTTTTATTAAACATATTCACTGTGTTTTGCCACAAATTTATATTTATTGATGAGGTTTTGGAACAAAATAGCTAATTGTGGTGTAAAATAGTTGTTTCTGTTGAACTGGCGTTTTGCGCCGGGCGATTGGCGGAAAGCAAAGGACTGTGGCACTGAAGCCCTATTAGACATCAAATTATTGATTATTGTGGAGAAATAGACTTATTATTTTGCGGTTTGACTGTGAACATCGGACCTCCAACTTCAGACTAAAATCAGTAACATCCTTAATACAACAAATTTAGGACTAAACTATTTGAATATTTTTACGCTCTAATTCTGGAACATTAATCTTATTTTAATAACCGGAATACGCACGACACAAATATAAACATGAAGAAAAGGTATATTATCTATGCTGTTTTAGCCATAGGCCTGGCTTATTTAGTCTATTACAGAATTAATGCTAACAAAAAACTCGAGGGTAAAGGCGGGGCATCTGCAGGGGCAGGAAAAGGAAAATCAGGAGGTAAAGATGGTAAATCGGCACCACTGGTTGTTGATGGTATTGTGGTAAAAACAACATCGTTTGATAACGACCTCGAAGTTACCGGTGCCATTGATGCCAACGAATCTGTTGTACTTAAAAGTGAAGTATCGGGTTTGGTAACAGGTATTTTTTTCCAGGAAGGAACAAATGTAAGCAAAGGAAGTGTACTGGTAAAAGTAAACGACAGGGATATCCAGGCACAATTGCAGGACGCATTAACGAAACAAAAACTTTCGGCTACAAACGAAAACCGCGCAAAACAACTTTTGGCTAAAGGCGCTATCAGTCAGGAAGAATACGATACTTCGTTAGCCGATTTAAGATCGTTGCAGGCACAGGCTCAATTAATCAGGGCACAGCTGGCCAAAACCACTATACGCGCTCCTTTTAGCGGACGTGTAGGTTTACGCAGCATTTCGGCAGGAACTTATTTAACGCCGGCCACGGTTATCGCTAATCTGGTAAGTACCAATCCGGTTAAAATTACTTTTTCTGTTCCGGAGAAATATGCCGGACAAATTAAAATGAATTCCGAGATTTCCTTTACTACCGATGGTTCTTCAAAACAGAATAAAGGAAAGGTGTATGCCATAGAGCCCGGCATCAATGCCACAACACGTACCTTACAAATCAGGGCTTTGGCTCCAAATGCCGATAATGCATTGTTACCTGGTTCGTTTGCCAAAATTAAACTGGCTTTAAAAACCCTTCAAAATGCGATCCTTATCCCCAACGAAGCGGTTGTTCCGGTTTTAAAAGGTAAAATCGTATACATCCAGAAAGACGGAAAAGCGCAGGAAGTTAAAGTTGAAGCAGGAACCCGTACCGACGAAAACATTGTAATTACTTCAGGGTTAAAAGTTGGCGACACGGTTTTAACAACCGGATCGATGGCTTTGAAGAAAGATGCTCCTGTAAAAGTTCATTTGGTTAAAGAATAATTATGAGTATCTCAACCACGAGTATAAAAAGGCCGGTTCTGGCCATAGTGATGAACTTATTGATTGTCCTTTTCGGGATAATCGGCTATACGTTTCTGGGGGTGCGCGAGTACCCTTCTATTGATCCAACGGTGGTTTCGGTAAGAACATCTTATCCGGGAGCAAATTCGGATATTATCGAATCGCAGATTACCGAACCTTTAGAGAAATCGATCAATGCCATTGATGGGATCAGGAATATTTCTTCATCGAGTAACCAGGGTACCAGTAACATCACCATCGAGTTTAACCTCGATAAAAATATTGAAGAAGCAGCGAACGATGTACGCGATAAGGTATCGCAGGCCGCCCGTACACTGCCAAAAGATATCGACGGTTTACCGGTAGTAAGTAAGGCCGATGCCAACTCGGATCCGATTTTATCCATGACGATCCAGAGTGATAAACGCAATACTTTGGCTTTAAGTGATTACGCCGAAAACGTAATTGCCGACCGTATCCAGACCATTCCCGGTGTAAGTAGTGTACAAATCCAGGGGCAAAGGAAATATGCCATGCGTATCTGGATGGATCCGAATAAATTAAGTGCTTATGGATTAACCTCGCAGGATATTGTTACCGCACTGGATAACGAAAACGTTGAGCTTCCATCAGGAAAAATTACCGGGGCAACCACAGAGTTAACAGTAAAAACCTTGGGAAAACTAACCGATGAAAACCAGTTTAATAACCTGATCCTGAAGTCAGACAGCAACCAGGTAGTTAAATTAAAAGATGTTGGCTACGCAGTACTAGGGCCTGAGAACGAAGAAACCATTTTACGCGAATCAGGCAAACCAATGGTGGCTATTGCCATTATTCCACAGCCGGGGGCCAATTACCTCGATATCAGTAAAGAATTTTACAAACGTTTCGATAAGCTAAAAGCCGATATTCCGCAGGATATTAAGTTAAAGGTTGCTTTAGATAATACCCTTTTTATCAAACGTTCGGTAACAGAAGTAGCCGAAACCATCGGTTTATCATTGGTATTGGTAATCCTGATCATTTACCTTTTCTTTAGGGATTGGGCCATCGCATTCAGGCCGCTGATTGATATTCCGGTATCGCTGATTTTTACTTTTTTTATCATGTACGCCTTTGGTTTCTCGATAAACGTATTGAGTTTACTGGCCATTGTACTGGCTACCGGTTTGGTGGTGGATGATGGTATTGTGGTAACCGAAAACATCTTTAAAAAGGTGGAGGAAGGCATGTCACCATTTGAGGCCGCCATTAAAGGATCGAACGAAATCTTTTTTGCGGTAATTTCCATTTCCATTACCCTTGCTGCGGTATTTTTACCGGTAATTTTCTTACAGGGCTTTGTGGGCCGCTTGTTTAGGGAGTTTGGGGTAGTAATAGGCGCTGCCGTACTGGTATCGGCCTTTGTATCGTTAACTTTAACGCCAATGTTGAATGCCTATTTAATGAAAAAAGGCGGACATAAACCTTCGAGATTTTACAACTGGACGGAGCCTTACTTTGTGAAGCTAAACGATGCATACGAATCGAACCTGAATAAGTTTTTAGATAAAAGATGGCTTTCCATTCCCATTATTCTGGTATGTATGGGCTTAATCTTTCTCTTCTGGAAAATATTACCAAAAGAAACAGCCCCTTATGATGACAGAAGTGCGATAAACATCAACGTAACAACGCCAGAAGGTGCATCTTTTACCTATACCGATCAGTTTATCATGAAACTGAACCAATTGGTAATCGATTCGGTTCCTGAAAAAAATGTAAATATTACCATTACTTCACCAGGTTTTGGTGGTTCTGGTTCTGTAAACTCAGGTTTTGTAAGGATGGGTTTAATTGATCCCGAAGAACGCGAACGTTCGCAAAAGGATATTGCCGATATGCTTACCCGGGTAACCAAAAAATATACCGAAGGTAAAACCATCGTTAACCAGCAGCCTACCATTTCGGTGGGGCGCCGTGGAGGTTTGCCCATCAGTTATATCATCCAGGCACAGAATTTCGAAAAGCTCAGGGAGAAAATTCCTTTGTTTATGGATGCTGTATCAAAAGATCCAACTTTTACCGTTTCGGATGTGAACCTAAAATTTAACAAACCCGAAATTAACCTGACCATCGACCGCGATAAGGCAAAAAATCTTGGTGTTTCCATTTCAGCGATAGCCCAAACCCTAAATCTGGGCCTAAGCGGACAAAGGTTCTCCTATTTCTTTATGAATGGAAAACAGTACCAGGTAATTGGTCAGTTCGATCGTGGCGACAGGAAAGATCCGTTGGATTTAAGCTCAGTTTATGTACGTAACGATAAAGGCGAACTGATCCAATTGGATAACGTGGTTACTGCAAAAGAAGAAAGCAGTCCGCCACAGTTATACAGGAACAACCGTTTTATCGCAGCCACGGTTTCTGCCGGTTTAGCCCCCGGGAAAAGTATCGGCGAAGGTATAGATGCGATGGATGCCATTTCTAAAAAAGTGCTGGACGAAACCTTTTCTACCGATTTAAGCGGAGAATCAAGGGATTTTAAAGAAAGTTCGTCAAACACCTTTTTTGCCTTTGGTTTAGCCCTCCTGCTCGTTTATTTAATCCTTTCGGCACAGTTTGAGAGTTTTAAAGATCCGATTATTATTATTTTAACAGTACCAATGGCTGTTGCCGGGGCCTTTCTGTCACTGTGGTTATGTGGTCAGAGCTGGAATATTTTCAGCCAGATCGGAACTATCATGCTCATTGGCTTAGTTACCAAAAACGGTATCCTGATTGTTGAATTTGCCAACCAGCTGAAAGAAAAAGGCATCGCTATTCCTGAAGCCATCCGCGAAGCTGCTGTTTCGCGTTTGCGTCCAATTTTAATGACCAGTTTGGCCATTGCCATTGGAGCCCTACCTATCGCCCTGGCCTTAGGTGCCGCTGCAAAAAGCAGAATGAGTATGGGAACCGTAATTGTTGGCGGAACATTATTCTCGTTGGTTTTAACCTTATTTGTAATCCCGGCCATTTACTCATATTGGGCAAAACCATACAAACCGAATAAAGAATTAAAAGAAGCCCATCGTTTTGAACAGGAAGCTTTACACACAGAAGAATAAGATGAGCAAGAAATTTAAAATATTGATCCTGTTGGTAAGCCTGTCGCTTTCGGGCTTTGCGCAAGAGAAATTAAGCTTACAAGAGGCCATTACCATAGCCTTACAGAATAACTACGATATTAAGATCAGCAAAAATCAGATCGATATTGCAAAAAACAATGCAAATATCGGTAACGCAGGAATGTTGCCCAATTTAACCGGAAATTATACCAATGGCGGAAGTATCCAGAATACCAGGCAAACCCCTGCAACAGGGCCGGATAGGGTGATTACCGGCGCAAAAAGCACCAACAACAGCTATGGTGCTGATTTAAACTGGACCATTTTTGACGGTTTTAGCATGTTCGCCAATTACGATCGTTTAAAAGAACTGCAAAAACAGGGCGAGCTTAACTCTCGTTTAACCATTTTAACTACTGTTGCCGATGTAATTACGGCTTATTATGATGTGGTGAGGCAGCAACAACTGCTAATCGCGGCTGATAGTGCCATGGATGTTTCTGTTTTGCGTACCAATATTGCCAAAACCAAATTACAGCTTGGCCGGGGTTCGAAACTGGATGTACTTACTGCGCAGGTTGATTATAATGCAGATACCTCGAGTTATTTGCAAACCAAAAACACATTGCAGGTGGCCAAAGTTCGTTTAAACCAGTTGATGGTGAGGGATATTGGTACAACATTTACGGTTGATAGCAATATTGATGTAGATAAAGGAATCTTATTTAGCAAAATGGCCGAATTAGCCGAACAACAGAACCCGAACGTACAAAATGCTTTTATTAACCAACGTATTGCAGCCTTAAATTTAAAATCTATCCGTGGTGCAAGGTATCCGGCAATCAGCTTAAATTCGGGCTATAGCAGGGCAAATAGCACCAGCCCTACAGGTTTTAACCAGAAATTTGCGGCCAACGGGTTTACTTATGGTGTAACCGCCAGTATCAACCTATTCAATGGCTTTCTACAAAGGCAAAACGAGCGTAATGCAAAAATTGAAATCGATAATTCGGCCCTCACCTTAAATAAAACCAAACTCGATGTCAACTCGCAATTGCTTACTGCTTATCAAAACTATAGCACTTACCTTGATCTGATCAAATTAGAACAGCGGAACGTAGATATTGCGAAAGAAAATCTCGATATCACTTTAGCGAAATACCGTTTAGGCAGTATCGCCCCCCTAGAATTGAGGGAGGCACAACGCAATGCCATTGATGCGCAGAACCGTTTTATCGAAATGCAATACCAGGCCAAAATAGCTGAAACCAACTTAAAAGCAATTAGTGGGAATATAGATTTGGGGAAATAGTTTATTGGGTTAACTGGTTAATTGTTTAAACCGGTTAATCGTCAGGAACTGGTTTATTGGTTCATTAGCGATTCGTTCATTGGGTAGCATGGGTGTAAAATCTTTGAGTAACTGCCTACTGTTAACAGATTACTATTTAACATCACACATAAAAATCCGTTTTGTGCCTTCGTGCCTCTGTGGTAAAACGTTTAGGCTAAATTTATCCAGTGTAATCTTTCTCCAATTCAACACTAAAACGATTTAATATTGGTAACGAAATTATTTCAAGTATAAAATTCTGTAATTAATTTTTATATTTAATCCATGATACTTGTTGCAGATAGTGGCTCATCGAAAACGGATTGGATGGGCTATCACAATGGCGAAACCATTAAATTTAGCACACCAGGGATAAATCCTTATTTTTTGAGTGAGCAGGAAATTACTAAACTGATTACCAAAAACGAATCCCTAATCCAATATGCCAGTGATGTTAGGGAAATTTACTTCTTTGGCGCTGGTTGCTCCTCGCCCGATAAACATGAAGTAGTTTCGAACGGCTTATCAGCGGTTTTTGAAAACGCTTTCATCTCTGTAGATCATGATCTTTTAGGTTCAGTATATGCCACCTGCGGCAATGCAGAAGGCCTGAACTGCATCTTAGGTACCGGATCAAACATCTGCTATTTTGATGGAAAAAAAATCCATGATGGCCATCATGGCCTGGGTTATGTACTGGGCGACGAAGGTTCGGGAACTTTCTTCGGAAAAAAGGTACTTTTAAGCTATTTATATAACAAAATGCCTGCTAATTTAGCAGCAGAATTTAAAAAAGCTTTTCCGGCAGAAAAGGAACAGATCATCACCAACGTTTACCAGAAACCTTTCCCAAATATCTATCTTGCAGGATTCAGCCGTTTTATGGCCAGTCATAAAGACCATCCTTTTATACAGGATATCCTCCGTACCGGCTTTCAGGAATTTGTTGATACCAACATTAAAGATTATCCCAAACACAAAAACGTTCCATGCCATTTTGTAGGTTCAATCGCCTATTATTATCAGGATTCGCTGGTTTCGGTATTATTGGAAAATGGTATCGAGCCCGGAAAAATACTCCAGAAACCTATTGAGGAACTTTTCAGTTTCATTTTACAAAAAGAAGGCATTGTGCAACAGGCCAGTTAAACCTATTTTGCTTCGGTTATAAATTTATTGTTAAAATATTCTTAAGATTGTAAACATAACAACATAACTATTGTTATAATTTTATAGCATATAAATTGCTGACGTATATGAAGAGAATACTGGTTGTAGATGATGATATTGAGGTTTTAGAAACCATACAATTGATATTGGAAATTGGAGGCTTTAAAGTCTCGGCACTTAGTGATGGTGAGGAAATTTTCAACAGGATTGAAAGTTTTAACCCGGATCTTATATTACTTGATATTTCCCTGGGCCATATCGATGGGCGCGTGTTATGCGAGCAGTTAAAATCGATCGAGAGCACTTCTAAAATTCCGATTTTACTGATCTCGGGTTTATACGACCCAAAAGATTTTACCACATTGAATTATGGTCAGGACGATTTCCTTTCGAAGCCTTTCCAGATGGATGTGCTGCTAAAAAAGATTTCAAAAATCCTGTCACTTGAAGAGGACAAACCAAGTTTTCACTTGAATTAATTTCAGTCCGATCAAAAATATTCAGCCAGAAAGACCTTAAATCTCTCTGGCTTTTTTATTTTTATAGTTTATCTACTTTTAAAAACCAATATGATAGCACCAAGTGAAACATGGTTAAAAACCTGGAACGAAAAACGTAATTTATTAGCCTGCCCCAACAACCTTAACGATTATTTTGAAGAAACCGAGGTAGCCGGCAAAGAGATCGATCATCTCGAACTGGGCAGCGTATCTATCCCAACTGGAGAAATTCTGGTTCGCGATCCATTGGTTTATATCCGGAAAGATGCTGAGCCATATATCATAAAAGTACCTACCGGCGAATTTCCGGTTACTGCTGCTGTAGTAGTGCCCGATGATGAAGATTGTGCACGTTATGCAGCGGTAAAAGTGCAGTTTACTGCTTATGATGCGGTAAGGTTCGAAGAAGCATTAATTGGCACAGAAGATCTGGTTGATTTTAACGAGGGCGAATTTTTCGGGTTCAATGTAGATGCAGGCCTTGGCTGTGTGCTGGATAGTGAAACACTAAAACATTTCTGTGCTTTCCAGGATAAGTTTCATAGTGAAAATCCGGGTAAAAACCTTTACGATGATTATTTCGCAGTTCTTTTTGCCGCCAACTATGCCGAAAATCCAATTTATCAACGCGAAGCCGGCGACTGGATCAACTGGAAAATCCCCGAAACCGATTACCATATACCGTTTTTTCAAAGTGGCTTTGGGGATGGTACCTACCCTGTTTATTATGGTTTTGATGCTGCAGGTAATGTATGCTCACTGATTATCCAGTTTATTGATATCGAACTGGCTTACGGGGAGGAAAGTTAAGCTTATTGAGAAGTTTTATTGGTGGTTTGTGGAGACACAGACCACAGGGCAGAATGGATCCTGAAACAAGTTCAGGATGAAGCCCGGAGAAAAACCTTTCATCCATCATCCATTTTCCATATCACCTATATTGTACTGTCATTTTGTCAAATAAATTCTTTTGGAACAGCGCTTGATGTGCGTGATGTAGTTTTAAACAATTTATTTACGTATGAGCATACAGGAAAAAGGAAATATCTCGATACATACCGAGAACATCTTCCCGATAATTAAGAAGTTTTTATACTCTGATAACGAAATTTTTCTTCGTGAATTGGTTTCTAACGCAGTAGATGCGGTTCAAAAAATCAAAAGACTAGGTTCATTAGGTCAGTTTAACGGCGAAGTTGGTACCCCATTGGTACAGGTGGCAGTTGATAAAGACGCAAAAACCATTACCATTAGCGATAACGGTTTGGGTATGACTGCCGAAGAAATCAAAAAATACATTAACCAGGTTGCATTTTCTGGCGCAAGCGAGTTTGTAGAGAAATTTAAAGATGCTAAAGATGCCAACGAAATCATCGGTAAATTTGGTTTGGGTTTCTATTCGGCCTTTATGGTGGCTGATTTAGTTGAAATTCAGACTTTATCATACCAAGATGGCGCTGAACCTGCACGTTGGGTTTGCGATGGAAGCACCGAATTCGAAATTACCGAAGGTACCAGAACTACACGCGGTACCGATATCATCCTTCACGTAAACAAAGATTCGGAAGAGTTTTTAGAAGAAAGCAAACTTCAGGGCATCCTTGATAAATATGCTAAATTCTTACCTGTTCCGATTAAATTCGGTACCAAAACAGAATCTGTTGAAGATGGTGTTGATGAAGAAGGTAAGGCAAAATATAATGATGTTGAAGTTGATAATATCATCAATACCACTAACCCGATCTGGACTAAAGCTCCTGCAGATTTGTCAGATGAGGATTATTTAAGCTTTTACCGCGAATTATATCCGTTTAGTGAAGAACCTTTATTCTGGATCCACCTGAATGTTGATTACCCGTTCAATTTAACCGGTGTACTGTATTTCCCTAAGTTGAAAAACGACTTCGAAATGCAGCGTAACAAAATTAAGCTTTACTCGCGTCAGGTTTTCATTACCGACGAGGTTAAAGACATTGTACCTGAGTTTTTGATGTTATTACACGGTGTAATCGATTCGCCGGATATTCCGTTAAACGTTTCGCGTAGTTTCTTACAGGCCGACAGCAATGTTAAAAAGATCAACAACTACATTACCAAAAAGGTTGCCGATAAATTAGCAGAACTATTTGCTAAAGACCGTAAAGCATACGAAGACAAATGGAAAGACATTGGTTTATTTGTAAAATACGGTATGATCAGCGAAGAGAAGTTTTATGATAAAGCCAAAGATTTTGCGTTGGTTGGAAACACTAAAAACGAACTTTTCACCTTACCTGAATACAAGGAAAAAGTTTCGCCGTTACAAACCGATAAAAATGGCACCGTGGTTTATCTATATACCAACGATGCTGCTAAACAGGATGCTTTTATCCAGTCGGCCAATAAAAAAGACTACGATGTGCTCGTATTGGATTCGCCAATCGATAATCACTTTATCAATCAGTTAGAGCAAAAACTGGAAAAAACATCTATCAAACGGGTTGATTCGAGCGTTGCCGACAAATTAATTGAAAAAGACGAGCAAAATGAACACGTATTAAGCGAAGATCAGGTAAAAGAAGTAACAAGCATTTTCGAAAAAGCCATTACCAAACCAGGTATGCATGTAGAAATTGTGGCCTTAAATCCTGAAGAATTGCCTGTAACCATTACCATGGACGAGTTTATGCGCCGTATGAAAGATATGGCTGCAATGGGTGGCGGAATGAATTTTTATGGTCAGATGCCAGACAACTACAAAGTAGCCATTAACGGAAACCATAAGCTGATCAGCAAGATCTTAAAATCAGATGAGGCAGAACAAAGCACGTTAGCCAAACAAGCGGTAGATTTAGCGTTGTTGGCCCAGGGCATGTTAACCGGAGCAGAACTAACTGCTTTTGTAAGCAGAAGCGTTGAACTGATCTAATCAGAAAATAATATAATCATTTACAGAGGATGTTCGGAGAAATCTGGACATCCTTTTTGCGTTTGGAGCGGAGCGGAGAGCGGAGAGCGTTTGGCGTTTGGCGTTTGGCGCGGAGCGGAGAGCGTTTGGCGGAGAGCATGGAGCAGCGTGTGCTAAGCGTTGGCGTAAAAAATTGCGCACAAAAAAAGTCCTGATTTTTACAACCAGGACTTTTTCGGAATTTCGGGAACCTATTAGGTTGAAATTAATATTTTTAGCTTGCTAAAGGATTGCTTTTAGCATCTACATTGAAGTAATCTTTATGTTCTTCGATCATTTTTGCAATGGTAGCTGCTTTGGTATCGGTAATTTTGAATTCGAAAGCAGGCTCCTGGTTTTTCTTAGATCTTACCATTTTCTCTGTATAGAAACGGTAAACCAAACCGTTGGTTAATAAACCATATTTAGCTTTAGTTTTGCGGAAATACTTAGATAAACGCGAATCATGGATATCTAAGTTATCATCATGGTGCTTGCACTCTACCAAAATAGTTGGTTCACCATCTTTCATAATGGTATAATCCACTTTTTTGCTTTTTTTAACCCCAAAATCTAATACAGCTTCAGATTGAACCTCAGATGGGTCGAATCCTAAGATCTGGATAAATGGCATTACCAAAGCATTCCTTGTTAAATCTTCAGATTGAACTTGTGGAAGCATTTTTTTGATTCTTACGGCAAATTGCCCTATTTCGTCTTTCAATTCCATGTTATATCTTGTTAGGTTTTAGTTTTTCAAATTGTATTGGTTAAATACCGAATTTGCAGTGATGATAATCTGATCTAAACTTTGTTTATCAAAGAAATTTCTGTTCAACATATCAACCATATAGGTTAATTTATTGATATCAGCTGTTTTCATGCTAAACTGAAAGCTTTTTAAACCGTCTTTAATGGCTTGTTGAACATAGTTACGAACAACCAAAAAAGATTTTCTGAATGCATAATCACTGTCTAGTTTTCCGTTTACAAGGCCCGGAGTATCCAGGTTACTGTATTCGTTCTGCATTCTCTGGTACATATCAGAGTTGATTCCCTGGCTTTTAAGAATCCCCTTGTAGTAAATTTTGTTAAGTAAGTACTCGTATTCGTTGTGTTTCATTTTGGAGGTAGATAGATGTAGGGGAAATAATTCTTGTTTTTCGGTATTTTTTTCTTTTTAAGTTTTCAATTCAATCTTTAAACCCAGTTTTGTATGGCCTGTTTATATTTTTTATCCACAGGCTACACAATATTGGGCAGGTAGATGTTTTTTTAATTAATCCGGGATTTAACTCCCTGATTGTTTTGTTTTTGGCAAACAGTTTAAAGATTACAAAAAGAAGTTGACGGGATAAGTTTTTTACACGAACCCGGCAGAATTTTACACGAAACCAGTAGGTTTTTTAGATAAACCCAGAGTTGAAGATTTTTTTAGCCCATTTGCTAAATCAATGCATTTTTATTTAACTTGCATTCAAATCAAAACAAACCTATTTAAAATCATGAATCTAAAATGCGTTGTTATAGACGATGAGCAACATGCAATTGAGGTGTTAACTGACCACATTGCAGAAATGCCGGGGCTAACAATATTTAAGACCTTTACCAGCCCGGTGCAGGCACTTACGGAAATAAAAATCGACGATGAAATTGATTTATTATTTATGGATATTGATATGCCTGGTATAAATGGCCTCGAACTAGCCAAAAACATCAGGGAAAAAGCAAAATATCTGATTTTTACTACTGCTCATCCTGATTATGCCTTACAGGCTTTTGATGTACAATCAGACCAGTATTTACTAAAACCAATTTCCTTTGCAAAATTTGCTTTGGGGATTGACCGGATTTTAAAGAAAGAAGCGCTAAATAATAAGGCTTCAGCCCCTAAAGAACCCGAGCAAGTTGCTGCACTTTATATTAAAGGCGATCACAAATATGCTTTTTCTAACATCGCGATAGATGAAATACTCTATATTAAGGCTTTACAAAACTATATCCAGATTATAACCAAAAATGAAACCCATACAACCTACCTTACACTTAAGGAGATTGAGAAAGCTTTGGAAACCCATGCTTTTATAAGGGTTAACAAATCGAATATTGTGGCTAAATCGGCAATTAAAAAGGTTGATGGAAATATAATCCGTTTAGTAAATAATGAGATGATCCAGATTGGCGAAGGTTACAAAGATGCTTTTTTCGCCTATGTACAGAGCAGTTTACTAAAATCAAACAGAAATCAATAGTAGATTAGATTACGTCGATCCAGCTGGTCATTACCACAGTATGACTTTGATCGCCTGTTGGTGTAGTTTGATAGTTATTTTGAACTTTGATGCTTTTGTAAACAAAAACAGTTTTTTTAGAAAGTTTAGCTGAAGTATTTTGAATTTTCATGATATGAATGTTAAATATAAGGTTTTTAAATATTTGATTTTACAATTAGATTACATCAATCCAGCTAGTCATTACTATAGTATGGCTTTGATCTCCGGTTGGAGTGGTTTCGTAGCTGTTTTGAGTCTTGATACTTTTATAAACGAAAACAGTTTTTTTAGAAAGTTTAGTTGAAGTAGTTGTGTGTTGAGCTTTCATGATATGATGTATTTTAATTTTTTAATTATCGTTGTTATTAATTTCTGTAAAGATGCACCGCAAAATCAATCATCACCACTTTTTTACACAAACCCCTAATTTTAGAAGATAAAAACCCTATTTCAATAGATATAAAGCGAAAAAATGACTTTTTCAACCCTCAAAACATTATATAAAAAATATAAACTTCACCTATTCATCTGGAGTATTTACATCATTTATGAAGTATTTATTTTAGGTTTTACATCTAAACAGTTTAAACCGGCAGGTATATATCTTCTTATCTATATCACAAATATTTCGACCTTTTATACGCATGCCTTTTTATTGAATAAGGTGTTAAATAACAAAAATCAATCTTTCAGGTTCGTTAAGATTTCTTTATTGATACTGATTATGTCTGCAGCTTATATTGCATTTAGCTTTATACTGGTTTTGGCATTTGAAAAAATCAGACTCATCGAATTTGACATGGCAAATTTTGACTCACGTAACTTTATTCTTTCTTGCTTATACCGATCACTTTACTATATTGGTTTTGCAACAGGTTATGTTTATCTGATCAAATCATTTCAGGATCAAAAGAAAGTAGAAGCGCTTGAAAGACAGAATTTGGTTACCCAGATCGAAAAACAAGCTTTGGAAAACGACCTGGTTCAATCGCAGAACAATTATCTGCGCAGTCAGATCAATCCACACTTTCTATTTAATACTTTAAACTTTATTTATAACGACGCCCGTAAAAAAGCCCCCATGGCAGCAGATGCAATTATGAATCTTGCTGAAATGATGCGCTATGCCTTAAAACGCCCTGAGGCATCAGAAATGGTTCCTTTAAGCGAAGAAATTGAGCAGATTGAACACCTGATCAATCTTCATAAACTCCGAACGGCTAACACGATTAATCTGGAACTTGAAGTAAATGGAGATTTATTTGGATTAAGGTTCCCACCTCTTATCTTATTAACTCTTGTAGAAAACATATTTAAGCACGGAAATGTTTCGCATTCTACACAGCCTGCGCTGATTAATATTACTTACGAAAATGATAAGCTGAATATCAAAACCATCAACATGATTAATGATAATAAGGGCAAACAAACCGAAAGTCATCATGTAGGCATCGAAAACATTGGTAAACGCCTGAGCAATTTTTACGGCAGCGAATATGTTTTCAGGTATTTTAAAGATCCGCTTAACCGCTACATTACCGAAATTGAGGTAACTGTAGTTAACCCAATGGCCAGGCTAAACCGCTAAGCATTTATTGCATTTTGCCTCTGGATATCTTTTAACAAAAAGTAGTACATCACCATTTCGTGTGTACGCTGATCTCTGTTAAAAAGCCTGTTTACATGCATGTGCATTAAATTGCTAAACAGTTTAACACGGTTTTCTGGTTTTTCGCGCTGAAGAATATTGATAAATGACATTGCAAACGCTTCTAATTTTTGTGCCTGAACAGGGTTTAGCGCATTAAATTCTGCATTTCTAAACTGCTGATATTGGTTGTTGAGCTGTTTAAAATCTGCAGCGTCCAGCTGGTGCTCCTGATTAAAGGAATCGGAAATCGACCTGATGATTTTAACCGCAGCCTGTTTTCCGAATACCCCTGCCTTAACAATTTGTGATGCCAGAATACTGCAAAGCCGGTATTTCTCGAAATAATCGGGCTGTGTTTCGAAAAGGGAGAGTACATAATCACTATCTACTGAAAAGTGCTGTTCAACACTTTCGATCATATCGTGGCCATAACGCTCGAGTTCGCGTTTATAAGTTTTAATCTGTACATCAGATACCAGTCCGGAGTTGACAAACACGGTCAATTCATCCATCAGGCCTGATGTTAACGCCTGTACTTGAGACTTGTTATTTAACTGCAGCCTGAACCGAATGTGGTTTCCATTTTCATTGTAGCGGATAAAAAACCATGAATTTATATCATCTTGGTAATTTTCTAAGAAAGATGCAATTACTTCGGCCAAAATCTGGTCGGAACGTTGTTGATGGCAATAAATTTCGAAATAAAGCCACTCTGATCCCGGCAAGAAATAACGGGTTACCTGAGCTGGTGCTTCTTCGGGCATTAAAGCTTTATATATTTTCTCCTGATGGTTGATGCTTAAAATAAACTGTGCAAAATAAGGTCTCCCTTCCTCATCTATCACCTGGCTATCGACAGGAATGATCACTTCTTCTATATATAATGAACTTTGTTTTTGCATATACTGAAGAAAGGCATTCAGGTCTTCATCATTGTGCAGGGCAAAACAGAGGGTTTGATCGGATACGCCTGCTTTAAAATAATTGCCCACACCAATTTCTACGAGGTGGGCACGGCAAAGCTCGGGAGATAAGAACTTTTTATCCTTATCCAGAAGATTCTCTTTTCTGATCTTCCATTTACAGTTGCTTAATACGATATTCTGGTATTGTAAACGCGGATAATAATCCAGATCGGGGAACAAGGTATCGAGCGGGATAGAAAGGCTGGCCTGTAAACCCTGGTGCTGTAAATCGCATAAAAGCCTGAATACGGATAAATCGGAACGTGAATAATTATAAGCAGAAGCCAACCGGGGCATCAAACGTTTATTTAAACGTTTACTCCGCAGCACTACTTCATTTCCCACAACCGAAAGATGGATATCATTTAAGGTGAGCGGATGCTCAGAAGTGTCAAAATTTAAGATGGATAGCTGATGCCCGTAGAGTAACTTACGTCGGTTTACATTATCTATATTGGTTTCTACCATATAGGCCACATCAAAAAACAGCACATCCGGATTGGCGGCCTGTTCGGCATCGGCTATGCTTTTGGCATAATTCTCTACAGCTTCATCAGCCATGGTAAACCTTCCGGTTAAGGCATTAGAAGTTACACCGCCAATCTGTTCGGCAAAAATAAGTCCGTCGGTTACCGACATAATCATGCTAAAGGAATTGGGTAGCGGTTTTGTATTTTCGGATGGTTTTATGGTAAGTTTATTCAATAATAAGGATTTACCTTTTTCGAAATTTTGTGGAGAAAGGAGATCCTTAAATACTGATTTAATATTTCCGTTGCTGTTTTCAGATTTGTCTGACTTGTTTTTGAGTTTGTAGATAAAATCGTCGTTTTCGCCGGCCTGTTCGAGTTCATCATAGCCAATGCCCATTTCAGGATCGAGTGCAAATAAAAGCGGTACTTCCTGCTCTTCGAATTTCTTTTTAAACCTGTTTATAAACTGACTTAGGGCTTCGCGGTTATTATCAGGTAAAATACCGTGCAGCAAGTTAACCATGTTGGGTATAGCCTGAAGCAATTGTTCGTTTAAATGGCCGCTCTGCACTGTTCTTTGCGCAATCAGGTATTTTGGCAAATCATTTGTGTTGCTAACCCCGATTCTTTCGAAATAATCTTTTCCAATGATATTAGGATCGTAACTGGTAAAAATGAGCTGCAGATCGTGCATATCCTGCAGCAGCGAAAATAAGTGATCTGTTTCGCCATCTTTTAAATTTAATGCACAAACGAGATCATTAACAGTAATGGGTTTTAAACATAAATTCAGTATCTGTTTTACAAATTCATCTTCATCAAGCTCTGCAAGCTCAAAAACGCCATCGGTACAGGCAATATAACGGATGCTACCGGGTGTAAAATAATAGCTGCTATTGCTAAACAGCAAACAGTTTTTTTGAAGCAGACCGGCTAATGGAAGCCGGATATTGTTTTTGTAGGGCCAATCTACCAGTTCACGGATTTTTTGTTCCCCAGAAATTACAATTTTGCTTTCTGAGGGTTTAATGCCATTGTTAAGCAAGCTAAAACCTGCAAATATCCCATAAGGGGTAGAACGGAATTTTGCCCGGTTAAAATATTTCCAGATGGTAAAATAAACCTTTGGTGGCAGATCTTTTAATTCGCCGGCACTTACATCTTTTATGGTTTCGTAAAAAGAAGCTGAGGATAGGGAAATCGCTATTTTTAATTCCTCCCAGCAATCGGCAATTTCCGATTGGTATGAAAATTTAGGTGTTCTAAAAATTACACTTGGTTGGATATTCAGCTTCATTGGATTTAAATTTTGTTCGGTCTGTAATGCTACTAACCGAGGCGTGGTGAAAATTACAAAGATTAATTTAAAAACAATGAACAGTTTTCCAGTTGACAATTTTCCACGGCCTTATTGGTTCGTGGAGACACGAACCGACGCGTATGGGAATGGGATTGCCCCCCGACCAACGCAAAAACAAAAAAGCCACCTTCTAAAAAAGAAGATGGCTTTACCGGGATGTTAATTGTATTTTATTTTTTGGTTACTTTAAATTCAGTTCTTCTGTTTTTGGCCCTACCGGCTGGATTATCTTTTTTCTTGCGTTTAACGATGATCTCGTTTGGTGCAATAGGCATCGATTCGCCATAACCTTTAGAAGTCATTCTGGCTGCTGCAATTCCTTTACTTTCCAGATAGTCGGTACACGATTTAGCCCTTCTGTTTGACAAATCAAGGTTGTATTCGTCTGTACCAATGTTATCGGTATGAGAGCCCAGTTCGATTTCCATTTCAGGGTTATCTTCCATAATCGGGATCAGGAAGTCTAATACTTTTTTAGATGGTTCAGTTAATTCGGCACTGTTAAATTCGTAATATACGTTATCCAATGCAATAGGAATACCCAGTTTGAAAGGACTTAAACAGTAATCTTTGTAAATCAGTGTATCTGCTTTTGCTAACTCTTCGTAAGGATAATTTTTGGTAACCGCGAAGTAATTATCTTTTGCGAAAAGCAATTTAATCGGTCTTTTCGAATCTATTTTAAACCTGTAAATACCATCGTTACCAGTGGTTACTTTTTGCGAACCTTCTGCATTGCTAAGTGTAACAGATGCACCGGCCAAAGGTAACTTGGTTTTACAATCGGTTAAAAGACCAGCAATAGAAAGGTATTCTTTTTTCACTTCGAAAATCTCCAAACAGCATGACGATTCGCGATCGGAGCTGATGTAACCTTTTGTTCCCCTATCATCGGTTGCAGTAAAGTAAACATCATCTTTTGAAGAGTTAAACGGATAACCCAGATTTTTCGGGGTAGTCCAGCTTACCAGGTCGCCTTCTGATTCGAAGAAATCTAATCCGCCAAAACCTGTTCTGCCATCGGTGCTGAACAATAATTTTTTGGTTAGGGTATTGTAATAAGGTGCGCGTTCGTCATTTTCGGTATTAATGGTTGAACCAAAGTTTACCGCCTGACCCAATGAACCATCTGAACGGATGGCGCAATACCATAAGTCGAATTTGCCATAACCTCCAGTCCTATCGGACGAGAACAGCAGGAATTTACCATCACTGGTTATGAATGGCTGCGAAGAGTTAAAATCTTTACTGTTTACCTGCAAGCCAACCGGTTGCGGATCTGACCATTTATCGCTCACTTTTTTAGAGCTGTAAATCGCATATTTTTCTTTATCCTTCCAAACGGTAAAATAAACGGTATTGCCATCAGGAGTAAATGCAGGCGCAGCAATCTCTGTGCCTTTAGGGAAATTAATATCCAGTTTTTTAACTGCAATATCGCCCGAAGTTAAATCGCCTTTGGCCGAATAAATGTTGTTGATAAAAGGATTGGCTTTGGTTGCTACCTGAACTTCAGTTCCGGCATCTGTTTTAACCATATCTTTTTTGCTGCCAACAAAAACAGGGCGTGATGAGGTAAAATACAGTTCGTTGTTCAATTTAACAGCAGCATAGTTAGATCCTAATCCATTTACATTGGCAGGTACCTTTTTAACCTGCACCATACGTGGAAAACGCATTTCTTCCATTGCAAATTTGCAGGATTCGATTTCTTTTTGAGCATCTTTAACCAATGGATCGCCGCTATTTTTCTGGATAAACTGTTGAAAAGCATCAATAGCCAGATCGAATTTTTTATTTGCCCTTAAACTCTGTCCATAATAAAACAAAGCTTTTCTGAAACGGGTATTGGTAAAGCTAATTGCCAGGCCATAATATTTTTCGGCTTCGTTAAATTCCCTGTACAACCTGCTCGATTCGGCAAGGTTATATACAGATCCTTCATAATCCTCTATCGCTTTAGTATCAGAGGCTGATTTTCTGTCCCCTCCGTAAGGTAATAAGGCCTGGGTACTGTCGCCAGTAATTTTTAAGGCTTTTTTATAAAAAGTTGACGCCGCGTAATAGTCCTTATTTTCGAAGTAGGTGTCTGCAACTTTTTTATAGTTTACCACATACTGAGCGTTAGCAAAACCGCCAAATGCCACTAATAAAATGAGTAATATTTTTTTCATCTTGATGAGGTTTTTTTCAATGGTGATGAAACGATCATGATTAAGAGATTATGATCGTTTCATCAGAATAATTATAAGCGTGGACAAAAGAAATTTGGACCAATAATTCCGTTTCGGCCTATTAGTGATACTGAAAGCTCTAAACCACCATTGCTGTTCGATGCCCTGTTGAAGGTAGAGGTATTAATATCATAACTTAATCCGAAAACCATATTTTTTAGCTGCAGGCCAACAAAGGCTATGGCAGCATCTTTATTACGGTAGTTACCACCAAACAAAATGTTTGCCGATGGATTAACATTAAGCTGGGCATAGGCACCTATTGAAACTTCGTTGGTATTACCCTGCGACATAAATAAGGCATTGGGAACAATATCCAATAATTGCGAAGCTTTGATCCTTGCGCCTCCATGAGCCGTAAAGCGAACAGGGATACGTGAGTTTGTACCCGAGAAACGATCCATAGGGCGTGTAAGGTGGGCTGCACTTGCACCTAAAAATATGTTTACGTTTTTGTTAGGATTACCATCGAAAAACATCACACCGGCATTTACATCAGGTACCAATGATGATTGCGAAGACAGTGTTTCGCCACTCATCATCCCGCCATCATAACCTGTAACCGGATTAAACTGGTTACCAAATCTGGCCTGCGAGAAATCGAAACTGCGGTTGATGATACCGGCCTGTAAACCGAAGCTCACCATCTGCAAACCTTCGGCACCAAACCTTAAACGGTACGAACCGGATACCAGGGCCGACAGGTAGTTAAAATCAAGCTCCCCTGCCCTCTGGTTTAAAATGGTTGCACCAAATGCGAAGTTCTTTTTCGGCGCCATATCGAAAGATGCACCACCGGTTAAGAATGAGCTGTTAAGTGCACTCCACTGCTGTTTAAAGTTTACTGTTGCACGGTAATCGCCATCGATAACCCCCGTTAAAGCCGGGTTAAGGTATAAGGGGTTGGCATAGTATTGCGAAAAGTGCGGATCAGTTTGTGCAAAGGACTTAGCTGTACACAGCAGTAAACCTAGTACCCCAACATATATTTTTAAAGCCGATAGTATTTTCATGGTCTTTGATTTTATCTGTTTATTATTAATCCTCTTCTTATCTAATCAGCGTTACTGTACCTTTTCTCAATGATGTTGTTCCATTATTGAAGGTAATTTCAACCATGTACACATAAACCCCGATCGGTTGATTTACCCCTTTGAAAGTTCCATCCCATCCGTTAGCTACGTTATCTGACTGGAATATCAATTGACCCCATTGAGTGTAAATACTCATTTTGGCGCTTGATATGGTATTGCCATAGACTAAGAATATATCATTTTTACCGTCGTTATTTGGTGTAAATGCATTTGGTATGTAAACCTGGTCTCCAAGCGGATTGGTTGCTTTACCGGTAACCGAACCATTTGCACTGATTTGGCAATCGAGCTGACCTTTAGCCCTTACCAAAATGCTTACACTTTGATCTGGTTTAAGGCCGGTTACCAGGTAACTTGTTCCGGTTGGTCCGTTTGTTGGGTTAATCCACGTTAATCCATTATCCAGCGATACTTCGTAAGCCGTAGCACCCGTAACCGCAGGCCACGCAAAGGTGATGCTGTTTGGTGTTGAGGTTTGTACCGTTACTGCTGGTCTGTCGAGTACAGGAAGTACAGTTACTGTAACAGCTGTTCTGGTTGGGCTTGCACAACCACCTACTGCCACTGCTTCTACATAGTAGATCGTTGTAGCGTTTAAGGCTGGTGTGGTAAAGGTTATGCCTTCTGCCAGTACCGGACCGTTAGAGCTTGCTGCATACCATCTGTATACCAATCCGGCTACCGGATTATTTACAGTTAATATGGTTGTGCTGCCTGCGCAAAGTGTTCCGTTTGCTGCTGTTACAGATGCTGGTGCAACCGGCACTGGTAATGCAATTACATTAACCGGTGTTCTTGATGTTGATGTACAGCTTCCATTTGCTCCTTCTACATAATATGTAGTATTTGCGGTAACAGCTGGTGTTGTAAAGTTTACTCCTGTTCCAACAGGTGCTCCACCTGCTGCATTACTATACCAGTTATAAATTACACCTGTTTGTGGATTGGTAACCGTTAATACTGCCGGGCTACCGGTACAAACACTAACCGATGATGAAGCTACCGTTGGTACTGTAGGTTTTGTATTTACAGTAACCGTTACTTTAACACGGCCACCGTTGTTGTTACAACCACCTGTACCGATGGCTAACACATAGTAATCAGTTGTAGCGGTAAGTGCAGTAACATTATAGGTTGTACCGGTAAACAAAAGGTTACCTGCTGCCGCTGCGTTGTACCATTCGTAAGTAACACCTGCCTGTGCATTGGTTACTGTTAGTGTTGCACCATCACCTGCACATATACCTCCGTTTGGAACAGATACAACAGGATTATTTGGTAAGGCATTAACTGTAATGGCTACCGCTCTTGCAGTTGCTGCAGAACTTTCGCACTTGTTATCACCTTTAACCGTTACGTAATAAGTCGTATTTGCGGTTAAAACCGGGGTAGTAAATACCGGACCTGTAAATACTACTGTATTTAAAGTAGCATCGCTGTACCAGGTAAATATCGGATTGGTTACCGTTGTGCTTGTTGCAGCAAGTGTTGCTGCTGTACTTGCACAAACTGAAGTTGATCCATTTACTGTGATATCTGTAGCAATGGCAACCGGATTAACCTTAATCGTTACGGTTGCAGCATTTGCAGGGGTGTTTTCACATTTATTTGTGCCTTTAACTGTTACGTAATAAGTTTTAGTAGCAGTTAATACAGGTGTGGTAAATGATGGGCCGGTAAAGGCGACACTTGTTAATGAAGCATCATTGTACCAGGTAAATACCGGGTTGGTTACTGTTGTTGAGCTCGCATTGATTACCGCAGTACCCGATCCGCATACCAATGCTGGTGTAGATAAAGTAATATCGGCTGCTGTTGCTACCGCATTTACATTAACGGTAACCACTTTAGCATTTGCAGCAGAACTTTCGCATCTGTTATCACCTTTTACTGTGAGGTAATACTTAGTTGTTGCAGTTAATACCGGTGTGTTAAATGTGGCACCTGTAAATACCGGAGTTGTTAAGGCAGCATCGCTGTACCAGGTAAATACCGGGTTGGTTACTGTTGTAGTGCTGGCAACTAAACTAGCTGATGAACCTGCGCAGATGTTTGCATCGGCCGCAGTAACATCGCTTGCCGAAGCAACAGGGTTAACCACAATGTTTACAGATTTAGCCGTTGCTGCACTGTTTTCGCATTTATTATCACCTTTTACTGTTACATAGTAAGTAGTGTTAGCGGTTAATGTTGGTGTTGTAAATACTGCGCCAACAAAAGCCACATTAGTTAAAGTTGCATTGGTGTACCAGGTAAATACCGGATTGGTAACCGTTGTGCTACTGGCTGTTAATACTGTAGCAGATCCTCCGCAAACATTTGTTGATCCGTTTACAATAATATCGCTCGCAACTGCTATAGGGTTAACCTTAATGGTTACTGCCACTGCATTTGCTGCTGAGTTTTCGCATTTGTTGCTGCCTTTAACGGTTACATAATAAGTTGTTGTAGTCGTTAATACCGGTGTGGTAAATATTGGGCCGGTAAAGGCTACACTTGTTAAAGAGGCATCGTTGTACCAGGTAAATACCGGGTTGGTTACTGTTGTCGAACTGGCATTGATTACCGCAGTACCCGATCCACATACCAGTGTTGGTGTAGATAAAGTAATATCGGCGGCAACTGCAGACTGATTAACGTTAACTGTTACCACTTTTGCGGTGATACCCGAGTTTTCACATTGGTTATCGCCTCTTACTGTAACATAGTATTTGGTTGTTGCAGTTAATACCGGGGTTACAAATGATGTACCTACATAAGCTACCGAAGTTAAAGCGGCATCGTTATACCAGGTAAATATTGGGTTAGTAACCGTTGTTGTACTGGCTACCAATGTAGTACCTGATCCTGAACAGATGGTTGCATCATTAGCAGTAATATCGGCAGCGGTTGAAACCGGTTTAACTGTTATGGTAATTACTTTTGCTGTACCTGGTGCGTTTTCACATTTATTATCACCTTTTACAGTTACATAATAAGTGGTAGTTGTATTAAGTACCGGGGTAGTAAATGTAGCACCAATGAAACTTACATTGGTTAAAGCTGCATCACTGTACCAGGTAAATACCGGGTTGGTTACTGTTGCAGATGTTGCACTTAATACTGCTGATGAACCTGCACAGGCTGTTGTACTGCCGTTAACAATAATATCGGTTGTAGTGGCTAAAGGATTAACCGTTACAGTTACTGCTTTGGCATCGGCCGCAGCATTTTCGCATTTGTTGGCGCCTTTAACACTTACATAATAAGTGGTAGTAGCGGTTAAACCGGTTACTGTAAAAGTTGGACCAGTAAATACCACACTGGTTAATGATGCATCGCTGTACCAGGTAAATACCGGTTGGGTTACCGTTGTACTCGATGCCATTAACATTACAGTAGAACCTGAACAGATCTGGGCATTGCTTACTGCAATATCAGCAGCGGTAGCAAAGTCCTTAACAGTTACAGTTACAACTTTAGCGTTGGCCGGTGTATTCTCACATTTATTATCACCCCTTACGGTTACATAATAAGTAGTGGTTGCATTAAGTGCAGGAGTAGTGAAACTGGCTCCGCTAAATGCTACCGTAGTTAAAGCTGCATCACTGTACCAGGTAAATACCGGGTTGATTACTGTTGTGGTTGAAGCAGACAGCGAAGCGGTAGAGCCTTTACAGATTGATGTAATGCCGTTGATGGCGATGTCAACATCAGTAGCTTTAGGATTAACCGTAATGGTTATCGATTTTGCTGTTGCTGCTGTGTTCTCACATTTGTTATCTCCTTTAACCGTTACATAATAAGTAGTGGTTGCACTAAGTGCCGGAGTAATAAAGCTGGCACCGGTAAATGCCACTGTTGTTAAAGCAGCATCGCTGTACCAGGTAAATACCGGATTGGTTACCGTTGTGCTGCTTGCAGTTAAAGTAACTGTTGAGCCACCACAAATTGTACTGGTTCCGGCAAGGTTAATATCAGTTGGACCCGCAACAGGATTTACCGTGATGGTAACCTCTTTTGCATTGCCAGCTGTATTGGCACATTTATTTGTTCCGCTAACGGTAACATAATATTTGGTGGTTGCCGTTATAGCCGGTGTAGTAAATACTGCACCTACAAAAGCTACCTGCGTTAAAGCAGCATCGCTGTACCAGGTAAACACCGGATTGGTTACCGTTGTGCTGGTTGCAGTAAGTACGGCTGTACCAGATGCACATAATGATGTAGTTCCGGTTACCGTTAAATCAGCAGGTAATGCCGATGGATTAACTGTGATTGAAATTTTAGTACGGGTTGAGCTTGAACAACCTGCGCCACTTAGTGCTTCTACATAATAATCGTAAGTGCCTGCTGCAAGTGATGCAGATGTTGTAAAGCTGCTGTTGTTGGTCACCAATAAGTTTCCGCCAACTGCTGCATCATACCAGTTATAGGTTAAGCCTGCAACTGCCTGTACACTTAAAGTAGCAGGAGTATTGATACAGGTTGTAGCCGGGTTGGTTGTTGATGGTATCGGTACAACCGGTGGAGGCAGAATAGTTACCACAACATTGGTTCCCGGAGTTTCGCAACCATTAGCTGTTGCGGTTACCGAATAAGTATAAGTACCAGCAGTTAAAGTTGGATCGGTTGTAAAAGTTGGTCCGTCTTTTCCTGCCTGATAAGTGGCACCCAGGTACCATTTGTACACTACGCCAGCCTGCGGGTTCTGCACGCTTAATGTTGCAGATGAACCCTGACATGCACTTGCTGTAGCTGCATTAACGGTTGGAGTTGTAATTACCCTTTGTGCATAATCCAGGTTAACAGATGTTAATGCGCCAAGCAGACCTGAGTTTAACCTCAATTCTACTCCATCGAATCTGATGGTTGGTACGAAAGTTAATATGGCCGATGTTCCGCCCGCTAATAGTTTTAGGCTGATTAACGGATTGGATACAGAAACTGCATCGTTATTGCTGGTTGTACCCTGGAAAGTTGTTACCGTTAAGTTAGGTAATACCGCTACCGAAAGCAATGTACCAGGAGTGGTAATTTTCACCCTTAAAGTATCGCCTACGTTCGATAATCCTGTAAAACCAAGCTGGTGATAAACAGATGCACCTAATAATCCTACCGGAATAACCAGGCTGGATCCTGTATTGATGTCGTTATCAACCGCAAAAGTAGGGTTATAAACGCCTGCCAATACTGCTACACCCGTTACACCGCTTGCCACTGTTGTTGTAGCGGCACCGCATGGTGTAACTACTGGGTTACCATTAGGAACAACCGTTACAGTTACCGTTGCCCTGCTGGTTGCAGTACATCCGCCGGCAACTGTTGCCTCTACATAATAGGTTGTAGTAGTGCTTAATTGTGGTGTTACATAAGTTTCACCTGTAAATACCGGAACAGTTCCGTTCGCAGTAGTGTACCAGTTAATGGTTGCGCCTGCTGTACTTGAAGTTGCTTTTAATACCGCAACAGAACCTTCACTGATGGTGATCGATGGAGGTGTAATTACCGGAACATCAATTGTTCCAAGTACAATTTTACCTTCTGTTCTGGCTGATGAAGCACCACAGCTGTTTACCGCTGCCACAAAATAACTTCTGTCGGCAGTAATTAACGGCGTGGTAAAGTTATCACCGGTAAACAATACGGTAGTTGAAGTTGCCGTGTCGTACCAGTTGTAAGTTGTACCTACAACCGGGTTTTTAACCTGGAAGGTAACCGATGTATTAGGGCAGGTATTAACCGATGCCGAAAGTAAATCAGGTGTTACCGGAGCCGGGTTTGTAGTTACATTTACTACTGTTTTGTAGCTTACACAACCTGTTGCAGAAACTGCTGCAACATAGAATTTGGTGTCGCCGGTTAAAGCCGGTGTGGTAAATATGATACCGTCTTTACCGCTTAGGTAAGTACCCGTTGCATCGTACCATCTGTAAGTTAAACCTGCTGATGGATTGCTAACCTGCAACTGCGCAGTAGAACCCACACAAGAGGTAACATTAGCAGCTGTTACTGTTGGAGCCACCAAAATACGTTGTGCGTAATTTAAGTTGATTGATGTTAAAGCACCCAACAAACCTGAGTTTAACCTTACCTCTATCCCGTCAAAAACATTTGTTGGAACAAAAGTGATTAAGGCCTGTGTATTGCCGCTTAACAACTGAATATTGATTAAGTTATCGTTTAATAAATGCGTATCGCCATTGCTGTTGCTTCCCACATAGGTGGTAATTGCAGCGTTGCCCAATAACGCAAGTGATAATAATTTTCCTGGCGATGATACCAGTACACGTACGGTATCGCCCACTTTAGACAATGATCCGAAACCAACCCTTTGATAAACCGAAGCACCTAGTGCGCCAACTGGCATTACCAATGATGATGCAGTTTGAGTATCGTTATCGATGGCCAGCGCAGGGTTAAATACACCTGATAATAAGGCTACACCATTTACACCGTTAACCTGTGTAGTTGCTGCCTCGCAAGGTACCGGATTTGGCGATCCGTTGCCATCAACTGTAATGGTAACCTGTACACGGCTGGCCGAAGTACAACCATTGGTAGAAACCGATTCTACATAATAGGTTGTGGTAGCCAATAATGGAGGTGTAACATACGTAGCACCAACATAAACCGGCGTAGTTGAAGTATTAGAAGTATACCAATTGAAAGTATTGGTTGGATCAGCAGAAGTTGCTGTTAAAATTGCGGTTTGACCTGCACTTACTGTTGATGAACTTGCAGTTACCACAGGTAATGCCGGACGTGGATTTACGGAAACCGCTGCGGCAGCACGTGCAGCACTTGTACAGTTACCCTGCGATGCTTCTACATAATAAGTAGTTGCAGCCGTTAAAGCCGGAGTTTGAAATACTGCACCGGTAAACACTAAGTTCCCAGCTGTTGCGGCATCGTACCATTTGTAAGTTACTGCCGGATCAGGATTAGCAACTGATAACGTTGCCGACGAGCCTTCACAAACATTGGCAATAGTTGCCAGTACCGGTGTAGGTAATGCCGGAGTAACGGTAACAGTTACCGGAACCCTGGTTACATTTGCGCAGGTACCTTTGCTTACCTGGATATAATAAGTGGTGGTAGCAGTTAAAGCTGGTGTAGTAAATGTTTCTCCAGCGGCCAGTTGTGTACCACCCGTAGGGGCATCAAACCAGGCCAAAGTAGTACCACCGTTTGCGGTTGCAGTTAAAGTTGCAGTACTGCCGGCACATATAGTCTGCGAGCCAGCTGTAACTGTTGGGTTAGGATAAATTACGGTTGCACCATAAACATCCAAGCTGGTTACTGCCGAAAGCAATGCACCGAAGCTTACCTGTACCCTATCGTAAGCACCGCCTGCTGCTACTGTTGCAGCGAAACGGTTACCCGAAAGTAACTGCAGATTTAATAATGCTGAGTTTAACTGAACTGTTCTAACAACCGTAGTACCGTTTAATACGTTTACAGTAACATTACCCAAAGCAGTTAAATCCAATAAACCACCTGGTAAGGCTAAATCCAAACGGATGCTATCGGTAGCTGATCCAGCTGAAGGGAAAATCAATTGTTGGTAACCCGAAGCACCCACACCTACCGAAAGTGAAATTCGGGTAAAGTTAGATGGATCGGCATCAGTAGAGTTGCCGGCACCGGTTACACCACACAATAAGCAGATTCCGGTGATACCAGAGTTTTGCGAATTTGCAGCGTTACAGGCCGTACCGCCATTATTGTTTAATACGGTTACAGTTACCGGCACCCGGCTTGCACTTTTACAGCCGTTTGCATTGGTTGTTTCTACATAATAAGTTGTGGTTGCATTAAGTACCGGAGTAGTAAATGAACTACCAGCACCTACCTGTGTACCACCTGTTGCAGCATCGTACCACTGAATGGTATTGCCTGCATCGGCGGTAGCCAATAAAGTAGTAGACTGACCAGCGTTAATTACCTGGCTGTTTGTGGTAACAGTTGCAGGGGTTGCCGGTGGATTAACTGAAACGTTTACGGCAGTTCTTGCACTTACTGCAGTTCCGGATACTGCCTCTACATAATAAACAGTTGGACCAGTTATCGCAGGTGTTACAAACACACCTGTATTATTGGTAGCCAGAGGTGTATTTCCGGTAGAAGCATACCAGTTATAAGTTACACCTGCCTGCAGGTTGCTTACGCTTAAACTAGCAGGGCTGCCAGCACATACTGTTGCTGCCGCAACAACTGGTGCATTAACCGTTACAGTTAAGCTATAAGCGGTTGTGGCTTTGTTTCCGTTTGCATCTGTTGCAGTTAAAGAAATAGTGAAAGTTCCACCTAACAATGGTGTTCCTGTAATTTCTCTTGTTGCGGTATTAAAGCTTAATCCCGGAGGAAGACCGCTTGCCAGATAAGTATATGGTGCTGTTCCGCCGGTTACCGCTGGTAAGGTTTGTGTTGGATATGGAGTACCTACAATACCATTAGGTAAAGTGGCACCTGGTAAAGTTAATACGCCGATTACTTTAAGCGCATAAGTGTTACTGGCTGTTCTGCCTTCGCTATCCGTAACGGTAACACCAATAGCATAATTTCCGGCCTGTGTAGGCGTACCCGAAATTTGTCTGGTAGCAGGATCAAAGGTTATGCCTGCCGGAAGGTTGGTTGCCACGTAAGTATACGGACCCACACCACCAGTTGCCTCAGGTAAAGTTTGGGCAGCATATACTGTTCCTTCTGTTCCATCAGGTAAAGTAGCTGCTGGCAACAATAAAGGATTAACAACTGTAATCGTATAGTTATTGGTTGCTGTTTTTCCATCAGCATCCGTAACTGTTACCGGTACCGTGAAAGTACCTGCCTGTGTAGGTGTTCCTTTAATTTCCCTTGTAGCCGGATCAAAGGTTAATCCCGGAGGAAGACCAGTTGCAGAATAAGTATAAGGTGTTGATCCACCGGTTGCAGAAGGAATAGTTTGTGTAGGATAAACTGTTCCAGTGGTTCCGTTAGCCAAAGTTGCTGCAGGTAAAACCAAAGGATCGGTTACTTTAAGCGTATAGTTAGCCGTAATGGTATTGCCATTGGCATCAGTTACCGTAACCGGTATAGTGTAGGTTCCAACTTGTGTTGGTGTACCTGTAATTTCTCTCGTTGCCGGGTTAAAGGTTAATCCCGGAGGAAGACCTGTAGCCGAATAAGTGTATGGACCTGTTCCGCCTGTTGCAGCCGGAATTCCATTTGTTGTATAAGGCGTGCCTGTTACACCATTTGGCAATGCACCAGGAGCTAAAGCCAATGCAGGTGTTACTGTTAAAGTAAAGGTTGCCGTTGCAGTACAGTTTTTCGTATCGGTTACCACCACATCGAAGGTTGCGTTACCTGTAGCAGTTGGTGTACCACTTACAAGGCCGCCTGGTGATAAAGTTAAGCCGGCAGGCAAGGTGCTGCCTGCAGCCAAAGCGTAGGTATAACCTGGTGTACCGCCTGTTGCTACCGGAAGTTGTTTGCTGTAGGCGGCTGCAATTGTAGCATTGGTTAATGTTGAGCCTGCAAACACAATTGCCGGATTAACGGTAATGGTTACCGGAACCCTTGTGGTATTAGAACAGCTACCTTTGCTTACCTGAACATAATAAGTTGTAGTTGTTGTTAAGGCTGGTGTAGTAAAGTTTGCACCGGTTCCAACCTGTGTTCCGCCTGTTGGGGCATCAAACCAGGCTAAGGTTGTACCTCCGTTTGCAGTTGCACTTAATGCTACCGAACCGCCGGAGCAAATTGATTGTGAACCTGAAATAAATGTTGGATTAGGATAAACAACAGTTGCACCATAAATATCAAGGCTGGTTAAAGCCGAAACCAATGCACCGAAACTTACCTGAACCCTATCGTATGCACCACCTGCCAAAACAGTTGCTGCAAAACGGTTACCGGATAAAAGTTGAAGGTTTAATAATCCACCGCCCAGTTGTACAGTTCTTACAACGGTAGTGCCATTTAATACGGTAATGGTTACGTTATTTAAAAGACCAACATCGGCTAAACCGGTTGGTAAGGCTAAATCTAAACGGATACTATCAGTAGCTACGCCAACTGAAGGGAATATTAATTGCTGATAACCCGTTGCAGTAACGCCTACAGCAAGTGAAATTCTGGTGAAGTTGCTTGTGTTTGCATCTGTTGAGTTACCTGCACCACTAACCGAGCACAATAAGCAGATACCGTTAATACCGGTGTTCTGACTATTAGCTGCATTACATGCAGTTGCACCACCACCGTTAATTACGGTTACAGTTACCGGAACGCGGCTTGCGCTTTTACATCCGTTGGTACTGGTGGTTTCTATATAATAAGTTTTGGTTGCAGTTAAAGCCGGGGTAGTAAACGAAGTTCCGGTTCCTACCTGTGTTCCTGCTGTTGGAGCATCAAACCAGGCAATGGTATTTCCTGCATCAGCAGTTGCATTTAAAGTAGTGCTTTGTCCGGAGTTGATGATCTGGTTGTTTGTGGTTACCGTAGCTAAAGTTGCAGGTGGGTTAACCGAAACGGTTACCGACGTTCTTGCACTTACTGCTGTTCCAGAAACAGCTTCAACATAAAATACGGTTGCCGAAGTAACCGCAGGGGTTACAAAAGTTCCGTTATTACCCGTTACTAAAGGTGTACTTCCTGTAGAAGCATACCAGTTATAGGTAACACCGGTTTGAAGATTACTAACCGTTAAAGTTGCTGTACTTCCGGTACATACTGTTGCCGAAGCCACAACCGGAGCATTTACAGTAACTGCCAATGCGTAAGTAGTAGTTGCTTTATTGTTGTTAGCATCTGTTGCCGTTACAGAAATAGTATAGTTACCACCCTGCGTAGGCGTACCGGTAATTTCTCTTGTAGTTGGGTTAAAGGTTAATCCCGGAGGAAGGCCGGTAGCCGCATAAGTATAAGGACCAACGCCACCTGTTACCGCAGGTAAAGTTTGTGGTAAATAAGATGTACCCACAATTCCATTAGGTAATGTTCTTGTAGGTAAAGTTAATGTACCATTTACTTTAACAGTATAAGTATTGCTGGCTGTTTTACCCTGACTATCGGTAACGGTAACACCAATACTATAATTACCTGCCTGAGTTGGCGTTCCGGTAATTTCTCTTGTAGTGGTATTAAATGATAATCCGGCAGGTAAACCCGTACCTACATAAGTATACGGACCAACACCACCTGTTGCAGCTGGTAAAGTTTGCGTAGCATACACTACTCCTTCAGTTCCATCAGGTAAAGTTGCCGCTGGTAAAACCAACGGGTTGTTGATGTTGATGGTATAATTGGTTGTTACCGTTTTTCCATCAGCATCGGTTACCGTAACCGGTACGGTATAAGTTCCGGCGGTGGTTGGTGTACCTGTAATGGCTTTGGTAGCCGGGTTAAAAGTTAAACCCGGAGGAAGACCAGTTGCCGAATAAGTATAAGGCGTGGTTCCACCCGTTGCAGATGGGATAATCTGCGTGGTATATACTGTTCCGGTTGTACCATCAGCCAAAGTAGCTGTAGGCAATACTAACGGATCAGTAATTTTTATAGTATAGTTTGAAACAAGGGTATTGCCATTTGCATCAACCACTGTAACCGGAATAGTATAAGTTCCGGGCTGGGTTGGTGTTCCGGTAATTTCTCTTGTAGTTGGGTTAAAGGTTAATCCCGGAGGAACGCCTGTTGCGCTGTAAGTATAAGGTCCGGTTCCACCTGTTGCAGCCGGAATGGTCTGCGTGGGGTAAACTGTGCCTGTAATACCATCAGGCAATGCTCCCGGGGTAAGTACCAAAGCAGCGGTTACCGTTAAATTATAGGTTGCGGTTGCTTTACATCCTTTAGCATCAGTTGCTACAACAGAAAAAGTGTAGGCATTGGCTACAGTTGGTGTTCCGGTAATTGCACCGGTTGAAGATAAAGTTAAACCTGCCGGTAATGTACTGCCTGCTGCTAAAGCATAAGTATAACCTGCCGTACCACCTGTAGCTACATCCAGTTGTTTAGAGTAGGCAAAACCAGGAGTGGCGTTGGTTAGGGTTGATCCGTTAAATATAATCTGAGGGTTAACTGTAATTACTACTGGTACCCTTGTAGATTCTGTTGTACAGCCAATTCGTCTGGCAGCAACATAATAGGTTTTATTGGCAGTTAATGCCGGTGTTGTAAAAGTACCGTTATAAGCAACAGTTTGTAATGCTGTTCCGCCTTCAATAGCATCGTACCAGATCAGTTCGTTGGTACTTGCGGTGGTAGCGGTTAAAGGTACTGTGCTGTTATAACAGGTAGCAATTGCATTGCTTGCCGGAGCCGTAAAAGTTGGTCTGGCCGCAGAGCGTGTAACACCATAAACATTAATCGTTTGTGTAGCATTTACAGTTAAAACCGAGCCCAATGTAACCTTAACACGGTCGTATACCACATTTGCTCCCGGAGAAAATGGTACCGTTACCGGCTGGCCGCTATTTAATAAACCTAGTAAATCTAAATTTAACAGCGAAGCTGCCGAAGTGGTGTATACCTGCGTACCACCATTATACGCTGTTACCGAAACGTTTTGGAGAAGTCCCAGTGTTAGCAATGCCTGCGTAGAACTAAACCTGAGGTTAATATCATCACCAGGATTTGATGGTGTTGTAAAATAGAAATTTTGGCTAACCGATGAAGCTACGCCAAGTACACCTAAACTTAATTGAGAAAAATTATTCGGATCTGCATCAATAGCCCTTTCGCTATTGGTTACGCCCGAACTGCCCAATTGCAGGGCATCGAGTGTAATGCCTGTACCTTCAAAACCTGTGGTAAATGCCTGTGCACAGGGATCGGTACCAGAAACATAATATGAATAATAAACTTTGGTACTATTGCTAACACCCAGTAAAACGGCATTGGTAACATCTTTAATGTACACCCTGTCGTAAGCCTGTGTTGGCGTTATCGCCAAGTAAAAGAAACCATTGGCATCTTTAACCAGTCTTAAATTATCTGATGAAAAGCCGTCTACACTGTTACCACCCAGTGGAGGAACTGCCGTAGCACCATTTCTGGCACCTACCTGGAAAGAGTGGTTCCCAAGAATCACCGTTCCGCCAACATTTGCCAGCAGGGTACCCAGGCTTCCGCCCAGTAGCCTGTTCAGGATATCACCATCAAAATCTATTCGGATATAAGAGGTGGTTCCGGCCGCAACTGATGCGGGATATTTGAGTTCCAGCTCACCGCTATAAGCGCCAATGCCAACTGCAACTCCACCATAAGAGTTTACCGAAGCAAACGTATTATCGTTTAAGGTTGCGTTGTTCGCATTATCGACCCTGCTTTGCGCAGATACGGTATTTGCAAAAATTTTAGTTTGCGCATACGATTTCGAGTGGAAGAGCGTTAATAGAATGATGAGTGCAATACAGGTATTGCGGAATATCCCATTTAGGGATGAAGGAGTACGGGTTTTCATCATGTCAGGCGTAATTTAGAAGACTTACTATGTGGTAATGCTGCTGTTAGGTAAATGTTTTTTCAAGGGCATTATATAATTATGACAAATCTATACCTAGATTAGCAACCTATCTTATCCATTGCTATTCATTTTCGTGCAATAGCTTTCATTCATTTTATTCATACAGAGCATTCTTGCTGAATAGATTTCCTCAATTGTGAAATTATGATGACATTAGCGCTAGTCATCCCATCAGTCAATTCATGAACGCTAACGATCTCCTTATCGAACTCAGGAAGTTTGTCCTTATAAAATCTGGTTTGAGAAACATCGACCCAGCCCATTGTAAGATCATTTCCGAATATGTATTCCAGGAAACGAAGAACTATGTAAGCGAAACAACCATTAAGCGCTTCTTCGGATTTGCAAATACGCTGCACAAATTTTCATTGTTCACCCTAAATAGCCTTTCACAGTATATTGGCTATAACGATTGGGATTCGTTCTGTAAAGACAAGGAAAACCAGACCACTTCCGTTCAGAGTGTATGGCAGGATTTAAAACTAAAAGCACATGCCATTACCGAAATTTCGTTAATTGCCAAAAAAAATAATTCAGGTGTTCCGTTTAGCGCCACAGCGAACAGAAGCTTTTTCTACCCCGATTTCGATTATTTTTTAAAAAACAATTACCAGTTTACCACGGTAAGTGCACAACCCGGGCAGGGTAAGTCTATTTTACTGGCACACATGGTAGAGTATTTTTTCTTTTCGGAAAATGCCCTGTACAAAAACGATATCGTGCTGATGATAAACTCTACCAGCATCAGCACCATTATACAGAATGGCAGTACATTAAAAGATTGGTTTTTAAAGGAATTCAAATTTGGCAGTTTAACCGAACTGATCAGTTTTTTTAAGAAAAATCCCGAAAAGCGCGAAGGCCGTTTCATCATTATTGTTGATGGCATTGACGAATTGCTTGCCAGAAGCAACCATTTTAAAACTTTTATAGATTTTTTATACAGCATAGAAGAAAATAATTTTGTTAAACTTATTTTCGGTTTAAGAACAAACAGCTGGATTAATTTACAGCCTGCTATTTACGGTTCTGCATCTTTAACTAAAGCCTGGTATACAGGCTTATTTTATGATGAAGATACACTAAGCAATGTACCGCCGCTAAATGCCGATGAGGTGCTTTACACCCTTAGCCACATCGAAAATAAGATTATCAACCGGGCAGATGTAAGCCCTCCCCTGCTGGCCCAGTTTAAAACACCATTTTGGTTACAGGTTTATTTCAAGCTCAAGGATGAGAACCACCATCTTGAGCTAAGTAATCCTTTGCTTTGTTACGAATTAATCAGCTATTTCTTAGAAAAGCGGGTATTCCTGGCAAAAAAGAGTACAGAAAAGATATTCCTCCTCAAAAAAATAAGCGATTGCATATCCGAAGGGAATAAAAAACTAAGGGTATCGAAAGAAAAGATATTGAGTTATATCAATTGTTATCCTGATGCTTACGAAGAATTACTGCATGCTGGTATTATTATCGAGGAAAAGAGGTTAAGCACTACCATACCTACTGAAATTGTACGCTTCTTAAGCGACGATATCTATACTTATTTTCTGTTTATACAGATTACCGATAAATTCGAATATAAACCCGGAAAATCATTTTTTGAATATATTTTAAACAGTTTTCCGGCACAAAATGCCCGCAGAGACCATATTTTAAACTGGTCTATCCGTTTCTGCATCAACAGGAACGAAATTGCGGCACTAAAAAACATTTTTAAACTTCCGTTTACCAACAGGGAGAAAAATACTGCTTTTGATTTTTTCTGTTATGTTTCCAAATTCGAACTTACCAAGCCAAATTCCAACTTTAATAAGTTAAGCATCGGTGTCGATTTTATCGATATTATGGCTTCGGGCCGCACGATGAGTACACTTTATAAGGAAACCATCAAAACCATTTCGGAAAATGTACTGAACGAGGATATACAGATCATGCTGCACGTAATAGAGTGTAACGTAAATCTGATCGATGTAGATAAAGTATCGCTGGCCAACACCATGCAATTGCTTAAAAGGAATTACAAACGTCTTGGCGAACTGTTTCCTATCAACCCTTATGATCTGATCCTGTATTTTTACAACAATATTGTAAACAAGCCTAACGAGAGCAAAACATTAGAAGATAAGATTATCAAACTTTGCCAGGATATAGACCGGAGCGGTCCGAAAAGGAACGATGAGATTACGGCAACTGAAATGTTATCCTACCGTCTGGTATTAATTACCCTGTTTTCACAAAAAAGTTATGCAGAGTGCCATCGTTTTATTATGGCTATTTTAAGTAAATATCCTAATATTTTTTACGTACGGCATTCCGTTTTTTCGCCGTTCCTGCTGTTGCACTTAGGTCAAACCTATATTAAACTTAACTACTTTAAAAAGGCACAACGCATTATGCAGTTTGTGGATAAGATTATCAGCAGCGAATATACTTACCACACTAATTTTATCCTGGCCAGTTTCAGTATTTTTAAAGCAAACTTTTATAATGCAACGAACAATTATGAACAGGCGCTGATAGAAGCCAATGCAGGTCTCCAAATTACCGGAAATAACGATTTTAAGATGTTCGAGATTTCGCTTCTGCTGAGTAAAATAGATACCCTAAAACATACCGAAGAATCGGAAGAGGTATCGAATGTGATTAAAGAACTGCTTAATTTCTTAACGGTACATAAACTTTCGATGCCGGATTATTCGAACCTGAGCGGTAGTGAGTTTGAACATACCTTTAAGATTTTAAAATCGTACCGCCGCCATCAGAATTTATAAAAAAAAGTCTTGCAGGTTATGCAAGACTTTTTTAGTTCATTAGTTCACTAGTCATTAGTTCATTGGGCTAATCGGTTAATTGTTCAATTGCAGGATTGTTTAATTGTTAACTGCAAATTGCCAACTGTAAACTGTAAACTGCCAACTGCTATTTAATCAGGTTATATAGTTCATCCAGTTTTGGAGAAAGCACAATCTCAATTCTTCTGTTTTTGCTTCTGCCATCAGCATTTGCATTGGTACCCAGAGGCTGGAATTCGCCTTTACCGGTGGCTGTCATCCTTACGCTCTCTACTTTTTCATTCTCAGTTAAATAACGTACTACGGATGTTGCCCTGAGCACACTTAAATCCCAGTTATCCTTGATCTGGCCTAAATTGTTTATTTTCTGGTTATCGGTATGTCCTTCAACAGCAATGTTAATTTCCGGCTGCTGTTTCAGTACGTTTGCCAATTGCGTTAAAGCCTGTTTTCCTTTTTCATCGATAATGATACTTCCTGAAGGGAATAAAAGTTTATCAGTTAAAGAAACATACACTTTACCGTTTTTAATTTCAACGGTTAAACCGCTTTTGGTAAAGCCCAGCAAAGCCTGCTGCAGTTTTTCTTTTAATGCATTGGTGGCTTCATCGCGTTTGCGTAAAACTTCTTCTACTTCCTTTAAACGTTTTTCCCGGGCGGCCAGATCGCCTGATAATTTGGTAATTTCGGTTGAGGAGTTGCTTTTAAGCTTTTTATAGTTTGCATCAACGGTATTGTAGCTGTTCTGCAGGTCGCGCAGTTCTTCGGCCATTAATGTGGTATCTTTTTTCAATTTAGCCACTTCTTTTTCAAGATTTTCGATTTTAATCAAACCTTCGTTAAAGGCTGTATAAAGCGAATCTTTCGTTCCCAATAAAGCCTTATACTTTTTGGGCGATAATACCACACAGGAAGTTAGTGAAGAAATAAAGAGGAGAAAGGCAAAGGCAAGAAAGGTATTTTTCATTGTTTTTATTTTCAGGGTTTAGTGTTAGGTTCGAGTATTAGGTATCAAGTATTTAGTAGCGAGTATTCAGTAGCAAGTATTAAGTAGCAAGTATTAAGAAAGTATTGCTTCGAAATTACTTTTTGGTTCTTAATTATTTATTGCAAATTGGTTATTGATTATTACTGCTCAATGGCGTTCCGTAAAAATGCAACTAAAGGTTGTACTGTTTTAAAAGAACTTATCAACTTATTAACGAGGTTTGGTTTTAAAAATTCTTCATCATCAATTTTTGTAATGGCTTCGAAGCTTTTCAACTTTAAAAATTCGATGTTAGGATCTGCGGGGTCATAACCTTTTGGGGCATTCTTTAATGCGTTATCAACACCCAGCTTAAAGTTTTTCTTAAAATCTTTTTCATTGATGATTTCTTTAAAATCGCCGATGTTATAATCAATTTCCTGCCGGATAAGTTTTAAATGTGGTGCTTCAGGCATCCAGTAACCACCTGCCAGAAAACCTTTGCCGGGTTGAATGTGTAGATAATAGCCCGGTTCATTGCCACCCTTGCTTTTGGCCGAAAACCAGATACCGAAGTTGTTTTTATAAGGGTCTTTGTTTTTACTGAAACGTACATCCCGGTAAATGCGCAACAGGCTCTTTCTAGGATCGGCCTCTGCCGAAAGTAACGGATCTATCTTGGCCAGCTCAGGAATTAAACTTGCAACAAGTTCAAGCACATCGGCCTTTGCAGCTTCGTATACATCTTTGTTTGCTGCAAACCATTCGCGATTATTGTTTTCGGCAACGTTTTTTATAAAGTTTAATGTTTCTTTTTTAAGCATACAGTTTTATGGTTAACTGGTTAAGCGGTTAATTGGTTAATCGTTGCAAAATGTTTATTGGTCATTCGTAATTTGTTATTTGTTCATTGGCGATTGCCTCATTCGTAATTTGTTTATTGGGAATTGCGAACAGCCAATTGGTTTATTCGTTCACTTGTCATTTGTTCATTGGTAACTGCAAATTGTGAACTGCAAATTGGTTAATTCACGCCAAACCAACAGTTAACCGATTTATACAATTTAAACAATTAACCAATATCACTTATCGTAATACGGCTTGTACTTTATATTCGGCGATAAAATATGAAGCAATATGATCCTCGAATACCGGTAATTAAAGGGGTACAGGATAAAACAGCCAGCAAAAATAACGATGAGGTAATGCCAGAAAGTAGCATCGGTAAGCGGTCCGAAAAACAAATAAGTAATGAAACTGGCCAGAAGCATTTCGATTACGTTCATGGCATAACTTACATACATGGCGGCATAAAAGTAACCGGGTTCAATCTCGATACGCTGTGCACAATGACCGCAGATTTCTTTGGTATGCTGAATGTTCCAGCCATACATGGTGCCGGTAAAAATAGATCCCCTACGGCAATGCGGGCATTTACAATGCACAATGGCATATAACTTTGAAGTTTGGCCCTGCACTCTTTTAATTTAAGTTAAAAGGTTCTTTCTTCATGTTGAGGTGGATATTCTTTTTACGGTATTTTTTGTACCAAACCACACCCACAATTACCGCCATTAAATAAGGTACAGATAACAGGTACAATACGCCAGTATTTAAACCTGCGGTTTGCGTATTGCCATTTTTAGCACCCTGCTCGGCGTTAATGCTACACATGGCACATTGTGCATTTACATTAGGACTTATAGCACAGGTAAATACCAGCACAAACAGGATAAAAATTGCTTTCTTCTTCATGGATTACAAATATAAGAATAAACGCATGGAGGGGTTTAAAAATTATGTCATAAAAAAACCTCACTTTTTAGGGTGAGGCTTTCCTATTTATGAGAGCTTGAATATTTCTCTAAATTACCCTGCCAAATTTTCTTTCACTACAAGGTGTTTCTTAAATAAAAAGAAAGCGATCCATAATACGGCATTGATGGCGACGAACAGATAGGCACCATTGAATGCCCACATCGTAATATTCAGGATAAAAAGCAGGCCAAACGAAACACTGACCCCTCCTGTTTTTTATAATGAAGCTGATAGTCATACAAGCCTAACAAAATCACGATCAATGCCAATATTATGTTAGCTCCCATCAAAACTGAGAAATGGGTTTTTCCCTGATCAATAAAAAGCAGATATGATTGGAAATAAAAATGAGATAGCTCATTATCTGAAAAATTATTGTTTTCATTAAAGAAGATCTGGGTTAGCAAAAATTTTAAGATAAAGATCTCCGCACAAGTGGCGGAGATCTTTACAGGATTGTGATAAGTTTAAAATACCGGAACCAGTTTTACAGTTCCTGCAGCATTATCATAATAACCATTAGGATAAGCAGTTGTGGCTGGCTTATAAGTTAAATCTTTAAACTTAATACCATCAATTTCAGATTCAGCATAAAAAGATACGCCGGTTTCTGTTGCCCTTACTGAATAAGTTGTAGTCATTGAAAGCAAACTATTAAACCAGCCAAATTCTAATTCGGTTTGACCTTTTGCAGTTTCAAATCGATATGAATTAGGACTATAGAAACGAGCATATGAAGTTTTGTAATTGGTAATTACCGTAGCTGAACCCGCTGGCATAGGTACCAATACAATACGATTGCCTCTTTTTCTGCCTTTTAAAATTACCGAGTCTGCTGTAGCTTTCATTACTAAGAACTCGATATCACCGCCTAAGCCAACATCATTATTAACTTGCTGAGAAATTGCACCAGGCGCTGCAAAAAAACCGAAAATCGAGTTATAAGTATCGAAAGTTAAAATTGGTCCGGCACCAGGGTAAACCTTATAAGTACTGGTTACATTACTTGATACATAATCAGCTTGTACATTGACATCGGCGTTTGATGTAAAGTTTACAAAAAGATTAGCACCACCATATTGTGCATTATCTCCTGGGAAATACTGCATAATCCAGCCGTTAGGCTTACTTTTCAGGATGGTTTGTGCATTGGCCACCGCGGCATTCAACCGTTCGGTTGGACTATCTTCAAATACCCGTTCTCTCTTTTTATCGCAAGCGGCAAAAAGAAAACATGGTATCAATAACAATAAATAATAATTTCTTTTCATAATATAATAACTTATAATGTTGTTTGATCGAAATTGACTAAGTTGGCTTTTCTGGCTATAATATTAGCCCTTAATAAATCCATATCAATATTCCAAACCGATAACATATAGTTTTTAACCGCTACGATTTTATTGTTGATAATGGTTCTGCCCGCAGCAGTACTACCTGTAACATTTAACATTGCATTAAACTGGGTTGCGGATAATGTAATGTAAAACGAGTAAAGTTCAGCGAAATCTTCTTTATCAGAACTGCTCGCATAAGGTGATATAAAACCTGCCGCAATTGCTGCTCCTGGTGTAGCCCAGTTTGAAACCCAAAGATCATCTACATAAGTGTTTCCAGAAATTGATCTGAAACTTGTAGGAAACTCTGTAGTTTGATTTAAAATGTGCTGAAATTCATGGTGAATGGTGTGAAAATAACTGTCTGTTAAAAAATCAGCGTTAGCACCTGTAGTAGCAGTTAATCTGTTTACTTCATAAAGTGTTATTTTCTTCGCACCTTCTGCTGTACCCAAAATTTTGGTACCATTATTTCTATAAGCGGCTTCTCCAATGTAATTAATCACTTTTGGAAAATACCTTTTAATAAATGCTTTGCTACCTGTGATGTCATCATAAGGTTCAAAGCCTAAATATTTAAATAATTTGGTTAATCGGATCGAGCTATTATAACTGGCAGGAAGCAAGTTATAGTTTTGATCAGATTCCTTATCTACAAACTTGTATAAAATATCGATGTTATAATTTAACACGTAATTATTGTAGATGTAATTATCTAATGGATTTTTCTCAATAGTCGAATCAACAAAAACACTGTTTGGATCCAACTTTTCTTTATTACAAGCAGTAATCATTAACGTGCTTGCAAATAGGACGGTATAAAATTTTACGAATTTCATGTTTATCTTGGATTAGGTGTTAAACCAGAACTTATTACATCTTGAGGCAATTGTAATGCCCTTCTATTATCTCTAACTACCAGGGTATTAGTACTAATAGGACCAACTGCACCGGCAACAATAGTACGTCTGGTGATTTCAATTCCGTAACGTTTTACATCAAACCAGCGTAAACCAGTGTGTAAAGTTTCTATCCTTTTATAGTACAATACTGCATGAAGCATATTTTCCTGCGTACCGGCTTCAATTGGGAATTCGGCATTAAATTTCTTTTTAGCCGTTGATACTGCCGCAGTTGAATACGCCATTCCGTTAGCCCAGTTATTAATAGAAGTTTCAGAAACAACCGGATTAGCAACTGTATAGGTATTGCTTACAAAAAGTTGCATATCGGCAACTGCTGCTGAATAATTTTTCAACATGATATTAGCTTCTGCTCTGGTAAGTATAGCCTCTTCTGCTGTGAATGATGCAAATACACCATGTCTGAAACCAAAACCTGCAACAGGATCTGTAATCTCAAACTGATAAGAATCGTGTGGCAATAAAACCTTATCTAAGTTTGCACCAGAATAAACATAGGTTCTGATCCTGTAACCAGGAGCCCCAGTGTAAGTACCATGTGGTGTTCTTAATGTTAAAACCGTTTCCCTGTCGGCAATATACCTGCCATGAGAATAGCGGCTACCATCATAATAAGGCCCAAATTGAATCCCAATATTAGAAGCAGGTGTATTGATTAAAAAATTAGCTTTAATAGAACTGGCATTGTACTCTCTTGAAGTATTTCCAAAATTTGCACTAAAAGTTGAAATATATGCCCAGTCTCTTAAGTAAGCAGAAGGTGCATTACTGAAAGAAGCAGTAGCATAGTCAATTGCTTTTTGCCAATCGCCTTTATACAGAAATAACCTTGCAGCAAAAGCATTTGCAGCCGACTTATTAAAATGGAATTTAGCTGCATTAGCACTTACGTAAGATGCATCATTAATTAATGGAAGGCCAGCCTCCAAATCTTTGATCATTAAATCGTATACCTCAGCAACTGTATTTCTAGTGTATTTAGGATTTAGGGTAGTTTCAGACTTGGTCATGTAAGTTACACCTAAATCGGTTGTTGATTTTGTAGGTGAATAATGCTGCGCAAAAATGTTCACCAATAAAAAGTGTCCGTATGCTCTTGCAACCAATGCTTCCCCCCTTTGTGCAGAAAGAGATGCGGGGTTACCTTGTTCTTCAATGGCTGCTAGTGCAGCATTGGCACTGGCAATAGCACTATAGCATGAACCCCATAAAACATCAATACCGTCATTGTTGGTTTCAGTTACGTCTTGCCAGTTAAATATCTGCGACGACATTCTGTCGCCATAAGGATTCGATTCTCCGTAATCGTCAACATTATCTGAAGACAATTCGGTTGCCAAAACGTACGAATTTTGTGGATAGGCAGAAACCAGCATTTTGGCAATCTTCTCAGTAGTATTTAATTCTGCTCTATTATCTGGTAATACATCCAGGTATTTCTTACATGAAGAAATACCTAAGCTTGTAATTACACCAATGGCTACAAATAAATATTTATTTTTCATCTTAAATGTCATTAATTAAAATCCAACTCTTAATGTTAAGGTGTATTGTTTTGGCAATGGCATGGCTACACCACCCGCATTTGCAAATTCAGGATCTTGTCCGTTAAGTTTCTTATCGGCATAAAGCAACCATAAGTTTGTTGCATTAACACGCAATCCTGCAGAGGCAAGGCCTATTTTGGCTAATTTATCTTTAGGGAAATCGTATGATAAAGAAATATCTTTCAACCTAACAAAATCACCTTTAGCAACAGTTGCACTAGAGTAATTATAAGAGTTGTAAGCGATTCCATAATCAGAGTCGTTCCTGATATATCTCGAATCTAAAATTACTGGTATATTGGTTCTCAACTCATCACCAGGAACAGTCCAGGCATCAAAAAATTCTCTGGTAGTTGCATCTAAATCAGAATAACCTGTTTTAAAGGCTGGATCTAAACGTACTACGTTACCATAAGAATAAGTAAGGAACACGTTTAATTTGAATGCTTTATAAGAGAATATATTACCAAAACTTCCTAAGTCTGTTGGCTCCAAAGTACCTTCATATTTAAGGAAATCTGTTTTATCTCTGTTTTGCAAATATACACCAGTAACGGTTTCAGAACCATCGCTATTGGTAAATACCGGTAAACCATCATCCTGTAATTTTACAAATGGGATTGAAAATAACGAACGTGCTGCATAACCCTGACGGCCATAACCTTGTCCGGTAATTAAATCAATAACCCTTGCATTATTTTCTGATTTGGTAACTTTATTTTGCGTGTGCGTGTAGATAAAGTTAGAAGTCCAAGAGAAATCTTTGTTTTTAATGATGGTAGCAGCAAGACTTACCTCAATACCGCTCGATTTCATATCGGCAACGTTACCATATTTGGTAATTTCACCACCTAAACCTTGTGTATTTACGATACCGATAAGGTCGAAGTTATTTCGCTTATACCAGTCTACATCTACCGCAATTCTGTTTTTGAATAAACCAAAACTTGTACCGATGTTGATCTCGTGTTTTTTCTCGTAAGTTAATTCCGAGTTCTCTAAATTATCAAGTTGTAAACCAACTTCTTTATCACCAGGTGTAGGTCTCCATGGCGTGTAGCTGCTGTAAATAGCCTGTGAGTTGGTTACATAATTCGGTCCTCTATTGGCCGATAAACCATAAGAACCTTTTAATGATAAGCTAGAAAACGGTGTATTCAGGTCTTTAAAGAATTTTTCTTCCATTACATTCCACAATCCTGATACGCTCCAGGTTGGCATCCATCTGGCAGAAGTAGCTTTACCTAAACGGTTAGAACCTTCGTACCTTCCGGTTGCTTTAATGGTGTATTTATTATCGTAAGTGTAAGCCGCTTCACCAAAAAATGCCACCTCTTTACTTCTGGTGTTTCCAACCGAGAAATAATTGGTGTTTTCTTCAGCAGCTCTTTTAAAAATACGATAATCGGTAAAAGGAATCTCACCTAAGCCATATTGTAAACCCCAACCCCTGTTAAAGTTGTTATTTCTGGTGATATTACTTAAGGTTGATCCACCCACGAAGTCAATCGTGTGTTTTTCGCCAAAAGTTTCATTGTATTGGCCAATTAAACGGAAATCGTTACTCGTTAATTTATTATCTGTACGGTTGTAAATACCACCTGATGGTAAAATTGAAACCGGAACAGCATATAATACACTAGGATCTGTATACAATAATGGGTTGGCATCTCTTATGATCGTTGTACCCATTGCCCTGTAGGCCATTGCCTGGTTAGATTCATCCTTGATATAGTGCTGTTGTGAGGTTTGTTGATACCTGGTTGAAGCAAGAAAACTAAAGTTTAACGTTTTTAAGGCTTTCCAGTTGATTTCACCCTGAAACTTAACATCAGCAACATTTAAATCAATATAGTTATTATCCAGTTCTTTCAGAATATTGAATGGCGCATAATTTCTGACATAAGTTTCATTTGGATCTAATGTTCTTGATGAATTTAAGGCAAACGAGAATGGATTGATGTCAAAATCACGAAGTATTCTACCAAAAACAGCATCTGTACGACCAGCTAAAGTACCAGGCGCTCTCTGATCACGGTATGATCCGTTAGAAAGTAAGGTTAATTTTAAGTCGTCGCGTAAATTATAGGTGGCATTAAAGTTTGCCGTATATCTTTTGAATTTACTTTGTTTAGACCATCCTGGATCGCTAATTGCACTTAAAGATGAATAATATTGTGCTTTTTCACTACCAGAGCTAATACTGATGGAGTGATTTTGCGCAACAGCATTACTGAATAACTGATCAAACCAGTCGGTATTTCTGTATTCAGCTTCTCTTAAATAAGCATTTTTAGATTCCTGTGTATTTAGAAGCTGACCAGAATTGATTAATTGATACATCTTTCCATAAACACCACTGCTAGATGCATTGGCAACTGAAGAGTTATTTAACCAACCTCTTTGCTCCAACATCTGGTAAACACCCATTTGTTCCTGAGAGTTCATGATGTTAAAGTTATTGTAAGAAGGTGTTGCCCTGGTTGTAAATTCTGATACATAGTTGAAAGAACTTACACCATTTTTACCCCTTTTGGTTGTTACAACAATTACCCCACCCATACCTTTAGCACCATAGATAGAGGTAGCAGCACCATCCTTTAAAATCTGGAACGACTCAATATCGTTTGAGTTTAAACCACCTACAGCCGAACTGATTAAGGTTAAGGCATCACCCGATGATAAAGCGTCGGAACTTACGTCGGCCACATCTTCTAAAATCACACCATCAACAACCCAAAGTGGTTTAGAACTTCCATAAATAGAAGTTGCACCACGAACCCTGATTTTAGGTGCGGTACCAAATGTACCTGAGGTATTTTGAACCACAACACCGGCAACTTTACCATCTAACATCCTACTTGGATCGGGCAAACCACCTATTTCTGCATCGGCGACCCTTAAATTTGAGGTAGCCCCTGTAAATGTGCGTTTATCAACCTGTGTACCCATACCTGTGATTACAACTTCGTTTAGCAGCGCAGCATCCTCCTCTAGAGTTACGTTGACACTTGTTTTGCCATTTATTGCCACTTCGATAGTTTTATAACCAACATAACTGAAAACCAAAGTTCCACGATCGTTTACACTGATTGTATAATCTCCTGAACTGTTTGTTGATACTCCATTTGATACTCCTTTTTCTTTAACACTTACGCCTGGTAAAGCATTTCCATTTTTGTCTCTTACTTTACCAGTTACCTTAACTTCGGCAAAGTAGTCAACAACTTTATCAAATAGTGATTTCTCTATGGGTCTGATTAGAATAGTCTTATCCTCAATTGTATAGGTTAAATCTATCCCCGAAATTATTTTCCGCATTACTTCATCAATGGTTGCATTATTGAAGTCCGCATTAATTGTTGTGGTACTTTTTATTTTATTGGTAGATAATAGAACATCGTAACCAGCTTGTTGTCTGATTTCTTTGAACATTTTCTCCAATGTTACATTATTTTCCTTTAATGTAACCAGCTGGCCAAATGAAGCTGCACTTACCTGCATTAACGAGGCAAGCAATATGACCGTAACTAACTTCATAATTAATAGCAATTTAGGAATGTAGCGTCGATGCGTACATAAAATTCTGATATAAATTTTGTACATTTAATAGTCTGTTTTTGTGCGGAACGCAATTAAGTTTGGACGCCAAAAAGCGTTTCGCGGTTATCCAAGAAATAAATTGATTTTTAATCGATTCCGGTTTACGGAATAACTGAGCAGATATTTAAAGGGGTGTTGCAAGCACTCCTTTTTTTATTTATTCAGCGTAGAATCGTCAGAAGTGTTGTCGAAGTTTATTCATCATTTGTTAGGTTAAGGTTGATTAATTAGTTGTTTATTTTTAAGATGGCGGATAGTTAAGCCACCATCTGATTTGCGTCATTCTTTATGCACAATAATGGTATTACCTTTAATATCGAAGCGAACCTTTCCGGTTTGCTCTAGTTTGGTTAAGACTTTCGATATTTTTTCAAAACGGCTTACCGTTCCATAATACATTACATTTTTCGCTTCAGGATCGGCATATTCGATCTCTACATTATACCAACGCGCCACTTTACGTAAAATACTGGCATGTCTTTCATTATCAAACATGAAATAGCCATTTTTCCAGGCGATGGCTTCGTCTACATCAGCTTCTTTTACATCAATACCAGTTAATGATACGATTGATTGTTCGCCAGGTTTTAATATTTCGCTTTGGTTAGTGCTTTTGTGCAATACACGCACGCTACCTTCTAAAAGAGTAGTTTTGGTTACCATTTCGTCGCGGTAGCTATTGATATTAAAGTGTGTACCCAGTACCTCGACTGATTGTTTATCCGTTTCTACAATAAAAGGGTGTGATTTATCTTTTGCCACTTCGAAATAAGCCTCTCCGTCAAGTCTTACCAAACGCTGTTTGGCTATACCTATATTTAAGGAATATTGAATTGATGATGCTGCATTTAGCCATACAGTAGAGCCATCAGGTAAACGGATCTGCCATTGCCCTCCCTTGGGAGTAGTTATGGTATTCACCCTTGTATCATCAACATTTTCTGATTCGGCAATATGATAAACAAGTTGTCCATCTGCTGTTTTGGTAATGGATAAACCCGCCTCTTTGGCTATATCACCTGTGGTAGCATCAGAAAGTGAAATCTTTCTACCATCAGCCAAGGTAAGGATTGCCTTATTTTTACCCGGAGCAACATCTGTTACAAAAACGTGCTCCTTCTTTTTATTTAAGGATATATAACCTGTAACAGAGAGCGTGATGAAAACAACTGCTGCCGCCGCCCACTTTATGGTATTCATTAAAATTCTGCGGGGAGCAGCTTTTGGTTTATCAATAGTCAGGATTTTATTGAGAACAGGATTCCACCTTTCTTCTACTACTTCGGTTATACAATCTTCCTCAGCAACGATCATTTTCACAATTTCGCTGCTTAGTATTGTAGATCCGTTATCAACCAAAGCCAAAAGTTCTTCTCTTTCTGCAGGACTTAATGTTTTAGCTGAAAACTGTTGTAAGAGATAATGTATACGTTCTTCCATAAAGATTCTGATACTAAGAAGCAGTAAAAGAAAATTAGGACTATCGGGATTTCTCTTTTTTTTATTTTATTTTAAAAAAGAATAAAATCAATGGAAAAACAAAGGTAATACCATGCTGATTGAGGTGTAATCTTATGGATTTAAGCGATATTACAAGTGCGTTTTTAACGGTATTTGGAGAAATATTTAATATTTCGGCTATTTCTGGAATGCTTTTCCCATCACGACGACTCAATTGATATATATTTTTACGCTGTTCGGGCAGTTTTTCTACAGCTACCGAAATGATTTTGGTAATTTCATTTAAATTGATTTCTTCGGATGTACTATTGTGACTGCTAGGTTGCTTATTGGTAAAAGCATCGATCACTTTATCTTCTTTAAGCTTTTTACGGAGATAACTCAAACACTCATTTGAAACATATTTATAAAGATATGCCCTAACATTCTCTATTTCTGCCAATTTATCGCGGTTTAGCCAAACCCTTAAAAAAGCATCCTGGATAATTTCTTCTGCAGCATCATCTGATTTAGTAAATTTTGTAGCAAAAATCTGAAGTACAGGAAGATAGTTGAAGAATAAAACAGAGAAAGCCTGTTCATCTCCTCCAACGATTCTTTCTATAAGCTTATGCTCGTCTTCAATCCTTCCTATAGCCATAAATTAGTTGATATATGCACACTTACAAAATTTAAGAATCATTTTGTGGGTATAGTGATACATAAAAGTGGAAAAAAAAATGGTTTAAAGCAAATGCTAAAGCAACTATAACTAAAAAAGCCTTACATTTTTGGGTAAGGCTTCATCTATTTTTGTACTCAATAAAGCTACTAATACTGATAATACGGCGAAATCATCAGGTACACCACAACTCCGGTTATTGCTACGTACAGCCATAATGGAAAAGTTATTTTTGCAATTTTCCTGTGTTTATCAAAACGCTCGGCCAATGCCCTCACATAGGTAACCAATACCAAAGGGATAATGGCTACAGAAAGCAGTATATGTGTTAAAAGGATAAAGAAGTAAATATATTTTATCGTACCATCGCCACCGAACTTAGTTGATGGTGTAGTCATGTGATAAGCAATATATAGTACTAAAAACAATACAGAACAACCAATGGCCGTTTTCATTAAGTTTTGGTGCAGATTAACCTTGCCATTTTTGATTGCCCAAACAGCAACCACCAACAATATGGCTGTTATGCCATTAATAGTCGCATAAATAGGAGGTAAAAAAGGAAGGGTTGGTGCATCAATCCCCAAGTCTTTTAATTTAACCACAAACAAAAAGGCTACGGCAACAGGGATAAAAATGGATAGGATAATGATCCATTTATTATATTTTTTCTCAATCGGGCTATTTTCCATGAGTATTATTTAATCTCTTTTATATTTATTTAATGTAATTGGCAGAATTAGGACTCAAGACTCCCAACTCTAAATCCCAACTAATTTAGCGGCCGTCCTTAACGTTTCTCAGGTATTCTGCAATAAGCACTTTAATTTCATCTTCCAAACGTGCATTGGCTTCGGCATTATCAGCATCGTACATGCCACGGATGCGGTGCAAGTTATCGATGAGCAGAATTTTATTACCGAAAATGAATGTTGGTTTTTCTTTGGTATCGTCTTCGATCACATCCAGCAGTAAGCCCTGTTTAATCAAAGGGTAGGTTTGTGCAGTATCGCCAGCCAGAAAATCCCACTTGCCTTCTTTCGCTTTAAAACCGGCTGCAAATTCTTTCAATTTACTTTTATCAGCAGGATCTACCGATAAGCTTAAAAACTTAACCAATGGTTTTTGTTCATAACCGTCAGATAGCTGTTTAATGTATTTGTTGGTTTGCTGACTACCGGCCCCTGAATAGAACAGGTTAAGTACTACAATTTTATTCTCAAGTGATTTCCAGCTAACGGTATCGCTATGCTGGTTGATCAGTTTAAAGTCAGGAACCAGGTGGTAGATCGTATCTGGGATTTTTTTTCCCTTTACACTATGGAAAGTTGATGCAACAACCTTTTCACCAAAAATGGGTAAACTCTTATACCTGTTTTTTGCAAAGTGAGGCAATAAGTAAAAAAACAAAAATCCCGGTATAGCTAAAATGCTTACCAGGATTAATACCTTTTTTATAGGGTTTCTTTTCATTAATGGTGCATCATGTGCAGGTTTAAAAACCCACCTTCTGTTAACATTAAAACAATAAAGTAAATAATAAAAATGAATGATACGGTTAACGCAAGCTGTAAGCCCAGTTTCTCATACTTTAAGTGCATAAAGTACGCAACAATATAAAATGCTTTTAACAAGGTTAATACAATGTAAACGTAGTTACCAAAATGTTGGGTCATAATTCCTTTCGGGATTAATACCAATGCAATGATAAACTCGATTACGGTGATTAATAAAAGGATACCAAAAACCTTCCAGATTTTACCTTTTGATAAACCTGCATGATCATCGTGTCCGTGTTCTTCTGTTGTATGTGAGTGCTCTGACATAAAAATATTTTTATAGAATGATAAATTAAACCAAGTAGAAGAATGTAAATACGAACACCCATACTAAATCTACGAAGTGCCAGTATAAACCAACTTTTTCAACCATTAAATAATGTCCGCGTTTTTCGAAAGTACCATTAATCGTCATAATCAGGATGATGATATTAATGATAACCCCACTGAATACGTGGAAACCGTGGAAACCTGTAATCGTGAAGAACAAGTTTGCAAATTGTTGCGAAGCGATCAAAGATACATCTTCAGGTTTATTGAAGAAGTGTTTTAATTCTTCTGCAGATGGGATATGTCCCCACCAGAAACCATCGTGGTGTAAGTGAGTCCACTCAATTGCCTGACAGCCTAAGAACATGAAACCACCAATGATGGTTGCAATCATCCAGCCGATTACTTCTTTTTTAGAACGTCTGTGCCCAGCTTCTACAGCCAATACCATAGTTACCGAACTCATAATCAATATAAAAGTCATGATACCCACAAATACCAGTGGTGCACCATGCTCCATAACGCCCGGGATAGATTGGAAAACCTTATCAGGGGCTGGCCATGTTAATTTAGAAAAACGCTGAGCGCCGTAGTAGATCAATAAAGATGAAAAGGTAAAAGCATCTGACAAAAGGAAAAACCACATCATGATTTTGCCATATTCTACCGACCACGGAGAACGACCACCATTCCATGGTCCGGTTTTAACTTGATCTAATTGTGATACTGCATTCATTTGGAAATAGTATAATAGTTTGTTAACAAATTTAACGGTTCAAAAGTAAAAAAACATACAGATATATCCATAATATATCTATAAAATGCCAAAAAATAGAAGCAATTTCCATTCTGTACTGGCTTTTAGCAGCAGGAATGTTTTTATAGCTACCTGCTAATGCATTAATAATAAGGCCAACACCTGCAATAATGTGCAATAAGTGCATGCCCGACACCACATAAATAAAAGAAATGGCGGCATTGTTACCTACTAAAGTAGCACCGGTCCTCACCATACTTCCCCACGCATTAAACTGCATTATGCCAAAAGCAATGGCCAATATAACAGTAACCCAAAGCAGGTTGCGCTGTAAGCTGAAATTAAGTTTCCGTAGCGCTTTAGACGCTAAAAAAAGGGTAATACTGCTTGCTATAATTACTAAGCTTGAGTAAATAAATGCATCGGGCAATACTAAACCATGCCCTTTACCTTTAGATGCGGCAAATACCAGGTAATAACTGGTAAAGCCCCCAAACATAATGGTAGATGATACTACAAATAGCCAAACAATAAACTTTCTGGGTTTTGGATCAAATGTATCCTGGATTTTTTCCATTGTGATAACCATAAGTTATTTTGCTATAAAATTTAATAATAAGCCCAACTGTACAGCCGGGATGTAAAAAAATGAACAGAACATCACTTTCTTTGCATCAATCAGTTCTCTGTTCATTAAAAGTTTAAAAGCCAACCAGCTAAAAATCAATCCGGCAATTAACGATAAACCGCCAATGTAATAACCGCCAAAACCATAAATGGTTGGCAATAAACTTACCGGGATTAAAATCAATGTGCTTAAAAAGGTAATCAAAGCTGTTGTTTTGTCTCTTTTTTTGGACGGCAATAATCTGAATCCGGCTTTTTTATAATCATCATCCAACACCCAGGCAATTGCCCAAAAGTGTGGAAACTGCCATACAAACTGGATCAGGAATAAAATAACTGCAATATTATAGTCTATTGCGTAAAACATTTCAGCCTTTAAACTACCAAAAGCAGCCAAATAACCGATAAGTGGTGGTAATGCCCCAGGGATTGCGCCTACAAAAACAGCAATTGGCGATTTTCTTTTTAATGGTGTATAAGCAAAAGCATATAGCAGAATCGAAAATACCGATAGTAGCCCCGTTTCGAGGTTTAAATGTCCTAACAGCCATGTACCTAAAAATGCCATAAATACACCCAAAATTAAACCCTGTCCGGTTGTCATCCTACCTGCAGGCATTGGGCGATCTTTTGTTCTCGACATTAGTTTATCAAGATCCTTTTCTATTATCTCGTTAAAACAGTTTGCCGCTGCAGTAACTAAAAATCCACCGGCAATCAGGATTAGCCAATTTCCCCAGTCAATAGTAGGGATATGGCCTCTTCCCACCTGCATTTTCTGTCCGATTAAAAAAGAAATCGATGCCGAAAACACCACCGTAAACGATAGCCTGAATTTGATAAGTTTAGAAAAATCTGAAAGATATTGTTTCAATTTCCTTAAAAATTATTGTTTATACGTACTTGTTCGGTAAACCAACAGGTATAGATAAAACTGTAAACTAAATAACAGTGTTGAGAACAGGATATGTAATGCCTGCGCTACAGGTGGAAAAGCAATGTAAGCCAATGCAAATCCACTTAACAACTGAACCAGGAGCGTAATTAAAATAAACCGTGCCGTTAACAATGGCGCAGCTTTGCCACTAAAACGGTCGATAACCATTTTATAAACTATGGCATTGGTTACCACAACCAAAATAGCTAAATCGCGGTGGTAAGAAAATACTGAGCCAACTTTCGAAATCCATGTATTTCTACTGTTATAAGCCAGTGCTTTTGCAATTTCATCAATAGCTTCTCTTACATCAGTACCTAAAACAATCTGAATAATGCTGATTATCAAGGTAAAGAACAAAAATCCTTTCAGCCATAATATCCTGTACATAATAACAGAAGGTGTCTTATTTAGCTGTTTAGCGTAATTATAGGTATAAATAGAAATGGCTAATATAACCAGCGCTAAAAGCATGTGTACAGTTACTACCCACTGGGTAAGGTTGGTTGATACCACTATAGACCCTAACCAACCCTGATAGCCAACTACCAAAAGGTTTAGGATACTTAATACAATAATCCTTTTGGCTGTTTTACGATAGGTAAAAGAAAAAACAACGGTTAAAAAAAGGAATATCCCAGCGGCTACACCAGCCAAGCGGTTTAAATACTCCGTCCAGGTTTTGGTTGGATTAAACTCTTCAGGTATGGTAATGCTTTTATCATGCCTTATACTATCAGCCAGGGCAACTTTACCCATGCTTTCTAAATATTTGGCAAACTTCTCATTCTTTTTTAACCTGCCCGCTACATATTTTTCTTTATAATCGGCAGGAAGCTGCGATACATCAGTTGGTGGAATATAACGATCGAAACATTTAGGCCAATCCGGACAGCCCATGCCCGAGCCTGTACTGCGCACAATACCTCCGGCAAGTATAACCAGTAGCGTAACTACAATGGTTATAAGATTAATACTAATGAAACGTTGTTCTGATCTACTGACCATATATCTATTAAGATGAAAAGGGTATCCGGATAAGCAGAAACTTAATCAGATACCCCTTTTAAAATTTTATTTAAAGCTTAAACTAGCCCTTGTTTTCTGTAACAGGATTAGCTAATTCCCAGTCCTGCTGAATTTTTTCTGCTTCCGCATTTCCTTCAAAATCGTGAGGCAGATTAGAGCTCATGGTTTGAGAGAAAGGAACAGTTTGAGGAATAAAGTCTGCGTCATGACCAGGTTTGCTGTAATCATATGGCCATCTGTAAACAGTTGGAATTTCTCCAGGCCAGTTACCATGTAGGTGCTCAACCGGTGCAGTCCACTCTAATGTATTAGATTCCCAAGGATTTTGAGGAGATACTTTTCCTTTAAAGATTGAGTAGAAGAAGTTAAACAAGAACGCTACTTGAGCAAGTGCGGCCATAATAGCTGCCCAGGTTACAAATACGTTAACTGTTAACCATTTTTTCATAAACTCAAACTCGGTAAATGCATAGTAACGACGTGGTACACCATCTAAACCTAGGAAGTGAAGCGGGAAGAATACCAGGTAAGCTGCGATGAAAGTTAACCAGAAGTGTAAATACCCCAGTTTGGCATTCATCATTCTACCGAACATTTTAGGGAACCAGTGATAAACACCTGCAAGCATACCAAAAATTGCTGCTGATCCCATTACTAAGTGGAAGTGGGCAACAACAAAGTAAGTATCGTGTAAGTTAATATCCAGTGATGCGTTACCTAAGAAGATACCGGTTAAACCACCAGAAATAAAGAATGATACCAAGCCAATAGCAAATAACATTGCAGGAGTAAAACGGATATTACCACGCCATAATGTAGCTAAGTAGTTAAAGGTTTTTACTGCCGATGGTACCGCGATAATCAGGGTTGTAATCATAAACACACCACCCAATAACGGGTTCATACCGGTTACAAACATGTGGTGCCCCCAAACAATGAATGATAATACAGTAATACCGATTAGTGAATAAACCATCGCATGGTAACCGAAGATCGGTTTACGCGAGTTTACAGAGATAACCTCAGATGAGATACCCAATGCAGGCATAATTACGATATATACCTCAGGGTGACCTAAGAACCAGAATAAGTGTTGCCATAAAATTGGAGAACCACCTTCGTTTGGTAAAATATCAGTACCCATTACGATATCTGATAAATAGAAACTTGTTCCAAAGCTACGGTCGAATACCATTAACACTACACCCGCTACAAGAACAGGGAATGATAAGATACCTAAAATAGCAGTTAAAAAGAAAGCCCAGATGGTTAACGGCATTTTCCAAAGGTCCATACCTTTAGTACGCATGTTTAAGATTGTACTTACGTAGTTAATACCACCCATTAAAGATGACGCTACGAAAAGTACCATACTCACCAACCATAAAGTCATACCCATACCCGAACCCGGCATAGCCTTGGCTACAACAGATAGTGGCGGGTAAACCGTCCAACCACCAGATGCTGGTCCCGTTTGGATAAAGAATGATGACATCATGATCACGCAAGCCATAAAGAAGAACCAGTACGAAAGCATGTTCAGAAATGGCGAAGCCATATCCCTGGCACCAATCTGAAGCGGGATTAATAAGTTACTGAATGTACCACTTAAACCAGCGGTAAGTACAAAGAATACCATGATGGTACCGTGAATAGTTACCAGGGCAAGGTAAAAATCTGCTTTAATACGGCCACCTTCAGCCCATTTACCCAAAAATGTTTCTAAAAATGGGAAAGTTTTATCTGGCCATGCCAATTGAATACGGAATAAAATAGATAAGCCCATTGCAATTACCGCCATAATAATACCGGTAATTAAAAATTGCTTGGCAATCATTTTATGATCCATACTAAAGATGTACTTTGAAATCAAAGTCTCTTTATGATGCCCATGATCAGCGTGATCGTGATTGTGTTCGTCGTGTAATGCTATTGTTGACATAATTCGTTCGCTCCTGCTTAATATTATTTATTTAAAGCCATTTGGTTAGTTTTAACAGCTGCTGTATCTGTAGCTGTCGAATCTGCTGCTGCTTTTGCAGGTGCAGGTGCCACTGGCAAATTAAATTGTTTTCTTAAATCATCGTTTAAGTATGTTTTCTGCTCAGCTATCCAGGTTTTGTACTCGGCTTCAGAAACTACACGTACAACTTTCTGCATGTTGTAGTGACCAGATCCACAGATTTTAGCACAGTAGAACAGATACTTAAAGTTAGGATCGTTTGTTTCCTGCTGCATTTCGGCAGTAGTTTTTGTAGGCGTAAACTCAAAATATACCCTCATACCCGGCACGGTATTTAACTGTACCCTGAAATGCGGCATATAAAAACTGTGAATTACATCTTTACTGGTTAAGATTAATTTTACCGGTTTCCCAACAGGGATTACCATCTCATCAGCCATTTCATCATCACGTGAGTTAAGATCTTTAAAATCGATACCCAGTGGATTGGTTGCTGTAGTTAATTTGTAGTTTTTGTTACCTACTACACCATCAGCTCCAGGATAACGGATAGACCATTTAAACTGCTCTGAAGTAACCTCGATCTGCAATGGTTTATTTTTAGGATCTTCTACTTTGAAGAAAATAGATCTCCAGGTTAAGAAACCCATTAGCACCAATACAGTTAATACTAAAGCAGGAACGATAGTCCAGATTTTTTCAATTGTATTGTTGTGTGGATAGTAGTAAGCTTTTCTTTTAGCTGAGTATTTGTAGATATAAGAAAATCCGAATAACAGGATGTGTGTAACCACAAATACGATTGTGGTGATGATTAATGTTAAGTTAAACATTTCATCAATTTTCTTTCCGTGTTCAGATGCTGCATCAGGTAACAACATGGCGCCATGCACCGTGTATTCCCAATATACACCATATAAACCTACTACCAAAAACAGGGCAAATAAACTTGCATGTATCCTGTTCCAGTTAATGCCCACAGCTTTACCCTGTGCTTCGCGGCTTAATTCGTATACCCTTATTGCTTTACCAATAATGGCAATGAATAAACATGCGGCAAGAAAAACCAGAATATAAAATATTACCGATTTATAAACCTCGCCCATATCAACCTTAGGTGCCGCGGCAGCACCTGCTGCTGCATCTTGCGCAAATACGCTAGTGTTTGCAAAAGCAGTAATCAATACTGCTAAAGCTGCGGTCGTTTTATTCGTTATAAACTTTCTTAAACTCATTTTCTTAAAAGTAGTACGCTGTACTGCTAATTATAATAATAATCAAATATTTGCTCTATCTTATCACCACTACAATTGATGATGCAAACTTTCTTGTAATAATGGGTGGTTCTTTGCTATCAGTGGTTTTTTGCTCAATGCTGTTAAAACCGTAAAGGTAAACAATCCAACGAAACCCAGTGCAGTACCAATTTCAATAATACCGAAACCATTATGTGCTTCTACCGTTCCAGGCATAATCATCTGGTAGTAATCTACCCAGTGACCTAACAATACTACGATAGCCACAAATAATAGTTTGGCATCTGTTCTTTTGTTATCCCTGTCCATTAATAATAATACCGGCGCTAAGAAGTTCATTGCAAGGTTTAAGAAAAACCAGAACTTGTAATATTCAAAGCGTTTGTAGAAGTATACAGTTTCTTCAGGCATGTTTGCATAGTAAATCAATAAGAACTGGGCAAACCATACGTATGTCCAGAAGATAGAGAAACCAAAGATAAACTGACCTAAGTTGTGCAAGTGGCTGTTGTTAACCCATTGCATATAACCTGCTCTTCTTAATAAAATGATGATAATGGCAATAGTAGCTAAACTGCTCACCCACATTGCTGCGAAGTTATACCAACCGAACATGGTTGAGAACCAGTGCGCTTCTAACGACATGATCGTATCAAAAGCAAATACAGGTGTAGTAAAACCGTAAATTACCAGGAAGATACAAGCATTTTTAAAGCTTTTTCTGTATGAATTTAAACCACCAGCTAAATCTTCGTTATAAGAAAACTTAACAAACATGATCGAAAATATACTGTAGATACCTAAGAACACTACCTGGCGACCTAAGAAAAACGGCACATTTAAGAATACCGATTTACCAGCAATGATGGCATCATAGTTAGGGCTGTTCTGATCGGTTAATCCGTCAGCATGCCAGTGGTGATAAAGGTTGTGCGTATACAAACCAGCGGCTACAACTACAAAAAGTATTGCTGCTGCTATAGGCAATGTTTTTGCCATAGCTTGTGGTACACGTAAAATTGATGCAGACCAACCTGCCTGAGCTACATATTGAACAGCTAGGAAAAATGTACCCGACATACATACGCATGCAAAGTAATATGCCATAAGCAACAGGTTGGCAAAAGTACGCTCGTGCATCACTTTATCACCAGCTAAGAAACCATAAAGAATAGCAGCGGCACCTAAAGCGATACCAACTATACTTAATGTTTTTACTTTACCTGTAAACTCAAACTGTTCACTAAAATTAATATTGTGAGTTCCCATTTATATTCTGCTTTACTTATTGTTGTTTTTGTAATTCCTGAACATACATCACCACTTTCCAACGATCAATTGGTGTGATTTGCGAAGCATGCGAACCCATGTTATTTACACCGTAGGTAATGGTATGGTAGATTTTACCGGCCGTAAGTGCTTTCATCTCTCCCCCTCTTGATGAACTTCCTGAGAAGTACGAAGGTACGCCACTAAATTTCTCAATTTTAACCAAATGTCCTTGTCCGTCTCCTTTTTCTCCGTGGCACGGGCTACAGAAAACTTTGAACAGGTGCTGTCCCTGGGCTAAATTGATTGTATCTACAGGTAAAGGGTTAACCATGCTTACACCTGCAGCTTCGTATCCTTCTTTTGTGTTAGGAAACTCATCATACTCGGTAAAACCTACCGGTTTTGTATGTGCAGGTGGCAACTGTGCAGTTTTACCATCTTTAAAATTCTTGTTTGGCTGATCCGGATTGTAAGCAATCGGATCATACATGTTTCTGGCATATTCCAAGCCAGTACTGCGTTTATCTTTACAAGCAGAAAAGGTAGCTGCAAAAGCGATAGCTAAAAACGCCGTGTAAACAAATTTATTCTTATTCATAGCTAATGTACTTCCTTTCATTATACTTTACTTCTAAAGCACCTGCATCTTTTAATAAACCATCAATTACAGTATGTGCTACATTGTCTTTCGCATCCACTGCGATTACAAAGCGGTCATCGGTAGCCCTTAAATCCATCACGCGTGGTGCTCTTCCCGGAAATAAGTGTGTAGATGCATAGTAAGTTAACACCATACCGAAAGCACAGAATAATACTGTAAGCTCGAACATTATCGGAATAAAATCCGGCAATGCAAATGATGGTTTACCACCTATGTTTACTCTCCAATCGATTACTGCGCAGAAATAAATCAAAGCGAATGCACAGCAGGTACCGGTAATACCAAAGCAAAATGCCGCGATATCGATCCTTGATCTTTTAATTCCCAATTTGGCTTCTATTCCGTGTATAGGCATTGGAGTATATACATCATAAATGCTGATGTTATTTTCCTGAAGTTTTTCGATGCCGTGCATCATTTCATCAGGATCGCCAAAGCTGCCTAAAATATATTTGATATCACTCATTGTTATATTTTTGCGTAATCTTCTTGTTTAACACTATCAAATTTCTCTAAAGACTCTATGTACTCAGCTACATATTCTTTATTCTCATGTCCTTCTTTAATCTGCTTCATTTTGGCTTGCTCACTTGCAGATTTCAATAATAATTTAACCTCTGCGATAGCGATTGATGGCAATACCCTTAAGAACAATAAGAATAAAGTAAAGAACAATCCGATTGAACCTACGAATACACTGATATCAACCCAGGTTGGATAAAACATTGCCCAACTTGAAGGAATATAATCGCGGTGTAATGAAGTAACGATAATTACGAAACGCTCGAACCACATACCCACGTTTACCACGATTGATAAAATCCAGGTAGCTTTGATGCTTAAACGGATCTTTTTGAACCATAATAACTGTGGAGAGATTACGTTACAAGTCATCATCATCCAGTATGCCCACCAGTACGGACCGGTTGAACGGTTAACGAATGCGTATGATTCGTATTCAGAACCTGAATACCAGGCGATGAAAAACTCTGTTAAGTAAGCCACACCTACGATTGATCCGGTTAAGATGATGATTTTGTTCATCGACTCGATGTGGAACATGGTGATGTAATTCTCAAGGCCTAATACTTTACGTGCAACCAATAATAAGGTTAATACCATCGCAAAGCCTGAGAAGATCGCCCCAGCCACAAAGTATGGAGGGAAGATGGTAGTGTGCCATCCAGGAATTACCGATGTTGCAAAGTCCATTGATACAATGGTGTGTACCGAAAGTACAAGTGGTGTAGAGATACCGGCTAAGATTAACGACACCGCTTCGAAACGTTGCCATGTTTTAACACTTCCACTCCATCCAAAAGAGAAGATAGAATAGATTTTTCTACGTGTGCCCACTGCACGGTCGCGGATGGTAGCAATATCTGGCAATAAACCTGTGTACCAGAATAATAATGATACAGAGAAGTATGTAGAGATTGCAAACATATCCCACACCAATGGTGAGTTAAAGTTTACCCAAAGTGATCCGAACTGGTTTGGCAAAGGTAAAACCCAATAAGCTAACCACGGACGGCCCATGTGAGATACTACGTAAGTTGCGGCACAGATTACGGCGAAAATCGTCATCGCCTCTGCCGAACGGTTAATAGAGTTACGCCAGTTCTGACGGAAGAGTAATAATACTGCCGAAATTAGTGTTCCGGCGTGACCGATACCTACCCACCATACGAAACCGGTGATATCCCAAGCCCAACCTACTGTTTTATTTAAACCCCATGATCCGATACCGTTCCAGAAGGTGTAGCTTACCGCAACCACCCAAAGTAAAGCACCTAATGAAGCAAAGGTGAAACCAATCCACCAAGCCTTGTTTGGCTTGTTCTCTACCGGCATTAAAATATCATCCGTAATTTTTGCATACGTAATGTTATCGCCGGTAATTAATGGTTCTCTAAGTATTGATTCGTTATGTCCTGACATAATTTGTATTTTCTTTATGCTAAAGCTTACGCTTGTACTTTTGTATCTGTATTTCTAATTTTAGTCATATATCCGATACCTGGTTTCACATTGATTTCTTCCAATACGTAGTAGATACGCTCAGAACGCAATGCTTTTGAAACTTCTGAATTAGGATCGTTTGAATCACCAAATATGATTGCATTTGCTGAACAAGCCTCTTGACAAGCCATTTTAATATCGCCATCTTTTAATGGACGTTTTTCCATTTTAGCCTGTAATTTGCCACCCTGGATACGTTGGATACACATAGAGCATTTCTCCATAACACCACGCGAACGTGTAGTTACATCAGGATTTAATACCAGTTGGGTAAACTCGTTATTTAAATAGTTATCGAAACGCGAATCGTTCCAGTAATTGAACCAGTTGAAACGACGTACTTTGTACGGACAGTTGTTTGCACAGTAACGTGTACCTACGCAACGGTTGTAAGCCATGTGGTTTAAACCATCAGAAGAATGTACCGTAGCCAATACCGGACAAACTGTTTCGCAAGGCGCGTGATCACAGTGTTGACATAACATTGGTTGGTGAACCACAGAAACATGATCCAGATCTTCTAACTTGGCAATTTCTTTTTCTTTGGTTACGTCACCTGCAGGTGTTTCGTAGCTGTAGTAACGGTCGATACGGATCCAGTGCATCTCACGACGACGGCGAACCTCGTCACGGCCTACAACCGGAATGTTGTTTTCTACGTTACAGGCAACAATACAAGAACCACAACCTGTACAGGCATTCAGATCGATTGCCATTACCCAGTTGTTACCTGGTTTTTCGTACTGATCCCAAAGATCGTAATCTTTATGCTCGCCTTTTTCGTTACCTGCTCCAGGATTTTTTAAGAACTCTTTGAAAGTAGCTTCTTTAATCACTGCACGGCCCTCGAAAGAGTGGTGAGTTTGTGTTTGAGCCAATTCATAATAACCACCTGTTGGGGTAATGGTTACATTGCTGGCATATTGCATGGTTCCGTTTACAAAAGAAATGAAAGGGAATGCATTTTTACCTACATTATCTCCCGCTTTACCAACTTTGGTACGGCCATAACCTAAAGCGATGGAAGCTGTTCCCTGTGCTTGTCCTGGCTGGATTAACACTGGCAGATCTACTGAATATCCGTTGGCACCTTTAACAGTTACCACATCAAATTCTTTTACTTTAAATTTCTCTGCAGTTTTAGGTGCAAGGGCAACAAAGTTATCCCAAGTTACTTTCGATACCGGATCAGGTAATTCCTGTAAAAATGCGTTGTTTGCATTTTTACCATCACGCATCGGTACGTTTTCGTAAACCTGTAATTCTAACTGATCGCCACCTTTAGCTAAAGCTTTGCTGCTGGTGCTGATTGAAGTAGCAACAGCATCTAATGATAAAGTGAAACTGTAAGCTGCAGGAGTTTTAGCAGCTAAAGTAATTACACCTTTTTCTAAAACTTCGTTCCATTTTAAGCCAGCTGCCGGTAATACTTTTGCTTCCCAGTTGCTGCGTACAAACTGATAGTAATCTTTAACAGGAGCATCAGCCCAGGTTAATAAACTCTCTTCTGCCTGACGGCTATTGAAAACAGGATTAATGGTTGGCTGTACGATAGAATAATATCCCTCGTAAGCGTTTGCATCTCCCCATGATTCTAAATAATTGTGGTTAATTGCGATAACATCACAAAGCGTTGCAGTTTCATCAGCACGGTCTGAGAATGAAATCTTAGCAGGTACTTTAGCTAATGCATCCGTAAATGCTTTTGCATTTGCAGCATCGTAAGCAGGGTTACTATTCAAGAATAAAACAGCACCAACTTCGCCACGGCTCATTTCAGCAACTAAACCGTTAAATTCGGCATCGTTACCAGCATATAAGTGACTAACGTTATCTAAATCGATAGTAGTACCATAACTGCCGATAGCGGCGTTAATGGCATTTACCAAAATCTGAGTAGAAACATCGTTCGAACCGCAAACTACAAGGCCTTTACCTTTATTCTGCAACAATTCTTTAGCCGCCAGTTTAATTACTTTATCAGCTGTAGTATTGTTACCTAAAGTTCCGCCAGGTAAAGAAGCACCGGTAATTGCATTGTATAAAGCAATTAAAGCAGGACCTTCTTCCGATAATTTAACCGGAACACGGGTATCTGCATTGGTACCAGTTAAGCTCATTCCACTTTCGAACTGAATGTGGCGGCTCATTTTTTTATTTTCTAACGATTTATAGTTACGGTTAGCAGTGTATTGAGCAGTAAATTCTTCACCACTGATCCATGTACCTAAGAAATCGGCACTGAAACTTACAATTAAATCAGCCTTATCGAAATTGTATTTTGGTAAAACGGCTTTACCGAAACTATTCTGATTGGCCTGGATAATACCGGTGTAAGAAACGGCATCGTACTGAACTAATTTAGCAGCAGGATACTTAACCGCAAACTGTGCAATTACTGCATTTGTTGACGGACTGTTTACTGTTGATGATACAATACGGATTTTCTTTCCACCTGCCTGTGCTTTTGCCAACTCGCCTTTTACAAAGCTGTCGATTTTTGCCCAGGTAGTTTCTTCAACCTGTCCGCCTTTTACAGTAGCAGGTGCTTTTAGTTTAGACACGTCATATAAATCCAACACCGAGGCTTGTGCCCTGGCATCAGTACCGCAGTTAAACTGACCCGCATTCGGGTTTGGTTCAATTTTAATCGGACGTCCCTCTCTTGTTTTCACCAATATACTCTGGCCGTTGAAGCTGGATGTATAGAAGTTAGGAATACCCGGAGTTACTTCTTCAGGTTTTACCAGATAAGGGATAGATTTTTTTAACGGTGTACTTTGGCAGGCAGCTAATGTAACGGCACCTAATCCAAAACCTAACGCCTTTAAAAAGTCGCGGCGTGGGGTAACGGTACTTAACCCTGCTTCATTTAAAACATCTTCTATTGGAAGTGGCTCGGCGAATTCGTTTTTGTTATTTTTAACAAAATCGGGTGTATTGTTATACTCCTCTAAGCCTTTCCAGTATTTTTTATTGCTTTCCATTTAAGCTATATTACTGTTTATCGAACGTTCTTACTAAACTCTAATCTATTAATAGTGGCATTTACCACACTCTAAACCACCCAATAAAGCTGGTGTGATTTTCTCGCCTTTTTTAATCTTCTCGTGCGCTTCGATAACCTTAGCGTAGAAAGCATTGTTTTTCTGACCAGAAATATCTGTTTCTTTATGGCAGTTAATACACCATTTCATGGTTAACGGAGAATATTGATAAATTTCTTCCATTGTATTAACCGGACCGTGACAAGCGAAACATACAGGTTCGTTTGGTTGTAATCCTTTTGCTTTACGGATTGCATCTTCGGCAACAACTACGTGCTGAGAGTGGTTGAAGTAAGCAAAATCAGGTAGATTGTGTACACGTACCCACTCCATTGGTTTCGCTTTGCTCTCATCATATTTCTGTGTTTCAGGATCGTAACCCAAAGAAGCATAGATTTTTTTGATCTCCGGAGAAATCTCACCATCATATTTATCACGTGCCTGTACCGCTTTGTGGCAGTTCATACAAACGTTTAATGATGGGATGGTTGCATTTTTAGATTTGAATGCACCGTTGTGGCAATACTGACAATCGATCTGATTGATACCAGCATGCAATTCGTGCGAGAATTTAATTGGCTGAACTGGTTGATAGCCGGTGTGAACACCAGTTTCCCACATGCCCATCCAACCGAATGAACCTAAGCAGATGATCAAACACAAGATAAAGAACATAACGAACTTCTTGTTTTTGAACATTTTGCGCACACCAACTTTTAATGGCACATCTTCTTCGATTTCGATACCTTGTTTCTGCAGGATCAAACGCTCCAGCAATTTAGAAGCACGACCCAAGATTACCAGGATTACGATCGCTAATACTACAATAGCAACGATACCCGCAATTGATAAACCTGAAGTACCGCTATCCTGAGCACCGGTTTTAGGTGCATTCGGATCTACAGCAGCTTTTGGCTCACCTTCTTTAATGTATGCTAAGATATCTTTTACTTTTGCCTCATCTAACTCAGGGAAGGTAGTCATAGCTACTTTACCGTTATCGTTAAATAATTTAACAGCAGCAGGATCTCCGGCAGCAATCATAGCTGCGTTGTTCGGGATCCATTTTAACAGGAACGCTTCAGGGTGACGATCGCTTACTCCTTCTAATGCCGGACCAACAACTTTGTGATCTAACGCATGGCACGAAGAACATTTTGCTTTGAAAAGCGTTCTTCCCTCTTTAGCATCCTGCGCATTTACGGTAGAAACCGCTATTACGGAAATTGCTGAAAATACGAATAACGACTTCCAAACGCTTTTTAAAATCATCGAGATATCTCTCATAATGAACACTTTATACTTATTTAATTTACTTTTTGTTGTGAAATTGATGATTGAACCCAGATAGCCCCACCAAAACTTGAACAAAAGTATAACTTATTAATAAATCCCATGACATAATAGTGACTGGAAATACAATTTATAATCATTCTAAACAAATGTCGTTTCAAGCCATTCAGAGCATAAAAATGCCCATTTTTGATATAAAATCTCAAATGGGCATACCAGAAACCAATTTGGTTTATTAAAATGTTATGATTATTGTTTTAATATCCAGGCAAACATTAACGGTGCTACAATTGTTGCATCACTTTCTACGATAAACTTAGGCGTGTGGATATCCAGCTTGCCCCAGGTAATCTTTTCGTTCGGTACCGCACCAGAATATGAGCCATACGAAGTGGTCGAATCAGAGATCTGGCAGAAATAACTCCAGAAAGGAATATTCTCCATTTCCATATCCTGATATAACATCGGTACCACACAGATCGGGAAATCGCCGGCAATACCACCACCAATCTGGAAGAAGCCGATTCCTTTACCACCACTGTTTGCGATATACCAATCGGCCAGCCAACCCATGTATTCGATACCGCTTTTCATGGTGGTTGCCTTTAACTCTTGTTTCATTACATAAGAAGCAAAGATGTTACCCATGGTAGAATCTTCCCATCCCGGAACAACAATTGGCAAATTCTTTTCTGCCGCAGCAAGCATCCATGAGTTTTTCGGGTCGATTTCGTAGTATTGTTTTAAATCGCCACTCAAAAGCATTTTGTACATAAACTCGTGCGGAAAATATCTTTCACCGGCATCATCCGCATCTTTCCAGATTTTGTGGATGTGTTTCTGCAAACGGCGGAAAGCTTCTTCTTCAGGAATACAGGTATCGGTAACACGGTTATAATGGTTTTCTAAAAGATCCCACTCATCCTGCGGACTTAAATCGCGGTAGTTCGGTACACGTTTATAATGTGAGTGTGCAACCAGGTTCATAATATCCTCTTCAAGGTTGGCACCAGTACAAGAAATAATAGCCACTTTATCCTGGCGGATCATCTCTGCAAGTGAAATACCCAATTCTGCAGTACTCATTGCACCGGCAAGTGTGATCATCATTTTACCACCCTCATCTAAATGCGTTTCGTAACCTTTAGCAGCATCCATCATTGCCGCAGCATTAAAATGGAGGTAATTACGCTCCATAAACTGAGATATTGGTCCTCTTGTATTGCTCATTTCGTTTTGTATTGTTTGCCGCAAAAATAGGTATTTAGGCCGAAAGGTAAAAGCGTAATTGCGTTTAGCGTTTGGAGCATGGTGTTTCGCGCATGGAGCTGAGGGCATAGCGCCAATTAAGCAGAACAAATTATTACTGTATAACTTCGCGATCGTCATCCTGAATTTATTTCATGATCTTTCATGCAGAACAGTCATGAATATCTATTTTTATTTGAAAAGCAGTTACAGTAGCATTTATTAAAGGTAGTCCGGCTTTCCGGTACAAGTCCGCACTCGTACCTCGCTTTCGGGCTTTCCCTTTCAATCCGGTTTAGATGGCGGCAGGCATTGCTTCGAATCCTAGCGATCGTCATCTCGACTGAAGCGCAGCGGAACGGAGAGATCTAAATCAATATCGTTCCCGGGGTAGATCTCTCGGCTACGTTACACCACGCTCGAGATGACGGTTTGGGTGTATGGGAGTCGCTAGCGCAATTAACCTCCTGAGCGTAGTCGAAGGATAAACAATTAACAGATTAACCAATAATACAGTTCTCAATTAGCAGTTTATAGTTAACAATTAAGCAATCCGATAATAAAACAATATCAAGCCTTACGCTCACCAATCAACAAATGACCAGTGAACCAATAAACTATTACTAAATTTCCTTTTCTTTGCGGTAATGAAAAAATATTATCTAATTATTTTACTTGCTTTTGTTTCTGGAAGTTCTTTTGCACAGATGAAACTAATCAGGAAGATGCTCTCCAACGAAAAAGATACTACCCGTAAAGCCAGTTTTTTACCATTGCCGGCTTTTGGCTATAGTCAGGAAACCGGATTTGAATTTGGTGTTGGCGCCATTTATTCATTTTATATCGATCGTAAAGACACGCTGAACCGCAGTTCCAATTTCGCCTTAAACACCACCTATTCCACTAAAAAAACAGCTAATTTTATGCTGAAAGGTGATATGTGGACAAAAGGGAACAAATACCACTTTATTGGTGATATCCGTTTCAAAAACCAGCCATTTAATTTTTATGGCATCGGCAACAATGCTAAAAAGGTAGATGAGGATAAATTAGACCAAAGGGTTTTTAAAACACTTTTTGATGCCGAAATGAACACCTTGCCCAAAGCCTACACCGGTATTTCGCTAGGTTTTGAGAATTATAACTTCATTGATAAAGTACCCGGAGGCATTTACAGCACCAATCCACAGATTTTGGATAAAGACGGTGGATCAGTAGCCTGGATCGGTGCATCTCAGAGTTATGATACCCGCAACAGTAATAACTACCCAACAAAAGGTTTCTTTGGTAGGGCAACCTATCAATACGCACCCGATTTTTTTGGAGGCGAAAGCTTTAATGGCTCACAGATTAAACTAGACCTTCGCGGTTTTTTTAGTCTGGCACCCAAAGTGGTATTAGGAGTACAGGGAATATTTTATACCATCCAAAGTAAAAGCACGCCATTTTATTTATTGCAGCAACTGGGTAACGACCAAATGATGCGTGGTTATTACAGCGGCCGCTACCGCGACGAGAACCTGATGGCTGCACAGGCAGAACTCCGCTACCGTTTTATGAATCGCTTTGGCATTGTGGCTTTTGCCGGAACAGGTAAAGTATTTGCAAACGGCCAGTTTAATGGCGATGGATTAAAACCAAACTTTGGTGTAGGTGGCCGCTACTTTTTCGATCCGGCTAAAGGATTAAGCGTTCGTTTGGATTATGGTATAGGCGAAAAATTACCAAACGAAAAACGCCAGGCAGGATTTTACATCAGTTTAGCGGAAGCGTTTTAGAAGGACGGATGATGTAAGAGGGAAAAGGGATAATGGATTTAACTCGATCATCCATTCATTTTGTCATTCTGAGCGTAGTCGAAGAATCCTTAACCACAGATATACACAAATCAACTTAGATAACTTTATTGCCACGGAGGCACAGAAAGCACAAAGAATAACTCCAAATTAGAATACTACCTAAGTTTATCACCAACGCCCCTCTCCCCCATCATCCATCTCACATCTTCCATCATACATTTTCCATCATCCATCTTCCATCCCTAATTATTCCTCCTCCGCTCCTCTTCATTGCCCGGCTTCCGCTCCTGTTGTTTAATCTTTTCGTTTCCAAAATTGTAACGGAAGGTAATCCGCAGCTGACGGCTATCGTAATAATTATTATATTCCTGTCTGATATTGTTCACCAGACTACTAAAACGATATCTTTTTGTTTTTAAAACATCGCTGGCGGTAATGGCCAGTTGTATTTTCTTATTAAGCAATAAAGTTTTGATACCCAGATCGAGGTTATACTGATTTTTATTCTTATTCAGCCCCTCCGTTGTTGGAAACTGGTACCAGAAACTTACCTCGCCCAAAATGGTTTTCGATGGGTTAAATACAAACTGGTTCAGCGTAGAAAAATAAGCGCCAAATCCTTGTAAACTGCCCAGTGTTTGGGGGATGCCGGAATGGGATGAATTATAAAAAATATCCAGCTGATTGATGCTTTCCCAACCCTTCACAACATTAAGCGTAATGGAATTACTCAGTTGATAATGATATCCTGTTATAAAGTTAACCGGCTTGGCCGCCTGAACGTTTGTTGCAGCATCAATAAAATTCACATCATTAAATCCGTTTGTGGTTTTGCTGAAAGACAGTGAAGTGCTATATATATTATAGGTATGCGAAAGTTCGATATTATCGTTATAAGAGGGCTGTAAGAACGGATTGCCTTCGGCATAGACATACTGATTGCTATACCAACGGAAAGGATTCAGTTTACGGTAAGGAGGACGGTTAATGCGGCGGCCATAGTTTAGTGAAAAAGTATTTTTAGCATTTCCCCTGTAAACAATATACAAAGTTGGAAAAAGCCGGAAATATTCATTTTTATTCTCTTCATTAACTGATATTCCGTCAATTTGTGTATACTCTCCCCTTAATCCCGCCTGGAAATCCCATTTTTTTAACGTTTTGTTGAAATTTACATAAATTGCCTGCGTATTTTCGTGATAATTGAAAACATTGCTTTGCGTTGTATCAATTTTATAAATATTGTTACGGGATTTATAAAAAGCAAGATCACTCCGATTACTGATAAAGCTCAGTTTCGCCCCTGCAGATAATTTAAAGATTTTATAAGGAAGATCTACATCTGCCTTTAAAGTATATAAATCGATACTTTGTTTACTAGTAGAGAGGTATTCAGCAAAAGAATCGGGAATCATATCCCCATTTTGAAAATAACTGCTTTTGTTGAAAAACCGGTTTTTATCGTCGCTGTATTTAAACCAATCGCCATTAATGCTTAATTGTTTTCCGGCAGAATCCAAATTCTGTTTCAAATAAATATTTGCAGCATGGTAATTCGATCGGATTTTAGCGTTCGCATCAGAATTGAGCACCGAATCTAAATCCTTCCTCTGGTTGTAAACTTGCGTTTTAATGTTTTCTTCCGAATGAAAATTGGTTAGTCCGCCATTATAGGATAAACCCAACAAGGTACTGTTGGAAGATTGATAATCAATGCCCACCTGTCCGCTGGGTACTGTTCTGAAATTACGGTCTTTATTTACAATATTCCAGGTTTGCGCGGGATAAAAAACGTTGCTTTGCTCAAATGGAACAACAGATCCTTTTCTGATATTAAAATTCGAAGAAAGTGTAATTTTGTTTTTCCGGTAACTTAAATTTCCGCCTCCAGATGTGGTGAAATGGCTGGCTTGTGTTGCAGCTAAATTGACCGAACCTTTAAAACCTTCGGCAGTTATATTTTTGAGTACAATATTGATTAAGCCGTTATTTCCCTGTGCATCATATTTTGACGGTGGGTTAGTAATGACCTCAATTTTAGCAATGTTATCAGATGAAACCGACTTTAAATAATTCGCAAGTTCATCAACTGATAAGGGCACCAGTTTATCATTGATCATCACATTAACGCCACCTTTGCCTACCAGCGAAACCTGATCATTTAAAACCCTAACCCCGGGCACTTTCGAAAGCAGTTCTAATGCATCTGTTCCGATGGCAGAAACACTATTTTCTACATTAAAAACTGTGCGGTCGATTTTTCTTTCGATCAGCGCTTTTTTAGCATTTACCTCAACTTCGTTTAAACTTTTAACGTTTTCCTGTAGTTGAAAATCGATTATCGTATCCCGGTTTAAAGTCAATGATCGATTTAGGTTCTTAAAATCGATCGCCGAAAAAACAATTGAATATCTGCCAGCAGGAAGCTTATTAAAATAGTATCTCCCCAAACTATCGGTTTGAGTATAATTTACCGTATGGTTAGCACCAGAAATTTTAACCGTAATAAAAGGCAAAACCTTGGCATTTTCATCAGTTATCTTACCCGAAAGATTAAACTGTGCTTTAGATGATAACACAGAGAAAAATGCAATCAGGAAAAAAAGAGATCTGAACATTTAACGGTTTAAATCTGCGCCAAATAATTTCGCTTTTTTCGTTTTTACATCAAAAGATAAGCTATCTGCTTTCACTTTATTATCACCCGAACTCATGGTTGCATCATTCACGAGTACGGTATTGGTATTTTTATTGTAAACAATTTTAGATCCTGATAACTTGATCTCATTATAGAATAACCTTGCATTTCCGAATAAAGATACAACAGATTTATCTTTGCTCATTTTTACCGAATCGTTAGCTACATATTCTACTTTATTATCCAGTTTCGATAATAAATCCTTTTCGCGCCTTATTTCCTGCAAATCCTTCCTAATCTTGCCACTACCATTTTCTGCTGTATAGCTCCCTTTGTTCAGGTCGAAATTGAATAGAGTTGACTTCATTGTTGCTTTTCCATCCAAACTTCTAAGCGTGCCATTTTTGGCCATTACTTTATTGTTGACTTGATCGAACGCTACATATTCTGCTTCCAACCTGCAATTGAATAGTTCCATTACCGCATTATCCATATAAGAGATTTTATTTCTCACATCACCTTTTATTCTTGAAAACGAAATAATTTTTGGTATAGCCGTTTCTGAAACCTCAACAGGTTTATTTTTTACAGCAGTCGTTTTCTGCTTACCATCGCTGAAATAAAAACGATTATAAAGTGCCTCATTTTTGATCAGGTATTTTTTAGGCTGAGCATACAGCACAATCATTTTATCGGTGGTATAGGTATTTCCCGACACCAATTTTTCGCCGATAAATTTAACCAGCACCTCGTCTCCTACCTTTAAGTTTTTATCTGTAATATTCTGTGCTTTAATATTTAAATTGATCGTAAATAAACCATCATTTAAAACAATTTTTTCGATCTTACCATTTTCCGATTTTTGTATGGATTTGATTTTGGATGAAGCAGAACGCGCTTTATTAGCTTCGTATATAAAGGCATGTTTTTCTATCTTTTGCTCATAAATCAATGTCCCATTCGAAGTGGTAATCTTTGTTGGAAAGTAAATGGGTTTATCCGTTTGTGCTATTACCTTACCACTTTTATCCGTCTTTTTAAAATTAATAGCTTTGGCTGTTATGTAAGCCGCAAGCTCATCGCCGATCTTAATTTTATCTTTAAAACCGGTTGCATCAATAAGATAAACCTTGCCATCGCTCAACAAATCGAAAGTATAACCACCAATAACGCCCTTTTCTATTTTGATTACTTTTCCTTTTAAAGTTCCTTCATAAAAATCTTTCGAAGGTTTGCCCTGATCTTTTATATTCTGTGCATAAACCACCTGAACAGCGAATAGCCAAAACAATCCCAGGGCAACAGGCAGGGCAAGTAAGTACATTAATTTTTTCATGTTTTCAGATTTTGAGTGAAACAACATTTTAATCCGGGCTTTAACCGGGCTTTTAACAAAATTGTGGATCAGCGGCATATCGCTTTTACTGATGGCCAGTTTCAATAAAAGACCGGCATACATCTGGCTTCCAAAATCGCCTGAGGTAATTTCGTCTGCCTCATATTCGTGTACCTGTTCCAGAGCCTTATCATACAGGTAAACTATCGGATTAAACCATAAGATGGATTTAAAAACCATCAGAATAATTTTATCTACAGAATGGTATTGCTTTGCATGTACCTGTTCGTGCCTGAGCAGAACGGATAAATCGGCTGCATTTAAAGCATCACCATCTATAAATACATAGTTAAAGAAGGAGCAGTTGGTAAAGCCCTTGGTTTTCGGTACCAGCTTTAAGCCATCGTTATTTTTGGTATATCCCCTTGTATGTTTAAGCAAGCTAAATAACCGATACAAGCAGATGAGCAATAAAAGTGAAGCAACACCAACATAGGCATACGAAACCGTTGCCGACCAATCTACCTGAGAGGTAACCTGGGGATCATACATTATCATTACAGGTTGAATAAGCTGAACCGGCCCGGGATTTATTGGTTTTATTTCAGGTATTTCTGTATAAGCTTCCGTATTTACCGCTACCACTTCACGTTTTACCTCAAACTGTAACGCCGGAATAATAAAACTTAGCAACAGCGTAGCCAAAAGGTAAAACCGGTTAATTTTAAAGAAAGTCAGTTTTCTTAAAACCAGCAGGTAAAATCCGAAAAACAATACCGTGCAGGCAGTAACTTTAAGTAAATAGATTAAGCTTTCCATAGTTTAAATTAATTAGCATCCACGTTTTGAGAATCGTACAAAACCATCCAGGATCAGGTTGCTTATCCTTCGGATATTCTTTTCCTGATTAATATAATCCAGAGTTTTAGCATCCGAAACGTTTCCCATTTCGATTAAAATTGCCGGCACTTTCGATTCTCTTAGTAATAGAAGACTTGCATCTTTTAAAGATTCCTTTACGGCTAAGCCATTTTGTTGTTTTAGCTCGCTTAGAATGCCAGCGCCTAATTCTTCATTAATCCTGATGTTAGGATTAAGTTTAGAAACATAAACCTCTATCCCACTAAAAGGTGCCTCAGCAGCAGGAGATGCAGTATTGTGATGAATGGAAATAAATGCTGTTGCACCCTGTTTTGGCAAGCGATCGCGAAGGGATAAAAATTGATCGTTTTTTCTTGTTAAGATCACCTTAATCCCCCTCCTGGCAGCTTCTTCAGCAAGTATTTTTACCGCCCTTAAATTCAGGTCTTTTTCCTTTTGCCCATTAAACGCTGTAGAAGCATCATCTTTTCCGCCATGTCCGGCATCAATAATCAATGCTGGCTCTACCTCCTTAAAAGCAGCCCTTTCATTTGGGTTAACTTTTATGCTGCTGTTTAAATAATTTATAGCGTACACATCGGGCTTTTTTGGTGCATCGGCCGAAGGTTGATTTTGGCCGGTTGTTTTCTCCACTACAACTTCTTTTCGGTTGATAAAAGCCATACAACAGATTAATAAAACCGGTAATATTGCTACATAAGCAAGCTTTTTTGATTTTAGATTGGGTTCTTTATACATCATCATGATCCTGTTTTTTAGTGGGAGTTTACTAAAACTATTGACGGCTAAATTGTTAGCAGGCATGGCCAGGTTTAAAAGCAGCGAAGCATATTCCTTTTTATCTGCAAGCTTAGCGGTTTGCCGGTCGGCCAGAAATTCGTGGTTATGATCAATTGCATTGCGCCAGAAATAAATGACTGGATTAAACCAAAGGACGGCGGTTATTAAATTGACCAAAAGTTTATCAACGGCATGCAATTGCTCCACATGTACTGATTCGTGCTTGATTACCAAATTTCTTTGATCTGTTTGCAAGGAAGAATCGACAATAATCCGGTTAAAAAATGAACAGTTTTTAATAGTCGATTGCCCATCAACCAAAATTATTGCACCATTCACTTCTAAAGTATGTTTATGCAGTTGTATCCTGATCCTCAGCATCATCAAAAGCATCCTACCAACAAGAATGGATAAAATGCCAAAGTAAGTATAAAGCAAAAGCTGGTTCCAGTTTATGGTATTGTTAATGGCTTTTCCACCATCTACGTAATCCTGTTCTGCAAAACCGCCGTTGCTATACCCAATTTTCAAAGGAACCTGCTGATTGGTCATTAAAACCTCATGCCTGTTTTCGATAGTTATTGCCGGGATACTAAAACTAAATACCAGCATCAGTAAAAGATAAACACGGTTAAGATTAAAAAAAGTGAGTTTGGCCAGTAATAACCGATAAACAGCAAAAAATATCAGTGTACAGGCCGAAACCTTTAACAAATAGATTAAAATCATGATTTCGAACCCTGGTTAATGATCTTTTTTATTTCTTCTATATCTTTTTCACTTAGTTTTTCTTCTTTTACCATAAATGATAAGAGACTGGTTGGAGAATTATCAAAATAACCTGAAAACAATTTGGAGAAGGTAGTTTTGGCGTATTCATCTTTACCAATGGCCGGATAGTATTCGTAAGTTTTGCCATAAGCCTTATAGTTAACATAACCTTTTTTCTCCAACAACCTAACAATCGACGAGATGGTATTGTACGGAGGCTTGGGTTCGTCATCCAGCTCATCGATAATATCTTTTACAAATGCCTTTTGCAGTTTCCATAAAACCTGCATAATACGTTCTTCTGCTTTGGTTAATTCTTCCATACCCAAATCTATAACTTACTTTTCAGTTTTACAACTACAAAACAAGTTATATTACTGAAAAATCAGTTTAAAAACGTAATTAACTGAATATCAATTAAATAAAATCATTACATTGTTAATTTAAAGATCCTTAACCGTATTCAGGAAGACAAAGAAAAGAATGGAATGATAGATCTCTCCACGGCGGTGGAGATGACGGTTTTGTTTGGAATGACAGAAAGCGTGTTTTGGAAATGATTGTGCAGTGGTACTTGGCAATTGTAGTCCTGCCATTCGCTTTATCCGATTTTACATCGGGATGCCCGCTGCTGTCAGGTTTATGATGAAAGGTCTGCTCCCAGCAGGGTGCCAAAGGTGCCTAACTGTTGTTAATAAACCCGATTGGAGTGGTAGCTGCCGGTTTCACGCCGGCACTACAAACGGAATGCGGGACTGAAAACCGCCAAAAGAACAGAACTGTAGGTTTTCAAAAAAAATAATTGTTAGAGAAAAATATAAAAGCACTCCTCATGCATATTAAAGATCCTTCACTGCGTTCAGGATGACAAAAGGGAAGAATGGCATGATAGATCTCTCCGCTCCACTGCGTTCCGGTCGAGAGGACGACCCCGTGTAAAACGATAATTAGTTACTCAACCCAGCAATGGCATTGATGGTTAAGGCTACAATTACTGTGTTAAAAATAAATGCGATTAAACTGTGTAAAAGCGAAAGCCGCCTGATTTTACGATCTGAGATTTCTACATCCGAAACCTGAAAAGTCATGCCGAGCACAAACGAAAAATAGGCAAAATCGATAAAATCAGGCTCATCATCACCCGGAAATTCCAATCCGGAGCCTTTTTTATCCTTATTACCATCCTGGTCATCCCCATAGTACAGGTGTGCATAACGCATACTAAAGGTGGTATGTACCAAAAACCACGATAAGAACATACCGGCAATGGCCACAATCAGATCGAGCGGTTCGATATCTTTATTAATTAACAGCAAAACCACCGCAAGCAGCCCTGCAAAGGTTGAAACCAGTACAATGGCAAAAATTTCGCCACGGGTTTCATCCTGCATCCTGGCCTTAAGGTGTGTTTCGGCAACAGAGGTATGAAAAAACATGTACCAGTGCAAACTGATCAGGATTAAACAAAATACATCCCAACCGAACATAATATGAGCCAGCACACTCATTTCGATAAAAAGTGAAACCAGGTAAACTACGATCCCCGAAAACAGACTGATCAGCAGGATAAACAATGCTGATTTTTTTTGAATACCTGCTAATTCCGGTTCAACTTTCATGTTCTTAAAATTTAAGCTTAAAGTGTTCTTTTGCCTGCCCTTTTTTAAAATAAACCAGTCCGATCCAGAACAAATCTACCGTAACGGTAACATCAGGATGGTTTTTAATTTCTGCCCAGGCTTCTTTCATGCCCTGACTCCAATAAATATCGTCAAAAATCAGCAATGAATTTTCATTTACTTTTGGCAGGCACCATTTAAAGTAATTCAGGGTAGCATCTTTGCGGTGGTTACCATCAATATAAACGAAATCCAAACTGGGTTGCTTCGCAATAATATCGGGCAAAATCAGGTCGAAATTACCTACATGAAGCTCAATATTATCAAGCTTTAAATCTTCAAAATTCTTTTTTGCCACTTCGGCGGTTTGCGGACAACCTTCTATGGTAATAATTTCGGTTTCAGGATCTGTTTTGGCCAGGTAAGCTGTGGTAATCCCCAAGCAGGTCCCCAGTTCTATAGCACTTTTAGGTTTGGTGTTTTTTGCCAAACGGTAAATGAGTTTGGCCAGGCGTGGACTTTTTAATGCATTTTTCGCAATCTGACTTACCTTTTTGGTACGGTTTTTATTCAGGTGAGAACCCGCTCCAAGGTCTGTAACGGTGATTATGGAATCGTCATTAAAAAGTTTTTTTCGCTGGTCTTCTATATTTTTGTATTCAGATTTGTCGGTAAAATCGTAAATTACCTCATCAGCTAACTTGTACACGAACGGCGAATGCGTTCCATGTCGGCTTTTTGCTGTTAAACGGTGTTTCAGGTAATCAGTAATAAATTGAAATAACATAATATTGCAAAAGTAATTAAACACCGCAAACGTATGTATGTTTTATGGAAAATAACGCAGAGATAAGTGCTTTAGTAAAATTATTGGATGATCCGGATGAGGAAGTGTTCCACCATGTAGAGCAAAAACTGCTTGAATATGGTGGCGAGGTTGTCCACTTTTTAGAAAATGCCTGGGAACAATCATTTGATGGTTTGTTACAGGAACGTATTGAAAATATTGTTCACCAGATACAGTTTAAAACCGTTAAGGAAGATTTAAATTTATGGTATTTAAGTGGTGCTTTCGATTTATTGCAGGGTGCATTGATTATTAACCGCTATCAGTACCCTGACCTGGATGAGCAGAAAGTAATTAACCAGATTGAAGAAATTAAACGCGATATCTGGTTGGGCCTGCAATATGAAATGAGTTCGGTTGAAAAAGTGAAACTGATTAACCATGTGCTTTACCAGCAATATGGTTTCGGGGGAAATACTAAAAACCATCACGATCCACAAAATTCTTATTTAAACCAGGTTCTGGAAAGTAAAAAAGGCAACCAGATCTCTCTGGCCATTATTTATTCTACTTTGGCACAAAAGCTTGATTTACCTGTGTATGGCATTAACCTGCCGCAGCACTTTATTTTAGGCTATATTGATGACAGCCGGCAGGAAGGGACAGAATACGGCGTACTTTTTTACATCAATGCTTTTAACCGTGGCAATATTTTCGGCAAACATGATGTAGATCAGTTTTTGCGCCAGCTTAACTTAGAAGCTTTACCCGAATATTACAGGCCATGCAGCAATACCGACATTATCCGCCGCGTAATAAGAAACCTGATTTCGGCTTACGAAAATGCCGGCGCAACAGATAAAGTAGCCGAACTAAATGAACTACAGGATATTATTGCCGAAAAATAGTTGATCCCAGCTTATGTATAAAAAAACGCTTATTCCACCTGCTGTTCTGCTCCGCATAACGGTTATAATTTTGTTGTCGATTTTGAGCATTCAGTTAAAAGCTCAGAAAACAGTTAAACCCAATGTTATTGCCTATTACTCGGGCCATAATTCGGTGATAGATAGCTTTCCGATCGAAAAATTAAGTCATTTGATTTATAGTTTCGGGCATTTAAAAGGTGATAGTTTAAATATTAAATCGGCAAAAGATTCGGCCCTGATTACCAAAATGGTTGAACTAAAAAAACGTAATCCCGATTTAAAGGTAATGATTGCCCTTGGCGGCTGGAGTGGTTGCGCACCATGTTCGGAAGTTTTCAGCCGTGCAGACGGAAGGAAAACCTTTGCCAAAACCACAAAAGAAATCCTTGACTTTTTCCACGCCGATGGTATCGATCTTGACTGGGAATATCCGGCAGTGGTGGGCTATCCCGGACATCGGTATACATTGGATGATAAACATAATTTTACTTTACTGGTAAAAGAACTCCGCCAAAAGCTGGGTAAAAAAGCCGAAATCAGTTTCGCGGCAGGTGGCACTAAAAACTGTATCGATTCTTGCTTCGAATGGGACAAGGTGATGCCATTGGTAAATCGCGTTAATTTGATGAGTTATGATCTGGTAAGTGGTTATGCGGTTAAAAGTGGTCACCATTCGCCGCTGTATTCTACCAGCGAGCAGGATTTATCAGGCGATTATGGCGTAAAAGCATTGATAAAATTAGGTGTACCCGCACAAAAAATAGCTTTAGGTGCCGCATTTTATGCCCGCATTTTCGAAAATAGCACCGATGCCAACCAGGGTTTGTATCAGCCAACCAAATTTCTTAGCGGGGTATCTTTCAAAAACTTTAAACAACAGTTTTCTACTGAAAATGGTTATAGTTATTATTGGGATGATACTGCCAAGGCGCCATATTATTACAATCCGCAGAAAAAATATCTGGCCACTTTTGATGATCCTAAATCGATCTCATTAAAAACCAGATATGTAATCGATCAAAAATTAAATGGTATCATGTTTTGGGAACTTACCGACGATGCCTATACGGACGGATTATTGGATGTGATCGATAAAACCATAAAGGGGATTTAAACTGTACTTCACCTTCATCTTTTTTAAATCGTAAAAAAGCGGCAGTTTTCTATCCGAAAACTGCCACCGATTAACAATTAAACCTGAGCGCACTATTTATGATCAATAACCCGGGTTTTGAACCAATAATTTATTCTGGCTGATAGCACTTTGTGGTATAGGGAGCAGGTAATTTTTACTGGCATCAAAAGTTCTCTGACCGCGTGGTGCATTAATAATTTTATACGTTTTGGTACTTCCTGATGCATCGACCAACATGGCATGCTCAGTCCGGTTTAAATTTACTTCAGCAATTTTCCACCTGATCAGGTCCCAATAGCGTTTATCCTCGAAAGCCAGTTCAACCCGTCTTTCTTTTCTGATTACAGTACGCATTTGATCCTGACTGAGGCCCGGATAAACAGCGCTGATCGTTGGAATACCTGCACGGTTTCTGATCAGATCTAAAGCGGCATATACAGAAGCGTCGGGACCAGCCGCTTCATTCTGGGCTTCGGCATAATTTAACAACACCTCAGCATAGCGGAAAAAATAATAATTCTGTCCGCTCGCACCAGATTGAAAAATGTTAACGGTGGTATCGAGCTTTTTGCGCATCGAATAACCTGTGTTTGTATTATCGTTAGCATCAGATAAATCGATGGTTTGATTTGCAGAAACACCGTTAAATTTACCTGTATAAGTATTGTATATCTGGCCTGCAAAGGTAGAACCATCGCATACGATAGATTTATAAAAACGCGGCTCACGGCTGGCATTTGGATTGGCCGGATCGTAACCTGAACCGCTTTCGTTTATTCCTAAACCATTGGCCATGGCATAATCATCCACCAGATCCTGTGTAGGGTTCATCCCACCCCATGAAAGTACGGTAGAACCGATACTCTGAGGCCCCTGATAGCCTATTACGTTGCTACCTTTAATTACAGCCAGATATTCGCGGTATAAAATACCTTCATTATTATTATTACCTGTTTGCAAAAACAATTCATCATATTTTGGATACAGGCTATAACCTAAAGCCATTACCTTTTTTGCGTCGGCAGCCGCAGCAGCCCAGCGGCTAAGGTCATTTGAAGGGTTATTCTGTTTACTCGCATAAAACAATTCTACCCAGCTTTTTAAGGTCAGTGCAGCGCCAAGGGTAATCCGGCCATGACCAGAGTTACCATTATTTGTGGGCAATGTCTTTATTGCTGCATCCAAATCTGCGATTATAAATTTATAGGTATCATCAAAACTGGCCCTCGGATGGTTTACATCAGCATCTGTTGCGGTATTATCAGGTTTACTGATCAATGGAATACCACCATACAACATCCACAAATAATGATAATTAAAGGCCCGAAAAAAATAGGCTTCACCCAAACGTTTATCTTTATAGGCTTGAGATAATGCCGGAGCATCTGCTACATTGGTAATATAGATATTGGTTTTTCTGATATTCCGATATAAATTATTCCAGTACATCCATTGTCCACCCGGGCCATTCCAGTTGATCCCTAATTCAGCAGTAGGTGTTAAAGTATTTAAGGTTCGCATGGCATTGGCTGTTGTGGTCCAGTTAAAACCGCACATCGAGTTATCAGACCAATTTTCTATGGGGTCGAACACACCATTATAGAGATCGGGGAGGGTGCCATAAATATCATTTAAGAAAAGGTCGGCGGTTGATTCAGAAGCCCAGGTAGTTTCGTTGGATACTGCCGAAAGATTTTCTACATTAAGCGAATCGTCGCGTTTGCAGGCGTTTAACATGGCAAACAGCCCGAATATTAAAGTAATTTTAACTAATTTCATCGTATTTATGTTTTATAATCGATTAAAATTGTGCGTTTAAACCAATTGTAATTGATCTCATCGTCGGAAAATAACCTCCTCTGTTGTTGCTGATTTCGGGATCGAAGTTTTCTAAAGGTGTCCAGGTAATCAAATTCTGACCTGATACATAGATTTTGGTTAAACTCATGCCAATTTTTTTAGAAACAAGCGAGGGCAATGTATAACTGAAATTCCCGGTTCTAAGCCTCAAATAAGCGGTGCTGCGCTGCCACCAGGATGAGGTTTGCATATTATTATTGGCTGGTGAACTGGTTATTCTCGGACTTGCCGCATTAGGATTATCGGGTGTCCAATAATCGATTGCCGTGATTGGAGCACTTCTGCCGTTAAAGAAAGGCCAAACCGCATCCTGACCTAGTTGTATGCTTTTTTGTGCCGCTCCCTGAAATAAAAGAGATAACTGGAAATTTTTATAGGTAATGGTTGGTGAAAAACCATAAACTATTGCCGGATAATTTGGCTTTCCGATCTCTACCTGGTCATCTACATCTATTTTGCCGTTTCCATTGGTATCCTGATAACGCAGGTCTCCGGGATGAACGGTTCCCCATGGCTGAGTAGCGATCCCAGGTTTTAAATTACCCGATCCATCAAAATCTGCAGCGGTGAAATATCCGAGCGCCTGATAACCAAACTGGGTATCTAATGCCCTGCCTGTTTTTCTCCTGTTAGGATTGTTAAAGGTATCGTTGGTTTCAAATACCTGTTCCAATTTGTTTTTAGCATAGGTGAAATTGCCATCAATAGCGATATTAAGGTCTTTTGCCGGGCTAAAATTAGTTCCGATGCTAAATTCAAATCCCTTATTACTCATGGCACCAGCATTTACCTGCGAAATACCGATACCATATTCTACAGGCACTGTTAAATTAGGCGTAACCAGCATATTATTTCTTTTTTCCGAGAAATAATCAAATTCGAAGGTAAAAAGACCTTTCAGAATACTGGTTTCAATAGCTATATCCATTTTTTTGGCCTTTTCCCAGGTAATATTAGGATTGGCCTGGGTATTTTCGAATAAACCCTGCGTGCCCAATCCACCCAATATAGCCGCATTGCCATAAATACTATAGGCAGACTGGTATTGGAAAGGACTACCGGCCAACTGACCTGATATGCCGTAAGATGCTCTTAGTTTTAAGTTGCTCAGCCAGGTGATGTTTTTCATGAAACTTTCTTCAGACAAGCGCCAACCCACAGAAACTGCAGGAAAAAACCCAAAACGATGTCCTGGTGCAAAGTAATAGTGACCATCGTAACGGCCACCAGCCTCAAACAGGTACTTATTATCATAAGCATAGGTGGCCCTGTATACCAAAGAACGTTGTTTGGTTTGCCCCGAACTTCCATCGTTCGATAAATCTGTGGCTACACTGCTGCCTGCAAATAATTCGGGAATGGGAACATTATAATTATTTCTACCGGCACTAAATGCTAAAGATTTACTATTTCTCAGTTCGAATACCAATAAGCCCGTAACAGCACTTTTGCCAAAATTGTTGGCATAATTTACGTATCCCTGGTAGGTAAAAGCCTGGGTTTGGTGATATTCTTCAGAAAAGGAAGGCAGCGTTGTAGGCGTAAACTTTTCATATACCAGTGGCCTTTGGGTTAAATTAAGTGTATAATAGGAATAAGGTTTATTCCATGAACGCCTAAAACTCTGGATAATGCTCGATCCCCGGTTAGGATTGTCATTAGTGTTACTATAAGGATCGGTAGGGTTAAAATCATAAGCAGCAACAGCCTTTACACTCAAACCTTTTAGGGGCAGTTTCTGCTCGATAGAAAACTGACTTAATAAAACATTGCCCGTAATTTTCTGGTAACTTTCATTATCATAAAACCTGGCATAAGTTTTTGTATGTAAGCCATTGCTATACACCAAAGCTTCCTGAGGATCGTTCGGTCTGATAATAGCCATGGAGTTAAAGGCATCAGTAGTGTTCAAACCATCAGCCGTAAGGTTACGGTCTTCAACACGGCCATTTAAAGCAAGCTCTACCTTAGTGGTTTTAGTAGCTTCTACCTGTAAATTACCCGAAACGTTATAACGTTTATAATTTAGGTTCGGCAATGCGCCATCCTGATAATAATAACCCAAACCCATTGCATAGGTTACTTTATCCGAACCTCCTGAGAGTGATAAGCTATGACTGGATTGTAAAGTATTTGTTTTAAGGATATCTCTAAAAGCATTCGTATTTGGATAAGCATCAGGGTCGCTTCCATCCTGATATTTTCTCAGTTCATCGGCAGTATATGGAGGAGTAAGTCCATCATTTACCGCTGCTGCATTTTTCATCGTGGCAAACTGATAAGAATTAACCAGTTCGGTAATTACCGTTGGAGACTGCCAGCCTACCCAACCGTCGTAACTTAATTTTGGAGTACCAATTTTACCGCGTTTGGTGGTCACCAAAATTACACCATTAGCACCTGCCAAGCCATAAGGTGCAACCGCAGCTGCATCCTTTAGCAAGGTAATCGATTCAATATCAGACGGATTTAGCTGGTTGTAATTTCGGGGAATACCATCAACAATATAAAGAGCCTGTTGGTTACCGGTTGTTGCAGCTCCCCTGATCCTGATAGTAGCCGCATCGTTACCGGCCTGGCCACTGGGCTGGGTAAATATTACGCCGGGTGCCCTGCCTGCCAAAACGCTTGATAAATCGCCAACAGGCTGTTTGGCAATAGCATCACCTTTTATGGTGGAAATTGCTGCGGTTAAAGAAGCTTTTTTCGCTGTACCATAACCCACAACCACTACCTCATCTAACTTGGTATGATCATCCTCTAAAATTACCATACCAACATCACCACTTTGGGTAAAGTTGATTTCTTTGGTTACAAAACCGCTGTAAGAAATAGTTAAAGTACCTGCAGAAGTAGCGTTGATCTTAAACTCCCCTGTTTTATTGGTTATTGTAGCAACATTTGTACCCTTTAACCGTATGGTTGCCCCTTCTAAGGGCAATTTATTTGTATCTACAACTTTTCCACTCAGCAAAATGCCCGTTTGGGCAAACGTGTAAGCGGCCAAAAGCAGTAGAATACTTAAAAAGTAAATTTTCTTCATTTTGTTATCATTTAGTTTGGTTGGTTTAATTATTTAGAGATTCTACCCTCACTTATCGTTTTAAGGAACTGATATCCCCTTACTTTATTTCCGGTTATTGCAGGCAGGAATATGGCAGGTTCTGAACGGTGTTTTTAAACTAAAAACCACAGTGAGCATACGGGTGCCGGAAAAATAAGCGTAGTGAGATTTTAGGACTGCTGAAAAGCTTTGCAGTGATACCTGTTTTCATAAAGTGTTAAATTTGGTTATTTGCTGATCGTAAAACTGATAGCGCCATTACAGATAAGCGCTATCTTGTCTAAAATACTTTACAAATAAGCAAACAAAAAGAAAAGCAGAGGTGGTACAAATTGATATTAAAAGGGGTCAAATTCTTATATTTTATTCCTTTTAGGGCTAAAAAACAGGTTTTTATATCTATTTGTTGAAATTTCAGCAGCGAATAAACATACAAATTAGTTTGAGCCGTTGGTTATTGATTGCAGATTGGGATTAAGCTTACCTTTGTATTTTTTTACGTAAGCGGAAGGGTTAAGGCCAAATACTTTTTTAAACTGGGTACGGAAATGTTTAATATCATTTATACCTACCTGAAAGGCAACCTCGTTAATATTGGCATCGCTGGTTAACAATATTACTGCTGCGCGGCGCAAACGGATATAGCGGATAAAAGCGTTAATCGATAATCCGGAAATACGTTTGATTTTCCGGTACAAACCCGAATGGCTGAGGCCCGTTTCGTAAGCCAATGCATTAATGGATAATTCGCTGTCGTTAATGTGTTTTTCTACAAATTTAATGCATTGATCTAAAAAGGAACTAAAATCGGCAGGCACTTTGCCCGGACTATTATTCAGCGTAATGGTATCAAGAAAATATTTTTGAAGTTTACTCCGGTTTTTAAGGATATTTTCAATACGGGCCAACAAAAGTTTATTTTCAAACGGCTTTGTAATGTAATCATCCGCCCCGCATTCTATCCCTGTTAATTTAGAATCGGCCGATGTTGTAGCAGTTAACAATATTACCGGAATATGCTCTAATGCGCTGTCACTTTTAACATGCTGGCAAAGCTCCACACCGTTCATGTTTTTCATAAAAATATCAGAAATCACCAGGTCGGGTATACATTCTTTAATTATCTGCAAACCACTTGAACCGTCCTCTGCTACTTTAACAGTATATTGATCCTGAAGTAATCTTTTAAGGTAATCCCTGATTTCCTGATCATCATCAACCACCACGATTGTTTTTTTGTCGGTTACGAAACTGGCTGAAGTTAGCTGAAAATCGATGATTGCAGCATTTTCTTTTTCTTCTACTACTTCACCATCAAAAACCAGGCTGGATAAATCAGGTTTAGCAGGTGGGGCATCTACAAGCGTTCCGATTTCTATATGGGCCAATCCTTTTTTAAGTGTAAGGGTAAAAATGGTCTGCCTGTTTTCACGCAGGTAAGAAACCCGACCCTGATGTGCAGATACAAGCTCTTTTACCAGGTATAACCCGATACCAAACCCCGATCCGGTAAATTTATTTTCAGCCTGGAAATATTTGTCGAATATTTTTCCGGTATTTTCATCTGATATGCCTTCCCCGCTATCTATAACCTTAACCGCTACTTCTGTTTCGAGTTCAACTACTTCAAGCCAGATCTCACCATTTACCGGTGTATACTTAAAGGCATTTGAAAGCAGGTTAAAAATGCAGATTTCTATTTTTTCGTAGTCTACATATAAAATAAGATTGGGATTATGGGAAATGAAGTGGTAGTTTATATTTTTTGAAGATGCAGCCCCCTCGAAACATTTAAATACCTCTTCACATAAGGCGTGAAAATTAACTGGGTAGATTTTTTGTTTCTGACTTTCATTTTCCAGTTTTCTAAAGCCCAGTAACTGATCGATTAAATTTAACAAACGCTTAGAATTCCTCAACATGGTATTCAGTTCCCTTTTTACATCCAACTGGTCGAAATTTTCGAGCAGTTCTTTAATCGGGTTGATAATGAGGGTGAGGGGCGTTCTAAACTCATGCGATATATTGGTAAAAAAAGTGAGTTTTTTCTCATTAAGTTCTTTTTCCTGTTTTACCTGGAGTTTAGCAAAATCGACTTCATAAGCCATGCGGATCTGCCGCGAACGGTACCGGATATAGACATAAATTAACCCGCTTATACAAGCAAGATAAAAAAGATAGGCCCACCAGGTACGGTAAAATGGAGGCATTACCACAATGGTTAACAAGGTTGTGGTATTATCGGCAATATTTCCCTGCTCACCAAGCCTAACCTTAAAGTAATAAGTACCCTCAGCCAAACGGTTATACACCGCACCTGTATTTTTATTATTTAAACTCCAGGTTTTATCCCATCCCTGTAGATAATATGCGTAAGACCAGCCGGTTTGGTTGGCATATTTTGGCGAAATAAAATTTAATGCCACCGTGGCTTCATTATAGGGTATTTTTATGGCTAAAATCTTATCTGCGGTTTTTCCGGTAATGTACTGCTGTTGTTCGGCAATAGGTAGGTTATTAATCGTAATATCGGTTAAATAGATATTGCGGTGCTTCTTATAATCTTTAAAATGGCCCGGATTGATCATATTTAAACCTTTTATACTCCCGTATGCCATTTCGCCCGAACTGAGATTTAGGGCTGCGTTATATGAAAGTTCGTTACTGAGCAGGCCTGTTTCTGCATTAACCGTTTTAAACCTGTTGGTTGAGGGATTATATATAGATATCCCTCCCAACGTGCTGATCCACAAATTGGCCTGTTTATCTTCGATTATTTTTAGCACGGCATTATTTGCCAGGCCTTCGGTTTCTGTATAGCGGGTAAAACTATGCTTTTGTGTATCAAACAGCTGTAATCCTGCTCCTTCGGTAGCAATCCATAATTTTTGTTTTCCATTGCTCCGGATATCCCTTACAGCAAAACCAGTAAAAAAATATTGATGTGCTTTATTTACCCTATCCACCTTAATCAGGGCATGATACGTTCCGGCCCATAACTGACCAGTGGGATCTTCGAAAAAACAGAGGACATTAATGAGTTTAGGATCGAAACACAGCATTTTGTTCTTAGCAACATCATAAGTATATGTAGCACCATCTAAACAGGTTCCTATCCAAAGGGTATTTTTCTTATCGAGAAAGAGTTTCCAGGTATTACGGTCCTCCTTTCCTGTTTGGGGGTTAATACAGCTGTAATGCTCAAATCTGTTTTCAGAAGGATTATAGTGCAGCACACCGCCACCCCAGGTGGTTAACCAAACCTTTTCATCAGCAGTAGTCAGAATAGAAGTTACATAATTGCTCGTAATGGCCGGATTGGTTTTTGTGGTAAAATTTTTAACCTGGTGCGTTTTGAGGTTGAAATTACAAAGGCCATAACCATCGGTACCAATCCACAGGTTATGGTTTTTATCTTCGCTAAGCGAAAGAACCTCTTTATTAACCATTGCATTGGCCAGGCCCGGCAACTGTTTAAAGTTCCAGATGCCGGTTGCAGCAGGCTCTTCTATAATACCACCACGGCGAAGGGTGCCCACCCACATGCGGCCATCCCTATCATGAAAAACAGAAAAAATAGACTTACTCAAATTTTCTGCACCTATCTGAAAAACATGTTCTTCCGGCGGGTTTAAATCTGTGGTATTTTTTGTTAAAACGCCATCACCATCCGAAGCTATCCAAAGGATATTACCCCTGATGGAAAGATTAACAATGCGGTTTTTGCTGGCGTAAACCTGTTTTAATTTTTTATCGGTATAACAATAGAGGCCGTCATCATTGCCCAGCCAAAGTTTACCCTGCTGATCTATAGCCAATGCATTGTTATTGTTTAGCTGTTTATCAACCTGGTAAAGTACATTTTTTTTAAAATCGTAACTTAAAAAGCCAACGCTCCTGCCGGTGATCCACATCTCTTTTTTACTGATACCAATTGCCGATGTCTGAAAGTTATATTGCGGAGCAGATTTAGAGGTTATCAATGGAATTCTTTGTCCAATCAGTTCTCCTTTATTACATTTCAACAGGCCGTAGTTAGTGGTTGTAATAAAGATATTTCCATAACTGTCTATTTTAATGTCGGTAACATTCGATACAAGCTGTTTTACCTGATGCCCGTCATCAACACTTAAATGGTTAAAGGAATCGGAAATGGGGTCATAAACATTGGCGCCATGGCTGCTGCCAATCCATATCCTGCCTTCAGTATCTCCATTTATGCAAACAATCCAATTTCCATCAATTGAGTTGGGCTGGCTAAACTGATGGCGGTATACTTTAAAATCGTGTCCGTTGTAACGGTTTAATCCATCCTGTGTGCCCATCCACATAAAACCCGATTTATCCTGGTATATAGCATTAACCGAACTATTGGATAAACCCTGATCTACACCGATTAACTTTTCCAGCGTGGGCTGCTGGGCCATTAGTTTAATCGTTAAAATACAGCACAATAACAAAAGATAACGGCGCATAGTATTACAAAAATCTATTAGGTATCTATAAATTTACAAATTAAATTGTACGCCGTAAACAATTAATTTTAGCCACTGGTCCCAGAAATGCGATAATCAGCATTTGACCCTAAAGTAGACGAATTTACCCACTATTTATGATTATGCTTAATGCTATAATTGTAAGTTTTAAATCCTCAAATTATAACATGCGAAACTTACTCTTATTTCTTTTGCTGTTTTTACCAACTACCTTTTGTATCAGTCAACCCTACAAAGAAGCAGGATCTGCATTTAAAGATACCGATGGCAATCCGATCAATGCACATGGTGGAGGAGTTTTATATCACAATGGCACCTATTACTGGTATGGCGAAATAAAACGTGGCAAAACGCATAAAGTTCCGGGTTCTACCTGGGAAAACTACAGGGTTAATGCAGGCGGTGTTTCCTGTTATACATCAAATGACCTAAAAAAATGGAAATTTAGTGGCGTGGTATTACCTGCCAATAAAACAGATAAAACTAGCGACCTCCATATTTCTAAGGTAATTGAAAGGCCCAAGGTAATTTATAACAAAAAAACAAAGCAGTTTGTAATGTGGATGCACATCGATTCTGAAGATTATGCTTATGCGAGGTCGGGCGTAGCGGTGAGTAACTCGCCAACAGGTCCGTTTAAGTACCTGGGCAGTGAAAGACCCAATGGCAACATGGCACGCGATATGACTGTTTTTGTTGATGACGACGGCAAAGCCTATCATTTTTATTCTTCGGAGGAAAATGCCACAATGCATATTGCCCTTTTAACGGATGATTATTTAAAACATACCACAACAGACAAGCGAATCCTTATTGGGTTAAGCAGAGAAGCGCCAGCTGTATTTAAATATCAGAAGAAATATTACCTGATCAGCTCGGGATGTACAGGATGGTCGCCGAATGAGGCCAATTATGCAGTAGCTGATGATATATTGGGTGAATGGAAAGCTTATGGTAATCCCTGCCTTGGTAAAGATGCAGATAAAACCTATTATGCACAGAGTACTTTTGTACTTCCCATACCCGGTAAATCTGGTAAGTACATATTTATGGCCGACCAATGGAATAAACTGGATCTTGAAAAATCGAAATATTTATGGCTGCCCCTAACTATAAACTCCAGAGGAATTCCCGAAATCAAACCAAATTAAACATACTCTCTATCTAAACAATTAATGCCTCTTATCATACAGCATATTAATTTATGCTGTATGATTAATTTTTAGTGGCTGCCAAAGCTTACCACCCAGTAATTTTGTGCTTCACCTCCGCCGGCTTCGCTACTTATTGCATCCATCATGGCCTTACAATGGCTAATACTGGTTTTCCAGGCGGCAATTACCTGATTCGCATTGCCATAACCCCTGGCTAAATTTTCAGATATAAAAACACCTGTGTATCCTGCAGAAACTGCACGTTCATTTGGGCTTGTTCCTTCTGGTGATAAATGGTCAAAATAGTTTCTTTGGGCCATATCTTTTGCATGGGCAAGGGCAGCGTGCTGCAAAAAAATATTTAAGGTTAAATCGGGTACAGGCGGCATGTAATCGCTACCACAATTGCAACCGCTCTGCCTCAGCAGATTAATTTTATTAATGAGAAGGTTTAAGTCATTATCAGGCACAGGCAATGTTTCCTTTTTACATTGTATCATTAAAGCACAAAGTATTATCCCTGTAAAAGTGACCTTTATTTTAAGTAAATATTTTTCCATATCAATTTATACCACAAAAGGAGGTAGCTATTAAGCTACCCCCATTAATCCTTTTTTTAACTGCAGAAATTAAAATGCCCTCTCTCTTCCCATAGTAACATTTTTACCGGTATAAAAGGTATTTCCAGAAGGACCAGGCGAACCACTATCGCGTTCCATCTGTAAGTTAATGATTAACCACATTGGTTTATTTACGGCATTACTCATTGTATGTTTTGCTTTCCATACATTATCAATGTAATAATGACATTCTACATCAGTGGCGTTTATTTTATTGTACCAGCATTTATAATTATGGTACGAACCAGCATTAGAAACCGTTGTAAGGGTGTTTTCCCAGGCACCATCGTAAGTATTTTGCCAGTTCCTGCTATCGCCCTTAAATTCCATAATATCGCTTTCAGGTGGCCACGAATTTACACCGGTAATCCAGAATGCAGGCCATGTTCCCCTGGCTGTTGGCACGGCAAAATCGCCTGATATGGTATAACTTGGAAACTGATCGTTAATTAAAACCTGCTGCTTTGCATGACAGGTTCCTGAATAATACCAGATTGGAACATTGGTAAAACCATTAGCGGTACTGTTGCCTGGAGATGAAGATAAGCGCGTAGCTTTAATAGTCAATATATTGCTGCTTAAATAAATCTGGTTATGATTGGTACTGCTACCTACCATACGTGCAGTACCATTATGATCAGTACCCCAGGGATAATTGTAATTCCACTTAGCTTGAAAATTTGTATAATTGGCAAAAGATGTACCATCTATCAGGGTTTCCCACGCCTTCACTTTTCCATTTTCTGATTGAACTTCGTTTTTGCTCTGATCCTTTTTACAGGATATAAGTGCAGCAGACATGCATACAAACAGCATACACCATTTCATGGTTTGATTTCTCATTTTTCGATCTTGTTTAATATTTGGTTAGTATTTAGTTAATAATTGCCCTCGGCAAATCATTATTATCTAATGCTTCCGATAGGGCAATAAGCAAAGCTATCGAGCTATTTTTCAAAATCAGAGGGGAGAAATCGGATAAAAAGAGTGGTAAAATGGGACTTCCGGTGATTTATATGTAGAATATATTTTTGTGTTTTTAATACCTGGCAAAAAATGCATAACACAAAGAGCCTGATCATGGGTTATGACCAGGCTCTTTGCTTAAATTTAACCCGTTATTTACAGGTATAGCTTAATGCATATTTAGCACTGTAAGTTTCAGTAGTGGGAGCACCTCCAAATGGATAAAAAGTAGAAACATCTGAAAAATTAATGGACGTGGCATTGCCCTTTGCATCGTACTGCGAGGTAACGGTGATGATGTCGTCACTAAAAGGATCGCCGTTTTCATCAACAGTTTTGGATACACTTTTTATCAGCACATTTTTAGATTGTTTACCAAAATAACCACCGGGGAAATAATCAACATGGTAAGATAGAGGATCAGCTATTTCGTAGGTATTAACGGCAATTTCATTAGAATACAAATAAGTGGCTGTTTCGGTATAACGCAGATCTGCACTAACTGACACAGCTTTAACCAAATTCCCGTTAGCATAGGTTAGATCATCGGTAGTACTTAATTCTTTATTCAGATAATTTTTAACCTGTATTAAATAACCATCACTATTATAAGTATATTTTTTGGTATAATCATAATAAACTCCTCCAACCATAATTGTACCCGCACTTCCGCTTGATACGGCCCTCCCATTTTCGAGAATAATTTCGGCCATATAACCGCTCTCATCCACTGCAGTAATCTTATTGGTAGAATAAGTATAGGTATTAGTTTCGGAACCCGTAGTTGCTTTTGAAATTCTGCCCTGCGTATCGTAAGAAAAATTTACGGTATAGCTGTAATTACCTAAAAGGTCGAGATCTGCTTTTAAACTTGTTAGTTTACAACCATTGCCTTTAGCGAGAAGCTGTTCGTTCCAATTGATTTCCTTTTTGCAGCTGGCAATAGAAATGATAGCCACTAGCGCTACCATGGCCAATTTGATTATTCTTTGCATTAACTTAGAATTAAGAGGTTAAAATATCAGCAAAGATATTAAAATTTCTCTTTTTTCATCCAATCAGCCAGCAAGTTAAACCAATCTACATCCGAAGTTTTATTTATTAAACCGAAACCATGACCACCGTTTTCATAAAGATAGAGATCGGTATCTACCCCATGTTTCTTTAGTGCTTCATTCATCAGCACACTGTTTTCGTAAGGAACAGTTTTATCGTCCTTTGCATGCACCAAAAATGTTGGAGGTGTTTTTTTGGTTACATTTTTATTGGCAGAAAAATAGTGTTTGAGATCCTCTGGCGGATTTGGTCCCAATAGATTCTTCATCGTTCCGGTATGTACCGACTGTTCAAAGCTGATAACAGGATAAATCAATGCACCGAAATTTGGCTTTAAATCTATTTTTTCAGGATTGGCAATTTTTAAATCGTTATAATGGACAATTAAGGTTGAGGCAAAATGCCCACCGGCTGAAAAGCCCATAATCCCGATTTTGTTGGTTTTAATACCGTATTTTTTGGCATTTTTTCTGACAAGATATATTGCCTGCTGCGCATCCTGCAAAGGGCCGTAAGTTTTATCAATCATGATTGCGTCACTTGGCAGGCGGTATTTCAATACAAAAGCGGTAACTCCGATGGCATTAAATCTCTTGGCTACATCAGTTCCTTCATGACTAAAAGCGAGGCCACTGTATCCTCCGCCCGGGCAGATAATTACTGCCGTTCCTGTAGCGATATTTTTAGGTGCCTCGAAAACCGTAAATCTAGGTACCGATACTTTGGTTACGCTTAGTGTACCGTTTGAGCGGACTTCGGTATTTTCTATATAATCTGAAGGAGTTGGTTTTGCCCCAGGGATTTCGCCTGAATAAATTGGGATTATTTCTTGCGCTTTTGCTGTAACTAAAAATGACATTAATGCTAGGATTAAAATGGCCTTCATATTTATCTGCTTTCTTTTTTGTTAGTTCTAAGATAATATAATAATGACTTATATTCTTCAGCTGTCATTAAGTTAATTGGGATAAAAAAAGGCGTTTGCATTATCAAATTTGTTATGCTGATATAGTTGTCATAAACTTTGAACGATGTGAGGATATTCCATTTTGCAAAAGACCGGTAATTATCGGTAATGCCTTCGATGCCTTCATCGGTGATTATAATCTTACGCGTGTTTGAATGAAATGCCAGATTCGAAGTAGTTTCAAATCTGGTCCAAAAGCTCTGTTTTGTCCTTAACAGTCTAATAAAAGCAGATAAAGCAACAACCCAACAAAAAATTAATGCAGTTAAGTCTAGCTCTTCATTCTTTACAATGTAGTGCAGATAACCATAAGTAATAATTCCCAGCATAGAAAAGATCAATGAAACAAGCTTAAGCCTCTTACTAAAGGTTTTCCAAATTAACTGGTTTGCTTCTAACAAGCTTTTTTTTAAGTTGTGGTCTTCAATGACGATATTCATACGTTACTTCTCCTAATAAGGGTTGTTGGCTAAAACTCCATTAAATAAGCTTTTAAAAAATCGTTGATATCACCATTTAAAACTGCATCGGGGTTTGAGGTTTGATAATTGGTACGGTGATCTTTCACACGCCTGTCATCAAGCACATAACTCCTGATCTGCGAACCCCATTCAATTTTCTTTTTCGATCCTTCAATAAGGGCGGTAGCTTCGTTACGTTTCCGTTCTTCAATTTCGTATAACTGCGACTTCAATAAACGGATGGCGTTTTCTTTATTCTGCAACTGCGATCTCGACTCCTGGTTTTTAATAATAATGCCTGATGGTTTGTGATATAAACGCACTGCAGTTTCTACCTTGTTTACATTTTGTCCACCGGCACCGCCAGCCCTAAAAGTTTCGAATTCTATATCGGCAGGGTTAATGTCAATTTCTATCGTATCATCAACCAATGGGTAAACATATACCGAAGCAAAAGAAGTATGCCTGCGGGCATTCGAATCGAACGGAGAGATCCGTACCAACCGGTGTACGCCATTTTCGCCCTTAAGATAACCGTAAGAGAAATCGCCATCGAATTGGAGCGTTACCGATTTTATACCTGCAACTTCTCCTTCCTGACTATCCTGTTCGGTAATTTTATAGCCGTTTTTCTCACCCCACATCATGTACATGCGCATAAGCATATAAGCCCAATCGCAGCTTTCTGTTCCACCGGCCCCGGCTGTAATCTGTAATACTGCCGAAAGCTGGTCTTCTTTACTACGGAGCATATTTTTAAGTTCCAGCTCTTCTACAGCAGTTTTGCCAATTTCAAACTGGTCTTTTAATTCTGCTTCCGAAGCATCGCCTGATTGGAAAAACTCAAACATCACTGCGGTATCTTCTACAGCATTGTTGGTTTGATTAAAACCTTCAGTCCATTTTTTCTTTGAACTGATTTCGGCAAGAATTTTTTCTGCTTTTTTTGGATCGTCCCAGAAATCGGGCGCCATTGTTAATTTTTCTTCTTCGCGAATGGCGTAAAGTAGCTCATCAACGTCAAAGATACCTCCTCAGCGACGTTACCCTGTCCCTTAAATCCTGAATTTGTTCTTTGGTCATGCAACAAATATATAAAATTAAAGCTCCCGTTTGCATAAGGTGATATGGTAAAATGACCACGCGATCGTCATTTCGAGCGCAGTGCAACGCAATCGGGAACCACGAAGTGCTCTGCGAAGCAAAATCTATCGAGATAGATCTCTCCCTGCCCGAAGCAGGCGGGCATTAAGCTATGCTCCAGTTGAGATGATTGCTTTTATTTCAGATCCCGCATGCAAACAATTGAACCAGTGAACAAATGACCAATAAACCAATGACTAATGAACTACCACCTATTTCTTCATCGACATGTAATCCAGCGTAAGGTTAGATAGCAATTTAACGCCCAGTACAAAACCACTTTCATCGAGATAAAAATCTGGCGTATGGTGCGAGGGAGCCTTTAAAGGATCCTTACCTTTGGGCATCCCTCCTAAAAATACAAATAAGCCAGGTACTTTTTCCTGAAAGAAAGAAAAATCTTCGGCACCGGTAACAGGAGGTTTCAATTTCACATGATCTGCTCCCGCAGTAGCCTGCATACTCGGCAGCATTTTTTCGGTAAGCGTTATATTATTGAAGGTAACGGGGTAGTGATTGCTGTAAGGGATTTTTACTTCTGCAATTGCACCACCTGCCTCTGCTGTTTTGGTTACGATTGTTTTAATCCGCTCGATAAACATGGCCTCATCTTCTTTACTGAAATTGCGCACTGTGCCCAGCATCTCAACCTTTTCGGGGATAATATTAGAACGTACACCACCGTTAATGGCCCCTATGGTAACTACCCCCGGATTTTCGGTCACGTTTAAGTTTCTGCTTACGATGGTTTGCAGGCTATTGATGATCTGTGCCGAAATCACCACGGGATCGATACTGCTCCATGGATAAGCACCATGTGCCTGTCTGCCGGTAACCGTAATTTTCATATCGTTTACCGCAGCCATGGTTCCACCCGGGCGGTAAGTTACATTGCCAACCTCGGTTTGGGAATTAATATGCAGACCAAAAATTACATCAACTTTTGGGTTCTCCAGTACACCTTCTTTTATCATCAATGCTGCACCACCTTCATCGCCGGCAGGCACTCCTTCTTCGGCAGGCTGAAAAATGAATTTGACTGTTCCCTGAATGTCTTTTTGCATAGAAGCCAGCACTTCTGCAACGCCCATCAAAATGGCCACATGGCTATCGTGTCCGCAGGCATGCATTACACCAACTTCCTGTCCGTTATACTGTGTTTTCACTTTCGAAGCAAATGGTACATCTACCCTTTCGGTTACAGGTAAACCATCCATATCAGCACGCAGGGCCACTACCGGACCGGCTTTACCACCTTTCAAAATCCCTACAACACCGGTTTTGGCCACACCTGTTGTTACTTTTATGCCCAACAATTCGAGGTGTTTTGCAATAATGTCCGCTGTTCTTACCTCGGTATTGCCCAGTTCGGGGTGTTCATGAAAATCGCGTCTCCAGCTAATTACTTTCTGTTCAATGGCATCAGCTTTTTTGGAAACTTCTGCCCGTAAAGGCGATTTCTGCGCAAAGGCATTTAGTCCCAGAAGGGAAAAACCAATCAGGTATATTTTCTTCATAAAATGGTTATTTAGTTTAGGTTCGGTAATTTAAACAATTTTAGATTGAATCTAGCCACCTACAAGCTAGTGATTCAATTTAACGAATTTTTTTAAAGCAAGTTTCAACGAAATGCTCCCTTTCAACCTTTCTAAACATCGCTGTAGAATTGAAAGATCAAAATAATTAAAGCTAAAAGCAATATTATACTAATTCGCGATATTTATACCGGATTAAAAATTCTTAACGTTTTTTGAACATTAAAAAGACCGTTTTAAATTTTTGCTTTATTACTTTTACAAAAAAACAAAGATTATGTTACCTAAAATAAATTTTACAGAAACAGAGGCTTACAAATATTTAGCCGATCATTTTATAGATATTAATCAAAAAAGCATTAAGGACCTTTTTGCTGAAGATGCAGATCGTTTCAATAAGTTTTCTGTTTTTTTTGAGGATATTTTATTGGATTACAGTAAAAACCGCATCAGTGATGAAACACTGGCTTTGTTGATCCAACTGGCAAGGGAATGTAAGTTGGACGAGGCCATCAAATCGATGTACAATGGCGATAAAATCAACGAAACGGAAGATCGTTCGGTACTGCACATTGCCTTACGTAATTTAAGCAATACGCCGGTTTTGGTTGATGGCAAGGATGTAATGCCTGAAGTAAATGCGGTACTGGCTAAAATGGAGAAATTTAGCAACAGCATTATCAGCGGCGATTGGAAAGGTTATACCGGCAAAGTCATCACTGATATTGTAAACATTGGCATTGGTGGTTCTGATTTAGGACCGGTAATGGTTACGGAAGCTTTAAAACATTATAAAAACCACCTGAATATTCACTTCGTTTCCAATATTGACGGTACACACATCGCAGAAACATTAGCAGGTCTAAATGCCGAAACCACTTTATTTTTAGTGGCATCGAAAACATTTACTACGCAGGAAACCATGACGAATGCGCACTCTGCACGTACCTGGTTTTTAGAAAAAGGCGGTAAAGAAGACGATATTGCCAAACACTTTGCGGCGTTATCTACCAACGCGAAGGATGTTTCTGCCTTTGGTATCGATACGGAAAACATGTTCGAGTTTTGGGACTGGGTTGGCGGCCGTTATTCGCTATGGAGCGCTATCGGTTTATCCATCTCGTTAAGTATCGGTTTCGATAACTTTAAACAATTGCTTGCCGGTGCACACGCAACCGACGAGCATTTTAAAACTGCCGAATTCGAAAACAATTTACCCGTAATTTTAGGCTTACTAGGCGTTTGGTATATTAATTTCTATAATGCCGAAACACAGGTTATTTTACCTTACGACCAATACATGCATCGTTTTGCAGCTTATTTCCAACAGGGAGATATGGAAAGTAACGGTAAACATGTGGATAGAAACGGAAATGAAGTTGATTACGAAACCGGACCGATTATCTGGGGCGAGCCGGGCACAAATGGCCAGCATGCTTTTTACCAGTTAATTCACCAGGGAACCAGGATTATCCCTGCCGATTTTATTGCTCCGGCACAGAGTTTAAATCCATTGGGCGATCACCATCCGATTTTGCTATCTAATTTCTTTGCGCAAACCGAAGCTTTAATGAACGGCAAAACCGAAGAAGAAGTTACTGCTGAATTGAAAAAAGAAGGTAAATCGGATGCAGAAATTCAAAAAATCGCACCATTTAAAGTTTTTGAAGGCAACCGCCCAACAAACTCTATCTTATTGAAAAAAGTAACACCTTATACTTTGGGCAGTTTGGTAGCCATTTATGAGCACAAAATATTTGTTCAGGGTGTGATCTGGAATATTTTTAGTTTCGACCAATGGGGAGTTGAACTGGGCAAGCAACTGGCAAAAAAAATCCTTCCAGAATTGGCTGGAAGCGAAAAAGTGTCGAGTCACGACAGTTCAACAAACGGTCTGATCAATCAGTACAAAGATTGGAGATAGTTTTTTATCATATTTTTAAAAAAAGCGGATTTAATATCCGCTTTTTTTGTTTAAAACAATATCTTCGTACATCCTTAGTTCTTGTACCGCTCAAAAAAATCCCAAATTAACTTATTTATCAGAAGATAATCATTTGCCTTCGCATCTGATTTTTCGCTTTTTAAACCAAATTAACTAAATGAAAAAAAGAATTCTTTTTGCTTTGGCTATTTTATGCTTCAGCTTAAGTGCTTCCGCTCAAAAGGTACAGTTTACCGAATTTGACCTCGATAATGGACTGCACGTTATTTTGCACCAGGATAAAACTGCCCCGGTAGTTGCCGTTTCGGTGATGTACCACGTTGGATCAAAAGACGAAGAAACCCAACGTACCGGTTTTGCTCACTTTTTCGAACATTTATTGTTCGAAGGCTCAAATAACATTAAACGTGGCGATTTCTTTAAGCTGGTGAGCAGTAACGGTGGCCAGAACAATGCGAATACTACGTATGACCGCACTTTTTATTTTGAAATTTTTCCATCAAATCAGTTAGAATTAGGCTTATGGCTGGAAAGTGAAAGAATGTTACACCCGGTTATTAACGAAGTTGGTGTAAAAACGCAAAACGAAGTAGTAAAAGAGGAAAAACGTTTACGTATCGACAATGCACCTTATGGAAAATTTACTGAAAAAATCTTCTCTCATTTGTTTGATGGCCATCCTTACCGCTGGCAGCCTATAGGTTCGATGGAACATTTAGATGCAGCAAAATTAGACGAGTTTATTGCTTTCTTCAAAAAGTATTATGCACCCAATAATGCTGTTCTAACCATTGTCGGTGATCTGGATATCGATAAAACCAAAGCTTTGGTAAAATCATACTTTGCCGAAGTACCTAAAGGTGCACCTATTGTACGTAAAGATGTCAAATTACCAGAAATTACCAAAGAAATTATCGATACCGCTTACGATGCCAACATCCAGATCCCTGCAATTTTTGCTGCTTACCGCGTACCGGGTATGAAAACCAGAGAAAGCAAAGTTTTAGGAATGATCAGTTCTATTCTTTCAGAAGGTGGAAGCTCGAGGTTAAGCACTAAAATGGTCGACCAGAAGAAAACCGCATTACAGGTTGCCGCCTTTAACTATTCGTTAGAAGATTATGGTGCTTATATTACCCTGGCATTACCTAATAAAAATACCCCGCTAAATGATCTGTTAAAAGATATTGATGAAGAAGTTTTACGCCTTCAAACTGATCTGATCAGTGAAAGTGATTATAAGAAACTACAAAACAAGTTCGAAAACAATTATGTAAGTGCAAACAGTAAAATGATTGGAATTGCAGAAAACCTGGCAGATGGTTATACTTTCCATGATAAGGATACAAATGATATCAACAAGGAATTAGAGGTAATCAGATCCATTACACGTGAAGAAATCAGGGATGTTGCGAAAAAATACCTGAACAAAAACCAGAGAGTTGTATTGTATTACTTACCTAAAAAATAAGCAGACCGCTTTTTCATTTTAATAATTAAAAACATGAAGAAATTATTTATTATAGCTGCAGTTTCCTTATTTACCCAAGGTATTTCAGCACAAACCATAGATCGTAGTCATAAACCAAAACCTGGTCCCGCACCAGTTATTACCATTGGCGACCCAGTTATCTATAAAATGGCCAATGGCATCACCGTTTTAGTGGTCGAAAACCATAAATTGCCACAAGTCTCTGCCAGTTACAGTATCGATGCCGGCCCGATTACAGAAGGTGCAAAAGCAGGTACAATAGGTTTAATGGGCAGTATGCTTAACGAAGGTACAACAACTAAAACAAAAGCTCAGTTTGATGAAGCTGTTGACCAATTGGGTGCCAAAGTAAGAGCAGGTGCAAGTGGTGGTGCAGTATCGGCCTTAACACGTTATTTTCCAGAGGCATTTAATTTAATGGCCGAAAGTATCCGCAAACCAGCTTTTCCGGCCGAATCTTTCGAGAAATTGAAATCCAAAACAATTACCGGTTTAAAATCCTACGAAAAAAGTGCAAAAGCCATCTCGGCACGTGTAGTAAATGCTTTGGCTTATGGCAAAAACCATCCTAACGGAGAATTCGAAACAAAAACTTCGATTAACGCCACTACTTTGGCGGATGTTAAGGCTGCTTATCAAAAGTACATTACTCCATCAAGAGGTTATTTAACTTTTGTTGGTGATATAAAACCCGAAGCCGCAAAAGCTTTGGCCGAAAAAGCATTTGGCGATTGGAAAGGCAGCACATTAACGCTACCAGTATTGGCCAAAGTTGCTAATCCCGCTAAAACAGAAGTTGATATCATCAATGTTAGTAATGCCGTTCAGTCTGAAATTACAGTGGTTAACTTAATCGACCTGCCAATGAGCAGTCCGGATTATTTCCCGGTTTTATTGGCCAATCAGATTTTAGGTGGTGGTTCTGAGTCCAGATTGTTCAACAACCTGCGCGAAAAACACGGTTTTACCTATGGTGCATATTCGAACACCGGTTCTGGCCGTTTTCAAACAGAATTTTCTGCCAATGCAGCCGTTAGAAACGAGAAAGTTGATAGCGCAGTAGTAGAATTTTTGAACGAAATCAATATCATCCGTACCACAAAGGTTACCGCAGATGAATTACAAAATGCTAAAAACCTGTTTAACGGATCATTTGCATTAGGCTTAGAAAATCCTGAACGTACGGCAGCTTTTGCCAGTAATATCCTGATTAACGGCTTGCCAAAAGATTTTTACCGTACCTATTTACAAAAAGTAAATGCGGTAACAACTGATGACATTTTAAGGGTAGCTAAAAAATATTACAACCATGATAACACCCGGATTGTTATCGTAGGAAAAATAGATGCGTTTGGCGTCGGCCTGGTACAAAAGGGGTTTAAAACACAGGTTTTTGATAGCTTCGCCAATCCTGTTAAACCGCTTGAAGTGACACTTGCTCCCCCACCGCCAGTACCGGCACAAATTATCAGCAACTACATTAAAGCCATTGGCGGTGAAGAAGCCATCAAAAAAATAACTTCGTTACAACAAACCGGCGAAATGGAAGTACAAGGGCAGAAACTGGCGGTTAACATCAAAAACATGGCTCCAAATTTAAGCAGCATGGAAATGACTACCATGGGACAGACTTTTGTAAAACAAGTTTATAATGGCAAAACTGGCTACTCGATGCAAATGGGGCAAAAAGCCGAATTAACCGGTGATGACCTCGCCGAAAAGAAAGACGATAAGGGTTATGGTACCCAATTGTATTACGCAACCGACGGAACTAAAATCGAATCGGCAGGCACAGCAAAAGTAGGTACTGCAGACGCATTTAAGCTCAATATCACTTCACCATCAGGCAAGAAGAAAACTGAGTATTATGATGCAAAATCGGGTTTACTTTTAAAAGAAGAAAGTACAAGCAAAAAAGGTACCGTCGAAATGAGTCAGTCAACTGAATATTCGAATTACAAAAAAGTTGGTGAGGTATTGTTTCCTTTTACTTTAACACAATCTGTTTCTACCCCACAGGGTTCGCAGGAATTTTCGATAGTGATTAAAGACATTAAAATTAATCCACCGCTAAAAGCTGAGGATTTCAATTAGAATTTAAACAGAATTTAATGCTGAAGCCGTTCCGATGTAAAATCGGAACGGCTTTTTTTATGTTTTTTTCTTCCAAAGGCAACCAATTCTCAAAAGCCTACGTATCGACTAAGATTTTGATAAAAACATCATCTAAAAATCAACGCCATGATAAAAAGCGTGAAGATTTTTAAGTGAACAAAACATAAATCCTAAAAAAACCGGACATGACAGCAAAAAACCAGGTTATTGCAATTTTATTTGCCGTTTTTCTGATCATGTTATACATATCAGCAAAAGCAGGAGATAATTCAAGTCTAAACTCAACAGTAATGGCCACCAAGTAAATAAATTCATAAAAATCAATTAAATGTCTACCCAATCCATTAAAAATTACTTATGAAAAAACAGATTTCCTTTTTTTTATTAGCAACTTTTGCCGTGTTACTTTTTGCCTGCTCTAAAAGACAGGCAGAAGAATTAAAACCAACGGTACCCACAGGCCCAAATGGTCCAACACCTGTAACCACTGCCAACGTAACCTATACCAATTTCGCAGGCGCACTTTTCCAAACTAAATGTAATAGCTGCCATGGCCCGAATGGTGCACTTAAATCAATCTGGTTATTTAATGGTCTGGCTTCTGTTAAGAACGATACCCGTGTAGCCAATAGCGTATTGGTTACGAAAACGATGCCTAAAGGAGGCACCTTAACGGTAAGCGAAAGAGAACTGCTGCAGGCATGGTTTGATAAAGGCATGCCAGAATAACCCATTGAAATTAACGCCGGTTTTATTAAGGACTTAAATACATTACAGATGCAAAAATTATTTTTCACATTAACAGCCCTGTTTTTATGCACAGGCATAAAGGCTCAGATCTGGGTAAGCAAAAGCGTTAATTCTTCTTTCTTTTCTTCAACACCTGTAGAAGATATTGATGCACAAAGCAAAACAGGTGCTTCGGCCATTAACACCAAAACCAACGATATTATTTTCAAGATTAATAATACTTCCTTTCAGTTTAAGAAAAAACTGATGCAAGAGCATTTTAACGAAAATTATATGGAGAGCGATAAATTTCCCACTTCTGATTTTAAAGGAAAAATTGTAGAACAGATCGACTTTTCGAAACCAGGCACCTATCCAATTACAGTTAAAGGAAACCTGCAGATCCATGGGGTAACGAAAGAATACACAGCAAAAGGATCGTTGGTGATTACCGGCGATGAAGCGAAGGCAAGCTCTGCCTTTAATGTAAAACTGGCCGATCATGATATTAAAATCCCTACAATCGTTTTTAAGCAGATTGCAGAAACCATACAGGTAAAAATGACCGCTATTTATCAACCCAAAAAATAAAATTTATGAAATTTCATCTAAAATCTCTTTTATACCTATCTGTTACGCTCCTGCCAACCCTGGCTTTTGCCCAGGATTCGCTCGAAAAAGCATTGCAGATGCCCACTGAAAAAAAGAATGTACAAGCTACTTTTAAGGCCACCAAACTGATTAACATCCAAACCAATGAAACCATTTACAAAAATGAACTGGACTTTAGGGTAGATCACCGTTTTGGCGATATTGCAGGTAGTGCAGGCGGTATCAAAAACTTTTTCGGACTGGATCAATCGACTGATATCCGTATCGGTTTTGAATACGGGATCAGCGACAGACTTTCGGTAGGGCTATCAAGGGCAAAAGGCGCCGGTGTGGTAACCCAGCTTTACGAAGGGAATTTAAAATACCGTTTACTAGAGCAAACTGCTGATGATAAGATACCAGTTGCCGTAACATTATTTGGTAGCACAACCATTTCGGCGGCAAAAGCTTCAACCGACCCTACCGCCGCAAATGCATTCAGCGAGTTTCAGGACCGCTTAACATACGTGGTGCAGGCCGTAATTGCCCGCAAATTTAATTCGAACTTCTCGGTGCTGGTAATGCCATCGTATGTACACCGTAACTTTACTGTTTTTGGTGATCAGAACGACATGCTTGCACTTTCAGTGGGCGGCCGTATCAAAATTACCAAACGCATGGCTTTTGTGGCCGATTACACCATCCCATTCAGGGATAAAAACAAAGAAGCTTATCTGGAAAGCACGCTGGGAACGCAGTATTACAAAACACTTGGTGCCGGATTGGAGTTTGAAACCGGTGGACATATTTTTCACCTCAATTTCACCAATGCCACCGCAATACAGGAATCGCAGTTTATTACCGATACGAATACTTCTTGGCTTAAAGGACAATACCGTTGGGGCTTTAGTATAGCACGAAGGTTTTCTTTTGATAAGAAAAAAGCAAAGTAAACCAAATTCAACCAAAAATAAACCAACAAAATAATTATGGAACGTAACGAATTTCTTAAATCATTAGGCCTTGGCGTAGCCATGGTATGTACCGGGGCCTGTTTTTCGGCCTGTGGCAAAAAAAGTGATTCACCTGAACCCAGCAAACCAAATGGCGGCGGTGGTGTACCCTCAGGTACTACAGCAAGTGTAGATCTGGGTACGCAGTTATTAGCGGTAGGTTCATCAGTTGTGGTAAACAGTATTCTGTTTATCCGTACTGCCGCCGGTAATGCAACTACCTCATTTGCAGCTACGCAGGCTATATGCCCACATCAGGGTGGTGCGTTAAGTTTTATCCAGGCCAGCAATTATATCCAATGTGGATTGCATAGTTCGAGATACAGTACTTCGGGAAGTATTTTGGCACAACCAAATGATGGTGGCACCACAAGCGCTTTAAAAGTTTATCCACTTACGGTTTCAGGCAATACGCTAACCGCAACGGCTTAGAATTTTGTTTTTTTAGGGTTGAGCAGTATCGTAATGGGTACTGCTTTTTTATTGAAAGATTTTTAAATGCTTACATTCTGTCCCTTTACATCAAAAGCATCGCGTAAGCCAATGGCCAGCACATTAAAAGCATAAACTGTAAGCATAATGGCTACGCCAGGCAAAACAGCCAAATAAGCGGCATCCATAATAATATAACCATAATGTTCTTTAATCATGCTTCCCCAGCTAGGCATAGGTGGTTGCGCACCAAAGCCTAAAAAGCTTAGTCCGGTTTCGAGCAATATGGCCGAAGCAAAATTAGATGAGGCTACAACCAAAATAGGTCCGGCGATATTTGGTAGAATGTGTTTGATGATGGTTCTCGCTGTGCTAAAACCTAATGCCCGCGCTGCTTCTACAAACTCCACTTCTTTTAAAGCCATTACCTGCCCGCGTACCAACCGGGCTACATCTACCCAGGTTGATAAACCAACAGCAATAAATATTTGCCAGAATCCCTTACCGAGCGCAAACGAAATGGCAATAACCAGTAAAAGCGATGGCAACGACCAAACCACATTCATAAACCAACTAATGGCAGCATCTATCCTTCCGCCAAAATAACCTGCAATAGCACCTAAACTTACCCCGATAAAAAGAGAAATGAGAACGGCCATTAAACCCACCGATAATGAAACGCGTATGCCCAAAATTAACCGGCTTAATAAATCGCGACCATAAATATCAGTTCCAAGAATATAGGTTTGCTTATAGATATTGTTTTTCTCAAAAAGTACTTGCCGGGAATCAGCTTTTGAGGGTAAAACACAATCGGGACATAAATCTTTTAAGGCATATTTGGTTTCTTTGGCTTTTTCATCATCTCCAATATATTCCTGCACAAAAACAGCATCACCTTTTATTTTGTACGAGGTAATCGGGATACTTTTAAAAGCTGGTGTCTGCCCATTGAGCATCCTTTCGAAAAAGTTCACTTTTTCAACCTTAGGGTTCCGGCTGATGATTAAAAAAGTAAAGGTGCTTCCGGGCTTCTTTTTATTTAACTGGAGCGTTTGCACGTTTGCATTCGGAGAATGATCGGGCATAATTAAATAGCCCAAAATGCCCATCAGCATTAACAACAGGATAAAGACTAACCCACCGAATGCCAGTTTATTCCGTTTAAACTTTATCCATACTTTTTTTGATGGGCTATTATCCATTATCTAACCATTCTGCCTTTCCAATTGTATTTTCCGCTGTTTCCGGCAATGCCGATGTACACCATGTAAATGACATGCAACACATTTAAAACAGGTATTAAAATGAGTAAACTACGCCTTTTGGCAAAGCCGGTTACATCCCATAAAAATAAGGTTTCTAAAACCATTTTAAACAACAGTTGATAGAAAACAAGCGTTAAAAAGCTCGGAATAAACAATCCCGTTATAAAGTTTGACAGTATGCTGAGATTGAAGATCCAGATGAGTACCCCCAGAACAATAATGGCTTTATTTTTATAACGGGTACTTTTAGAAGCCCAGCGTTTACGCTGCTGGATAAAGGCACCCAACGTTTCCTTTGCATGGGTATATACAATGGCCTCCCTGTTTTTCAAAAAACCAATATGATCAGGATATTTAGCGGCAATTTTGTGCAGTAACAATTCATCATCGCCTGATGCCAGGTCGTCAATCCCCTGAAAGCCGCCAACCTCATAGAAAGTTTTCTTTTCATAGGCTAAATTGGCACCATTACAGGTAGATGGTTTCTGGTTCCCGATTGTAGAGGCACCCAAACCGATCAGATACAAAAATTCTAAAGATTGTAAACGTTCGAAAAAGCTTTTCTCCTGAAAATAAGCAACCGGCGAAGAAATCATTTTATAGTTTTTCTCTTCGTATAGGTTAACAATAGTAGCCAGCCAATCTGGTCCCATTCGGCAATCGGCATCTGTGGTAATAATCAGGTCGCCAGAGCAGGTTCCAATAGCCGTTTGTATTGCTTTTTTCTTGTAAGAGTTTAATGCCCGGTCTTCATTTAACTTAATCAGTTTTACATTGCGGTCGGCATAACTTAACACAATTTCTGCGGTTTTATCGGTAGAGTGGTCATCGATTATGATCATCTCCGTTAAGGCCTTAGGATATTGCTGTGCAATCAGGTCATCAATTGTTTTGTTGATATTCGCTTCCTCGTCCCTTGCGGCAACTATTATTGAAACTTTGGTTTTTGGATCTGATTTTTCGGGGTTAAAATAAATCAACCTATGCCATCCCCTGATAAAATAAAGGACTAAAAAACCATAGATTAAGGTTAAAGCAGCGGAAAATAGACTAATTAGATTTAAGATTTCCAAAAAAATTGAGTTTAAAAACGAAATAAGTGCCTAAGATAGCAGGAATTATGATATTTATGAGCCAAATACTGGCAGTACATGCGATAACCGCCACGTGTTGATCGGTTACATGCTTAAAAAGCTCAACAGCGGTAACACTTCTGATGCCTACATCAAAAAGATCAAGCGAAGGCAATGCCGATTGCACTAAAAAGAGCAAACAGGTCATCATCACAATATCAGCATAACGTAATCCGGGCACCAGCCAAATAAAGAGAATAAAATATTGCGAACTGAATACCAGGTAACGGGCAAAACAGTAGGTAATGATTTTCAATAATTCCCTTTTCCGGTAACGGGCTAAAATGCTGTAAAATTTCTTGTATTTCCTGGTAAATTTAAAGGATAATAAAATCCCGTTCAACCACCGGATGTTAAAGTAAAAGATCAGGAAAAAAAGACTAAAAATCACCGCAAAAAATACAACTGCAATAAACAGCACCTGATTTATAGGAATAAAGCGGTATACAAAAAAGCAGGCTGCGATGGCACCGAAAACATTGGTTAAAACCAATTGACCGATACTGCCCACACTCATGGCCACTATCCCCACTATTCTCCGTCTTGGCGAGAGGAAAAAAACCCTGCCTCCGTATTCCCCCAACCTATTGGGCGTAAAAATAGCCAATGTTAAGCCACAAAAAACAGATTCGATGGCCCTGTAAAAACTAATGGGTTCGATGTGGCTCATCAGGTATTTCCATTTTCCGGCTTCCAGGAACCAGTTTACCAGCATCAGTATGACTACAATGCCAATTACAGTAATAATTTCTGTATGGGGGATGTCTTTTAATAGTGCGCTAAAATCGCGGAGGTTTTTATTGGCGATGAGTTTATGGTAAATAAACCAAAAGGCAAATAGTACAATTGCTACTTTGATAAAAAGTGATAATATTTTTTTGTGCTTGCCTGTCAAGATTATCTTTTTAGTTTGCAAATATGCTTAATATTGCTGTAATGTTGAACGAAAAAAAGGAACGGGTAATTATGGGCATCGATCCAGGCACTGCGGTGATGGGTTATGGCGTAATTTTAGAGAAGGGAAATAAAACGGAATTGATTAGTTTAGGGGTGGTTAAAATGACCCATTTAGACGATCCTTTTCTTAAACTTCAACGGATATTCGAAAAAACGGTGGTGCTGATGGAACAATATAAACCCGACGTACTCGCTATCGAAGCACCTTTTTATGGTAAAAACATCCAGGTACTACTAAAATTGGGGCGGGCGCAGGGCATTGCTATTGCCGCTGCATTATCCAGAAATGTACCCGTAACCGAATATTCCCCACGTAAAATCAAACAATCCATTACAGGCAGCGGAAACGCGACCAAAGAGCAGGTAGCAGCCATGTTGCAGCGCCTATTAAACTTTAAAGAAACACCCGAGTTTTTAGATGCTACTGATGGCTTAGCCGTTGCGGTTTGCCATTCTTTCCAAAAAATTACAGCTGGCGGAAAATCCAAAACCTATTCGGGCTGGGAATCTTTCGTGAGCGATAATAAAACCAAGGTAACTGGAGTTAAAAAAGCGAATACCAAACTCAAAGGTTAATTTACAATTTAATTCGTTATTGCGAACCGAAGCGTTGGGATTAAGCAAAGGTGTGAAGCAATCTTTTATTAGAAAACAAAAATGGTCCGTGCGGACACGAACCATCGAATACGAATTTTGTTTTTGAGAATGGTCCGTGCAGACACGGACCATGGGGCAGAAATTTATACCTGATTATTTTCGATCAGGTTTTTGGTTGCCAGGTCTCTGGCCAATTTATCTTTTCTGATGAAATGCCTGATCACAAAAAACACTACAACGCCAATCAAAATTAACATCCAGAGGTTAGAAACAGCAATAATTATTTCTTTAAAAATCGTCCACCCGTTTACAATACCTAGCCACAACCTGTTTATAAATGGCGGACGGTAATCGTACAGGTTATCATTGCCAACAACCATTGTTTTAACTGTATTGTCCTGATAAAAATTAAGTGTAATGGTGCTAAACTTTACACGGCTATCGATTCGTATATTATCGATTCGTTTATCCACGTAATCATCTTTGATGTAAAGCGAAGATTCTACGTTGGCACTCTTTTTAGAGGCTACTTTATTGATCTTTTCAATGGCATCAATCCGGTTCTGTGCCTTTAGCTTATTTGATAAATATGCAATGCTCTGATCGTCCATTTTCATCGATTGATGATCAACAAAAACTGCCATTTTTGCGATGGTGTTTGTAAATTCATCCAGTTTATCGGATGGTACTTTCGCTATCAGGTAACCTTGTGTTCTGTAAGAAGTAATTTCTTTTAGCGAATCGGTTGATTGTTTAACCTTATCAGTTTCCTGTATGGTGCTTTCGATTGAGAATTCGGCAACCGTGCCGCCTTCGGCCTTGATGGTTTTGCTAAGTTGTTCTTTCGTTTTCTGAACATCTTTTACCCTAAACCGCATATCGGCAGTTTTGATTATTTTTTCTGTTAGTGTGCTATCTGAGATTTCCTTATTTAACTCATTCGACTCAACAACATCGGCACTTGCGTATTTTTTGTTTTCACTTTGGCAGCCAAAAATTGTTAAAACTATGGCTATAGCAATAATATTCCTTTTCATGATTGTGTGGTTCTAAATAAAAAATCATTTTAAATATTTGCTTCAAATGGCCATCAGAAGTTCAGCCCCTCTGGTTAGTTTTAACGCTGTATTTACTCTTAATACAAGAATTGTATTTAGGTAACCCAACGTTGAATTTGAAGTGCTGAGGTGGGAGTTTGGAGTAGTTACTTTAACCTTGCAGGTTTTAAAACGGCGCATCCCTCAATAGGCAATTAAAAATATACAATACGAATTACCTCTGCTAGGTTAAAATAGAAAAGCTTAAAGAATAATTTTTTCAGAAAATGTATGGTTCTGTTTTAATGGCAGAAGGCAGTCCCGCTATCCCTCCAAGTCCTCACTCGTACCTCGCTCCGGGCTTTTCGTTCTATCGGGTTTATTTAACAAAGCTGGTGATTCTTGGTATTTAAAAGAACCCGATTAAACCCGTGAGGTTAAAACGGTGGGTTTTGCGTTAGGGATTGTAAGGGTTTAGTACCGACCCTTCATCGGTACCGGAGCGAAGCGCAGCCCTGTAAAGCCCGACCTTTGCGAAGCTTAGGTAACGCCCAAATAAATCGGAAGTTGATAATCTACAGTTTTCGACTTTAAGTTTTTTTTCCAAACCTGTCAGGTTTGGGCAGTAAACAAAAAAGCCGTCCCGATGTGGTATCGGGACGGCTTTATATCTTAATAGCAAATTGTTTATGCGTCTAATATTTTGAATACACCTTTGATGGAAATAATCGCACCGATGAACAAAACAATCCATGACGCCAATGATACCTGCCATGAATCGTAAGCGAAACGAGCATAAGTACCGATCATGCAAACCACTACACCAAAAATTATCAATTTATAAATTCCTGGCTGGTTAGCCGCTTTCATACTTTCTGTATTGTGCTTTAATTCGTTGTTCTCCATAATATTTATTTTTATGATGCTGCAAAAGTAATACTTATTGCTGAATAATTATAAAACTTAATAACTTTTTAATCTTTCTAAACGCTGTTTTGCTTTATCCTGATCGTTAAGCTTTTCGCCCTTGTACAAAGACTTTTCCCAATCGCCGTACATGGGGTTTGGCAGCACGATATATTTTGTGCCAAACAACTGCTGGTTACTGTTTACCTGCTCGAAAGTATTCTTCTGTTCGCGGTAGAAAATATTGCTGAAATCGCTTAGATTATCACCGCAAAGCATTAAAATATTGTGTGTTTCCGTTATTTTTTGCCTGCGGGGTTCTTTATCGGATGTTCCTTTCGAAACCACTAAATGCGCATCATCGGCAAAAGGGAAACCAAAGTGTTGCAGGTTTTTTAATGTAGCTGCATAATCCTTTTCATCACGATTGCTCACGTAAAAGGTTTCAATGTTTTTTGATGCCGCAAATTTTAAAAAAGCCAGTGCTCCCGGTACAGTATCGGCTTGGGCTAAGCTCGTCCATGCTGTCCAGTCTGCTGGTAAATAACTTTGCCCTTTTTTGATTTCATGCCCCTGAAAGGCCGAATTATCCAAAACCGTTTCGTCTATATCAACAATCACACAGTTTGGTTTTTTGCTGGTATCGGCCCATAGAGCTTCTTTTAATGATAAACGGGCGAAATTATAAGCCTGGAAACATAATGCACGGTACTCGCCCGAGTTTTGCTGCCACAGTACTGCATTGGTATAATCCCTTGCAGGGTTTTGGGCTTGAACAAAAAAAGGAGCAAACAATAAAATGCTGAGGATGTATTTTTTCATAATGTGATATTACCCTGCAAAGATATTAAAACCGATAACTAACCGGCCCTTAAAATTTCAGTAAAAAATAGAACAAAACATATTTTCGTAAAACAATAATTACAGATCAGTATCTATAATCAGGATAAATTTTTATCAATTAAGATTTTAGTTAGAAAAAATAATTATTTTTGGGCACACACAAATAAAACCAATTTAATATGAAATCTAAAAGCTTACTCGGGGTAGCTATTGCCCTGTTTTTTCTTGCCGCCTGCAAGAAAGAGAATCCGATTATTGAATCTCCGATAGTTATCGAAAAAGAAGACCCTTTGGAATATGCGCATGATAGTATTTCTTACAGCATCGATGGGATCACTCATAAGGTATCTAAATACTCCAGTTTCTACAGTGCCGAAAATAGACAACCATACTCAAAAGTAGATTCAATTGTTAAAAGCACTTATTATATATCCGGTATCAAAGATTCAGTTTTATATACAAGGAAATATGGCATCTCCAATAACGGACAAAATGTTAATGTAATATTTATTAAAACCTATAAGAAAGCATTGATGTTACAATCACTGGTTTTGAGGCCAAAAGATATTATGGATTTGTTTACAGTTGGAACGAGAAATTACGCCCTTGATTATGAAAGAGATAATATACAAAATGGCATAGCAATAAACATTTCTGATGGATTTAAAACCTATGGTTCAGATTCGTTTAGAACACCCCCACAATTAAATGCTGATGCTCAGAAGAATTCAAAATTTGAAATTACAAGTTTAAAGAAATTAAAGTCTGGTACATATATTTTAGAAGCTAAATTTAATGCCAGGGTTTATAACGAAAAGAATGAGAGTAAAAACTTAGAAAATGGATATTTGAGACTGGTTATGGATAAATATGACCTGATCTTATAAAAAGAAAGCCCGTTCCTTAACAGAAACGGGCATTTTTATACTTAAAATCAGGTATTCAAAAAACTTCCCCTATCATTTTTTGATAGCAACAATGTTTCTGCATCGGGATAAGCCTGCGTAAAAGTAAGCGGGATTTTATTTTTCCCTCTTTCGCTCCATTTAAACTCCACGGCCAGAAATTTATCTTTTGTTTTTTCTATATAATCTATTTCCTGTTGCTGCGTGGTACGCCAAAAAAAACATTCGGCTTCCATCTGGTTCTGGTGTAAGAACTTTATCCGTTCGGCAATCATATAGTTTTCGAACAGTGCACCCACATCGTTTCTATTGGCCAAAGGACTGAAATTTCGCGTAATGGCATTTACAATACCTGTATCGTAGAAGTAAATTTTTTTATTCTTTTTGATCTCGTTGCGTACATTACCAGAAAAGGCAGGCAGGCTAAAAACCACGAAAGATTTTTCGAGTAAACTGATGTATTTATCAACGGTTTTCTGGTCGGCTTTTACCAGCTGTGCCAGTTCAGAAAAATTAACTTCGCTGCCCACCTGTAAGGCCAGGGCTTTTACAATCTTTTCGAACAATAAGGGCTTTTTAACATCTTCTAAAGTGAAAAGATCTTTATACAGATAACTATCAGCTAGTAATTTTAAATGTTCTTCTGCATTTTGTGGATCGTTGATAATTTCGGGATAAGAACCATAAATTAAACGTTGCTCCAACGATCGTTCTTCGGTTATAAAATCAGTATCGCTTACCAGTTCTGCATACGAAAAAGGCAAAAGCATCATCTCATATTTTCTACCCGTTAAAGGCTCGTTAATCTTGCCTGATAACTCAAATGCAGATGAGCCGGTAGCAATAACCTGAACAGGTTTAAAGCGATCTACAATGATTTTAATTAATAAACCTACATCATTTATACGTTGTGCCTCATCAATAAAAAGCACCTCGTATCCAGCGAGCAATTGTGCTATTTGTGCTGCATTGGGTTTTGCCAAAGTTTCCCTTACATCTGCATCATCTCCGTTTAGATATAATGTCTTTTTATCAACTTTTGCCAATAATTGTTCTACAAAGGTGGTTTTACCGGTTTGCCTTGGCCCGAAGATGATAAAGGCCTTCCCTTTAAAAAGCCTTGCAAAAGCATAATCCAACTGTTTACGAACTATCATAACTATTAATACCTATACAAAAGTATAATAATTTCGGAATACAATCCATAAAAAACATAATAATTTTGGATTACAATCCATAAATATTATAATAATTTTGGATTACAAAATTAATAGAGCACAAAAAAGCCCATTTCAATTAAGAAACAGGCTTTATATTTTTACAATCGTTACTGCAAACTCAAAACTGAGAACTGCAAATTAATTATCCGTTCAATGCTGCTGCACCACTTACAATTTCCGTTAACTCGGTTGTAATTGCGGCCTGACGTGCCTGGTTGTACGAAAGTTTTAAAGCTTTCAATAACTCACCCGCATTTTCAGTTGCTTTATCCATTGATGTCATACGTGCGCCATGCTCAGAAGCATGAGAATCCAACACTGCTTTGTACAACTGGATTTTGATTGATTTAGGGATCAGCTGTTCTACAATTTCTTCCTGAGAAGGCTCTAAAATATAATCAACATTTGTTGTTTTCTTATCTTTCAGATCAGCTGCTGTTTCTTCTGCTTTAGGCAAAGGCAACAATTGTTCAGTAGTGATAAACTGTACAGCTGCGTTTCTGAAACGGTTATAAACCACTTCTACTTTATCAAACTCACCTTTAATAAACCCGGCCATAATCGCATCCGTAATTTTGGTTACGTTTTCGAAAGTTAAGGCAGAAAACACCTCATTATTGTTTCCAATAACATTGTATTTACGTTTTTCGTAAAAATCCTGGGTTTTCTTACCGATAGAAATAATGCTTACATTCCCGTTTTTCAACTGTTCGCTATATTTCTCAGCAATTAAATTATTGGCCGCTTTAATTACGTTCATGTTAAAAGCACCAGCCAAACCACGGTTTGAAGATACAGTAACAATTAAAACCTTATTGGGCTCACGCTCCTGGATAAAAGGCGATGACGATCCCTCTAAACTGGCAGATAGATTACCTAAAATCTCTTTCAGTTTAGTTGCATAAGGACGTAAAGCGATAATTGCATTGGTAGCACGTTTCAACTTTGCCGCCGAAACCATTTTCATAGCTTTGGTAATCTGCTGTGTTGATTGTACCGACGCAATCCGGTTTCTTACTTCTTTTAAATTAGCCATATTTTAGTATCTAGTACTTAGAGTATCAATTATCAAGACAAGATTATATCTTGATACTTGATAATTGATACTCCAATACTTCTATCTAGTATTTACTTGAAATCTCTTTTGCTACAGTATCTAAAACGCCTGTAATGGTATCATCGAATTTACCAGCTTTTAATGCTGCCAAAGTTTCTGGATGACGTAATTCCAATTGGGTTAAGAATTCAGTTTCAAATTCTTTTACTTTATTGATTGGAACACTACGCATTAAGTTTTTAGTACCGGCGTAAACAATTGCAACTTGTTTCTCAACAGTAAATGGAGAGAATTGCGCTTGTTTTAACATTTCTACGTTACGTGCACCTTTATCTAACACTGATTTAGTTGCAGCATCTAAGTCAGACCCGAATTTAGAGAAAGCCTCTAACTCGCGGTATTGAGCCTGATCTAACTTTAAAGTACCCGCTACTTTTTTCATTGATTTGATCTGCGCGTTACCCCCCACACGTGATACCGAGATACCTACGTTAATTGCCGGACGGATACCTGAGTTGAATAAGTTCGACTCTAAGAAGATCTGGCCATCAGTAATTGAAATTACGTTGGTTGGGATATATGCAGAAACGTCGCCTGCCTGAGTTTCGATAATTGGAAGTGCAGTTAATGAACCACCACCTTTAACGATATGTTTAATCGACTCTGGCAAATCATTCATGTTTTTAGCGATATCATCATTAGCGTTGATTTTCGCAGCTCTTTCCAATAAACGACTGTGTAAGTAGAAAACGTCTCCAGGATAAGCTTCACGGCCCGGTGGACGACGAAGTAATAGAGATACCTCACGGTAAGCTACAGCCTGTTTAGATAAATCATCATAAACAATTAAAGCTGGTTTACCTGTATCACGGAAAAATTCACCAATTGCAGCACCTGCAAACGGAGCATAGAACTGCATTGGAGCAGGATCTGCAGCCGAAGCAGCAACAACAACTGTATATGGTAAAGCGCCGTTTTCTTCTAATGTACGTACAATGTTGGCAACGGTAGAGTTTTTCTGACCGATAGCCACATAAATACAGAACACAGGCTGGCCTGCTTCATAAAATTCTTTCTGGTTGATAATGGTATCGATACAAACGGCAGTTTTACCAATCTGACGGTCGCCGATAACCAACTCACGTTGACCACGACCGATTGGAATCATCGCATCGATTGCTTTAATCCCGGTTTGTAAAGGCTCGTTTACCGGCTGACGGTAAATTACACCTGGTGCTTTACGCTCTAAAGGCATTTCGTAAGTTTCGCCTAAGATTGGTCCTTTACCATCCAAAGGCTCACCTAAGGTGTTAACTACACGGCCAAGCATACCTTCACCAACTTTAATAGAGGCAATTTTTTTGGTACGTTTAATGGTATCACCTTCTTTGATCTCGTCTGAAGCACCCAAAAGTACCACACCAACGTTATCTTCTTCAAGGTTTAATACAATACCTTGCAGGCCGTTTGCAAATTCAACTAACTCTCCCGATTGAACTTTAGTTAAACCGTAAACACGGGCAATACCGTCGCCCACTTGCAACACGGTACCAACTTCTTCCAGTTCGGTTTCTGATTTGAAGCCCGCCAATTGCTGTCTGATAATTGCCGATACTTCGTCTGGTCTTACCTCTACCATAATTTTACTTTATATCTTTTTATAAATGTTTAGTGCTTAGCGCATGGCGCTTGGCATTTATTCGCCATCCGCTTATCGCAATACTCTTTGCGTTTGGCGCTTCGCGTTTGGCGTTGTATTGCCCCACACTCACGCTTCACTATGTTTTTTTTCAGGCATTTTGCAAATCAACGCTTAACGCCCTACGCAAAACGCTATTCGCTTATTGCGCAAATTCTTTTTTAAGTTTACTTAAACCACTGGCGATACTCGCATCAAATTGCTTATCGCCAACTTTCAATATAAAACCGCCGATTAATTTCTCGTTAATTTTTTCGTTAACAATAACCTGGTTGGCGCCTAATTCTTTTTTTACAATCGCTATAATCTGCTCTTTAGCTGCAGGGCTTAAAGCACTTGCAGTAGTTACATCAGCAGTAACAATACCTTTAATTAAATTATATTGTTGTATAAACTGTTTTGCTGTGGCAAATAAAATCGCAGAACGACCTTTGCTTACTACAATCTTGAAAAACGAGATGGTTAGTTTGCTTACTTTATCAGCAAAAATTCCGTTTAAAATACCAGTTTTCTTATCTAAAGGTACAATCGGGTTTTTTAATATTGCTTCTAGTTCAGGGGTTTCATCAACCACTTTCTCAAACAAAACCATATCATTATAAGAAGCTTCCAGCGCGTTGTTTTCAACGGCTAAGTCTATTAACGATTTGGCGTATCTGCCTGCAACTTTAATTTCTGACATATCTTTTGGGTTGGCGTTCGGCGTTTGGCGTTTGGCACGCTTACCGCTTTACGCAATACGCTTAGTTTAATTCAACGTCTTTTAATAAGTTAGCCACTAAAGCTTCCTGTTTTGTTTTATCATCTAACTGCGTACGTAAAACACGTTCAGCAATTTCTAATGATAAAGAAGAAACCTGATCTTTAACTTCTGCCAAAGCTGCTTTCTTTTGGTTTTCGATCTCGATTTTAGCTTTCTCGATCAATTTAGCACCTTCAACCTGAGCCTGTTTTTTAGCTTCGTTTAAGATACCATCTTTCAAGGTTTTAGCTTCCTTTAAAATCTCATCACGTTCAGCACGGGCCTGTTGCATCAAATCCTGATTCTGGCTGGTTAAACGTGCCATTTCCTGCTTGGCTAATTCAGCTTTGTTAAGGGCTTCATCAATGTTTTGCTCACGTTCGTGAATTGCACCCATAATTGGGGTCCAGGCAAACTTCCTAAGCAATAATAATAATAGTAAGAAAGCAACAAAGGTCCAGAAAACTAATCCTATACTTGGGGTAACTAATTCCATTTTATCTAATTTTTTTAATCTTGATCTTTTAATAAAGACTGGAAAATAACCAATCGTTAAATTCCAGTCTTATCTCTTTCAGTGTAATTACGCTGGATTGTTTCCTAAGAACGCAACTACAACACCGAATAAAGCAGCACCCTCGATAAGGGCAGCAGCGATAATCATTGCAGTCTGAATTTTTGATGCAGCTTCTGGTTGACGAGCAATACCTTCCATTGCTTTACCACCTACTTGACCGATACCGATACCTGCACCGATTACTGCTAAACCGGCACCAATTGCCGCGATTGAACCTACCATAACTAATTTAATTTATATTAATTTGTAAAAAATAGTTTTCTATTAATGATGCTCTTCTACTGCCATACCAATAAAAAGGGCAGTAAGTAATGTAAAAATAAAGGCCTGTAAAAACGCTACCAGTAATTCCAATACATCCATAAACAATACGAATGCAACTGATACCGGTGCAATCCCGAAGCTTTTGAAAATAAAGATTAGCGATACTAAACTTAATACGATAATGTGACCTGCTGTAATGTTTGCAAACAAACGGACCATTAAGGCGAAAGGTTTAGAAATTACACCAATCAACTCAACTGGAATCATAATGACATACATCCATTTCGGCACATCAGGTAATAAAATGTGTTTCCAATAATATTTATTACCATTGATGTTAACAATAATCATGGTACAAAAAGCTAAAACAAAAGTTACAGCTATATTACCTGTTACGTTAGAACCACCTGGAAAAATCGGAATCAGCCCCAATAGGTTGTTAATCAAGATAAAGAAAAATACACTTAAAAGAAAAGGTAAAAATTTAGCATATTTATGACCAATATTTGGTTTAGCAATATCATCTCTTACAAAAACCATAATTGGTTCTAAGAAAGACTGCAAACCTTTTGGCGCTTTATTAACACGTTTTTTATACGCACCTGCAACTGAAATGAATATCACCAACAAAAGAACAACACCCAAAAATAGAGCAGCTACGTTTTTTGTAATAGATAAATCAATCAGTTTTGCTGTTGCAATTTCATCAACATTTCCATCAGCTCCAACAATTTTAATATTTTTATTAAAGAAATTCTGCCCCATAGCTTGCTTAGAAGCATCAGCTACATAACGATATTTATTATAGGCACCTTGATAATCTTCCTCGCCATGATGAAAATGACCTGAAGAGAAAACCTCTAAGCCATTAGGAGTGTATAATATTATTGGCAGAGGCAATGAAGTATGTCCCCAAAGGTGCCACACATGCGAATCGGCAATGTGTTCCATAATTACCTCTGTAGGCTCGAATTTTTTTTCTTCGTGACCAGATGCACCGTGCTCACCAGAAACTGCGTGGGCAGATTCGGCAACTACACTATCAACAGGTACAACAGCGCTATCAACTTGAGCGAAAGTATCAATTTTGATAGATAAAAACGCGATTAAAAGCGTAAAAACAATAGTTAGCCTTTTAACTTTAGACACAAAAACTCGGTTACAATCCATTTATTGGCAGTTTTTTACTTTAAATTTTGGTGGCGCAAGTTACGTAACAAACAGTAAACTTCAAAGACCGAAAACAATAAATATAAAGAAAAAAAATTAAGCAGAAATACAAGCCCAATTTCCTTTGCTTTTATACTGTAAATCAGCACAAAAGCCATACAAAAAATCATCTTCACTGCAATTGATCCCATAATAGCCATAATACCCACTTCAGGATCGCGTTTTATCCCTATATCAACAACCATGTAAGCGATATAAGTAATACCGGCCAAAAAGCCGAACATTACCCAAAAGTTGTTCACAAGAAGCTGTTTGTCGGGAAATAATAAAGGTAAAACGGCAACAACGCCTATCAATAAGCCTACGAAAATGAAATAGATACTGGTAAATTTGGCTAGAGTCAATGGAATAATTTCTTAGCAGATAAAAACTTTTGCAAAGATAAGGTTTTTAGTATCAAGTAACTAATGAAGATGCTTAATTGTTATTATTGTTTTATTGCTGGATTGTTTGTTGGTTAACTGTTTAAATTGGTTAACCGGTTAACTGGAGCAAGTGCTTAATTGCGCTATTGTTTTATTGCTAAATTGTTAGGTGCTTTAGGCCAACAATAAAATCATCAAACAATTTAACAATACTTTAAAGGGTAAAGAAATGGAACGGTCAACAATAAAACCACCAAACAATTTAACAATGCTTTATAAGGTAAGGAAATGGAACAGCCAACAATAAAACCATCTAACAATTTAACAATGAACTAATTCCGAGTAACCTGCCTAATCGCCTGATACAACGCAATCCCTACCCCTGCCAATGCGAAAGCGGCAGTAATCAAATTGGTTTTACTATTCCGATGTTCATCAATCTTATAACCGATAAAGGTAAGCAGGCCTATTGTTGCGATCATCTGGAAACCAATAGCAGAATATTTAGCTGCCGCATTTACCTTTTTCTTTGTATCTTCTTCTTTTGGATTTTCCATTTTTTATGCAATAATTAAATTAACTTTGGATAATTAAAATTTGTTGCCGGATAAAATATTTTTCTATATATATTGTTTATTGTATATCAACTTAAGAGATTTATCATAATTGAAAAAAAACGCTAGCAAACACTTAAGTCGCTTCACCATCTTTTTTAGTGCCCTCCTCATTTATGGCTGCGTCGCAAATAAAGATACCGCTGTAGACCGCAGGTTCCAGAACCTAACGGCAAGGTATAATTATATCTATAACTCCAATGTTCTGCTTACCGAATACAACGAAAGCCAATTGCAAAGTTATGCAGATAATTATGAAAAAATACTGCCTGTTTATCTCGATCCTGAACCACAGGTAAACCTGGTGCTTACCCCTGGCGTTGCCAACAAACAGCTTGATGATGTAATTACCAAAGGACAAACCATCATTAATGAAAAAAGTTTCAGTAACTATATTGATGATGCCTATATGCTTTTGGGTAAGGCAAATTACCTGAAAGGCAATTATTTTATCGCTTCGGAATATTTTGATTATACCGCAAAAACCTATAATCAGGATCTGAAAACATTCATTATGGCGATGAACTGGAAAGCACGCAGTCAGATGCAGTTGAACAACATGGCGCTGGCCGATAAAATACTTGATACCATGCTGCGTGCTTCGGATGAACTTAAAAAAGACCTCGCCGAACCGCTGGCAACAGCAGCCCAGATGCGTATTTATCAGAAACGCAATAAAGAAGCCATTTTATTTTTAGAATCGGCTATTGGCCTGCCGGCAGAAAAACAGCTGCGTATCCGTTGGAGGTTTATCCTCGCCCAGTTACAGGAAAAAGAAAAAAATATTCAGGATGCTTATGCCAATTTCACAAAGGTTGAAAAAAGTAATGCACCTTTCGAGATGTATTTCCATGCCAATTTGAACCGTATTAAGCTAAAGGCATTATTAAGTGGCGTAAAGCTGAATAAGGAAGATCAGCTGCTTGCTTTATTAAAAGACGATAAAAATATCGATTATACCGATCAGATTTACTACCAGGTAGGAGAACTGTTTTCTGCCGAAGGAAATTTTGTAAAAGCGGAAGAAAATTACAAAAAATCGGTTGCAAAAAGTACGCGTAACCAAACACAGAAAGCATTATCTTATTTAAGGATCGCCGATTTAAACTTTAAAGAGTTTAACAATTACATTAAAGCAAAACTTTATTACGATAGTACGGTAATGATTTTGCCGAAAAATTTCCCGGATTATGATAACATTGTTAAAAAGGCCGATAACCTTCAATATTTAACAGATCGTTATACCATTATTGCCAAAGAAGATACCGCACAGGTCATTGCCAAACTTCCGGCAGGTGAGCGCGAAGCCAAAGTAAAGGCCTATTTAACACCAAAGGTTGAAGTGGCAAATACAAGTGGTGTAATCAACAACCAATTTTTAAATGATCCTGATTTTCCAAACAGAAGTTTAAATACGCCAAACAGTACAGTGGGAAACACCTTTTACTTTAGCAACAATGCGGCGATAAGCAGCGGTTTCGGCGACTTTAAAAAACGATGGGGCAATCGTCAGTTAGAGGATAACTGGCGCCAGAGTGTACGTTCATCTGCACAGGAAACCAACCAGATTTTAGCCGGAGGAAATGTTGCTACCGGAATTACACCTGCAAATGGCGCCACCAGCCAGGCTGCGCTTGACCAGACTTCGCTCGAAAAACAGTTTTTAGACGCTTTGCCTACCACGCCGGCACTATTGGCCACTTCCGACCAAAAAATTATTGATGCCTATTTCGAAATCGCCAGTTTTTATCAGCAGGAATTGAATGATAAGCCTGAGGCAAATAAAATCTACCTGGAGCTGATTAAAAGATATCCCGACAATAACCACCTGGTTGCCATTTACTACAGCTTATACCTTAACTATAAAGGTATTGATGAAGTAAAATCTGATCAGTACAGGCAATTGGTATTGACTAAATTCCCGGAATCTAACTTTGCAAAGAATATTTTAGACCCTTCGTACTCGGCCAAACAAACACAGATGGAAAACCTTGCCATCAACAATTATAATGCGGCATTTGAGGCTTATGCTAAAAAAGATTATCCGAATGTGGTAAAACAGGCTGATGACAACATTACGGCTTTCCCTGAAAATGATCTTGCACCACAGTACGCCTATTTAAAAGCCATTGCTGTTGGCCGTACTGCTAAAGTTGATGCCCTGCTTACCGAATTTAACCTGATTACCACCCGTTATCCGAACGATAAAATTATTACACCGTTGGTGCGCGATCACTTAAAATACATTGAGGCCAACCTTGATGAATTTAAACAACGGCCTGTTGCACTGATCGATTTTGATGCTAACGAACCACGTTTTGTAGCCCAGGCTACTCCGTCTGCCGCTCCAAGCAAACCTTTGGTAGTCGACAATCCTGTAGCAAAAACAGCTGAACCGAAACCAGTGGCAAAACCTGTAGAGGTTAAACCGGCAGACCCAACCAAACCTGTAAGTATTTTCAGTTCCGAAAAATCAGAAGAATATTATTATGTAATCGATGTAGCTGATGCTACTTTAACATTAAGTTCATCGCGTTTCGGGATTGGTCAGTTTAACCGTGGCAATTACCCGGATAATGATTTGGAACATAAATTGGTAGAGTTGGATAACGACCAGTTGATTTATATTACGAGTTTTATCGATCTGGAAGATGCGAAAATTTACGAATCGAGTATTACAGGCCAGTTAAAGAACATTATGAAGGTTCCTGCCAACCTGTATAAAGGCTTTATTATTAGTAAAGAAAACTTCCAGAAGCTTACAGACCGGTCGCGAATTAACGAATACCTGGAGTTTTTAAAAGACAATTATAAGTAAAAGACCAAAGCTGAAAGACTAAAGACCAAAGCTGAAAGACTAAAGACCAAAGCTGAAAGACTAAAGCTGAAAGACTAAAGACAAATGCTTAAAACTTAGATGCTCTCAGGTGACTTAGGTGGTTAAAAAAGGCAGAGGGCTGAAAGACCAAAGCTTAAAACTTAAATGCGCTCAGGTGACTTAAGTGATTAAAAAAGGCAGAAGACTGGAAGGTTAAGGGTTTAAGGGAAGGGCTAAAAGTTTAAGATTCAAAATAACCGCTAGACTTTTATCCAGCTTTATGGCTTAAAATTTGATTCCATAAAAAATTAATAAATTTGCATCCAAAATCGCCTATCCCGGTGGTTTTGGAAAATAACAACACAAAATGAATAAATCCCTTTCTGCACAGGATACAAAAAGATACAGTTTACTCATCTGGAAATTATTGATCGGGGGAATTGCCCTTTTCGCTATTTTTATCTCGATGATTGGCCTGGGCCTGTTCGGTGCCCTACCCTCTTTCAGGGATATCGAACACCCGAAAAGCAACCAGGCTTCAGAAATTATTGCCGAAGACGGTCGCCCTTTAGGTACCTATTTTGTACAGAACAGATCTAACGTTACCTATAAAGATATTTCAGAAAATGTAATTAACGGATTAATCGCTACAGAAGATACTCGTTTTAAAGAACATTCGGGGATCGATTTTAAACGTACTTTTTCCATTATCGGTTACAATTTAATCGGCAAAAAACAGGGTGCGAGTACCATTACCCAGCAATTGGCAAAAAACCTTTTCCCGAGGGAATCTAACCTTAACTTTTTCTCTTTGGTGCTCACCAAGTTTAAAGAATGGATTGTAGCGGTTAAACTGGAGCGTAACTACACCAAGGAAGAAATTATCACCATGTATTTAAATACGGTCGATTTTGGAAACCAGGCTTATGGCATTAAATCGGCAGCAAGGGTTTATTTCAATACTACTCCGGATAAACTGACTTTAACGCAGGCCGCAACTTTAGTGGGCATGCAAAAAGGGATTACCATGTATTCGCCAACGCGCCACCCTGAACGTTCGAGAGACCGCAGGAATACCGTAATGGCCCTGATGGTTAAATCAGAACTATTAACGCAGCAAGAGTTTGACGAGCAAAAGGATAAACCTTTAAACCTTCATTTTAATGCAGCAACTGTTAACGATGGTATTGCACCTTATTTCCGTTCGGTACTAAAGAATGATATCAAAACTATTTTTCAGGAACAATCTATAACCAAACCTGATGGAACACCTTACGATTTAGACCGTGATGGTTTGAAGATTTATACCACATTAAACTACGATATGCAGGTATATGCTGAAGAAGCTCAAAAAGAATATATGAAAGTACTGCAGGCACAGTTTATTGCCAGCTGGAAAGGTAGAAATCCTTTTAAAGATAAAACATTACAGATTGAACAGGGGATTAAAAGGTCCGATCGTTATAAATCATTAAAACTCGAAGGCAAATCGGACGAGGAAATTACCAGCGATTTCAATACTAAAACTGAAATGACCATTTTTACCTGGAAAGGTAATATCGATACCGTAATGAAACCCATTGATTCGGTACGTTATTATAAAATGTTATTACGTAATGCCATGATGACGATGGACCCGACCAATGGACACGTAAAAGCATGGGTGGGCGGAATTAATTACGAACACTTTAAATATGATCAGGTTAAAATGGGAACCCGCCAGGTAGGTTCTACAGCAAAACCATTTACCTATGCCGTGGCCATTGAGAATGGTTATTCACCCTGCTATACCGTGCCGAATGTTCCGGTAACGATTGAAGGTTATGGCGATCCATGGACGCCGAGAAACTCAGGCAAACCTTTACCAGGCAATATTACCCTGCAAAAGGCACTGGCTTATTCGCAAAATTTTGTTACGGCTTATTTAATGAAACAGGTTGGTCCTGTGGCGGTATCTACCCTGGCCACCAAAATGGGGATCCCAAATGTTCCGGCATTTCCTTCTATCTGTTTAGGTACTTTCGATTCGTCAGTTTTTAATATGGTAGGTGCTTATGGTGCATTTGCCAATAAAGGAACTTACACGAAGCCGATTTACCTGTTAAGGATCGAAGATAAAAATGGCGTGGTATTATTCTCTCAAAAGGAAATACCAAAACCGATTATGAGCGAAGAAGTGGCTTATGTAATGACCAGGATGCTAAAAGGTGTGGTAACCAACGGAACCGGATCGAGGCTGAATTATAAATATAAGGTTAATGCACCGATTGGAGCCAAAACCGGTACCACCCAAAATAACTCTGATGGTTGGTTTATGGCCATTACTCCCCAATTGGTAACTGGTATATGGACAGGTTGTGAAGACAGGGCTTTCCACTTTATCAGCACCAATCAGGGTGAAGGTGCGAATACGGCCCTTCCTATTTTTGCAGGTTTTATAAAAAGGGTGTATGCCAATCCGGCTTTAAGAATCAGTCATGCCGATTTCGAAGCACCAAAATCAGGTGTTTCCATCACTTTCGATTGTAACCAGTATCAGCAGCAGGAAGAAGGTACCACTGAACTGGACGAGAAGCTGGGATTTTAATCATCCGCTCCTGTTTGAAAGATAGCAGTAGGAATAAAATTTAGCGTAGCGGAAACGCAGCGAAAGATTGTAACGCCGCCTGCTGTACAGGCACGCCCAAATTATAAACACACTAAATTGGTTCATTATTCAAAATTTTCCCTCTCGAATCCTATTTTTGTAAATAATGAGCAGTTTCGACCATAAAACAGCATTAACCGCAATTCCACATAAACCCGGCGTGTACCAGTATTGGGATGCCGATGGAAAGCTAATGTACATTGGTAAAGCAAAAGATCTGCGTAACCGTGTAGGTTCGTATTTTAACAGCGACAGAAACCAGTTTAATGGCAAAACAAGGGTATTAGTATCCAGGATCCGTAAAATTACCTTTACTATTGTAGATACGGAGATTGATGCCTGGCTGCTGGAAAACAGTCTGATCAAAAAGCATCAGCCGAAATTCAACATCAATTTAAAAGATGATAAAACCTATCCATGGATTATCGTAAAAAATGAAAATTTTCCGCGAATTTACTGGACACGTAAGGTAATAAAAGATGGCTCAACCTATTTCGGGCCTTATGGCTCCATAGGCATGATGCATACCATTCTGGATCTGATTAAAGAAACCTACCCCTTACGTACCTGTAGTTTGCCCCTAACAGAGAAAAATATAGATGAAGGCAAATTTAAAGTCTGCCTCGAATACCAGATCGGAAACTGTAAGGGTCCATGTCAAAACTACCAGACGGAAACCGATTACGATAAAAACATCGCTGAAATCAAGGAAATCCTGAACGGTAAAATCGGGAATGTGATCCGTGATGTAAAGAGCGTAATTAAATCTGCCTCTGAAGATTTAAACTTCGAACTGGCGCATCAGTATGCCCGCAGATTGCAGGTTTTAGAGAAATACCAAAGCAAATCGACCGTGGTAAACAGTGCCATTACCAATGTGGATGTGGTGAGCATTGCCTCTGATGAACGTTATGCTTTTGTGAATTACCTGAAGGTAATGAATGGAACCATTATCCAAACGCAGACCATAGAAGTTAAAAAACAATTGGACGAAAGCGACGATGAGATTTTAACCCTGGCGATGCTGGAGTTCAGGACAAAATTTAACAGTACTTCAAAAGAAATCATTGTTCCTTTTGAGCCTTCGTTAGAAGACGAAAGCTTAAAATTTACCGTTCCGAAACTTGGCGAAAAGAAAAAACTTTTAGAGCTCTCGCAGAAGAATGTGCTGTTCTTTAAAAAAGAGAAGCTCAATCAATATGAAAAGTTAAATCCAGATTTACGTACCGACCGGATTTTAAGTACCATGCAGAAAGATCTGCGGTTAACGCAGCTTCCGAAACATATCGAATGTTTTGATAACTCCAACTTTCAGGGAAAATATCCGGTTTCGGCAATTGTGGTGTTTAAAGATGCCAAACCTTCGAAAAAAGATTACCGCCACTTTAATGTGAAAACAGTAGAAGGACCTAACGATTTCGCGACGATGGAGGAAGCAGTTTTCCGCCGTTACAGAAGGATGCTGGATGAAAATCAGACTTTGCCTCAATTAATCATTATCGATGGTGGTAAAGGCCAGCTTTCGTCGGCAGTAAAGAGTTTAAAGTTATTGGGCATAGAAAATAAAGTTACCGTAATCGGTATTGCTAAACGTTTGGAAGAACTTTTCTACCCAGGCGATTCGTATCCACTATACCTCGATAAAAAATCAGAAACTTTAAAAGTGATTCAGCAGCTCCGTGATGAGGCCCACCGTTTTGGAATTACCTTTCACCGTAAAAAGCGCGATCAGGGTACCCTCAAAACCGAACTCGAACAGATTGAAGGTATTGGTAAAACCACAGCTGATAAGCTGCTTACACACTTCAAATCCGTTAAAAAAATAAAGGAAGCTACAGAAAAAGAACTTTCGGAGGTGCTGAACAAAAAACAGGTTGTTACCCTCCTCGCACATTTCAAGGAAGTGTAAATCCGATATGTAAACAATAACAGACGGATACGTAAAAATGTTAACACTTTATTAATCTTGATTTGGCATAACTTAAATACTTTTTCTATATTTTAGGGTTGTTAATACTCGTAAAAACATCCCTATTTACATGAATAACAACATCCTGGCCACCATTACCAAACTTTTGTTGGGCGTATTGTATTTTACTGAATCGGAAAGCCCATTTATAGGGGCCGATTGGGGCAAAATCACACCTGCAGAACTTTTGCATAAAATTGCAATCCAATATCAGTCTGATCCTTCTAACCTCAAACAAATTGATCAGGCAGCCTTTTTCGACCGCCTCATATCAAAAGTTGATCCTTCCGATGCACCAATGGTCGAAAATGCACGCAAAATAGCAGCTGTTCATGCCTTTTTAAAGCAAAACCTATCCAACATTACGGTAATAAGAGTAGAAGGCTCCAGCAAGATCCCTGTGCTCGTTGCCGGCTATTTGCCAGATGGCACCTGTATCGTGATAGAAACTTTTGCTGTCGAAACCTAAAATTATCCCATCCATTAAATAATCCCAAACCAAAACAATGAAAGCATTAAAAAAACTAAGCTTACTGGCCGTTTTATGCCTCGGCCTGGCTGCCTGTAAAAAAGACAATCAAATACAGCCGGATAGCAACCTGTTTGAACAAAAATTAAACAGTAAAGCAATCGCCGCAAGTGCACAGTCTGTAACCGCCGGTTTCCCGGAAACGTTTGAATCGGGTACCAAAGGTAGTTACACCACAGCATCAGTTACCTTAAGCAGCGGAAGCTGGAGCCTGAACGATGCCCTGATCGGAAACCTGGCTGCAGATGCAAAAAACGGTAATCAATCAGTTCGTATCCGAAACACGGGTATGTTGAGCATGAATTTCGACGTAAACGGAGCGGATGTAGTAACCATTGCCCACGCCAAATATGGTACTGATGCCAACAGTACCTGGCAGCTTTGGTACTCTACCAACGGTGGCTCGAGCTGGCAACAAAGCGGTAGCACTGTTACCAGTAGTTCAACTACGTTAACAACCGCAACCTTTAATACAGCAATTTCCGGAAATGTACGTTTTCAGATCCGTAAAATCAGCGGAGGTACTGCCCGCATCAATATCGATGACTTCAGTATTTCTACAGGTGGTGGCACTACTCCTCCAACAACAACACCTGGTGATAACAGTCACCTTTTGTTGGGTAATCCAAGCAACGCGGTTGCCAGTACATCTTTCCCTGAAAACTACTTAATGGAGCGCACCTATTATACAAGTTCTTACAGCAGAAGCAGGGCTACACCTAACTGGGTAAGCTGGCATGTTGGATCAGCTGACTTAGGCTCTACACCACGTCAGGACGATTTCAGGGCTGATAATACTTTACCTGCAGGCTGGTATCAGGTATCGAACAGCAGTTACTCAGGTTCGGGCTTTGATCGTGGCCATAACTGTCCTTCGGCTGATAGAACGGCTTCAGTGGCATCAAACTCTTCTACCTTTTTAATGAGCAACATGATGCCACAGGCACCTAATAATAACCAGGGACCATGGGCCGATCTTGAAAACTATACGCGCTCTTTGGTAACAGCCGGTAACGAAGTCTACATCATCTGTGGTTCTTATGGTTCGGGCGGAACAGGAAATAATGGAGGTACTACCTTTACCATCGATAACGGCCGCGTTAATGTGCCATCAAACACCTGGAAAGTTATTGTGGTATTACCAAACGGAAATAATGATTTAAGCAGGATTACTTCTTCTACCAGGGTAATTGCGGTAAACATGCCCAATACAAACGGCTTAAATACAAACTGGAAAACATTCCGCACCACAGTTAATTCAATTGAATCGGCCACAGGATACGATCTGTTATCGAATGTGTCTACTTCAATTCAGAATGTAATCGAAGCAACTACTGATAACCAATAAATAGAACTCAGTTCTTTATATCATAAGACGGTAATCCATTGATTTGGGTTACCGCTTTTTGTATGATGTTATTATGTCATTCTGAACGCAGTGAAGAACCTAGTAACCTGAGTTCGATTATTAATTTTTGTTTAAAAGTCTCCTGCGAATACTTTAAACTCACAGTCGTCACCCTGAATTTATTTCAGGTTCTATCTTGCACGAAAGATCTTGACCACGAAGTAGCTATTAGGCAATTAAAAACAACAGAAATAGCTAAGAAAAGAAGTTTAAGGGCGATAATATGCTAGAGAGATCAAACCCTAGACAGATTTCTCGGCTACGCTCGAAATGACGGCATCGCACGAAGAAAGAAACAAATTGAAAACAAAAAAGCTCCGATTTACATCGAAGCTTTTAATAATATTAGTATTCCCAAAGACCTTGTTCATAATCGAGAACAGATTTTTTAATCCTTTCAGATTCGTATAACCTTTCTTTAGGATCTGAAATAATGTCCCTGATTTTGTTATCTCCGGGATTAGATTCTTTAACTATATAGCTGCTGAATAAGCGGCGGATAAAGAAATCATCAAAACTCAATGAAGATGCATCATTATTGGTATTGATTAAACGTTTCTTAGTCAGAATCTCCCTTGCTTCGGGATAATACACCCAAAATACCGGTTGCCACTGTTTAGAAACTTCGTTAAATTTTAAAGGAGCAATCCCTACAATACGTGGTTCGAAAATGGAACGTTTAGTATCAAAAATCCAGTCTTCTTTAATCCTGAATTTCAGGAACAAATCCGCGTTAAAATCATTTACAACTGTGGTAACAGTTCCTGTTTTATTGTTCGAAACCTCTGCTGTTCCTGAAGCTGCTTTATTTGCAGAATCAGCAGACATTGGATTTAAGAAAGCGTCATCTTCATTTAGTGCACTATCGATAGGAGAATAAGCGGTTAACTCATCTTTTTTAATGGCACTGATCAATACATCGATCAATCTTGATTTTGGCGATCTTAAAGGTGAGTTTACAGTATCACGTAAATCAATTTCTCTCCAAATCCTTTTTGCGTAAAAAACATCCTCTTCCCTTACATCGGCCAAAGGCACCATTTCAGTACTGTCAATGTCCTTACGGGCATAAAAACCATCTTTAGGCGGTACTTTCAGTTTCTTTTTAGCCGTTTTCACCGGTGCTTTCACCGTATCAACTGCAGCAGGTGCAGCTACTACAGGTGCAGCTTTTTTGGGCGCTAACTTAGTCGGCTTTTTCTGTGCAAAAGCAAACGAGGTTAACAAAACTAAAATGGCAATACTTAAAATCCTTTTCATCTTCTTATTATTTTACACTAAACGCCAATGAAGGTAAAATCTTCTGACGTCCATCAGGGCCAACAGAAACAATATCTTCAAAAAACACCCTTGTACCAGGTGTAATCGAATTAATAGCACCTTTTACCGCACCTGCAAAACTTCCACCGGAACCCGGAATGGTAACCGCATCAGAACGTGGTTTGATAATGGTTAACTTATAACGCTGAATCTTAAATTTAACATCGAAAGGAAAATCATCCAGATCTGCTTCAATTTCTGATTCGCTTTTCAATTGTACCGAAGCGATATCACCACCAGCACGGCCGCCAACTTTTGCTACCGGTGTAGGAATACCTTTAACCCTGAATTTTTGTGAACCTAAACTCACGGTTTTGCCGGCATTATTTGCAGATACGTTGATTGATACTTCTGAACCAACCAAACTACCTGGTACGTTAACATTAAAGTTTCCGTTACCACCCGACATTGAACCACCCGATATTGAGGCCCGGATGCTCTCTAACGGAAATCCTGCTGCCGATACGGTAAATGGATTTGGGATACCTGCATAAATTACGTTCAACTTAGTTGAAGAAACAGATGCTGAAGGTTTTGCCACCTGATAAGTTTGTGGCTGGGTTTTGTACTCTTTAACCTGTCCATCAGTTTGACGAACACGAACAGTACCAACCCAGGTAAACTGACCAACAGTACTTGTACCACCGGTATAGGTTCCTTTACCATCTTTAACTGATAGTTTACTGCCGTTAACGGTGATATCAGGAGTTGATCTCGAATCACTTGCAGTTAAAAATACTTCAGCGGTATATGGCTGCCCCTGGATGACGTAAGAAGTAGGCGCAACTGCAACTGCTGCAAACTGATCGAGGTTAACCTGTGCTTTATCCATATTCCCGAATAACTTTTTCACTACTTCTGCTTCAGCATTTTTAGTATCTGTTTGTAGTTTGGTTAAAATCGTCATTGCTGCAGTTAATGGGGTTCCCTCACCAAAGTAAGTTTCCTGCCAGTTGCCTTTTCTTTTTCTTTCAGGATCTTTTGCTTCAAGCGAGAAAGAAACGTTAGCCCTATCAGCCGGATCTAATAAAGAAATCAATTTTTCGCGTGTTGCGTTAATTTTTTCCTTTAATTTATCTGCTTCTTTTTGATTGATCATGATATTTTGGGCAATATCCTGATTAGATCTGTTTACCAGGTCACCAGTTTCAGGATCAATTCCATCACCAGCCTGGGTAAATTGTTTTTTAATACCTTCGATATAGTTATTTAATTCATCTGCTGTAGCCTTTGCCTGTTTTGCCTTTTCATAAATAGGCTGTGCACGCGCCGGCTCTTCTTTCAACTTCGAATTTTCGAATGCAGAAAATAACTGGTTAATGCTTGTGTTTACATTATTTTTAGAAGTATCCAAACTATCATTGATATTTTTGAATGCATCCAAAATGGTATCTGATACGTTTAAGGCGAGCATAGCCAACAATACCAAATACATGATATTGATCATCCGCTGCCTTGTTGTTTCTTTTCCGCCTGCCATGTTTGATGTAGCTTTCCTTTAAAAATTAAAAACTAAACAAATTATACACGTGGGCCGTTCATAGCCGATAACATATTACCGTAAATTGCATTAAGTGATGAAAGGTTTTTGGCCAGTTTGTTCACTTCTTCTTTAAACTGTTTCGAATCTTCCATCGATTCGTTAAAGTTCTGCATGGTTAACGATAAGTTTGAATAGAATTTATTCATCGATTTTAGGTGTGCGCTCGAATCCTGCAATTCTAATTCATATACTGCATTTAGAGCAGATAAGTTTTTAGCCAGGTTGTTTACCTGATCGTGGTAAGCCTGCGAATCTACATTGCTTTCGCCCATTGCCTTTAAATTAGCTGTTGCTTTCTCGAAAGATGCACTTAAATTATCAAAACCGGCCGAAGCGGTTTTAATTTTACCCGTTAATTCATTTGTTGCGGAAGAGGCATCAGCAACATTAGAAATTGCCGCTACTTTATCACCAAACGTACGTAAACCTGTACCTAAACTTTCAATCAATTCAGGTCCGATTTTAGCATCTGATAACATTTTGTCTAAAGCCGCAGTATTAGCAGGTGCCACTGCTGCAGGTCTTGCAGTTGCTGTAGGTAACTCTCCTTTGAAATCCGTTCTTAGTTCAGGATAAACTTTTTCCCATGCAGGTTCTGGTTCTGGCGGGAAAAATCCGGTTAAGAAGAATAAAAATGCTTCAACTCCTAGACCAAGCCCAATCATGTAGTTACCTACAATTCCACCGATGTGTAGAATTTTAAATAACGCTCCGATAATTACAATACTTGCTCCCCATGAAATCGCTACGTGTAACCAGCCTGGTTGTTTTTTTGCTGCCATAAAATTTGATGTTTTTCTTGATTTTTTTTTAGTTTGTTTGGTTTATCTTCTTAAATCGGTACCTGGGTAAGATGAAACACATCTAAAACCAATATATGACCTTTGGGTATCCTGATATTCGTATGTGGCTACAGCATTTTGTAAGAAATAGCCGGTATCTTTCCACGAACCACCTTTTACTACTTTACGTTTTTTGTACTTGCTGTCGTTCGCGCCTGCATCGTAAGTAAAGTTAGGATTCAGATCGTGCAATAACGGGCTGGCACCTTTGTTATATGCTGTAATTGTCCATTCGGCAACGTTACCTGCCATATTATATAATCCGTAATCGTTAGGAAAGTAAGATCTTACACCAACGGTATAAATACCACCATCACTTGAATAATCACCACGACCTGGTTTAAAGTTAGCCTGTAAACAGCCTTTGGTATTTCTGATATAAGGCCCGCCCCATGGATATTTGGTTTTGGTATTACCACCCCTTGCTGCATATTCAAATTCAGTTTCTGCAGGTAACCTGTAATCAGATCTCGATCCTACCGGTAATTTTCTTGCAGTAGCTACGCCATCATATAATCTGGTTCTCCAGTGAGAAAAAGCTTTTGCCTGCTCCCAGCTTACACCAACAACCGGATAATCATCATAAGATGGGTGATTGTAATATCCACGAACCATTGGATCGTTCTGCGAATAAGAATAATCCGTTTTCCAAACCATGGTATCAGGGTAGATGGCAACGGTATAACGGTCGATATAATCCTGGCGTTTGCTGTTCGGATCTTTATGTCCGATAGCAGCTTTTTCCATATTTAATTCGGCATAAGAATACACGAATTTACGTACATCAAGTTCTTTTTTTCCTGGAAGCGCATCAAGGCCCGAATAATACATGCCATCTAACTGACTTACCTGGGCAGCAGCAGCGCCTCTTCCTTTATTTCTCCAGATATTAGCCCCGTTAGGTCCAACTTTTTTCCAGTCGATGTATTTTTCGCCACCAACTGCAGCCGCCGCATTACCCCTCGGTGTAACCATAAACTGTTGCGGGTTGCCCATCATTCCGATTGCGATAGAATCGCGCACCCAGTTGGTAAACTGACGGTATTCGGCATTCGAAATTTCGGTTTGGTCCATAAAGAATGCACTAACAGTAGTCATCCTACCCGGCAGATTCTGAGAAAATGTAATATCCTCATCTGCTCCTCCAAGTACTGTATGCCCTGGCGGGACATAAACCATTCCTAAGGGAATTCTATCGTTTTTAAATTTTCGGTTATAAGCACCAACCAGCTCACCTTGACCACCATGGCCGCAGCTCGCTAGCATTACAGTTATACCTACAATAGCTAGAAGGTAAATTTTCTTCATATTTTTTATGTTGTGCAGCGCACGATTAGGAGCAATTTTATCAAAAATCACTGAAATTATCAACAAAAACAAATATTTTACATTAAATCATTACTATCAAGCGGTTAAAGTTACTTTAATGATTTATCAAGCTTCTTCTATTTTGTTAAAAAAAATGCGTAACTCTCTTAATAACAGCAAAGTTACGCATTTATTGTGTTGACTTAAAATAATTTATCGAATGTATTATTTATTAGATATTTTGATATAGTTTTCAATGGCCATAGTCATCGAAGGCACTCCAGGGGTTGGTGCTGCAATATCAACAATAAGATCCATATCGGCACAAGCTTTACTGGTATTAACACCAAAAGCAGCAATACGTGTATTATTTTGTTTAAAATCAGGGAAATTTTTAAATAATGACTGAATGCTTGAAGGACTAAAGAAAGCAATTACATCATAAAAAACTTCAGCCAGATCAGAAAGATCACTCACTACAGTTCTGAATAATACTGCAGGGGTAAAATTATATCCGCTTTTTTCCAAAAATTTCATGGTATCTTCTGTAGCCACATCAGAACAAGGGTATAAAAACTTTTCGCCTGCATGCTTTTTTAACACCTCTGCCAAATCGGCTGCAGTTTGTTTACCGAAGAAGATTTTACGCTTCCTGTATTGAATATATTTTTGAAGATACAGGGCAATCGTTTCGGAAAGACAGAAATATTTCAATTCTGCCGGTACATCATAACGCATTTCCTCACAGATCCTAAAAAAATGATCTGCTGCATTACGACTGGTAAAAATCACGGCCGTAAAATCGGCCAGGTTGATTTTATCCTTCCTAAAGTCTCTTGCCGGCACGCCTTCAACATGAATAAAAGACCTGAAATCAACTTTTAAGTTGTGTTTTTTGGCCAAATCATAGTAGGGAGATTTTTCGGTTTCAGGTTTTGGTAAAGTAACCAAAATACTTTTAACCTTGCGAATTCTAGAGTCGTTCTTTTCTTGCATTTTCCTTTTTCCTGCTACAGTCCTATCGTTTTAATTAGTATAAGGATAGGACATATTTCGAGGGCGCAAAAGTACAAAATTAAATGCATTTTAGAAAACTTATTATTAGAAAGTATTGTAATTCCTGCCCTCAATAGCTGAAAAGCAAAAATTACACCTAACAGCAAGAACGCCAACACAATATAAACAGCCCCATATTTAAGTGGCGACAGCGCAAAAGCCACAACCAGGGGAATAAACAACAGCGATGCATTAAAGTAGCTGAGGTATAATATAGAGATATATTCCCCTACCGGTTTCTGCACATTAAACAGGTAACCTAAAAAGCGTAAAAGCACCAATTTTAATGCATAAAACAATATGATGGTGATGGATATGCTAAAGAAAAACTTAAACCCATCCTTTGCCTGGTACATATCGTTCCACTGCGCCACCAGGAAAAAAAACATCCCAAATACAAACCCAAACTGCACAAAAAGCAGCAAAAAAGGCCATGAACTGAAAAGATTGTCTTCTTTGTTGATATTATTTAGTACCCTGTTGCTAAAAAACGACTGAACAATGGCATATAACTGTTTTGAAAATGCATTTTTCAAAATGGCAAAAATAACCAGCATCCCAAAAATAAACCCCAGTAAACCCACATTGCCCTTGGGTATTTTGGTACCCAGCTGATAAGGATTTGCTTTTTTCTTTAAATGCTGATACTTTTTTTGCCAGGCCAGTAAATCGAGCTTGGGGAAAAGATATTCTTTCTCGATGGTATCCAGCAGGGCATTTTTATTGATCAAACTATCAGGCAAAACCCATGTATGGCGAACCAGCGAGTCGGTAGAGAACTTCTGCCGGACCAATGTAGCCGAATCGGGTTGGTACCTCCTGTACTGATATTGATTGACTACTGCACTATCTGTTTGAACAGGAACCTGCTGCGCTATTGCAAAATCTGCAGACCATAATAAGGCAAACAAAATGAAAATGAATTTCGGCATGCTGTAAATCAAAACTTAAGGATGCAAAAGTAACCGAATAATCATTGTTTACCTAAAGAAAATAAATGGATTGATGAATATATTAATCTGTTTACGACCTTGCAAACAGAAGAAGTTCTTCATAATGGCCTTTGTCTGCCAATTTCAGTGCATCAAGGTAAGTTTTCCTATCCCCACTTTCTTTCGAGAGGCTTGCAGCTCCCCACGTATATACCGGCTTATCAAATAGTTTTTCAATAATAATATCTGCCAATAACCTGCTATGCCTGCCATTTCCGTTAGAAAAACAATGGATGCTCACTATGCGATGTTTAAAGCGGATGGCTATTTCATCAGCAGAAAAAGTATTATTTTCAATCCAGAACCTGGCATCCTCTAATAAATTCTTTAATTCGATAGCTACCTGCCATTTATCAACCCCAATATTTTTATTTGTATTTCGGAATTTCCCTGCCCATGCCCAAACATCTTTGTACATACGCTTATGTATATCTTTAATAAAAGCTTCGGTAAATATTTTTTCAGCTTTAAATCTTCTTCCTATAGTCCACTGTATTGCCTCCTCTATATTTTGTTGCTCAAATTCATCCAGCTCTTCTCTTGTGGAAATGGAAGAAATGATCAGACCCTCTTTTTCTTCTTCATCTAAAGGCGTCTACCCATCAATGTAAATTAAATTTAATCCCATAAAATTTTAGGCACTTCATTTTTAATTTCCTCGGTTCTTTCCCTTATGGCTTTTTCAATCCTTTCTTTAGAATTTTCCTGATCTTCCAATTTCATAGTATTTGATGTACGAAGTACAATTTTTGTGGCAAGTTCATTTGCTTTTTTCTCGATCATGGCATCCAATGAGCCATCTTTGGGCACAAAACCATAAACAAGTTCCATATCTAAAACCCTTCCCAGTTCACGCAGTGATTTTATTGTGATTGAACCATCAGCCTCTCTTTTTTCAATATCTAAAACCCCTTGTTTGCTTATGGATAATTTATTGGCCAATTGCTGCATAGACATGCCAAGGGTATTGCGGATTGCCTTGATCCATCCACTTGCCGGAATTGCAATTCTACCTAAAGTGGCAAAACTTAAAAGCTTACCGTTTAACTGCTGTAACATTAATGATTTCTTTCCCATACCAATATAAGCAAAGCTATTACTTTACTAAAACAATGCAAAAGTAAAGCTATTACTTTACAAAAACAACATTATAGTAAAGCTATTACTTTACTTTTATAAATACAGGGTAAAAGATTGCCAGATATTTATGACAATAAAGAAAAATTAACTTCGCTATCTTTGCAGCAATGTCTGGTATCTATATCCATATTCCTTTCTGTAAAAAGGCCTGTCACTATTGCGATTTCTATTTTAGCACTTCTTTAAAATATGCTGATGAAATGGTTGATGCGATTTGCAGGGAAATTACCATGAAAAAAGACCGGATCACCGGGCAGGTTGGAAGCATTTATTTCGGCGGAGGTACACCTTCTATCCTATCGCAGGCCGCTTTGCAAAAGATTTTCGATACCATTAACCATACTTTTTCGGTTGATGCCGGTGCAGAAATCACCATCGAAACCAATCCCGACGATTTAACCAGCCAGAAATTAAAAGAGCTGAAACAATTGCCGGTTAACCGCTTTAGTGTGGGCATTCAGTCTTTTTATGATGAAGATCTGATCTGGATGAACAGGGCGCACCAGGCCAGGGAAGCGGAAGATTGCATTAAAAGAAGCCAGGATGCAGGTTTTGAAAACTTAACACTGGATCTGATCTACGGCTATCCTTTATTAACTAATCAAAAGTGGTTAAACAACATCCAAAAGGCGATTGAACTGGAAGTACCGCATATTTCTGCTTATGCCTTAACTGTTGAACCAAAAACAGCCTTAGCGCATGCCATTAAAAATAAAAAACAAAGCCCGGTAAGCGATAACCAAAGTGCTGCACAATTTGTAATTTTAATGGACAAACTGGTTGAAGCCGGATTTGAACATTACGAGATTTCTAATTTTGCCAAACCTAACCATTATGCAGTACACAATACCAATTATTGGAAAGGTGTAGATTACATTGGCATTGGTCCGTCGGCGCATGGCTTTAACGGGCAAAACCGTTACATGAATCCGGCAAACAATGCTTTATACATCGAAACCCTGGCGCAGCATAAACTACCCGAAATTGTTGAGGAACTGAGTTTGAACGATCGGTTTAACGAATATATAATGACCTCCTTAAGAACCATGTGGGGCACTGATCTTCAGAAAATAAATGCTGATTTCGGGAAAGATTTTTTAGAAGAAACAAAATACAACCTTAAAAATTTTGAGGATAAAGATTGGCTGATTATAGATGAAGATAAAATCCGGTTAAGTCAAAACGGGAAATTATTTGCCGATCATATTGCTTCGGAATTGTTTGTTGTTTAAAATGAGGAATTTTGAATGACTGAAGGAAGGAATTAGTGAAGGAATGAATGAATTAGTATAGGATTGAATTAAGGAAGGATTGACTTTTGAATATTTTATCATTCTCTCATTCAATCAATCTCTCAATCAATCAATCTCTCATTCAATAATTCTTCCACTTAATAATTCTCAAATTAAAAATATATGTCAAAAATTGTATGGATTACGGGCGCTTCATCAGGTATTGGCGAGGCCCTTGTATACGAATATTTTAAAGCAGGGAATAAACTGATTATTTCAGGAAGAAACCGCGATGAACTTTTCCGCGTTAAAGGAAATTGCCAAAACTCCTTCAATGTACATGTTTTACCATTCGATTTAAGCGAAACTGCAACGCTGGAGAGTAAAGCTGCAGATGCCATTCGTATTTTTGGAAAAATAGATTTACTGATCAATAGCGGTGGTGTGAGTCAGCGCAGTTTAGCCCTCCAAACCAACCTGGAAACTGAACAGCAGATTATGGACACCAATTTTTGGGGAACGGTTGTATTAAGCAAAGCGGTTTTACCATTGATGATAAGCAACGGCGGCGGACAAATTGCCGTAATCAGCAGTTTGGTTGGAAAATTCGGCACAAAATTCCGTTCTGCTTATGCAGCTTCTAAACATGCATTGCACGGTTATTTCGATTCGCTAAGATCTGAAGTTTATGATCAGAACATTGATATTACCATTATATGTCCTGGTTTTATCAAAACGCAGGTAACCTACAACGCACTAACTGCCAACGGACAACCATTGAACATGATGGGCGATGCACATGAAAATGCGATGAGCCCGGCCGATTGTGCCAAACAAATTGTACAAGCCATCAGCAATAAAAAAGAAGAGGTTTATATCGGTGGAAAAGAAACAAAAGGTGTATTACTTAAACGTTTTTTTCCTAAGTTTTTCTCAAAAAAAATCCGGACTGCGAAGGTGAATTAGGAAAGTGTTTTGCGGTTGGCGTTAAGCGTTTACCAGCGATTTTCAAAAGCGCTATGGATCGGTCAAATCGCGAGTCAGGGTAAGAACAGACCTTTTTTAAATAAACCCGATTGAAGCGGTTTCGATTCTTCATCGAAAGTAGCGAAAAGCGGGGCTGCTCTTCCAAAAGAACTACAACAGCACCTTTTCAAAACAAAAAAATAAAAATTAAAAAACTAATAATCAACAAGTTAAATAATAATTTTCATTTCTAAAAACCAAGTATCTGTAAGCCGTCGTAAATGGAATCAAATAACAGAAACTTAAAAATTAGAAATAATGAAAAATTTAATCCTATCAGTTTTTGCCGTAATTACCATGGCATTTACAACCCAAGTTTACGCTCAAAAAAATCCGATGGTTGGTGGCGCAGCTATGTATCCTACCAAAGATATTGTTGATAATGCGGTAAACTCGAAAGACCACACTACATTGGTAGCAGCAGTAAAAGCAGCTGGTTTGGTAGAAACTTTAAAAGGCGCTGGTCCATTTACCGTTTTCGCTCCAACTAATGCAGCTTTCGACAAACTTCCAGCCGGAACGGTTGATAACCTGGTTAAACCTGAAAACAAAGCAACCCTTACCAAAATTTTAACCTACCACGTTGTTGCCGGTAAAATGGATAGCAAAGCAATTGCAGCAGCCATTAAAGCTGGTGGTGGCAAAGCAGAATTAACAACCGTACAAGGTGGTAAACTTTGGGCATGGATGGAAGGTAAAAAATTGGTTTTAAAAGATGAAAAAGGCGGGATGAGCACAGTAACCATTGCAGATGTTTACCAAAAAAATGGCGTAATCCACGTGGTTGATACCGTTTTAATGCCTAAATAATATTTGAGATATCCTTATCATTCATATAAAACGTTCCGGCAAATTGCGGGAACGTTTTTGTTTTAAGCGAATCAATACGCTGTTTAACCATACAAACACAATTGGCAATCATTAAAACGACTATACTATTTGACTTTTTTTGATGAATTGTCAGTTTTTTTTCAAGTTTTGCCATTTCTGCTGCTTACTGTTTTTTAACTATTTAATTTTGCTACATTAATAGTTATTTAACATGAAATTCAATTTATCTCCGATAGATGTAGTTGAAGACATATCTAAATCAGATTTCGAGCTGAACTACCTTAATCCCCGCAAACCTTTGGTAATAAAAAACATGGCCAGAAAGTGGCCGGCTTATCAAAAGTGGACAATGGAATATATGAAGGATGTGGTTGGTGATAAAACAGTTCCACTTTACGACAGTTCGAAAGCCGATCCATCCAAACCAATAAATGCATCTGCTGCCGAAATGAAATTTGGCGATTATATCGATCTGATTAAAGAAACCCCTACAGATCTGCGTATTTTTTTATTCGATCCTATAAAATTTGCCCCGAAATTACTGGAAGATTATATTGCACCTAAAGATTTAATGGGCGGCTTTTTAGACAGCTACCCCAATATGTTTTTTGGCGGAAAGGGTTCAGTAACGTTTTTGCATTACGATATTGATCTGGCACACATCTTCCACACACATTTTAACGGCCGCAAACATGTAATCCTTTTCGATTATAAATGGAAAGAACGTTTGTACCAGATTCCTTATGCCACGTATGCCCTGGAAGATTATGATGTAGAAAATCCTGATTTTGATAAATTTCCGGCTTTAAAGGGTGTGCAGGGAGTAGAAGCATTTTTAGAGCACGGCGATACCTTGTTTATGCCTACAGGTTACTGGCACTGGATGAAATACCTCGACGGATCTTTCTCTATCAGTTTAAGGGCATGGGACAAAAGCTGGGCAGTAAAAGCAAAAAGCTTGTATAACTTAACTTTACAGCGTAAATTTGACGACTTTATGAAAGCAAACTACCGCGAAAGGTATATGCACTGGAAAGAAGAACTCGCCATTAAAAGGGCAAGTAAAGCGTTAGAAAAGAATTTACCAAGATAATAATGATAGAATTATTGAATGATGGAATGAGAGAATAAAGCTCTTAAACCCTTCACTCATTCAAAACTCAATCATTCAATAATAAAATATGCATCCCAACATTATAAAAATACAAGAAAGCATTACTCCGCTTAAGCAGCAAATTATTAACCATAAAGTTTATTCGGCAATCAGCGAATTAGAAGATCTCCGCGTTTTTATGGAACACCACATTTTTGCCGTTTGGGATTTTATGTCGCTGCTTAAAGCCTTGCAGATCAACCTTACCTGTACCAGTTTGCCCTGGTTTCCGGTTGGCGATCCGGTTACAAGGCAGCTGATCAACGAAATTGTAGCTGGAGAAGAATCGGATGTTGATGCGGATGGCGCCATTAAAAGTCACTTCGAACTGTATTTAGATGCCATGGATCAGTGCGGGGCGAATACAAAACCCATTAATGATTTTTTAAATGTCTTAAAAAATGGTAAAAGTTTTAAGGAAGCTTTTGAAATTGCCGATGTACCTACAGCAGCAAAAGATTTTGTAAATGCCACTTTCGAAACCATTAATAGCGGTAAAACACACTTACAGGCAGCCAGTTTTACCTTTGGGCGCGAGGATTTAATTCCAAACATGTTTTACAGCATGGTAAACGACCTTAACAGTACTCAGGCCGATAAAGTATCGATTTTTAAATATTATTTAGAACGCCATATTGAAATAGACGGCGATCACCACAGCCACCTGGCACTCTCGATGACGGAGAAACTCTGCGAAAAAGATATAGCTTTTTGGGCAGAAGCAGAAGAAACCACAAAGCAGGCTTTACAAAAGCGTATCGACCTTTGGGATGCCGTTTATGCCGAAATTGTTAAAAATAAAGTTGAGGCGTAATTATTAAATTGTTAAGTATTTGCTAATTTAGATTACGTGATTTTAGTCACATTTACCTGTTAACTTCAATTTTGTAAAATAAAATTTACACATTTGTTGTTCGGCACAAATAACCGATTTAAGCGCATGAGTTTCATTTTAAAACCTGTTGATATTGTCGAGAATATCACTCCTGAAGATTTTAAGAAAAATTATCTGAAAACTAAACGTCCGTTGGTAATCAGGGGCCTTACCAAAGATTGGCCTGCGAGAGAAAAATGGACGACTGAATATTTAAAAGAAATTGGCGGTGAGCTGGAAGTTCCGCTTTACGATAACTCTAAAGCAGACCCATCGAAACCGATTAATGCGGCTACTGCACACATGAAATTTGGCGATTATCTCGACCTGATCAAACGTGAGCCAACTGAACTTAGGATTTTCTTTTTTAACCTGTTTAAAAAAGTACCTAGTTTAATTAACGATGTAAAAATTCCTAAAGATTTAATGGGTGGTTTTATCGAAAGCATGCCGGCCATGTTTTTTGGCGGTTCTAACTCAGTAACCTTTTTACATTACGATATCGATTTGCCACATATTTTCCATACCCACTTTGGCGGCAGGAAACACATTGTTTTATTCGATAATAAATGGAAAGACAGGTTGTATTGCTTACCAAATGCAACGTATGCTTTGGAAGATTACGACGTTGCCAATCCTGATTTCGAAAAATTCCCAGCACTAAACGGTGTTGAGGGGTATGAAGTTTTCTTAGAGCATGGCGATACCTTATTTATGCCAACCGGTATGTGGCACTGGATGAAATACCTGGATGGTTCATTCTCCTTAAGTTTAAGGGCTTGGGATCAATCAATTACCAGAAAAGTGGCCAGCGTTTGGAGTTTATTTACCCATGGCGCAATTGATAGTTTGATAAAAATGACTTTCAAAGAAAAATATGCCAACTGGAGAGAGAAAAAAGCAGTTAAAATTGCAGAAAGGGCTTTAGCCAAAGGCAGACCATAAAAAAATTAAAAGATAAAAATACAACGGGGCATCGGTTACGATAGCCCCGTTTTTTGTTATTATTGCATACATAGTTTTATTACCGATCAAAAAATAAGATACCCATGGAAATCAACATACTTACCGAAAAACAAAAAATGCTTGCCGGCAAGGCTTATCAGGCAGGCGATACAGAACTGGCAAAAGAAAGATTAAAAGCCCGCGAAATTGTTTTCGAGTTTAACAACCTGGCTCCAAAATTCATAAAACAGCGTAAAGAATTACTAAAAAGGCTGTTCGGTAAAACAGAAAAGATGTTTTATGTAGAACCACCGTTTAGATGCGATTATGGTTACAACATCGAAATCGGTGATAACTTTTATGCAAATTTCAATTTAGTTATTCTAGATTGCGCCAAAGTGAGCATTGGCAACAACGTTTTTATTGCGCCAAACGTAGCCATATACACCGCGGGCCATCCCATCCATGCACATTTGCGTGATCAGGAATATGAATGGGCACAGGAAATTACGATTGGCAACAGCGTGTGGATTGGTGGTAACGTAGTAATCAATCCCGGCGTAAAAATCGGATCAAATGTAGTAATTGGATCGGGCAGTGTGGTTACGAGGGATATCCCGGATAATGTTTTCGCCGCAGGAAACCCATGCAGGGTAATCCGCCAGTTAACCGATGCAGATAAAGATTATTATTATAAGGATTTTAAGTTGGGGGAGTAGATAAATCATTGCTCGTGCCCTTTGACAGACCTTAATAAAAAAACAGCGTCATCCCGACAGAAGCATAGCGGAGTGGAGAGATCTATCTAAACAGATTTCTACACTCCGTTATCATTAACGCTATCTAGTAATTCATTAATAATAAACTATTTATCGACCACATGCATTTCCACTCAGCTAGGCCACAGCAGAGCATCTCCGTTCTGCTTAATTCCGGCCTAACAAATTTTTCGGGCTCCACTGACCCAGCCAACCCAATGACTTCCAAAGAAAAATTTTCAGCCGGCATTTTTTGTTTCTTTTTGATGCCAAAAAGAAAGAGCCCTTCGGCGGCGGCGAGCCGAGGAAAGACTGTGCTACAGGGCAAAAAAATCAATTACAGATGTCACTCATGTTGATTTTTATGCAATAAATTCAGACTCGAAATGACGACAAGGAGGCAACTTTTCCCCCTCATCCATTTCACATCATCCATCTCTAACTGCTATGATCAACAATCACTTTCCACTCGCCTTTTATTTTTTTGATCAGCAAAGTAAAGTAACCTTTTAGTTCATCTTTTTCGCGTTTTACGTTCCAGCTACCCAATACAAAGGCAAGATCAGGTTTTAAAAATTCGACTTTTTTTATTCCGAATACCAAAAAGCCCATGGCAGATTTATCGGGATAGCCACGTTTGTAATTATCCAGTGTTTTTTGCCAGCCATAGGTCGGTCCGCTTTTACCTACAAAAAGTAAACTGTCTGATTTTGCGTAACCCTGCATATAAGCTTCAACATCGCCTTTGTTCCAATCGCTGCGCTGTTTCTCGAGCAGGTTGAGAACAGCCTGTTTATCTTTTGCATTTTGAGCATAAGTGCTGAAAGAAATAAAAAACAGGGCGATAAGCAGTATTTTTTTCATGATTATTACAATTTTGGTAAAAATTAAAGATATGAAACAAATTATTTTGTTCCATCGCTAAAAATTGGTTATTTACATTTTTTATCAAGCTACCATGCAAAATAAGGTAATTACAATTGGCGAAATACTTTGGGATGTTTTTCCCGAGGGAAAAAAAGCTGGCGGTTCGAGTATGAACGTTGCGCTTAATTTACACAAACAAAGTATCGAAAGCAGTTTCATCAGTGCTGTTGGTGATGACGATAATGGCAAGGAATTACTGAGCTTTTTAACCGGCCATCATTTTTCAACAGATCTGATCCAGGTGAACACCGAATTACCGACCAGTACTGTTGTGGTACAGCTTGATGAAAACCATCAGGCCACCTATACCATTAAACAGCCGGTAGCATGGGACGATATTAAAATTACGGATGAAAACGTAGCTGCTGTAAAACAGGCCGATGCTTTGGTTTATTGCAGCTTAACGTGCAGGGAAGAAAAATCTAAAAAAACAATTCTCGAACTTTTAGACCATGCGAAAACCAAAATATTCGACATTAATCTTCGCGCTCCGTTTTATGAGAAAGAATTAATCGGAGCGCTTTTAGCCAAAGCCGATATCCTTAAAATAAATGAAGATGAAATTGTTTGGGTAAAAAAATCATTCGGTTTAACCGGAAATACCGATGAGCAGCTTTTGAAACAACTTTCTAAGCAATTCAATATCGAAATCATCTGCCTTACACTTGGCGATAAAGGCGCCTGTGTTTTAAAAGACGGGAAATTATTTAAACATGAAGGTTACAAAGTTCAGGTTGCCGATACTGTTGGTGCCGGCGATGCCTTTTTAGCTACGTTTATTGCCTGCTATTTACAAGGCTACCCAATGGAAACCACTTTGGATAATGCCTGCAAAGTAGGTGCATTTGTAGCTTCTCAACCTGGTGCTAACCCTGATTATAATAAAAAGATTTACCATATGGCATTGGGATAAGTTTTCATAGACCTTATAGGTTTTTGAAACCTATAAGGTCTGTTGAGTTGTCCCAAATATGACATGGCGCTTAAATTAATGCAAACCGAAACTTTTATCTTCGGTAAATCGTTAATATAAGCACATGAGAGGTTTTCGTTTTTCTGATTATAAGCCGGGCGATGCGCCTAAGGGAGGTTTTGATGAGTTGCTGAAATTATTTAGCGAATTGCTAAACTATACGGCAGGAGATGCAGCAGAGGCTTTAAGCTGGCTGAACGAACTCGACAAACAATATAAATTAACCAATAACGATTATGGCATCGGTAATTTTATCGACGACCTGAAAGATAAAGGTTACCTGACGGAAGACAATCAATCGGGAGAATTTAAAATTACGGCCAAAACGGAACAGACCATCCGAAAATCTGCCCTGGATGAAATTTTTGGTAAACTGAAAAAATCTGGTCGGGGTAACCACAACAGCAACCAATCGGGCATAGGCGAAGAAAAAAATGCCGATAGGCGTGAATATAATTTTGGTGATAGTTTAGACCAGATCGATATGACTGCTTCGATCCAAAATGCACAGATTAATCATGGTATCGGCGATTTCACCCTAACCGACCGCGATCTGGAAGTAGAAGAAAAAGATTTTAAAACATTAACTTCTACAGTACTGATGATCGACATTTCGCACTCGATGATATTGTACGGTGAAGACCGGATTACGCCAGCTAAAAAAGTGGCAATGGCGCTGGCCGAACTGATTAAAACAAAATACCCTAAAGATACTTTGGATATTGTTGTTTTTGGAAATGATGCCTGGCCGATTAGTTTAAAAGACCTGCCTTATTTACAGGTTGGCCCTTACCATACCAATACTTATGCAGGTTTGGAACTCGCAGCAGATTTACTCCGTCGCCGGAAAACCCACAACAAGCAGATTTTTATGATTACGGATGGAAAACCAACCTGCCTGAAAGAAAATGGCAAATATTATAAAAACAGTATGGGTTTGGACAGAAAAGTGATCAACAAAACCTTAAATATGGCGGCACAGTGTAAAAGGTTAAAAATTCCGATTACTACGTTTATGATTGCCAAGGATCCTTATTTGCAGCAATTTGTGCGTCAGTTTACTGAAATTAATGGCGGAAGGGCTTTTTACAGCTCATTAAATGGCTTAGGTGAATATATTTTTGAAGATTACATTAAAAACAGACGGAAAACAGTGAAATAGTCGGGAGTCCGAAGTCTTTAGCCCTGAGTTGGAAGATATAGGGCATTAAAATAAATCAAGCATGGCCAAACGTACAAATAAATATAAATTAACATTAGAAGAAATATCTTTAGCAAAAGAGGATGATGTAAAAAATGATCCTTTAACGCTTGAATTTGACAACCACGACAATATATTTAACATTATCAATGCCATTAAAAGCAAAAACATTTTTGATGATGAAAATCAAAGTACCGAGTTTGCCATTGGTTTGAAAATGTTTACAGAAGTAGTTTTAAAAAACAGAGACCAGGAACTTTTTAAAGAACTTCAACCTGCAATTGGTGAGTTTATGAAAAAACTGAAGAGTAAATAACGAATAGTATACATCCGATATATGCAAAATACAACATTAGGCCAGTTAAAGGCTACAAATTATACACCAAGAAGCGTTAAGCAGGAACTCAGGGAAAATTTGATTAAAGTTCTCCGCGACAAAAAAACCGAATTTGAAGGCATTATCGGTTATGATGAAACGGTTATCCCCGAATTACAGACCGCAATTTTATCACGCCATAACATTTTACTGTTGGGTTTACGCGGACAGGCAAAAACACGTATTGCCCGTTTAATGGTAAACCTTTTAGACGAATATGTTCCTTATATTGCCGGAAGCGAAATTTTTGACGATCCATTGGATCCCATTTCGTGGTATGGCAAAAACGAAATCGCTACAAAAGGCGATGATACCGAAATTGCCTGGTTGCACCGCAGCGAAAGATATACCGAGAAACTGGCCACGCCAGATGTTACGGTAGCTGATTTAATCGGAGATGTTGACCCCATAAAAGCGGCTACGTTAAAATTAACCTACAATGACGAACGTGTAATCCACTTTGGTTTAATTCCGCGTGCACATCGCAGTATTTTTGTAATTAACGAGCTACCCGATTTACAGGCACGTATACAGGTGGCCTTGTTTAACATGTTGCAGGAAAAAGATATCCAGATTCGTGGTTTCAAATTACGTTTACCATTGGATATCCAGTTTGTTTTTACGGCAAACCCTGAAGATTATACCAACCGCGGAAGTATTGTTACGCCACTAAAAGACAGGATTGAAAGTCAGATTCTGACCCACTATCCAAAAAGCATCGAAATTTCGCGTAAAATTACTTTCCAGGAAGCGAAACTTACCCCAGAACAAAAAAGCAACATTGAAGCCGATGGTTTAGTGAAAGATCTGGTAGAACAGATTGCCTTTGAGGCCCGTAAAAGTGAATATATCGATCAAAAATCGGGTGTTTCGGCCAGGTTAACCATTTCTGCCTACGAAAACCTGATCAGCACGGCCGAAAGAAGGATGTTGATTGCTGGCGAGAAAAATACGTTCGTACGTTTATCTGATCTTGCCGGAATTGTTCCGGCCATAACCGGTAAAATAGAACTGGTTTACGAAGGTGAGCTGGAAGGTCCGGCACATGTTGCAACCACATTGATCGGTAAAGCCGTAAAAACTTTGTTTGCGCGGTACTTCCCAGATCCTGAAAAGGCTAAAAAAAGCAAAACTGCCAATCCTTATACCGAAATAACCGAGTGGTTTACCGAAGGCAACAACGTTGATGTTACCGATACTTTAAGCAATTCGCAGTATAAAAAAGCATTGATGCTGGTACCGGGACTTTATGATCTCGTAAAGAAATTCCATCCAAAACTGAGTGAAAACCAAACTTTGCTGTTAATGGAATTTGTATTACATGGCTTAGCTGAGTACTCGCAATTGAGCAAAAACTTTTTAAACGGTGGCTTCGGCTTTTCTGATATGTTTGGCAGCTTATTTAATGCCGAATTTGACGAAGAAGAGGACGAAGACGACTTCAGATAATTATTTTTAGACAATTTTACTAGCTTTGACAATATTCTATTTAAATGAATAGCATATTGTCGAAGCTTTTTTAATATCAACCATCCTGCTTAACATGGGAAGATTACCTTTTATTATTGTCGCCTGCATTTTCATTATTGCATTTGATATTTACTGTTATAAAGCCATTGTTTCTGTTTTTAAAAAATGGAAACCGGGTACAAAAAAAGCATTTGGCATTGCTTACTGGACTTACAGCGCGCTATTAATTATAGGCGTTTTCTGTGGCATTTACCTTAATCTTTTCCTCACGTTAAGGGCAATTATCTTAGTGGCTTTCTTTTTAACGGTAGCCTGTAAACTGGCCATGTTGCCCTTTCTGGTACTGGACGATCTACGCAGATTGTTCATCCACATTTTCAGGAAAAATAAAACGGTTCAACTTTCTAATAATTCTGTACAACAAGAAACAGCGGCAATTCCAGGAGAGCCAATCACACGTTCAGCGTTTTTGGTAAAAGCCGGATTGGTGGCAGCTGCTGTGCCTCTAACCTCGTTAAGCTGGGGCATTATTTCTGGTGCTTACGATTATCAGGTGCGAAGGGTAAATTTAATCCTTCCTAACCTGCCAAAAGCTTTTGATGGCATTACCATGGGGCAAATTTCGGATATCCACTCAGGCAGTTTTTACAACAAAACAGCAGTAAAAGGCGGTGTAGAAATGTTGTTGGGTGAAAAGCCGGATTTTATCTTTTTTACAGGTGATTTAGTAAATAATCTCACGAACGAAGTAAGGGATTATCAGGATATATTTTCGAAGGTAAAAGCACCGCTAGGTGTATTTTCGTCACTCGGAAACCACGATTATGGTGATTATTATTTCGGCAAGGAATCTTCTCCGGCCAAAGTAAAAAACCTGAAAGATATGGTTGATGTGCATAAAATTATGGGTTACGACCTGTTAATGAACGAAAACCGCAGGTTAAAGGTAGACGGAGAGGAAATCGGGATTTTAGGCATCGAAAACTGGGGTATGGGCCGTTTCCCTAAATATGGAAAAATGGAACTTGCTGTTCAAAATACAGATGATTTACCGGTTAAACTTTTATTAAGTCACGATCCTTCACACTGGCGCGGAGAGGTTTTACAAAAATATCCGCAGATAGATGCCATGTTCAGTGGCCATACGCACGGAATGCAGTTTGGCGTTCGCCTAAAAGAATATCAATGGAGCCCTGTGCAATATATCTACAAAGAATGGGCAGGTTTATACCAGGAGCAAAAACAACAGCTTTATGTAAATGTTGGCTATGGATTTTTAGGCTATCCGGGCAGGGTTGGCATTTTACCGGAGATTACGATTTTTACGTTGAAAAGAGCGTAGGCTAAAATGAATGAATTTAAAATGAATGAATTATTGATTTATTGAATGAGAGAATGGGCATTATCCCTAAAAACATTCTCTCATTCACTCATTCTTTCATTCAATCATTAGCCTATCCCGCGTTAAAGCGATAGCCTACTCCCCTAACAGTCTGTAACAACTGCGGATTATCAGGATTCAGTTCTATCTTTTTACGCAAGCGCACAATGTGCATATCGAGTGTACGGGTGTTTACATCAGAGTTATAACCCCAAACCACCAGCATCAATTCGTCACGGTTGATTACTTTGCCCGGATTACGCAGAAAATAAAGCAAAATACGGTTTTCTAATATCGTTAACTCAATTTTCTTTCCATCCCTGAATAACGTATGGATGTTCGGGTGATGTTCCATATTGCCAAAACGATGGATTTCGGCAGAATCTTTATTCACGATGAATTTAACCTTGCTCTCTAACATGGCCACTAAAACGTCCATATTAAAAGGCTTGGTAATATAATCAGATGCACCAAAGTTATAGGCATCGATTTTATCTACATCCTGTGCCTTGGCGGTCATCATAATCACCAGGTTTTCGAAACCTTGCTTACGCACATTTTCGCAAACTTCGGCACCTTGTTTACCCGGCATCATCCAGTCCAATAAAACAATATCGGGCTGATCGGCCAAAATCATTCTTTCGCCTGCCTCGCCATCATTTGCCTCAAGCACAGTATAACCCTCGGCTTTTAAACGGTGGGCCACAAGAAAGCGAAGATTTTCATCATCTTCTACGATTAATATTTTTACTTCTTTAGACATTATGTGTGTGTATTTACATGGTAATGTTGGAAAGTTGCAATGTTATTCAACAGCTTTACTATGATCCAACTTTTTTAATTGTTGCAATATTGAAATGTTTTGAGGTTTAACCTCTCAACGTGTAACATTTCAAGTTTCTATTTATTTTTTTAATGTTAAAATGTTTGAAGATTAAGTCTAACTTTTCAATCTTCCAACCTTTAACCTTCCAACCTAATTATTATATGGCAGTACGATCTTAAACTCCGTACCACTTCCTACTTTACTCTTTACGGTAATTTCTCCATCCATAAAGTTAACCAGTTCTTTGCAGAATGCCAAACCCAGGCCTACACTGCCCATTTGGTTATATTCATTCTGTATCCTGAAAAACTTCTTAAATATATTGTTTAATTCTGATGATGCGATACCAATACCTTTATCGGTAAAACGGAACACCAATACACCTTTGATAAGCTTGGCACTGATATGCAGTTTCTTCTGATCGGGCTTTGAATATTTGTAGGCATTCTCGGCCAGGTTATCGAACAAACTCCCCAATAACACCGGATCGGTAATAAAAGTTTTAAAACCGGCCACCTCGTAGGTAATTTTAAAATCAGGGTGTTTCAAGGTATGCGATTCGATGGTGCTTTCGATAAAATCCACAATATTAACTTCCTCCTGGTTTAATTTAATCGCTTTGTTTTCGATCTGCGTAAAGGCCAGCAGTTTGTTCATTAAACCATTTAATTTATCGGCTTCTTCATCCAATATTTTACCATAAAGCTGCTGTTCCCTCGCGCTTAACGATGGAGCACTTTTAATGTTGTTCCCGGCAATTTTAATCACACTTACAGGCGTTTTAAACTCGTGTGTAAGGTTGTTTACGAAATCGTACTGCAGCTTAAACATTTTGCTGTTGATGTTCAGGTTACGGTAAATTAAAAAGGCCACCAGCAACAATACGCCGTATACCAATAAGAGCAATAGGGCAATGGGCATAAAGTAGATAAAAATCTCCTTTTTGATATAAGATTTAGATGAAACGAGGTATAATTTAAAATCAGAAAATGCACCCGGAAGCGCAATTTCTGTGGTAATGTTTTCATCAGAGGTATCAATCGGATCATAAGTTAATGGTTCGATCCTGATGGTTTGATACAATAATGGCCGGGTATTAACGATTTTTATCTGATTGGCATCGAGCTTAAAAACCAGTACATCCTGCTGGTAAACAGGCGACGGGCTAAGCTTCCGCCTTATCATGTCTTTATAAGTCCTTAAATCATCACGACTTGGAATATTAAGGTAAGTAATTTTATTTTCGTTGGAATTTACAATTGAAAAATTAGTAAACAATTCTTCCTGCTTAGGAACAGATACAGTATCCAAATCTTCTACAAAAGTAGCCAGTTTAATGGCAATGGCATTAAAATCGCTCCCTACATTAAAAGAGCGCGTATCGTCTTCCGAATAGAGTTTTACCGAATCGGGTTTTACCCCTTTTCCGAACTGATAAATTGATTTTGGACCAATCCCCAGGTGGTTTGCATTAATACCATCTTTAACCGGCACATTTTTGACCTCCGTATCGTAAAAAGTAACTTTTGAGATAAAAGGATATTTCAGCATTACCGTATCCACAAACTTAGCGGCTGTAGATGAATCCAGAAAGCCGTTATAATAAGAAACTTCGGGCATTTTGTTCTGAAAAAAATCATTATATGGCTTAATACTCTGTTCGAGCACATTTACCTTCTCCGAAACAAAATCATTCTCGATCGATTTTTTACTGTAATTAAACGCTAAGAAAAGCGAAAGGATAAAAAGAATGGAAATGAGTACAATAAAAGTTATACCAAGTGAGGAATTTTTACGGTAACTGCTTTTTTTATCTAAGGCCATACCTATTTCTTACCTAGATTATCCTGCAAAAATTCTTCAAGGGCTTTGTACAGCGCCGTTCTGCTCTGTTGGCGCACCACAGGATCGGGCCCTTCTTCTTTTTCGATATAGGTAACCTGAACGTTGCGCTTTTTAAGCTCTTTAATAAACTGTACACCCTCTGCTACGTTTACACTTGGATCTTTAGGGTTTTGGGCTATAAAAATAGGTGCCTTAAACCTGTCGGCATGGAATACAGGTGATGCAAAGCGCATGTAATCGGTTTCGGTTATCGGATTGCCTACAATTTCGTAATACATCTGCAGTTTTGCCTTTAAAAAGGGTGGAAAGGTTTTCAGGTAACTAAACAGGTTAATTACACCCGAATTTGATCCGCCACATTTATAAAGATCGGGATTTTTATACAAACAATTTAAGGCAATATAACCGCCAAAACCATTACCATAAATGGCAATTTTTTTAGGGTTGGCAATTTTTTTGGCAATTAACCATTTTACGCCATCATTAACATCTTCCTGTATCTTATCGCTCCATTGTTTAAAACCAGCAGCATAAAATGATTTTCCATATCCGGTAGACCCACGATAATTTACCTGTAAAACGGCATAACCACGGTTAGCGAGAAACTGTACCTCTGCATTATAGCCCCAGCTGTTTCTCGATTTTGGTCCGTTGTGCGGAAATACGACTACAGGCAGGTTGACAGCTTTTTTATTTTTAGGCAGCGTTAAATAACCATTAATGGTTAAACTATCGCGGCTTTTAAAGCTAATGGGTTTCATGGCGCACATATCCTCCGGTTTTATCGAAGGACTTACATCAGTAAGTTTTTTTAGTCTGTTATCACCTGCGGTATATAGATAATAAGAACCAGGGTTTTTATCCGTGAAAGTACGTATTACAAACACTTTATCGGTTTTATCCTTATCCATAATTACCCACTCGGTGCCCGGCAAAAACTGATCTATCCTCGAGTAAGCCGTTTTCGTGCTGTCGTCAAGATAATATTTTTCCCTTTTCCAGGTTTCGCAGGTTGCAAAAAGCATTTTTTTGCGGAAACGCGAATAGGTTGCATCAACTACGTTCAGTGTATCGTTTGCAAAAAGAGCTTTTTTTTCCTTACCAGTTTTTAAATCAAGTGCTACCAGCGCATTTTTATCGCGGTTAATACCTGAAATGGCGTAAAGTACGTTTGGCTCACTTTCTGAAAAGGCAATGGGCTGTAGCGTAGTCTCAAAGTTATTGGTGATGACCGGGGCAAAAGCCTGGTTTTCATTCTCACGATACATTAAGGTTTCGTTTACCCCATCGCTGGCAACGGCAATTTTAAGCACCCCTTTACTATCTGTCATCCACTTGGTAACATTGCCCGGGTTTTTAGCTGCAATTTCCATTGCGCCGTTGCGTACATTTAGGCGATATACATCAAACAGTGTCGAATCGCGTTTATTGGAAGCTACAACAATGTATTTATCATCAATCAGCTGATCTTCAATTACCCTCAGCCTGCTTTTCTCGTTAGCACTTAACTGTACCTGTTTACTTCCATCCTTATTAATAACGAATATATCTGACCTGCGTTCTTTCGATCCGTCTTCGGTGTAATAAATCAGTTCGTTATTGCTGGTCCAGAATTGGAAGCTGATATTTTTTCCGTTTAAATGTGTAAGCTGAAAGCTGTTACCTGTAGCCAGATCTTCTACAAAAAGATTGAGTTTTTTATCCTGAAGTTTTAAATAAGAAAGACTTTTCCCGTCCGGAGAGATTCGGTAATAAGCTTTATCCTGCGTTTTAAAAAAATCATCCACGGGAATAGTATTATTGTTTGAACCATTACAGGCCCAGATCAATACAACCATTAGCAATAGGGAAACTCTCTTCAGCATAAATAAATCCTTCACCGGATGACAAAAATAAGTAACATATCAACTTTACTGCGATTTACACCAACAATGTTACTTATGCAAATAATAATAAGTTGTGGTTCAATTTAGTATTTATAAAATTTACACAAAATAAAATACAGGTAACATTTAAAATACGTTTTATATGCCTGAGCGTTTTAGCTAAAGATGTATTAAAATGTTACATTTAAAACTTATAATTTAGGGTTTATGAACCGTTTGCTTTTCTTCATATTCTTATTGCTAACACTCGGGGCCGGCGCACAAACATTCCGTCCCAACCAGCAGGTTACGCCTGATGAAAGCACTCTGGCCATTCAGTATTACCAGGATGGAGATTATGAAAAAGCAGTTGTGCTGTTAGAAAAACTTTATGCCATCCCCAATAACGAAGCTTATTTCGATATTTACTTTAATACGCTGTTAAAATTAAAGCGTTACGATGTAGCCGAAAAAGTTGTTAAAAAGGAAATTAAAAAAAGTCCGCAGAGCGAGCTTTATCCTATAGCGCTGGGCAAGCTTTACCAGGAAAAAGGCGATGCACAGGCGGCCGGTAAAATCTTTAACGATGTAATAGCCAAACTCCCTAAAGAAGAATTTAAAATCCGTAACCTGGCCAATAGTTTTTACCGTTTCGAAAATTACGATTTTGCCGTTTTAACTTTTAAACAGGGAAGAAAACTGCTGGGCAACGATCAGGCATTTGTTTTCGAGCTGTTGAACATTTACCGTTTTAAAAAAGATAAGCCCATGCTAATGCAGGAATACCTGGATGCAATGGCAACTATGCCGCAGCTTTTGCCACAGGCGGAGGCGGTACTTTCTACCATTTTTGAAGATAAAAATGATTACCAGACTTTTCAGGCAGCTATTTTAAAGAAGATACAGAAAGAACCTGATGCCGAAATTTATATCCAGCTGCTAACCTGGAACTATATCCAGCAACAGGAATTTGACATGGCCCTTCGTCAGTTAATTGCCTTTGATAAACGCACCAAGGCTGATGGCGGAACTTTATTTAATGCCATTTACACTTTTGTAGATAATGGTGCTTACGAAACGGCAATTAAAGCTTATGAATACCTGCTCACCAAAGGGAAGGATAACCAATACTACCTGCAATCAAAGATTGAAATGCTGAATACCAAATATAACCTGCGTACAAACGGGAAATATGCGGTTGCCGACCTCGATCTTTTGGCGAAAGATTATGAAGCTTTATTGGAAGAAAATGGCAAAAACAGAAATACGCTTTTCGCGATTAAAAAACTGGCCAACCTGCAGGCTTATTACCTCAATCAGCCTGCTAAAGCAGAAAAAGAACTGGAAAACGCGATTAAAATGCCGGGAATCAACGATATGGAACTCGGCCAGCTGAAACTTGATTTAGGCGATATTTACATCTTAACCAACCAGCCCTGGGAAGCCTTTTTGGTTTACGAGCAGGTGAGCAAACAGTTTGAAGGCCAGCCGGTGGGAAACGAGGCCCGTTTCCGCAGCGCAAAGCTTTCTTTTTACCAAGGTAATTTCGAATACAGTAACGGGCAATGTTTGGTTTTAAAAGCAGCTACCTCGCAATTAATTGCTAATGATGCGCTAAACCTGAGTTTATTAATCAGCGATAACATCCAAACCCCTGCAGATAGTAATGCCTTAAAAATGTATGCTGATGCAGAAATGCTACTCTTCAGGAACCTGCCCGAAAAAGCGGTAAAAAAAATGGACAGCATTGCAGTTGCCTTTCCGCAGAACAGTTTGGCTGATGCCATTATGATGAGCAAAGCGAGGATTTTTATAAAACAGAACGATTTTCAGAAAGCAGCCGATATCCTTAAAAAAGTAACGGAAGAATTTAAAGACGGAATCTGGACGGATGATGCACTTTTTACTTTAGGCGACCTGTATGAAAAAAAACTGAATGACATTGCCCAGGCAAAAATTTATTTCCAGAAACTGATCACAGATTATCCCGGTAGCATGTTCAGTGCCGAAGCTAGAAAAAGGTTCAGGAATTTACGCGGAGACGGAGTTTGATTCGTTCATTAGTCATTATTTCATTGGTTTATTGGGAACTGCAAATTGTCAACTGAGAACTGCATTGTTGGTTAATCGGTTAACTGTATTGCTCTGATTGTTTTATTGTAATGATTGCTGCCGGCGAAGCGCCAATCGACAAACACCAAACCAGATTAAATATACTTCATAAACTGGTACGCAGCAGAAAGTACTAACGCTAAAATACCTATAATCAAAATTCTTTCGCCATGTGCCCGGTCTGCCGGAGCGTAATTAAATACATGTTCTCCGTTAGGCAATGTTCTTTTATGCGTTCGTAAATAAGCTCCGATAATAATGGCTATTAATCCGCCAACAACAGCCAAAATATAGCCCGCTACAATCAGCACCTTCGGACTTTCTTCAGGTTCAGCTAACGCTTCTAACCTTTTTTCTTTAAGTGTTTGGATTTGACTAACATTTACTTCTACACCACGCTCTTTTAATATTTTCTTTGACAGTAAAAAATCTAAACTGTTCCATTCATCCTGTTTTTCAATAATTTCTTTCAGTTCTTCGTCACTGAAATCAAAAATATAGTACCCCGGATCGATATCTGCTAAATCTTTCTCCGCCAGTTGCAGCAGCAAAGTGTCGGCCCGTTCAAAATCTGCAGGCTTCAACTTTATTCTAAAATCTTTATTGATTTCATTATTGGCAAACGAGACATCAAAATTTTCAGAAACATCTTCCAACCCGCAATATCCCATTTTCTCTGAATGTTTCGGCCAGTGCCAAAGCTGCTGCATTATCATTAAATCGCTGGAAGGTTACAAAATCAGGCATGTAGCAGATTAATTAGTTCATTTGTCATTGGTAACTGCAAATTGCTAACTGAGAACTGCATTCTTGGCTAATCGGTTAACGGTATATCCTTCGGCTACGCTCAGGGGGGTAATTGTGCCCAAACGCTTGTTGCCTAACGCTCAACGCTAAGCATCTAGTGCAATAATAGTCAGTGTTAATAATAGAATGAAACAGATACCGGCTAAAATCAGGATTCTTGCTCCGTGCTGCCGGTCGGTTAACGAATAAGAGAACACTTTTTCACCTGTAATCAGTGTTTTCCGCTTTTTCATTAAATCCCATCCAATTACCAAACCTAAAATACCACCGAAAATGGCAGTAAGGTAACCAGTGTAGATGTAATTGCGCGTAGAGTTATCTATTTTTTGAGAGGCGTTATTGCGTATCATGCTTAAAAAATGGGTGTTACAAATTTAGTTGAATAACACCACTTAAAAGAATAAAAAGCTTAATCCATACATTTTTTAACGTTTATATATTATTTACCTTTGCAGCATGTACTTATATAATGTTACGCTCATCCTCGAAGATGCAGCAGCCGAAGAATGGTTACAATGGATGCAGGATGTTCATATCCCTGAGGTAATGGCAACAGGTTTGTTTGTTTCTAACCGCTTATTAAAGGTGGTAGATTCGCCTAACGAAGGGGTAACTTATTGTGCACAATACGTTGTAGAAACACTCGAACAGTACAATAAATACCAGGAAGAATTTGCACCAGCTTTACAGGCTGTATTAAACGAAAGATACAAAAACCGTTTTGTGGCTTACAGGAGTTTGATGGAGTTTGTTGCTTAAAGTTAAAATGATTGAATTTTAAATGAGTAAAATCTGAATGAAGGAATTTTGAATGAGTGAATTGAATGGAAATAATAACATTCAATCACTCAATAATTCTTTCATTCAATAATTATCTTAACTTCTCGTTATCCTTGTGCCTGTTGGCATCGCGGATACTCTTTTTTTCGAGGTTTTTTTCCAGTGCATCGGTCAGGTTTATACCGGTTTGATTGGCCAAACAGATCAGCACAAACATAACATCTGCCATCTCATCGGCAAGGTTTACTTCTTCATCACTTTTTTTAAACGATTGCTCTCCATATTTACGGGCCATAATCCGCGCTACTTCTCCAACTTCTTCCATCAAAATGGCTGTATTGGTGAGTTCGTTAAAATAACGGATACCTGTAGTTTTAATCCAGCGATCTACTGTCTCCTGTGCTTCGTTAATGGTCATTTTCTTTAAAAAGTTATTTTGCTACCGCAAGATTTGATATATTAGCCATAATGTAATCATCATATCATTACAAACGCTACATCACAATACTAAATAAAAATTATCTAAATGACCTCTATTTTCAGTAATCAGCAGCAAAAAGCCATTAATTTTATTTGGGTATTGGGCATTATTATTGCCATTCTTCAGATTAGCAATTATTTTATAAACAACTACGGTCCTGAAACTCCATTTTACAATTATTTATGGGAAACACAGAACTGGTTTCTGGAAAGCCTGGTTTTTGCGTGGTATTTCTACAGGAATAAACTCATCACTAAAGGAATAATTATCCAAGTATTGTTTATGCCCTACTATATTTTTAAATCAGATTGGGCCGGTTTTTTAGATTATCATCTTGAAATCGAAAATAGCGAGCAGATTTATACCATTGTAAATTTTGCCACGTTTATAATTCCCCTTATTTTATTTACCATTTTTTATTACCGGGCCGAAATCAAACCTGCCGGGACATCGAAAATAAAAGCAATTATTACACAGTTTGTTTTCACATTCATTTTCAGCTATATCCTGTCATCTGATCCCGATTCGCTCTACAACTTCGTCGGCGGTATTGTGGGTACTTCGCTCTATCAGAAAGATATTGCAGTATGTGCAATTTTCTTGTTGATTGCTTTTAAAACTGTTTCTGTTTTAATTGCATTTTTTTACTTGTCAAACCGTATCTATAACTTAAAGGAACTGGTAAACCCGATAGATGTACAACCAATTTCTGCTCATTTCTTTAAATGGGGCTTTTTGATCAGTTATCCGATATTACTTTTATTGATCGTAGAAATGGGCGTTTCGGTTTTCACCATGTCTTTTTCCTCTTCGGGGCTCAAAATCCCGACAGTACTTAACGTAGTTTCGGGTTTAATTTTTCTTTTTATAACCGCGAGGTTCTTCGCCAACCTGATCCAGTTCCGGAATTATACGCTAAAAAATTATTTCGGGGTTATCAATGCTTTCTCGGTTCTACCTGTTCTAAATCTGGCGCCGTTTTTTCTGCTCATTTTCGCTAAAATAAACACGGCACCAATCAGTAATTATATCCAAAGCCTAAAACAGAAGCGTAACATCCATCTGGCTATTTATTGCGCTTTACTGGTGGTTTATTATGTTTATCAATATTTTTCGAAAGAAAAGGAAATACGGGATTTTTCGGTGTTTTACAAACTGATTGTTTTTGTAATTTCGATCATATTACTGGCCAGATTTAAACTAAGCACTAAAATTGTTCCTTTTTTAGCTGTAGCTGTTTTATATTTTTCGGAGATAAAAGACCTTTTTGATTTTACTGATGGCTTTTTATCATTCCTCAAAAACAAAATAATATCTTTTGTATGGCTGGGAACGCTTGCTACTTTTATACTATATTATGTTACCGATTATATCCTTCATAAATGTTTTTATACCGAATATTTTGAACAAAACGATGAGGATAAATTTAAAGCCTATATTGAAAGGTTTCAGTAAATAAAAATTTGCTGCTATTTTGTTTTCCTCAAGATGATCAACATATCGTTATTGAATAATCCATAGTCACCATTTACAAGTTTAAAATCAAAGTTGTATTTGCCATCGTGTGGAATGGTGATTTTTTTGTTCTCGATTTCAAACTGTTTTAAGGTATAATACTTTGTACTATCGCCGGCCGAGCTGCTTTGCGTATAAGATTCGGTAGTTTTTTCGGCATTGATCTTATGATTGCCTTCGTTTACCCTTAAAGTATCGAACACGATGTTTTGTCCGTTGCTTTCTACATTATATTTTATTTTAAACGCTGCCCCGCCCTCTTTATCACTTCTTTCGGCAATTTTAGACCATATCGTAATCACATCACCCTTTTTTAAATCAATGGGATTAGTACTGCCGATTTCACCTGCCGACAAAGGTATTTCGGCAACTTTTTCCCCTATCGGGTTGCATGATGCCAGGCTTAAAATAACCAAAGCGGCAAGTATATTTTTTTTAAACATGTGCATAGTGTTAAGGCGTTAAATGAATTCTATTTAATATCAAGGGTATAGTTTTTACTAAAATAGCTGAACATCTTAACATAGATATCGGTATCAGATGCGGGAACTTCGTCTGCAGTTTGAATAAAGAAACTTTTGTTTTTATAATTTATCGGACAAATGACGGTTACCCCGCTTTTAAAAATTTCACCGCTATATCTTTTTGACGAAAAATCGATCAGGTAAGATCCCTCCTGCTGTTTTACCTGGTAATCTGCCTCCCTGTTAATGCTATATATTTCACTGCCGAAATCGTAACCACTGATCTGGCTAACCTGATTGGTTTTTACGGCATCAACAAACTTATAAAAGTTTTGTTCTTTGGGTTTAGTGGCACGGTATAACGATACGAAAGTGTAATTTCCAGGGGTTCGTGGCGAAACTTTTTCATCCTCGCCTAAAAATATTTTAAGCTCTTTCTCCAGTTTTTTAAATACGCCATTTACTAATTCAGTTTCTATTACAGGGATATTTTTTACATAATCATCCCATGACTTAAATGGTATATTGGTATAACTGTGGTTGGTTAAATTTTTGGCTTGTTTAAGCAAATGTAAACAGAGATCTACTTTTTGCTTTTTAGGGTATTTTTTACTCCAGCTCATTTCCGATTTGTAAAAAATGTAGCTCTTATTTGCTTCGTCGTAATCAAAATGAATGGTGCAAAAACTATCGCCCTGATCGAAAACTAAACTATTATCGTCTTCAAAATAAACAAAGTTGATTTCTCCATAACTTTCCTTAATTTCCTTAATACTTACCTTTTTAGTGTCGTTTTCCTTAAATATCACAATGTATTCGTTGTACAATTCATCGTGGCGGGTAAAAGTATTGTTCAGGGTAACATATAAATAGGGCTCTGCTAGTTTAGTGAGATCAACATTGCCGATTTTACCAATCTTGGTCTCATCGTTGGGTTCTACTTTGCTAACCTCAAAATTTGCAGATTGTGGAATGGTTAAATTATAGATTTTATCTATTGTAACTGTTTTCAGGGGCAACTTCATTGCCATCACCTTTTGCAGCTGGGCATCAGAAACCGCTTCAATATTGTCGCTTTCAGCAGTTTCTTCTCCATCAGTTTTAACTATCCTTTTACAACTTGAAGCAAATAAACATAATAATGCAAAGTACAATAAACTGGTATTCTTTAAGTTGAGATTGTTAATTATGCCCATAATATTCTATTATCTAAATCAAATATATCATTTAACCGATCAATCTCTCTTATTTTTTGGTATCAATCAAAAATGTTAACTAATATATCCGTTCAGAAAATAAACAGCCGAGTTTAATAATCGTTTTTCTCTTCTTCAATTTCCGACTTGATGATCTCCGTTACTTCGGGTTTTGCTTCTTCAAGTAAAAATACGCCTGCTCCCCTTTCTCTCGCATAGGATGTTGTTATTTCCCCGATTTTAGTTATCCTGCCAAAATAGGGCTGCTCCCGCTTGCGTAACGGGTCTTCATCTTTCCATTCGGTAATCATTATTAACACTTTGATCGGTTTGTCGATTTTAAACCAATACAAATAATCGGCATTGTACGATACGGCATTTATATTTTTGTATTTCGAATAATAGTTAATCGCACCAGCTTGTCCGTAATTATCGGCACGTATCACTAGTCCCGATTTATCTTTAACCTTTGCGTATGCGGAATCAACAAGTGCAGCCAGTTCTTTCCAGCCCTGCATATCTGCATAATCCTGAGGTAACTCATGATTTTTGCCATCTTCCCAGCGTAAGGCACCCACCCGCTCGAACCTTTTATGATGGGCAACAATTTGCGCTGGACTGTAAACCGGCATTAAAAGTGGCAGCAGATAAATAAACGAACCTATATTAAAAACGAACAATAATCCGGTTAATACATACTTCTTTGATAAAACCCTGCCCAAATAAGCAGCTCCGAAAGCAAGCAAAACCGGGTATAAACCTAAAGCATAATAATCTTTCGCCTTGAAATAGCTAAATACAATGAGGGTAATGATGTAGGTAATAATAATCCAGCTGTGTTTGCGGAAATCTTTATAAAAAACCAAACTTCCAATTCCTGCTAAGAGAATAAAAATAGAACTGATAAAAAACAGGAACTGGCCGATAAAAAAATCAATCCTATTTACATGCACCAATTGTGTTGCCTGTAAAATTTTCATGTGTGTAAGCACCGGAAAATGATTGTTGATCTGCCAGATTACATTCGGTGAAATAATTAAAAGCGCCAATAAAACAGCAAAATAAAGATGTTTATTGGCAAATACTCTTCTGTTTGAGGTAATAAGTATAGCAGGTAATAAACCAATGATAAGAAAAAGGACATTATATTTATTTAAAAACCCTAATGCCACAAAAATGGCAAATGCATAAAGGTATTTCGCCTCATTTTTATCAAAATACTTTAAAAGATAATAAAATATAGCTGTCCACGCTAAAACATCAAATGAATTGGGTTGATAAAGCGTATTTAACCTAAGCAGAGAGGAACATAAACAGGCCACGGCAACCAAACACTTGGCCAACAGGTTTCCTTTTAAAAAACCGACTATTTTCCAACAGTACCATATCGTTACCGCGCCCATTAAAGCAGGAACAAGCTTTACCACAAAAACGCTATTGCCACAGGCTTTAATAAGCCATGAAAACAATGAAGTTAAAGGCGGAACAGAAGTAAAACCGGCGGCTAAATGACTGGCCTGATCTAAATGCAGAAATTCATCACGATGTAATTCATAAACTGAATTAACCAATACAAAAGATAAAACTAATTTTAAAACCAGGAAAAATATCAGAAAACTGTACTCCGTTAACCTGTTCGGGATTTTATCATTCATATTAGTTTAGTGCAAAATTTATTGAAATAGATTAATTAAGAATTTTGACAGTCCAAAGCCCAATTGGTTACGTCTGTTATTTAAATTTTGCCTATTCCTTATCTTTCGTGTCAATTACTATCGTAACAGGTCCGTCGTTTAAAAGTGCAATTTTCATATCGGCACCAAAAATTCCGGTTTTTACCTCTTTACCCAACAAGGCAGCTAGTTTTTCAATCATTTTTTCATAAAGCGGAATGGCCACATCTGGTCGCGCCGCCCTCGTAAAACCCGGACGGTTGCCCTTTTTTGTAGAAGCAAATAAGGTAAACTGGCTGATCAGTAAAATATCTCCCCCAACATCGGCAAGTGCTTTATTCATCATTCCGTTTTCATCGCCAAAAACACGCATGCCGATAATTTTTTGAGCCAGCCAATCCAGATCTTCAACCGTATCGGCATCTTCGATACCCAATAAAACCAAAAATCCATTTTCTATTGCACCTGTTATTATTCCATCAACTGTGCAACTTGCCTGAGTAACCCTTTGTAAAACTGCCCGCATTTTGTATACTTTTGTTCAATAAAATTGATATGCGCAAGATAAGTATTTTAGCGATTTCTGTATTTCTCCTGATTGGTTGCAAGCAAAAATCGGTTATTCATCCTAACTTTTATTACTGGAGAACAGATTATCAGAATAAGAAGGACGAAACCGCTTATCTCAATCAATTTAAATCAAAATCATTATATGTGCGGATTATGGATGTGGATTTTAATCCCGATCTGCAACTTCCGGTACCTGTTTCGCCCATTAAATTTTCAGATCCCCTGCCCAAAGAGACCGACATTATACCTGTTGTATTTATTGTGAATGAGGTTTTTAATAAAATCGATACCATACAAACAGCAGTTATGGCCGATCGTATTGCCAAATTTGTGAAGGCAAAGGTTAAACAATCGGGAAAACCGGATTATAAGGAATTGCAGATCGACTGCGATTGGACCAAAGGCACCAGAAACAGGTATTTTAAATTTCTGGAACAATTAAAGGCTAATCCACTCTTAAAGGGTAAAAGCCTATCGGTGACTTTACGATTGCATCAGGTTAAAAACATTGTATCAAGTGGTGTGCCACCTGCAGAAAAGGCTATGTTAATGTGTTATAATATGGGTAACCTGCGCAAATTCGGCGATCAGAATTCTATCCTGGATCAACATGAAATGGATACTTATCTTAAAGATTACCTGCCACAATACCCATTGCCCCTTGATGTTGCCTTACCGCTGTTCGAATGGGCAGTAGTATTCAGAAATGGGCAATATGCAGGTATTTCGAAACGGATCAGTAAAGCACAAATCGACGATAAAAGGCTTTTTAAACAAAGAGGAAATTCCATTCTCTACGATTTACAGGTAGATTATCCGGCTGCTGGTTTAAAACAGGGCGATGTGGTAAGGTGGGAACATGTTTCTACTGAAGATTTACTTGCTACCTCTAAATTTTTATCCCGATATTTAGCCCCCAGAGACCGGAATCTCCTTTTCTACCATTTAGACACCGACCTATTAAAACATTTTACCAATGAAAACCTTCAAAAAGTTATCGCTAATTTTTAGTATATTCCTGATTACCTTTTTCGGCGAAATTGCCGTAAATCTTGCCTGTGGTGGCGAGATCGATCCTTACGACTACTACATTTCTTATTTCCATAATAACATCGAAGGAGATGAATATACGCCATTTGCCTACAATGAAATGGTTTATCTGAACAGCGAAACTGATATAGAAAGTGAACCCGATATTAACAGTCGCGAATGGGCAAAATACCTCAATGTGAAAAAAGAGGATGTACTAAAAGTAATGTACAAAACCGATAGCGCCACCAATGTAAAACTGATCAATTTTGATGGCAATCTTTCGCCATTACCCGATAGTTTAAAGCAGAACAGCTTTATGCAGGCTTTGGGCAGACGTAAAGAATCTTTAAAATATTACCTTTTTGCCAAAAGCTGCGAACCATTGGCCAATGTTGAATTCAGCCTATGGGATGCCACTCCCCGCGATACCGCTGCAATGGCTAACCAGGCTAAAGAAGGACTAAAATTAACAGATGGCGAAAAAGACGATTTTCTGAAATTGCGTTACGCTTACCAGACTGAGCGCATGTTTCATTTTGCCGGAATGCACACCGAAAGCAAATCGACCTACGAAAAGTACATTAGAACCAGCAAGGTAAACAGTGCGGTTAAAGGCTGGGCATTGGCTCTATATGCCGGATCAGTCCGCAGATTGGGAAATCCCGAAGAATCGGCTTTCTTATTTTCTAAAGTTTTTGCAAGCAACCCCGAGCGCAGGGTGCAGGCCTATAAAAACTATTATTACACCAGCTCGCCAGTTCAGGGTGCGTTAAAATATGCCAAAACCAATAATGAAAAAGCCAATATATGGGCTATAAACGGTTTCGGCAATGCCGATTCGGGTATAGAAAGCATCAATAAAGTTTACACCTACGAGCCCAAAAGCCAAATGAATGGCACATTACTGGTACGTGAAGTAAATAAGCTGGAGCAGGATCTGATACAGGCTAACGATATTGCCAAAATAGGCTACAATTATTATTTCTCGGATAACGACAAGCCGAAATACAGAGATAGTATAAAAAACATCAACCTGAAACGTTTAAACGAAATCAGGACTTTTGCTGTAAAACTGGCAACCGAAAAGAAATACCCGCAGCCAGAATTGGGTACACTAACCGCAGCCTATTTATCGTGGATGGAAAATAAAGATTTTCTGGCTTCAAACTACCTTGCCATTTTAAAACCTGATAAGCTGCCAGAAAGGTTGCGCGATCAATACCGTATTGTTGATTTATTGATCAAAGCAAAAAACATTAAAAAAGGCAATCCATTTAACGAGAACGACCTATTGCCAACTTTAAAATGGCTGGATGAGAAACGTTTTGCCGAAAATAAAACCCTTCCGGCAGGGCAATATGATTACGACCAGGCTGAAAAGCGTTTCACCAGAACTACCAGAAATTTTTACCAGCAAATATTGGCTCCTGCTTACCTCAATATGGGCGATACAGCCAAAGCAGCACTGGCCATGGTTAAAGGTGATATGGCAAACAAAACAATAAAAGAAAACGCTCTTTTTCAGAATATGAGCTACCAGAGCATTTCTTTCTGGCAGAAAAATTTGAGCCCGAAAAGCATGCAGGGTTTAGCCGTTTATAAAACTAAAGCGGCTGGAGATGATGTGACCGGTTTATTGGCATCAGCCCTGAACCAGCTCAAAAACGACGATTTTTATGAACTTTATGGCACTACTTACCTGCGTACGCACCAATATGATAAAGCGGTACAGATGTTTGCCAAGGTTTCGGCAAGCTATAAATATTTTGCTCCGGAAAACTGGTATGGTGCAGAATCGGAGTCAAAATTGTATGCCAATCCTTTTATCGAAACCATTAACGATTTCCCTAAAAAGTATGTAACGGCCAAAGCATCTGTAAGCAAAAAAGCTTTTGCAGCAGAAATGCTCCGGTTGCAGAAATTGCTGGTTAGCGATAAAAAAAATGCGGCGCTTTATTATTATAAAATGGCCAACGCGGTTTATCAGACAGGTTATTTTGGAAACAGCTGGTTCCTGATCAGTTACGACTGGTCATCATACGACAACAGCAATCCGGCCAAATACGTGTACGATGGCGATTACAAAAAAGCACAGACCGCAAAAGCCTGGTATTTAAAAGCGAGGGCGTTAAGTACCAATGCGGATTTTAAGGCTAAATGTACTTTTATGCTGGCTAAATGTTTACAAAAACAGATCATAATGAACGCCAATCCACTATCATTTTATTATTATGATAAAAAGGATGTGAAATGGAGAAACTTCATCAAGGCAAACTACAATAATCCTTATCTTAAAGAATTGAGATATAATTATGGTAAAACACCTTTTTATGCCGTTGCAGCAGGAGAATGTAGTTATTTAGGAGATTTTATCAGGCCTAACACGCAAAAATAATGTGTTTTAGCATTAAATAATGTTGACCATTAAGAAATTAAGGTAGTTAAGATAAGTGTAAACGTCATCCCTACCGGAACGTTACTTGTACCGATTTTACAGCGGTAGTGTAATGGAGAGATCTATCTCGAGATAGATTTCTCGGCTCCGTTGCACTTCGCTCGAAATGACGTATAATTTATTTTAACTTGCACAGCTATTTTATCAAAAACGCCAAACGCCAAACGCCAAACGCCAAACGCCAAACGCCAAACGCCAAACGCCAAACGCCAAACGCCAAACGCCAAACGCTACCACCTAATCAACGCACTGGCCCATGTAAAGCCTGATCCGAATGCAGCAAGGCAAACCAGATCGCCATCTTTAATTTTGCCGGCTTCCCAGGCTTCGCATAAGGCAATAGGAACAGAAGCGGCCGTGGTATTACCATATTTCTGGATATTGTTAAAAACCTGATCGTCGTTTAAACCCAGCAATTGCTGTACATACTGACTGATACGCAAATTGGCCTGATGTGGTACCAGCATATCAATATCTTTTTCGGTTAAATTATTTGCGGCCAAAGCCTCTTTAATTACTTCAGGAAATTTTATAACCGCTTTTTTGAAAACCGCTGGTCCATCCATATAGGGTAAAGCGGCACCGCTTTCTAAAATCTCATTCGTCATAAACAATCCGCCCAGCTCCTGCTCCGGATAAGCGGGTTTATCTTTAAGCCATTTATTGGCATGCGAACCAGGGTAATACATGGCCAAAATTTCGGCATCAGCACCATCGCTATGTAAGTGTGTGCTTAAAATTCCTTTTCCAGGTTCATCTGTGGGCTGTAATACTACAGCACCTGCACCATCACCAAAAATTACTGATACATTGCGGCTACGGGTTTCGAAATCCATTGCAAAGGAATGTTTCTCGCTCCCCACTACCAGCACATTTTTATACATGCCAGTTTTTACAAATTGATCGGCTACAGAAAGTGCATACACAAATCCCGAACACTGGTTACGGATATCCAATGCGCCGATTTCGCCCATGCCCATTTCGCGCTGTAACAATACGCCGCAGCCCGGGAAATAATAATCCGGACTAAGTGTTGCGAAAACAATAAAATCGACATCCTTAGCAGTTATCCCTGCCCTTTCGATCGCAATTTTGGCAGCTTCAATGCCCATTGTAGTGGTAGTTTCCTCATTCCGATCGGCAAAACGACGTTCTTTAATACCGGTACGCTCCTGGATCCAGGCATCGTTAGTATCCATAAAATGGCTTAAATCATCGTTGGTATATACATTTTTCGGAACGTAGTAACCTATTCCCGCAATTTTAGACTGGTGCATGCTCGTGTTTATTAAATTTGGTTAACAAATGTATTAAAAGAGATGGAAGAATATGTAAAATGTATGATGTAAGATGTTGTATGGACTTATGCTACTGCACCTCATCTATTTTACCTATTCCATCTTACATTAAAACTATTATATCTTACATAAAAATAGTTATTTTTGCACCATGTCTACAGAAACCAAAGAAGAGACCTTTACGCTCGAAGAAATTTTAACTTCCTTAAAAACCGTACATCGCCTTATTTTGTGGAATGATGATATCAATACTTTTGATCATGTAATTTACTGCATGATGAAATACCTGGATTATAACGAGTCGCAGGCCGAAAAAATTGCATGGAAAGTGCATAATGAAGGTAAATGTCCGGTTTTGGAAGGATCTTTTACCGAAATGGAAGTTTACCGGAAAATTTTGCAGCAAGAAGGATTGACTGTTTCTGTTGATTAAAATCTGACTTCTTTCACGAACTATCCTCGCAACAACGTCATTTCGGGCGGAGTGCAAGGTAGTCGAGAAATCTATCTAGGCAGATCTCTCCATTTCGCTTCGCTACAGTCGAGATGACGACTTATTCTCTAAAATTAACTCCCCAACCCCTTCAAAAGCAAGGTTAACTCAGCCTGAGTAGTTTGCGTTTTATCCTTAGCATACCAACCGTGCAGTTTTTCTGCCACTAACATCGAATCGCTAGTTTCTTTTTTCCATTCTTTTAAAAGCGCCTGTAAAATCTGTGGTCGTGGTGCCCAGGTAGCTAAAACCTGATCGGCAGATTCGTTAAGCACAATCAGCACCGGAATAGCCCTGCCACCATTGGTTAAATGTGCATCTATTAACGGAAGGTTTTTATCGCGTAAAACAAATTTCATATCTATTTTACCCAACGATGCCGTAACAATTTTATTAAATACCGGAATAATCTGCGCAGCATCGCCACACCAGCCTTCAGTAATCACCAGGAATTTGTAATTACCTTTTAAATTTTCAACAACTGCAGCTAATTCTTCATTTAAACTAACTGTTTTATCAACCCTGTTCATGCGTTGAACATTCATTTTACTGTAATGCAACATGGCTTCAGAATTATCCGGACCAGTAGTTTTTCCTTCCAGTAAAAGTTGATCGACCAATGCACGGTAAGTGAGGTAGTCAATACCCTGTTCTTCAAATATTTCGCGATAATTAATCATGAGTTTGTCCTAAAAATTACAGCGCAAAGGAAAGGAGAAATTAGGTGAAAATAATCATGATTTTGCAAGAAAACGCAAGTGCAAAATAACACAGATTTTAAGATTGCACAGACTGTAAATTGTATTCGGGCAATGTTCATACTAGTGAACAGAACAGTTTGATTTAATGCAGTATAGGAAATACATAAACCCGATTGAAATGGAAAGCCCGTAAGCGAGGTACGAGTGCGGACTTGTAATGAAAAGCGGGACTGCTGCAGCCGAAATGAGCCGAAGCATGCTTTGCATATTTATAAAAAAATGGTTTTTTAACCAAAAGTGAATGTTAATTACACAGCCATCAACTTACTCACATGCTGCGTTAAGGCTACAAAATCGGCAACGGTTAACTGCTCGGCACGCTTTTCAAAATAAATATGATCATCCATTTTATCTTTGGCCATTACTGCCGAAACGGCATTACGCAGGGTTTTTCTACGCTGGTTGAAACCGGCTTTAACCACACGCCAGAATAATTTTTCATCGCAATCTAAAGTTTCCACTTCGTTACGGGTTAAGCGGATTACGGCCGAATGAACTTTTGGAGGCGGATTAAAGGTTCCGGGTTTAACGGTAATGAGGTATTCGATTTTATAATAGGCCTGAAGAAATACACTTAAAATGCCATACTCTTTACTGCCTGCAGGTGCGGCGCAACGCTGGGCAACTTCTTTTTGGAACATCCCAACCATTTCTACCACTTTATTGCGGTTATCGAGGATTTTAAATAAAATCTGTGATGAAATATTATAGGGGAAATTACCGATAATGGCAAAAGGCCCCGGAAAAATGGTATCAAAATCGAGTTTCAAAAAATCACCATTAATCAGCCTATCGCCCAGCTGGGGATATTTTTCGTTCAAAAAGTGATAAGATTCGGTATCAATATCGATCAGATAAGTTTCCAGATCTTTCCGCTGCAACAAAAAATCAGATAGAATGCCCATCCCCGGACCAACCTCTAAAACCTGGTGGTATTTATCGGTACTTACCAGGGCCTCAACAATGCGGTTGGCAATGCCTTTATCGGTTAAAAAATGCTGACCTAAATGTTTTTTTGCTTTTACTAAACTCATCTTTACGCTTTATTTTGCCACGGAGGCACAGAAACCACAGAAAAACTTTGTTAAGAAAGGGAAAACCTATCCCGGTATCCGAGCAAACTGTGTTTCCGTGGCTACTCTATTTTGTACAAAATAACTAATTTTTATCCGGTAAGCACCTGTTTAAACGAAAATCAGTAATTTGCGCTAAAATTTTCCAGTAATTATGAGCGATAAACTTAAAATTGGCATCAGTATAGGCGACGTAAACGGTATAGGTTTAGAGGTAATTATTAAAACATTATCCAATCCTGCAATTTTAAATTACTGCACACCAATTGTTTACGGACATACCAAGGTTTCATCTTTCCACAGAAAAGCAAATAACCTTGGCGATTTCAGTTTTAATGTGATCAATCATGCGAACCAGGCGCAGGTAAAACGTGCCAACATGATTAATTGCTGGGAAGAAGATGTAAAAATCGAACTCGGTCAGGTTACGGCAATCGGTGGAAAATATGCACTTTTATCTTTGGAGCGTGCCACTTCCGACCTTGTAAACGGCGATATCGATGCTCTGGTTACTGCTCCAATCAATAAACATAACATTCAATCAGATACTTTTGCCTTTCCTGGTCATACTGAATATCTGCAGGAGAAAAGTGGTAGCAGAGATGTGCTGATGTTCCTCATTAGTGAAAATTTACGGGTGGGTGTAGTTACCGGCCATATTCCGGTAAAAGATGTTCCGGCTTCGATTACAAAAGAGAAAATTGTAAATAAATTAAAACTGATTAACGAAAGTCTGAAAAAGGATTTTTGGATCGAAAAACCGAAAATTGCAGTTTTAGGTTTAAACCCACATGCCAGCGACAATGGTTTATTAGGCACTGAAGAGGCAGAAATTATTACGCCAGCCATTCAGGAAGCTTACGATAAAGGCATTGTTTGTTTTGGTCCGTACCCGGCCGATGGCTTTTTCGGAAACGGCAGCTACAAACAATTCGATGCGGTTTTGGCCATGTACCACGATCAGGGATTAATTCCTTTTAAAACACTGGCTTTTCACAATGGCGTAAACTATACCGCAGGCCTAAACTTTGTACGTACCTCTCCTGATCATGGCACTGGCTACGATATTGCAGGTAAAGATCTGGCAGATTCTACATCATTTACCGAAGCTTTATTTTCGGCCATCCACATTGTAAAAAACCGCAGAGAGCAGGAAGAAATGCTGAGCAACCAATTACGTTCAGGTGGTAAGGTGGTAGAAACACAGTTCGATATTAAGGATGATGCTTCTTAGGAGAGCAGAAAGACTAAAGACCAAAGCTGAAAGGCTAAAGCAAGTAATTAAATTATAACAACACTAGCTTCGGACATCCGACCCCGGACATTCTAAAAACTAAGGTGGCTTAGGTGGTCAATATTTTATGTAAAGCAAGGCCTGTTTTTCATCGGCTCCGAAAGCCCTGCTATCCGTTATAATCTTTTTTATGATTGCGATGCTGTGCTGTTAAATTACTGCAACAAAAAAGGATTTCCACTGCTATCAGGTTTATTTTAGTTAAAATTGTGCACCAAACTAAAAATGAGCAGCTCTAAAAAAACCAAACACGTACTCCCAACAATCGTTGTTGCGCAATTTCTCTGCACCTCATTGTGGTTTGCAGGCAACGCCGTACTATCCGATATTGTTAAAAATTTCCCTGCCGAAACCAACCTGTTGGCTAACCTGACCAGCATGGTGCAGTTTGGTTTTATCAGTGGCACTTTAGTTTTTGCCTTTTTTGCTATTTCTGATATCTTTTCACCCTCAAAGGTGTTTTTCATCTGTGGAATTGCCGCTGCATTATTTAACCTGGGTGCCTGCCTTCCAGTATCCGATGTAAATTTATTATTGCTTTTCCGTTTTTTAACCGGTTTTATGCTTGCCGGCATTTATCCTGTCGGGATGAAAATCGCCTCCGATTACTTTAAAGATGGTTTGGGTAAATCGCTGGGCTTTTTGGTAGGTGCTTTGGTATTCGGAACCGCTTTTCCGCATTTATTAAAAACATTCACCGCAAGTTTCCCGTGGCAATATGTAATTTTTGGTACATCTGCATTATCATTAACCGGTGCGCTGGCTATTTTACTTTTGGTACCAAATGGCCCTTTCAGAACAGCGGGACAGAAATTCAACTTCCGTTCCTGTTTTGATGGTTTTAAAAATCCGGGGTTTCGGTCGGCCGCTTTTGGTTATTTCGGCCACATGTGGGAACTCTACACATTCTGGGCCTTTTTACCTGGCATGTTATTACTTTTTAACAGCAAACATCCATCGTCGACTTTAAATATTCCCTTATTTTCATTCCTGGTTATTGCATCAGGCGGAATCTCCTGTATGATTGGGGGCATGTTATCGCAAAAATTTGGTGCAAAAAGAATAGCAACCATTGCATTGGCAATTTCGTGCTCATGTTGTCTGCTCTCCCCTGTTTTCCTGTTCAACGGTTCCGCTTACCTCTTTCTCATCTTTTTATTTTGCTGGGGTTTATCAGGCACGGCCGATTCGCCATTATTTTCTTCACTGATTGCCAAAAATGCTCCCGAAAGCTTACGGGGAACTTCTTTAACACTCGTAAACTGCATTGGTTTTGCCATCACCATTATCAGTATCCAGGCCGTTAACGTTTTATCAAAACAGTTTAATGTTCAATATCTATATATGGTACTGGCCATTGGTCCGGTTTTGGGATTGTGGGCTTTAATGGGCAAAAAATCACATTAGAACTAATTTTGCAAAATCTCTTATATTGCAGAAAATTGAGCCACAACCTAATCTATGGGACTTGACATTCACCTGATCACAGATAACTCCGAAGAATTATCCTCCATTCAAAACCTTAACGATTATCCTGATTATTTTAACCACCATAGCCTAAGCAGAACTTTCTGCAACCTCATGTCGAGGAAGGACGTTATTAATGCAGAAACCGAGCTCGAGCAGATAAGCCGTTTAACCCACACTAACATTTCGGTTTTGTACGATATGGAGCAATATTGGGATGAAGAATATGCAGATTACAGGCTATCTGCCGCCGAAACTGAAGAGGAGAAAAAAACAATCTTTGAACAGATGGCAGCAAATAAAGAAAAACTCAATGGCAATATAGATACTGTACTCGAAACCATAGAAACCCTGATCAAAAAGCTTTCCCATTTTGGAAACCTGAACGGCAAGTTAAATAGTCATGGGCGCGATACCCTGGGTTATGATTACTATTTTACCGACTTTGACCTTGATAAAGGCGAAGGCTATATCGGCAATAATTTTGGACAGGACCTTCGAAATTTCAGGAATTTTTTAGAATATGCTAAAGCCAATGGAGCAAAAACCGTATGGTTTAATTATGGATAAACAAAATTGAATATGGAAAACAAATTATCACCTATTATAAAACCCGAAGAGCTAACCTGGCTAAACCAGGATGAAGAAATTGTGATTATTGATGCCAGTGCAGGCTCAAAAGCCAGGTATGATGAGCAACATTTGGCTGGAGCACTTTTTGCCGACGTAAATGAAGATTTGGCCAATATCGGAGATTTTGCAGTTGGCGGACGTCATCCTTTACCTACTGCCGAACAGTTTTCTGCCGTGCTGCAAAAACTGGGGATTACCAAACACAGTTATGTAATTGTGTACGATGATAAAAATGGTGGTAATGCAGCTGGAAGGCTCTGGTGGATGCTAAAAGCCATTGGACATGAAAAAGTACAGGTAATTGATGGAGGTTTCCAGGGGGCTGTAAAAGCAGGTTTTCCAACTACAGATAAAGTAGAGGTTCCAAAATCTGTTGAGCCATACGAAGTAAAGGCATGGGAGCTTCCTTTATCTGACATTAACGAAGTGGAAAAAGTAGCCAAAACCGATGATTATATAGTAATCGATGTACGGGATGCCAACCGTTTTGCCGGTTTAACCGAACCAATTGATTTAATTGCAGGGCATATCCCGGGAGCAGCCAATATTCCTTTTACCGAAAATTTAGATGCAACCGGTGCTTTTCTTGCGCCGGAAATATTAAAAGAAAAATACGCAGAAGCACTGGCACATGTGAAACCCGAAAATATCATTGTTCACTGTGGGTCGGGTATTACAGCATGCCATACCCTTCTGGCTATGGATTATGCAGGCCTGCCTATCCCGAAACTTTACGTTGGCTCTTGGAGTGAATGGAGCAGGAATAATAAGGAAATGGTACTGGCTGGCTAACCTTATTCCAGACCTCGCAGGTTTCGAAAACCTGCGAGGTCTTAATACCATTTCATTCTCTAATGCCCTGAAAAGCCTGCCCCTTGTGTAGCTTGGGTAAGGCCCATATGAACTGAAGGAAATTTAATTCCTATTCCCGGTTTTAAACACTTTACTACCCTTGCAGCTTTTAAAACCTGCGAGATATTAACAATATATCAGCAAACAATCTGAAAACCTGCTGAGTTAACATCAACAATTTTTAAAAAACATTTTTAATCTAATTATTTTATCCCTACATTTGCAGGCTAAAATTTTACAGTACTTTGAACCCACTAAAACAATTTTCATTACCGTTTACCGGATTAAAATTGGGATCTCATCAGTTTGATTATGAGCTTGATGACCGCTTTTTTAACGCGTTTGAGTATTCGTTAATCAAAAGTGGAAATTTGAAGGTAGACCTGGAACTTGAGAAACAAGAGACCATGTTGATCCTGAAATTCAAAGTTATGGGTACTGTAAATTTAGATTGTGATAAATGTTTATCAGAATTTGCTTACCCGGTAAACCTTTACGAAAGGCAGATTGTAAAGTTTGCTGAAGATGAACTGGAAAGTGATGATGAGGAAATTATCTCATTAAGCCGGAAAGATTCCGAAATTGATATATCGGGGCCTTTATACGAAATGATTAACGTAGCGGTACCTTATATCAAAAACTGCGAACAGGCAGGTAAAGATTGCGATCAGGAAATGATTGACCGCTTAAATCAGTTATCTATCGAAAAGCAGGACGAAGAAAATGAACAAACAAGCGACCCACGTTGGGAAGCCCTTAATAAGTTAAAAAAATAATTAGATTATACAGCAATGGCACATCCAAAACGGAAGATCTCGAAACAGAGAAAAAATAAAAGAAGAACGCACTATAAAGCTGTTACTCCTTCTTTAGCAACATGCTCGGCAACAGGTGCCATCCACGTACCTCACCGTGCTTACAACGTTGATGGTAACTTATACTACAACGGTAAACTGGTTATCGAAAATACTCAGATTGGGTAATTTTCTTAAAAAATTGTTTGTGTTTTCAGCGGCTTTAGTCATACCTTAGTCCACTGAAAAATTCAGGATTACACCTGACTTAACACAAACAGATTTTTTCTATGAAAATAGGCCTCGACATAATGGGCGGAGACTATGCTCCCAAAGCAATTGTTTTGGGAGCAATAGCTGCTCATCAATCGCTTAACGCCGGAGAGCATTTAGTTCTTATTGGCGATACCGAACAGATTAAACCCATACTTGCAGAAGAAGGTTTTAATCCAGATCATTTTGAATACGTTCATACTGATGAAGTAATTGGTATGGGCGAACATCCCACCAAAGCAATCGTTCAGAAACCAAATTCGAGCATAGCTGTTGGTTTTAACCTTTTAAAAGAAGGCAAACTCGACTCTTTTGCCAGTGCTGGTAATTCTGGAGCCATGTTGGTTGGCGCTGTTTTTAGCGTTAAAACCATTCCGGGCATCATCCGCCCTTGTTTATGTACAATTCTTCCAAAAATTAAAGGTGGTACCGGCTTACTGTTAGATGTAGGTGCAAATGCCGACTGCAAACCTGATATCTTACTACAATTTGGCGTTTTAGGCAGTTTATATGCAGAAAACCTTTTGCAGATCAACGATCCTAAAGTAGCCTTAATGAACATTGGTGAAGAAGATGAGAAAGGAAATATGCTGAGCATGGCCACTTTCCCGTTAATGAAAGATACCAATCTGTTTAACTTTGTTGGTAATGTGGAAGGAAGGGATTTATTCAATGAAAAAGCGGATGTAATTGTTTGCGATGGATTTACCGGAAACGTAATGCTTAAATTAGCAGAATCGTTTTATGTGCTTACTATCAAAAAAGGACTTAAAGATGAGTTCTTCGATCGTTTCAATTACGAACAGTACGGCGGAAGTCCGGTTTTAGGTGTTAACGCTCCAGTTGTTATCGGACACGGAATTTCCAGTCCGCTAGCTGTTAAAAATATGGTTCTCCAATCCAGGGAAATGATTACCACCGGATTGGTAGAAAAAATTAGAATGGCATTTAAATAATTTATTAAAATTCTTAAAATGAGTAAAATTCACGCTGCTATTACGGCAGTAAATGGTTACGTTCCCGACTATGTGCTTACAAACGCAGAGTTAGAAACCATTGTTGACACTTCGGATGAATGGATTACCAGCAGAACGGGAATAAAAGAACGTAGAATTTTAAAGGGCGAAGGTTTAGGTACTTCCGATATGGCGGTTCATGCCGTTAACGGTTTACTTAAAAAGAGAGGTATTGATGCAAGTGAAATAGAACTGATTATCTTTTGCACCACTACTCCGGATTTTACTTTCCCTGCTACAGCAAACGTTTTAGCTGATAAAATCGGAGCTAAAAATGCATGGGGTTACGATTTGCAGGCAGCTTGTTCAGGCTTTATTTTCGGTCTTTCTACAGGAGCTTCATTCATCGAATCGGGAAGACATAAAAAAGTTTTGGTAGTTGGTGGCGATAAAATGTCGTCGATTATCAATTACGAAGACCGTACCACCTGCATTATTTTTGGTGATGGCTGTGGATGTGCTTTATTAGAACCAAATGAAGAAGGTTATGGTATTCAGGATTCTATCCTGAGAACTGATGGTGCCGGAAGAGATTTTCTGGGCATGAAAGCCGGTGGTTCTGTTAAACCTGCTACACACGAAACTGTTGATGCAAGAGAGCATTTTGCACACCAGGAAGGCCCAACCGTATTTAAATTTGCCGTAACCAATATGGCCGATGTTGCTGCCGAAATTATGGAACGCAACAGCTTAACTGCCGATGATGTTGCATGGCTCGTACCTCACCAGGCCAATAAACGCATTATTGATGCCACCGCAAACCGCATGGGTGTTACCACCGATAAAGTAATGATCAATATCGAACGTTACGGAAATACAACCAACGGAACCATCCCGTTATGTTTATGGGAGTGGGAAAGTAAACTGAAAAAAGGCGATAATATCGTTTTAGCTGCATTTGGTGGCGGTTTTACCTGGGGTTCAATTTACCTTAAATGGGCCTACGATTCTAAGTAGTGAGTTAGGAGGTTAGAGTTGAGGGCCAATGTTTACTTGAATAAAGTGTCGTAGTCATTAACTTTCAGCCATTAAACCATCAACCTTAAGCGGTTGCAAAGAAAAATAAAACAAAAAAAGTATAACTTAGTTAATTCAATAAACACTATTTTTTACATAACTAGCCTAAAAAATGGATATCAAACAAATACAGGAACTGATTAAATTTGTTTCTCGTTCTGGAGTAAATGAAGTTGCTATTGAGCAGGAAAACTTCAAAATCACGATCAAAACAAACCAGGCACCAACAGTTGTGCATGCTACCGTACCACAAGCTCCGCTTGTACAGGCTGCTGCCCCAGTTGCTACAGCTCCTACTGCTCCGGTTGCAGCAACACCTGCTGTACCTGCCGCAGAAGACACTTCAAAATACTTAACCATCAAATCACCAATGATCGGTACTTTCTACCGTTCAGCTAGTCCGGAAAAACCAATGTTTGTAAACGTTGGCGACGAGATCAGTGCAGGTAAAGTAGTTTGTATTATTGAAGCGATGAAACTTTTCAACGAAATCGAAAGTGAAGTTTCTGGCCGTATCGTTAAAATCCTGGTTGATAACGCATCACCGGTAGAGTACGACCAACCGTTATTTTTAGTAGAACCTATTTAATCGTAACGTCACCTTACGCCTCGGCCTGTGTGCTCACTGACCGAAATACCGTAAAATTATGATGATGTTCAGTTTTGCATTTTAAAAAACTGAAAAATATAAATGGTTCGTGGAGACACGAACCATGACATTTAATTTAAAATTTGGTTATATCAGTTTACATTACGCAAATGATCAGTGTAATCATATCATCGGTGTAATCATCAATTAAAAAATTATGTTTAAAAAAATACTAATTGCCAACAGGGGTGAAATCGCTTTGCGTATTATCCGTACCTGTAAGGAAATGGGCATCAAAACGGTTGCTGTTTACTCTACCGCAGATCGCGAAAGTTTACACGTACGTTTTGCTGATGAGGCTGTTTGTATTGGCCCCCCGCCCAGTAAAGATTCTTATTTAAATATTCCAAATATTATTTCGGCAGCAGAATTAACCAATGCCGATGCTATACACCCGGGTTACGGTTTCCTGTCAGAAAACGCCAAGTTTTCTAACATCTGCCGCGAGTACAATATCAAGTTTATTGGTGCTACACCAGAACAGATTAACGGCATGGGTGATAAGGCCTCTGCAAAAGAAACCATGAAAATTGCCGGTGTTCCAACCATCCCGGGATCGGAAGGTTTACTTACCAGCGTTAAAGAAGGTATTGCTATTGCCAATGATATGGGCTATCCTGTTATCCTGAAAGCAACTGCCGGTGGTGGTGGCCGTGGTATGCGTGTAGTTTGGAAAGACGAAGATTTTGAAAACGCGTGGGACAGTGCCCGTCAGGAATCTGGCGCAGCATTTGGTAACGATGGTTTATATTTAGAAAAATATATCGAAGATCCACGCCACATCGAAATCCAGATCATCGGAGATCAGTTTGGCAAAGCCTGCCATTTATCGGAACGTGATTGTTCTATCCAACGCCGTCACCAGAAACTGGTAGAAGAATCTCCTTCTCCATTTATGACGGATGAACTCCGTAAGAGAATGGGTGAAGCGGCCATTAAAGGTGCAATGGCTGTAAATTACGAAGGTGCCGGTACAATCGAATTTTTGGTTGATAAACACCGTAATTTCTACTTTATGGAAATGAATACCCGTATCCAGGTAGAGCACCCGGTTACAGAAGAGGTAATCAATTTCGATTTAATTAAAGAACAGATTAAAGTTGCTGCCGGGATTCCGATCTCAGGTAAAAACTATACACCAGAGATGCACGCTATCGAGTGTCGTATCAATGCTGAAGATCCGGCGAATAATTTCCGTCCTTCTCCAGGTAAAATCACTAATTTCCATTCTCCGGGTGGACATGGTGTTCGTGTAGATACACACGTTTATGCAGGATATTCAATTCCTTCGAACTACGACTCGATGATCGCTAAATTGATCTGTGTAGCACAAACCCGTGAAGAAGCGATCTGTACGATGGAACGTGCGCTGAGTGAATTTGTAATAGAAGGGATTAAAACGACTATCCCGTTCCATTTACAACTGATGAAAGATCCTAACTTCAGGGCAGGAAATTTCACCACGAAATTTATGGAAACGTTCGAATTTTCAGAATAATAGAAATTACTATAAAATTCAAATCCCATTTTGGTAAAACGAGATGGGATTTTTCTTTGTTAAAAGTTTAAATTTATTTCAGTAAATTTGAATTATGGAAACATTAATTGTACATCCGGAAAACAAGGCCCAATTAAATGCAGTAAAGCAGGTATTAAAGGCCATGAAGATTTCTTTTGAAAAAAAAGAAAAGCCTTATAACCCAGAATTTGTAGAAAAAATTTTACAAGGGGATAAAGATTTCAAAGAAGGAAACTTCACAAAAGTTGACTTAGATAACTTATGGAAATAGTTTTTCTTCCGAAAGCTAACGATGATTTAGATTTTTGGAAGAAATCAGGAAATAGTATTGTACAAAAGAAAATTCATAGTCTTCTGCTTGCTATAAGCGATTCTCCATTTGAAGGCATTGGAAAACCAGAGCCACTAAAATATAATCTAACAGGTAAGTGGTCTAGGAGAATAAATTCAGAACATAGAATTATTTACGCTGTCTCAGAAATTGAACAAATTATTAAAATCTATTCGCTCAGAGGGCATTACAATTAACTTTTAGTTTGAATTTGTCAATATATTCAAGCATTTCTCAGAATAATATAAACTATTTCTATATTTAACACGTAAATACCATTCTATTCAAATAGAATGGTATTTTTGTTTTCAACATGAGCGACACTAAAAAAAACTTACTTACAAAAGCTATCGGACAGAAGAGCACCACATTAGAGGCAGAAATGTCTTTTTTCGATCACCTGGATGTTCTCCGTAAACACTTAATCAGAGCCGTAATTGCCATTGCCGTTTTTACGGGTATCGCTTTTTACTTCAACGAAGAGATCCTTGATAAAATCATTTTCGGCCCCAAAAAACCAGATTTCTGGACTTACCGTATGATGTGTAAACTGGTTGATCATTTTCCATCCCTGGGTAAGGATATGTGTATCACCAAAATTAACGGCGAAATTATCAATACCGAGATGGCTGGTCAGTTTAACCTGCAGTTAAATGTTTGTGTAATGTGTGGTATTGTGGTTGGTTTTCCTTATTTATTGTGGGAAATATGGCGCTTTATTAAACCTGCTTTACACGAAAATGAACGTAAATCGGCCAGTGGTTTTGTATTTTTCGCATCGATACTTTTCATCATTGGTATTTTTTTCGGATACTTCGTGGTATGTCCGCTATCGGTTAACTTTTTAACAGGTTATACTGTAAGTGCTGAAATTAAAAACACCTTTACCGTTGATTCTTATCTTTCATCTGTTGCCACCTTAACTTTGGGTACTGGGATTATATTTGAACTGCCAGTGATCATTTTCATCCTGTCAAAACTGGGATTAATGACGCCAAAACTGATGAGATCGAGCAGAAGATATGCCGCTGTAATTATCCTGATTATCGCCGCAATTGTAACGCCAACACCAGATATTATGACGATGTTGATTGTTGCCACGCCATTATTCCTGCTTTACGAATTGAGTATTTTTGTTTCAGCCTACATTGAAAAAAAGAAGAAAAAAGCCGAGGCTGCTTTCTACGCTAACTAACAAAAACATTACGAACGGATTTCATAATTCTCTATAAATTTGACAATGTCTGATACAAAAATTAAAATTGCTATTGGAGCGGATCACGCCGGGTTTGAATACAAAGAAATATTAAAGTATTTTTTACAGGATTACGAAGTAAAAGATTTTGGCACCTATTCTGAAAACTCGGTAGATTACCCCGATTTTGCCCATCCTGTTGCAGCAGCAGTAGAAAATGGCGAGTTTACTTATGGCATTTTACTTTGCGGATCGGCAAATGGTGTAGCCATCACTGCGAACAAACATCAGCACATCAGGGCTGGTTTATGTTGGGAGAATGAAGTTGCCGCTTTGGTACGTAAACATAACAATGCAAACGTTTTGTGCATCCCTGCAAGATTTGTTTCTGAAGAATTGGCTAAAGAAATTACCACAACTTTTTTAAACACTGAATTTGAAGGTGGCCGCCACCAGAATAGGGTCGAAAAAATTTCGTGCTAACAACAAACTCAACTAACTATTATCATAATGAACAAAAAGTTTTTAACCTTTGGTTTGGCCTCGCTTGTATCAGCGAGTTGTTTTAGCCAAATCACACCCCTTAAGCCTAATCAGGATGCGATAAGGTTCAGTAAGGCGATTAATCCGGAGAATGCTTACAAACACCTTTCTGTTTTAGCTTCTGATGAATATGAAGGTCGCGAAACAGGTACAAAAGGTGCGTGGATGGCTGCAGATTATATCAGCAATTATTTTAAGTCGCTGGGACTAAAAGCACCTGTAAATGGTAGCTATTTTCAAAAAATCGACTTAGTTAATGTCACTTTAAAAGAAAGCCACTTAACCGTAAACGGTCAGCCTAAAGAATATCAAAAAGATTACCTTGTTTCACCTACGTTAATCAGTGATAAAGGTTTTACTTTTTCTACCAACGATATTGTATTTATCGGTTATGGGATAAAAAAGGACACTTATAATGACTTCGCTGGTACGGATATTAAAGGTAAAGTAGTCATGATGTTCAATGGTGGTGATCCAACTTTAAAACCGGGCACCAAGATTGATAGAGCTGCTTATCGTGCTACCATGGAAGCCAGAGCAAAATATTTTGCAGAAAATAATGTTAAAGCAATTATTTTGATCGATCCTGTAGTTGACAGAATAACTGAAAGCACCAAACAAGCCCTTAAAAATGGAAGGGTAATGGTGAAAACCAATGCTGCTTTAGAGGCTCAAAAACAAAACGAAACACCTCGAGTTTCAATTTCGGTAGCTTTAGCAAACGAATTGTTTAAAGCATCGAATACAACTGTTGCAGATCTGCAAAAGAAAATTGTAGACAGTCAGACGCCTGCTTCACAGGTATTAAATGTACCTTTTTCGGCAAGCGCAGCAAAAACAGAAACACCTGTTAGATGCGAAAACGTTTTGGGTTATTTGGAAGGTTCAGACCCTGTATTAAAAAAAGAAGTATTAATCCTTACAGGCCACTATGACCATATTGGTTTGCAAACTGATCCAAATGCTAAAGATAAGGTAAACAATGGCGCTGATGATGACGGATCGGGAACAACCGGCGTTTTATTAATGGCAAAAGCATTTACCGATGCTAAAAAAGCTGGAAAAGGTTCTAAACGCAGTATCTTATTTATGACCGTTGTTGGTGAAGAAAAAGGCTTATGGGGTTCTGAGTGGTATTCGGAGCATCCTGTTTTCCCTGTTGAAAATACCATTGCAGACTTAAATACAGATATGATCGGACGTACAGGAGAAGAGTATTTGGGCAAACCAGATTCTGCAAATTATATCTATTCAGTTGGTTCGAACATGTTAAGCAGCGATTTGGGTAAATTAAGTGAGCAGGTTAATGCAACTTATACCAAAATGAAACTGGATTATAAATATGACGATCCAAAAGATCCGGAACAGATTTACTACCGTTCTGATCATTATAATTTCGCTAAATTAGGTATTCCGATCATTTTCTATTATGATGGAATGTTGCAGCAGGATTACCACAAACCGGGTGACGAGGTAAGCAAAATTAACTTCCCACTTTTATCTAAGCGCGCAAAATTAACTTACTTTACCGCGTGGGAACTGGCCAACAGACCTAAACGTCCGGTAGTAGATATGGATGGAAAAGGCAATCCAAAGAAATAATAAAGTAAAAATACCAGGCCCCGGCAAAATGTTGGGGCTTTTTTGTGGTTAATACTTTTCCCGCCTACATAAATTCCTATCTTTGAATTTATAACGAAATAGCTAAAAACTAAAATCAGTTAATATTCGTTACCTATTACAAAATAATCATTGATGAATATTGCCGAGGAATTTTTAGAGAAATCTGACGAAAAAGCTTTCGATTTACCGCATCGTAAAACCATAAACTATAATATTGGCAAATACAATGCAGCTGTTGAACGGGGCCTGTCAAAATTCGAAAATTTGGAGGCATCCAAAAAAAAGGCACACGTTATCAAATGGCGTGTAATGGAAAACCTCGATAAGTTCCTGCCCGAATTCGAATCTAATTTCCAGCGCCGTGGTGGCAAGGTGATCTGGGCCAATGACGCAGAGGAAGCACAACAGGAAATCCTCAATATCATCAACAGAAATAATGGCAAAACGGTTATCAAATCTAAATCGATGACAACAGAGGAAATCCACCTGAACGATTTCCTGGAAAAAAACAACATCGAATCTTTAGAAAGCGATCTGGGCGAGTACATTGTTCAGTTGCTAGGGCAGGCGCCATATCATATTGTTACCCCTGCCATGCACTTAAGCGCAACCGATATTGCCCAGTTATTTCATGATAAATTTGGCACTCCGTTAGACGCCACTCCACCACAACTTGTACAAAAAGCACGCGAATTACTCCGCGATAAATATTTAAAAGCCGATATCGGTATCAGTGGCGGAAATTTCCTAATAGCCGATACTGGAAGCATTGCTTTAACCGAAAACGAAGGTAATGCACGTTTAAGTACCACTTTTCCCAAAATCCATATTGCTATTGTTGGTATTGAAAAGGTAATCCCTTCTATGGCTGATCTGGATCTGTTCTGGCCTTTGCTTGCTTCGCACGGAACCGGACAGAACCTAACCGTTTACAATACCATTTTAAGTGGTCCACGCCAGCCTAATGAAACGGATGGGCCCGAAGAAATGTATGTGATCCTCCTTGATAATGGCCGGACCAATTTATTGGCCCAAAAAGACCAAAGGCAGGGCCTGTATTGTATCCGTTGTGGAGCCTGCTTAAATGCCTGCCCGGTTTATAAAAATATTGGTGGCCATACCTATAATACAACTTACAGTGGTCCAATAGGATCAGTTATTACGCCCCATTTTAAAGGCATGGAAGAGTTTAAACACTTAAGCTATGCATCCAGCCTTTGTGGCAAATGTTCTGAAGTATGCCCTGTTAAAATCGATATCCATAAAATGTTATTGCTCAACCGCAGAGATGCAGCTGCAGCTCACGACAATGGCAAAAAAGAGGAAATTGGCTGGAGCATGTTTAGCAAAATGATGCAAAAGCGCAAGTGGATGGATTTCTTTGGTGGGAAGTTTAAAAACTTCATGCTCAAAAGCTTCTTCAAAAAGAGCTGGGGCAAATACCGCGAGATGCCAAAAGTTGCTGATAAATCTTTTGCAAAACAATGGGAAGAGTTGAAGAAAGGTAAAGAGTCTTAAGTCTTTAGTCTTTAGTCTTTAGTCTTTAAATGGACTTTGAACGGAAATAGAGTTTAATCAACCTTTATATTTTTGTATATTTGAGTATGGTACGAACAATAATAACACCGGATAAAGAAAACATCTCAATAGATGTTCCTAAGGCTTATATTGGGAGACAAATTGAGGTTTTGGTTTATGCTGTCGATGAGCTTAACGAAATGGAGAAACCTAAAAAAAAAACATTCTGATTATCGTGGTTCACTAAATCTTACCGATAAGCAATACGAAGAATTCCAGCAATATATTATCGATAGCAGGAACGAATGGGAAAGGGATATTTAGCAGATACCAATTCAGTAATTGAGTATCTTGAAAATAAATTACCTGAAAAAACACTGGTATTTATGGATAATCTCGAAATGCATTTGTCTGTTATTTCTAGAATAGAACTTTTGGGCTGGTCCAAGATTACCGAACATCAATTTCAACAATTAAACGGATTCATTTCAGCATCGCTTGTTTATGACCTATCAGAAGAAATTATCCAAAACACTATCAAAATAAGAAAATCATCTGATTTTAAAAAAATTGCTGATCTTGAATCTCTCAACCCATGGGATATTTCTTAAAATCTCAATCAAAAAGCCTGCTAATGCATTTCAACCGAGGAAATAAAGACGACAAATTCTTACTGAATTTATACAAAAGATTGCTTTACCCCCGGATGGTTGAAGACAAAATGCTCAAACTCCTACGTCAGGGGCGGATTGGTAAATGGTTTTCAGGTATTGGTCAGGAAGCCATTGCAGTTGGCAGTACCCTGGCCATGCAAAGTGATGAATATATTTTGCCCATGCACCGCAATCTCGGTGTCTTTACCTCACGCGATATTCCGCTTAAAAAATTAATGGCCCAGTGGCAGGGCAAAATAACCGGTTTTACCAAGGGCCGCGATCGCTCCTTCCACTTCGGTACGCAGGATTATAAAATTGTCGGGATGATATCTCACCTTGGCCCGCAAATGGCCTTAGCCGATGGTATAGCACTGGCTGATGTTTTGGCTAATAAACAACATGCTACCTTAGTTTACACTGGCGAAGGTGCCACGAGTGAAGGTGATTTCCACGAAGCGGTAAATGTTGCCGCCGTTTGGAACCTTCCGGTTATTTTTCTCATTGAAAATAACGGATATGGACTTTCCACTCCAAAATCAGAGCAATTCAGGTGCAAAAACCTGGTTGATAAAGCCATTGGTTATGGCGTTGAAGGTGTTCAGATTGACGGGAACAATATTTTGGAAGTTTACAATACCATTAACCAGCTTGCGATGGAAATCAGAAAGGATCCAAGACCGGTTTTGGTAGAATGCCTTACATTCAGGATGCGTGGGCATGAAGAAGCATCAGGCACCAAATATGTTCCTCAGGAACTTTTTGATGAGTGGGAAAAGAAAGATCCCCTCAGCAATTACGAAGACTACTTAATTGAACAGGGCATTTTAACATCAGATAGTGTAATCGACATCAAAATCCAAATCAAAAGAGATATTGAACTGGAAATTGAAGATGCATTTAATGAGGCTGAACCGGAAGCAAATGCCAATCAGGAAGAGGCTGATATGTATTATCCCTATCAACAGAAAGTGATACAACCTGATCAATCATCCACAGATAAAAGATATTTAGACGCCATAACCGATGGACTGGATCTTGCCATGCAAAAATATCCTAACCTGGTTTTAATGGGACAGGATATTGCAGATTATGGTGGTGCTTTCAAAATTACAGATGGCTTTACCGCGAAATATGGCAAAGCCAGGGTTCGCAACACCCCAATTTGTGAATCGGCCATTGTTGGTGCAGGTTTAGGCCTGTCGATAAATGGCTATAAAGCTGTTGTAGAAATGCAGTTTGCCGATTTTGTAACTGTTGGTTTTAACCAGATCGTAAATAACCTGGCCAAAACACATTATCGTTGGGGCGAAAAGGCCGATGTTGTGGTACGCATGCCAACAGGGGCTGGAACAGGCGCCGGACCATTCCATTCGCAGAGTAACGAAGCCTGGTTTACCAAAACCCCTGGACTAAAAGTGTTGTATCCCGCTTTCCCTGAAGATGCAAAAGGCTTGTTGCTGGCAGCAATTGAAGATCCAAATCCAGTGCTTTATTTCGAACATAAGTATCTTTACAGAAGTTTAACAGCCCCCGTTCCGGATGGTTATTATACTACGGAAATAGGTAAAGCAGTTAAATTAAGTAATGGCGATAAGTTTGCGATTATTACTTATGGTTTGGGCGTACATTGGGCATTGGATTATGTGAAACAACATCCTGAAAGAGATGCCACAATAATCGATCTCCGCTCATTACAGCCCTGGGATAAGGAAACCGTTAGCGCAGCAGTTAAAGCAACAGGAAGGGTTTTAATTTTGCACGAAGATACCTTAACCAATGGTTTTGGCGCAGAAATATCAGCCTGGATCGGAGAACATTGTTTTCAGTATTTAGATGCGCCTGTGATGCGCTGTGCAAGTTTGGATACCGCAATCCCAATGAGCAAGGTTTTAGAGGAAGATTTTTTGGCTAACGCAAGATTAGCAGAAACGATAGATAGGTTATTAAAATATTGAGAAGGTTAATTGTATAAACTGTTTAAATCGGTTAATTGTGGCATTACGCTACAGTTAACCGATTTGTACAATTAACCGGTTAAACAAAAAATACATGAGCAATTTTAAAGTCGAAGGAAATATTATCGACATCACCAAGCGGAATATTTTCTTTGGAGAAGTAGCGGTAGAAGAAGGCAGGATAAAATCCATCACCAAAATTTCTGATCAGCGCGATGGGGCTCATTTTATTTCTCCGGGCTTTATTGATAGCCATGTACACATAGAAAGCAGCATGTTAATTCCAAGCGAATTTGCAAGGCTGGCCGTTGTTCATGGCACAGTTTCTACCATTAGCGATCCGCACGAAATTGCCAATGTTTGCGGCATGGAAGGTGTGAAGTTTATGATTGAGAATGGCAATACCGTTCCTTTTAAATTCAATTTTGGTGCACCAAGCTGTGTTCCGGCAACGATTTTCGAAACTGCAGGGGCTGAACTTAACCACGACGATGTAAAAGCACTTTTAGAACGTCCTGAAATAAAATACCTCAGCGAGATGATGAATTTCCCTGGTGTACTTTATAAAGACGAAGAAGTTTTAAAAAAGATTGCTGCTGCCCACCAATTGGGCAAACCTGTTGATGGACATGCCCCCGGGTTACGTGGCGATGCCGTACAACAATATATCGACGCGGGTATTTCTACCGATCACGAATGTTTTACCGCTGAAGAAGCACTGGATAAATTGCAGCGTGGAATGAAAATCCTGATTCGTGAAGGAAGCGCAGCCAAAAATTTTGAAGCACTGATCGATCTGCTGAACGACTGGCCTGAAATGATGATGTTCTGCAGTGATGATAAACACCCCGATAGTTTGGTCGAAAACCACATCAATCAGCTTTGCGCAAGGGCGGTAGAAAAAGGAATCGATATTTTTAATATCCTTCAGGCAGCCTGTATCAACCCCATTATCCACTATAAACTGGATGTTGGCGCGTTACAACTTCATGATCCGGCAGATTTCATCGTGATCGAAGATTTAAAAAACTTCAAGGTTAAACAAACCTATATTGATGGGTTGTTACTTGCCGAAAATGGCAAAACAGTAGGAGATTGGGTAAAACACGTAGAAGATAAAGAATCGGTAAACCATTTCGATTGCAGCTTAAAAAAGGAAAAAGATTTTGTTTATCCTTTTACCGGACAAGAAGAAATCCCTGTTATCGAAGCCTTAAACGGACAGCTGATTACGAACAGGTTATCTGCTAAACCGAAGGTTTCGGATGGAAATATCATTAGCGACCTGGAAAATGATGTTTTAAAAATGGTAGTGGTAAACCGCTATCACGATGCACCTATTGCCGTTTCGTTTGTGAAGAATTTCGGCTTGAAACAGGGAGCAATTGCCTCAAGCGTTGCCCACGATAGTCATAACATTATTGCAGTTGGTGCCGACGATAAAAGTATCTGTGAAGCCGTAAATTTAGTGATCAAAGAAACCGGAGGTGTAGTGGCGCTCGGCAATGGGAAACAAAAAGTTTTGGGCTTACCAGTTGCTGGTTTAATGAGCAATCAGAACGGTTATCAAGTAGCAGAAAGTTATACTTCAATAGATCAGTTTGCGAAAGATCTCGGCTCAACCCTACTCGCCCCCTTTATGACGCTTTCTTTTATGGCATTATTGGTAATTCCACATTTAAAGCTAAGCGATAAAGGTTTATTTGACGGAGATGAATTTAAGTTTGTATAGATAGAATGTCTCTATAATAAACTTAAATAAAAAGGGTCGTCATCTCGACTGGAACGCAGTGGAATGGAGAGATCCATCTCGAGACAGATTTAGCTTCGTTGGGCACCACGTGGTTCTCGGCTTCGTTGCAACTTCGCTCGAAATGACGATCTTGGGTTATTCCACTACAAAAACCTCTGCCAAAGGATTAAACAGGTACAAACGCTTATCATCCAAACATATACACCGGTAACGTTTCCTGATCCTTTCGCCTTTGGTAAAACGCCGTCCATCTTTGATTTTAAAAGTGGTATTAACCGGAAGTTGTTCTAAATGTAAAGTCTCTGTTTTATTACTATCATACTTTTTTAAAGCCCGCGATAAATGCAGATCGGAACAGCTCGATGCCGCCGGATTAGACATATAATTATCGATTGCTTTATGGATATCATCAGGGAAAATATTTAGTTCAAAAAAAGGAACCATCATGCGCTGGAAATTCTTTTTCCATTCCGAACCGTGTGGCTTTACTTTATTCTTGAAATCGTTCCAGGTAAGCAAATGTGCAAATTCATGTACCGTGGTAACCAAAAAAGCATAATGATTAAGGTTAAAATTTACTGAAATGCGGTGCCCTTTTCCCTGATAAGGGTGACGGTAATCACCCAGTTTTGTAGAACGCGTTTTAGAGATCTTAAATTCGCACTGAAAATAATCTATCCATTTTGCAATTAGCGGCGCCGCAGGTTCGGGCATGTACTGCGCTAAAACTTTAACTTTCTCCATTTAAACGCAAAGTTCGCAAAGTTTTTAATAGAAAACACAATTTTATGATAGATATACCACAGAGCACAAGGAGTTTACACAGAGAAAACAGAGGCAATTTTAATAACCATTCATAATACGCTTGTAAACTAAGTTTGAGAGCGATTTATATCATAATCGTCATCTCGACTGGAACGCAGTGGAATGGAGAGATCTGTCTCGAGATAGATTTCTCGACTTCGCTGCACTCCGCTCGAAATGACGATACTATACTAAACATCAGATCCTAGTCTCAATAATTTAAATAAGCTTAATCCTCTGAAGGAAACAATGATGCCAGCACCATTTTAATCTCCCCAAACGAATAATCTTTTCCTAAAAATTCCCTGATTGTTGCCATTGACTTTGTTTTCTGACTTTCTACAGCATCTGCAATATTTCTGATCTTATTGGCCTTTACCAGTTTGGTTACATCCAGTTGTTGGGTTGAAACATAATAAGCCAGGTGCCCTTCGATGGTACCCACAGAAAAACTACGTTCTTTTGCAATTTCTTCTATTGTTTTTCCTTGCTCATAAAGCTCAAAACTCACCAGTTTGGTATCTATTTTCGGTTCTTTTTTCTTTTTCTCTGAAGCTGATTTTACTTTGAGCGTTTCTCCTTTTAATTGAATGGCTTTTTGGAGCTGTTTGCCTCTTTCAACGGTATTTAATAATGCATCGGTATCTGCCTTGCTAAATTCTTTACCCTCAATTAATGCCTGTAAAAGCGCTTTGCTTTTGTGCATTTTTTTCAATTGTTCATACACCAGGATTTCAAGCTCAAGCAATTCGGTAACATAAGTTTTAATTTGCCTTTCTTCCTTAACTGCTTCAATCTGTGCCAGAAAACGGTCTGAAATTTCCTTAACCAAAGGATTAAAATAATTCAGCGCGGCAACTACCCTTTTCGATACGTTAAAAAAGGTATGCTCCGTTTGTTGTGCGAAGAGGTTTTTTAATTGATTTACGAAGGTATCTGCCGTGGCGGTTATTTTTTGAAAATCGGTATAAACCGTTTGCGTCCAGTCTTCATATTTCTGTTTAGCAGATTTTTCACTTTTATCAAAAGTTTGGCGGTGTTCTTTCAGATAATAACGGATCAGGTTCAGGTCGAAAGCCGCCAGCAGGTAACTGCGGATAAAAGTATAACTCTCCGTACTAATCTGTTCGTTTAGCACTTCAGAAGGCTGCTTGGTTTTAGAAAAATAATGTACGTTCTGATCCTGTTGCAAACCACTTTCGCGCAGGTGAGAGGTTAAAACCAGGCCTTTTAAAGAACGTAAACGCGATAATGCTACATAAGCCTGCCCGGGGGCAAAAGCTTCGCCTACATCAATAATGGCTTTATCAAAGGTTAAACCCTGACTTTTGTGCACCGTAATGGCCCAGGCCAGTTTAATAGGATACTGGATAAAAGAACCTGCAACATTTTCTTTGATCTCGTTGGTTGCTTCATCCAGCTTATATTTCACATTCTCCCAGGTATAACGGGAAATCTCAATGACTGTTCTTTCCTCAGGTAACTCAATTTCGATTGTGTCCTTTTCGATATGGTGCACCACGCCTATTTTTCCATTATAATAACGTTTTTCGGCAGTCATGTCGTTTTTAATAAACATCACCTGCGCACCAACTTTTAACTCTAAACTTTTATCATTCGGGTAAGCGTATTCATTAAATTCGCCCTGTATTTTTGCTTCGAAAAAGTACGATTTAGTATTCAATTGCGCCAATCGCTCGCGGTTAATACTATCAGCCTTATTATTGTGGGTAGTTAACGTAATATAATTTTCATCTGCTGAAGGTTTAAAATCCTGTTTGAAATGCTGTTTCAGTAAAGCAGTATCTTCTGCAGTGATTTTGTTGTTCCGCAGGTTATTTAGCAGATCAATAAAAACTGAATCATCCTGACGGTATATTTTATCCAGTTCGATATAAACCGGTGGATTATCCTGCAGGGCCAGTGCGTCAAAAAAATAAATGCTTTTGTAAAATTTGGCCATAATGCGCCATTCGTCATTTTTTACTACGGGAGGTAACTGGTGCAAATCGCCGATAAACAATAATTGTACGCCACCGAAAGGAAGATTTCTGTTCCTCCGCACATAACGCAAAGCAAAATCAATGGCATCGAGCATATCGGCCCGCAGCATACTTACCTCATCTATCACCAATAGTTCGAGCTCCTGCAACATGCGGCGCTTATTGCCCTGCATGTTTAAATGTTTTACTAAAGTTTTGGGCGTATTAAAGTTGAAATTAATGTTTTCATTGATCAAAGTACCTGCAGCATCAGGAAAGAAAGCACCAAACGGCATCTGGAACAGCGAATGGATGGTTACCCCGGCTGCATTAATGGCCGCAATACCCGTAGGTGCCACAATTAAGGCTTTTTTATGCGTAAGCTGAATGAGTTTCCTTAAAAAAGTTGTTTTACCAGTTCCGGCTTTTCCGGTTAAGAAAACATGTTTCGAGGTGTAATTAACAAATTTAGCCGCAATTTCTGCGGGCATAGAAGTTTCTTCTAGAGTGGGCATCGGCAGTAAAATTTTAGTTAGCAATAAACGGAGGGACGAATAAAGCTAAACATTTTAGCACAAAACTAAACAATGATTGGTAAGAAATTTTAATTTTAAAGGGATAATTTTCGATAAATGCCACTTATATAGCCAAAGAAGTCAAGTTTTTAAAACTTGACTTCTTTAATCCTCTCTTACTACCTGCTTTTCAAACCTTTAACAGTAAAGCTATTTTCAATTAACCAGTTCAAACTTTAACCAAATTACTTATCTTTGCGGCCTGATGAAACAACAATATTCAAATCTTATCGCTGTTAAATTCCTTTAACAAGGTTTCATCGCTTTTTTTACACCCAAAATTTTATGATGCTTAACCCTGAAATAGAAAAACGTAAAACCTTTGCCATTATTAGTCACCCCGATGCGGGCAAAACCACGCTGACAGAAAAATTTCTGCTTTTTGGTGGTGCCATCAACACTGCCGGTGCGGTAAAAAGGAACAAAGCGAATCAAAGTAATACTTCCGATTTTATGGAGATCGAAAAGCAACGTGGTATCTCGGTTGCAACTTCGGTAATGGGTTTCGAATACAGTGGCAAACGCATCAATATTCTGGATACACCTGGTCACAAAGATTTCGCCGAAGATACTTACCGGACTTTATCGGCCGTGGATAGCGTAATTTTAGTGGTCGACTGTGTAAAAGGTGTGGAGGAACAGACTGAGAAACTGATGTCGGTTTGCCGCATGCGAAATACCCCGGTAATTATTTTCATCAACAAAATGGACCGTGAGGGTAAAGAGGCATACGATTTATTAGATGAGATCGAAGAAAAACTGAACATCAGCCTTTGCCCGCTTTCGTGGCCAATTGGCCAGGGGCATACCTTTAAAGGTGTTTACAGCATTTATAACAAACATCTAAATTTATTCAATTCGGATAAAACCAAGGTAACCGATTCGGTTGTGGCGGCTAACGATTTAAATGATCCATCTTTATTAAATTACCTTAAAGAAAACGAAATCAATACCTTAAAAGATGATGTGGAGCTGGTTGATGGCATTTATGGTAAAATAGATAAGGATTTATATACCGATGGTTTGGTTGCACCTGTATTTTTTGGCAGTGCGATTAATAACTTCGGGATTAAAGAGCTTTTAGACACTTTTATCGATATTGCTCCAAGTCCACGCCACAGAGAAGCCGAAGAACGTGATGTATTGGTTGGAGAGAAAAATTTTAGTGGATTTGTATTTAAGATCCATGCCAACTTGGATCCGAAACACCGCGACAGGATTGCCTTTTTAAGGATCTGTTCAGGTAAATTTGAACGCAATAAATTTTATTATCACACCCGTCAGGATAAGAAACTGAAATTCTCTAACCCGATGGATTTTATGGCCAACGAAAAAAGTATTGTTGAAGAAGCCTGGCCAGGCGATGTGGTGGGTTTGTACGATAGCGGTAACTTTAAAATCGGTGATACTTTAACGGAGGGTGAAAAATTACAGTTTAAGGGCATTCCGAGTTTCTCTCCTTCTATTTTTAAAGAGGTAGAAAACATGGACCCAATGCGTACCAAACAGCTGGAAAAAGGGATTGAGCAATTAACCGACGAAGGTGTAGCGCAGTTATTTGTAATGCAGCCCGGAAACAGAAAAGTGATTGGTGCTGTTGGTGAGCTTCAGTTCGAGGTAATCAATTTCAGGTTAGAGCACGAATACGGTGCAAAATGTCGTTTCCGTACCTTGAGTTATACCCGATCGAGCTGGGTAACTTCTACCGACAGAAAAAAACTCGATGAATTTGTAAAGCGTAAGCAACAGCACATCGGTTTCGATAAGGAAGCCAATCCGGTTTACCTTGCCGATAGTGAATACATGATTAATTTAACCAAACAGGATTATCCTGATATCGAATTCCATAAAACAAGCGAGTTTAAGAGCTAGTTTTGAATGAAAGAGTGATTGAATGAGTGAATTTATTAGCACAGTTGCCAATATTCTCTCATTCAATCATTCAAAATTCAATCATTTAATATCTGTCTCCTCTTTACTTTCATATTGTTTAAAAGTCAACTCTAGCCGTCTTTTGATTTTTGAAATCAACAATCGTGGAGAAAGCACTTTAACACACTCTCCAAAACCCAAAATTTCCCGTTCCAGTTCATAATTTAATACCACATCGATCCTGAAAGTGGTGGTTTTATCGTTTTTTGATAAGATTACCTGCGATGAATGCAAAGGCTTCGTTACCACATAAGGTGCATGGTCGTTGGTAAATTCAAGAATCACTTTCTGTGCACGATCTTTCTCATTTTTGGTTACACCGATTAAATCTTCGTAATACCGGTCGAAATCTACCCCTTGATGAGCAAAAAATTCTTCGTTGGGCAGTTCCTGAAATTCAACAATCCGATCTAAGGCTAAATTTAAGATCCCAGGCCTCTTTTTTGCTTTACAGATCAAAAACCAACGGTTCCTGTACTCTTTTAGCAGATACGGAAAATAAATTCCCTGTTGCGATTGCTGTGCTTTGAATGATTTATACTCAATCAATAAAGACCGTTTGTTTAAAACTGCCTGGTACAAGGATGGGATACATTCCAAACCTTTAACTAGCTTATTACTTTCCAGCTGGATATTATTTCCACTTTGTTTGGTTGATTTGTAGAGGTTATTTTCCAAACGGGCAATCATATCGCTCATTTCATCGAAATAATTAAAGGCATTAAACTGCTTCAGTACACCCACAATTTCTTTCATTTTATCTACATCCGCATTATTAATCGGTGCTTTGGTGATACTGAACGCCGGGTCTTCGTAAGCGTAAAAACGTTTATCTTTTACTACAATCGGTGCATTATAACCCAGTTTATCACTCCGCATCAGCTGAATATCGGCCTGGATGGTACGCTTGCTTACTCCTGTGGTAATACCTTCCAGCTCATAAAGCGTTCCCGATACCTTTTCTATAAGATCTTCTAAAGTCCATTTCCGGAAACGGTTTCTCAAACAATCGTCGATGGTTTTATACCTGATGAGCGCTAATTTATTTACAGCCATTTTACAGCGATGTTAAGTTTTTATCAAAAATCTGATGATTTCTTTAACCTAAATATACGAAAGTGCTTAACATCTACGCAATACAATTGCGCAGATCATAATAAAAACAAATATTCTGAGGGAAAAATAAAATTTATTTAATTAACAATCAGTCAGTTAATTAAAAAACCATAAAGTATTTTTCGCTACGCAAATCGGCTGCGTAGTGGTGGTGGCATCTTTGTAATGTCAGAACGGCAAAGATATTTGCACTGATAAAACAAAAGATTAAACACTTAATTAAAACGATTATGAAATTCAATTTTTTTAACAGGAACACACAGGTAACAACAAATCATGAGGGTGCGAAAGCATATCTAATGAGTCCTGAAATGGAACTGTATACTGCAGTTGTTACAACAGGATTGAACGATTCGTTTTACGAGGCAGGCAACAGCAGGCTGGAGAGAATTAAGACTTTAATTGAGAAATGCAATCCTGAATTTATATCAAGATTGGCTGTTTACGCCAGAACTGAGATGAATTTGAGATCAATACCAATGGTTTTATCAGTAGAGCTGGCAAAAAAAAACATCTGGTAATTCGATCGTGAGCAAAACGGTAAACAGGGTTGTTCTACGTGCCGATGAAATTACTGAGTTATTGGCTTACTATCAAATTGCAAACGAGCGGACTCAAACTAAAAAGTTGAACAAGCTTTCCAAACAAATACAAAAAGGTTTGGTGGCATCTTTTAACAATTTTGATGAGTATCAATTTGCTAAATACAATAGAAACGCCGAGGTGAAGCTAAAAGATGCTTTGTTTCTGGTACATCCTAAAGCTAAAGATGCCAACCAACAATTGATATTTAACAAAATAGCATCTGATAGTTTAGCTACACCCTATACCTGGGAAACGGAGCTTTCGGCCCTGGGTAAAAACAGATTTGAAAACGAATCTGCCAGAGCCTTGGCCTTTACCAGGAAATGGGAAGAAATGATCGAAAGCAAAAAAATTGGTTACATGGCCTTGTTGAGAAACCTGCGCAACATTTTGGAAGCCAATGTATCAGGCAGCCATATTGAAATGATCTGTGCTTATTTATCAAATGAAAAAGCAGTTTTAAGCTCGAAGCAATTACCATTCAGGTTTTTATCAGCTTATCGTGAGATCAAGGTGATGAAGTCGAAATACACTTCGGTTATATTGGATGCGCTTGAAGATGCAGTAATGTACAGTGCAAAAAACATTAAAGGTTTTGGCATTAATACTTCGGTAGTGATTGCCTGCGATGTATCAGGTTCCATGCAACATGCCATTTCGCCAAAAAGCTCGGTATTTTTATACGATATCGGATTAATGTTGGCGATGTTATTACAATCGCAATGCAAAAATGTGGTATCAGGTATGTTTGGCGATACCTGGAAAATAATCAATATGCCAAAAAGAAATGTTTTGGCAAACGTTCAGGAGTACTATAGAAGAGAAGGTGAAGTGGGTTACTCAACAAACGGACATCTGGTTATTGAAAGCCTGATTAAAAAGAGAGAAGTGGTTGATAAAGTGATGTTATTTACCGATACACAAATGTGGAACAGTAATCATACCAGTCATTCGTTCGCCACATCATGGACTAATTATAAAAAAATTGCTCCGGATGCAAAGTTATACTTATTCGATCTTTCAGGTTATGGTAAACTGCCTTTAGATATACAAAAGAATGATGTTTACCTTTTGGCAGGATGGTCGGACAAAATTTTCGATATCCTTTCAGCAATGGAAGATACCAAATCTGCTTTAGAAAAAATAAATCAGATTACAATGTAAACCCCTCCCGCAATATTTAGTTGCGGGAGTTTAAAAGAAATTAAAGAAAAAGCAAGTGTCGTAAAGAAGAGTTACTTCGCACTCTTAATGCCCGTGTCGCAGGTTCGAATCCTGCCCCATGAAAATGGGTAGCTCAGTGGTAGAGCAGGAAACAGTCTCTTTTTGCCTTTTACCTTGCTCTAATAAACAAAAAATATTAAAGTATTAAAAGCATGAATTACATTAAAAACCCCTCCCGCAACATTTTGACTGTGGGAATTTGAAAGAAATTTAAAGATCAGCAAGTGTCGTAAAAAAGAGTTACTTCGTATTTAGGGATACCCGGGTTGTAGGTTCGAATCCTACTTCTTATAAAATAGAATAGCTCAATTGGTTAGAGCAGGAAAATAGTCTCTTTTTGCCTTTTACCTTGCTTAATAAAATATTGATAAGTGCCGTAGATAAAAGTTACTTCGGATTCAAGCCCAGGATGCTGATTCAATTCCAGCTTCTGCTAACGCAGAATAGTTTAAGTTTTAGAACATGGGGAAATGTCTTTTATCACTAATTGCCTTATCTATAATAAAAACAGGATGCCGTAAACAAGAGTTACTTCGTCGCAATTGAGGGGAGGAATAATGAAGTTGTAAAACCAGCAAGATTATCCGGTTCGACTCCGGCACGACAAGCCCCATAAACTTTTGTTGCTTTTTGCTTCTGTTAATTAAAAAATTAAGATGCCGTTGTGCAAGTGTTACGTCGATTGATTGAATATAGTGCAGGTTCGAATCCTGCTAGTAAATACACACTTGCCAGTATTGCTCTTAAAATTTACGCGCTCTCAAAAAATGGGTGCCGTTGAAAAATGTTACTTCGTCCAAATTAGAATCAATACATTTTTCCCTTATCGCCTCATTAATTAAAATGAACTAAATTTAGAAACCCCTCGGCCAGGTGCATGTTGCCTGACGGGGATTAATTAGAAAATAAAATGAAAACCACCATCATAAACAAGCTTGCAGAAATAGAACGATCTAACAATATCAAAATATTATTTTCCTGCGAATCAGGAAGCCGTGGATGGGAATTTCCATCACCCGATAGCGATTTCGATGTCCGTTTTATCTATGTACGTCCACTTAATTATTATCTTTCCGTTTCGCAAAAAGACGATCATCTTGGTTTTCCGATCAATGACGAGTTAGATATATATGGTTGGGATATAAAAAAGGTGCTTAAATTAATCCGTAAATCGAACACTACTCCTTTCGAATGGCTACAGTCGCCCATTGTTTACGGAGAACAGGCTCATTTCAGGGATGAATTATGGGCATTGTGCCAATCTTATTTCTACAGGAAAACGAATGTCAACCACTATTTAGGAATAGCACATGGCGCATTGGAAACCGTAACAAATGGCAACGAAATCAAGATCAAAAAGCTTTTTTATGTACTTCGTTCTTTACTTTCGGCAAAATGGTGCCTGGAGAAAAATACAATTTCACCAATGACCATAGGTCCGCTTTTAACCCTGATGCCAGCACAGCTTCAAAAATTGGTAAAGGATTTAATCACACTAAAATCGACTTCTGCCGAAGGATTTGTCATCAAGATAGATCCTGAATTGAGTAAGTATATCGATGATGAATTAAAAAAATGTACCGAAGGAGCCAAAGTTTTACCAAAAGAAAGTTTTGAAAACGAAATGCTCGATGTCTTTTTTAGAAACACAATTAGCCGTTATGACCATTAAAGATTTAAAAGATCAAAACCTGCTTTTATTTGAATGTTTAAGCGGTAGCAAGGCTTACGGATTGGATACGCCACAATCAGACACTGATATTAAAGGAATATATTATATGCCAAAAGAAATGTTTTTTGGTTTGAAGTATATTCCTCAGATCAGTAATGAAAGCAACGACGAAGTATATTATGAAATCGGCCGATTTGTTGAATTACTGATTAAGAACAATCCCAACATTGTAGAAATTTTAGCTACGCCAGAAGAATGCATCCTGTACAAGAATCCGATAATGGATAAATTCAATATAGACCTTATTTTATCCAAGCTCTGTAAAGATACTTTTGGCGGATATGCATTAACCCAGATTAGAAAAGCAAAAGGTTTAAATAAGAAAATTTTAAACCCAATGCCAAAGAGAAGGAAAACAGTTTTGGATTTTTGTTTCATTACGATTAATTACTCTTCAGTAAAAGCTAAAAGCTGGCTTACAAGAAACGGTGTTTCGCAGGCAGATTGCGGATTAGCGAAAATTCCGAACACTAAAAATCTTTATGCTCTATTTCATGATGCAGAAAAGAAATTTAATTATAAAGGGATTGCAAATAAAGAAACTGCTAACGAAGTCTCCGTATCATCAATACCTGCCGGGGAAAAAGAAATTGCCTATCTCTTCTTCAATCAGGATAGTTATTCATCCTACTGTAAAGAGCATAGCGAATATTGGGAATGGGTAGAAAAACGGAATGAAGTACGGTATTCAACAAACAAAAGTCACGGTAAAGATTATGATGCCAAAAACCTGATGCACACCATCAGGCTGCTTCAGGTAGCGCTTGAAATTGTACGTAATGGAAAACTTAGCGTAAAACGGCAAAACCGCGAGGAACTTTTATCTATAAAAAATGGCGGATTTGAATACGATGAAATATTAAAAATGGCAGAGGATCTGATGCTGCAAATAGAAAAAGAAACGGCAAAAAGCAAACTTCAGGAAAAACCGGATGCAACACTGATCGAATCTTTACTTGTAAAGACGAGAACAGAACTATATGCCAATTAAAAAACAAAACAATGAGCAACAACATAACAGGTAACAACCTGATAGAAATAGGTTATGCCGAAGGAAAAATAGTAGGTTTAGCTTTAGATATTCTGAAAGAAAATTTTGCGGATACTGAAGAAAAAGAATTATTGGCCTTATTTAAAAAAGTAAAAGATTATCCCGAAAGTTTTCTGGATGATGAAGTGTTGAATACGTTGGCAACAGCCGTGATGGAAGAAGCCAACCCAAAACCGGATGGAACTATCGAACTGATCAGCGACGCTAAAGATTATTCCGTTTTCGGCGCGGATTATATTGAAGAAGGTGCTCGAAACCAAATGGATATTGCCATGAAACTACCGGTTTCGGTTGCAGGTGCTTTAATGCCTGATGCGCACCAAGGTTATGGTTTGCCCATCGGTGGTGTTCTGGCAACCAGAAATGCAATTATTCCGTACGGTGTAGGTGTAGATATCGGTTGCCGGATGGCTTTGAGTATTTTCGATATTCCTGAAAAACATTATTTCGGGAAAGATGCGATGTACAAAAGAGAGTTAATTGCGTTTACCAAATTTGGTGCAGGTCAGAATTTTAAAGGCAATGAAAGAGCCGATCACGAAGTTTTAGAAGATGAAGCGTTTAACTCTACTCCTTTTCTTAAAAACTTACATGGAAAAGCCTGGGCACAATTGGGTACTTCGGGTGGCGGTAACCACTTTGTAGAATGGGGGATTATTGATTTTGCAGAACGGGATGAAGTTTTGAACATTGATAAAGGCCGTTACGTGGCTTTGTTAACCCACTCTGGTTCGCGTGGTTTTGGAGCTACCGTTGCTGATCATTATACCAAACTGGCAAAAGAGATTTGTAAACTCCCTAAAGAAGCTGTAAACCTGGCTTATCTGGATATGAATAAAGCTGAAGGGCAAGAATATTGGATCGCAATGAACCTCGCCGGGGATTATGCCTCAGCTTGCCATGAAGTGATCCATAAAAGATTAACGAAGGCTATTGGCGCAAAAGTTTTAGCCAAAGTAGAAAACCACCATAATTTTGCCTGGAAAGAGACGTTTGAAGGTGAAGAAGTAATTGTTCACCGAAAAGGCGCTACCCCAGCTGGCAAAGGTGTAATGGGGATTATTCCGGGAAGTATGACGGCTCCAGGCTTTTTGGTGCGCGGTAAGGGCGAAACAAGCGCCACCAACTCGGCGTCGCATGGTGCCGGACGTGCAATGAGTCGTTCGAAAGCCTTTCAATCGATTACGAAATCAGATATGAAAGCGATTTTAAAGGACCATAATGTTACCTTAATCGGTGCAGGTTTAGATGAAGCACCAATGGCTTATAAAGACATTAACAAGGTGATGGCAGCACAAACAGAACTGGTTGATGTGGTGGCTAAATTTGAGCCGAAAATGGTGCGAATGGCCGATGATGGGAGCAGGGAAGATTAGTCTTCAGTCCAAAGTCCTTGGTCTTAAATCTACAGTAAAATCCAATAAAAATGCCGTCATCTCGCCTGAAACGCAGTGGAATGGAGAGATCTAATCTCGCAAAAAAGACCCTGAAACAAGTTCAGGGTGACGACTTGCTTTAATAGTTGTCATCTCGACCGGAGCATCGCGGAGCGCAAAGATTTATCTCGAGATAGATTTTGCTTCGCCGAGCCTTCGGGTTCTCGGCTGCGTTGCACTCCGCTCGAAATGACGATTATTTGCAGAAACCTGTGAGGTTTTTTGTATGAAGATAAAAATTAAAAGAACATCGGTTCCTGTCTATTATCCCAAAAGAAAAGAACTTCTATGCGATCAGGTTTAATCTGGTAAAACACAGAAGAAATCTTTTTAATTAATCCTTGCCGGATATTGGGATCTAACTCCGTTTCTTTATAGATGAATGGCGAATTGCCAATTAATTCTAAAGTTTTAATGGTATTCTTTTTAAAATCACTTACTGCTTTTTCACCTAGTCTTTCACGTATCTGAGCGCAGATCGATTCAAAAGTTTTTAATGCTGTTTCCGATATGATAACGGGCAAGCCCATCAGATCGTTGAAATTTTTTCCTTAAACTCTTCTAAAGAAAAACTTTTTCCCGCTTTGATATCATCTTGTCCTTTTCTTATACCTGCTACCACATGCTCTGGCAAATCATGACCTTTTTTTATCTCATAAGGAACCTCTAAAGCTTTAAGAAATGCCTTTAAAGCTTTTTCTTGTATTTTATCGGGATGTACAAGGTAAGTTTCCATATTAATGCGATTTTAAACTAATATACAAATTTAACGATTATTAAATAAAACCTATACAGGTCGAAGTAGTTTCTGCGCAGAGCGTAAAACGAAAAATCCTCTTCAATTAATTTTGAAGAGGATTTACATGTTTGTCTGACCGATCGGAACAAGCTTAACTTAAATAAACTGATTGACGGGAAAAGCTCCCGATTTTTCATCGGGACTTGTACCAAAAGCAGGGCTGCAACAACCGATGAGCATTGCAATTGCTTTTCAAAAAAAGATTTTTGTTGAACTATAGACTATAAATAACTTTATTTCAACTTACTCAAAGCTGTTTTAATCCTGGGCAACATATCTTTGATATCCTGTAAAGTACAAGCTCCAACCGATGCCCTGAACCATGGCATACTGTCTTCGTTACCAAAGGCCGAAAAAGGTACCAAGGCTGCTCCGGCTTCTTTGATCAGGTAGAAATTAACGTCTGCGCTGTCTTTTAAAACCTGGCCATCTTCAGTCGTTTTTCCGATATAGTCTATTTTAATGGTTAAATAAATGGCACCCATAGGCTCTACGGCATCAACATTAAAACCCTCGTTTTTCAATTCGTTAAAACCATTATAAAGGGCATTTAAACTATCCTGGATCTGGCCTTTAAAACTGATTAAAAAAGCATCAACCTGCGCTTTATCGTTAAAATAGTTAGACATGGCTACCTGCTCGGCTTTTGGCGCCCAGGCGCCCATGTGACCAACCAATGCTTTCATTCTGTTAATAATATCTTCCGGACCAAAACCCCAGCCTACACGCACGCCTGTGGCTGCTAAACACTTAGAGCTGCCATCAACAAAAACGGTAAAAGGCCTCATCCCTGGTCTTAAAGAAACCGGATTTACGTGTTCTTTACCAAAAGTTAAAAGCGAATAAATCTGATCGTACATTAAATACAATGGCTTTTCATCAGCTCCTCGGCTTGCATTTTCTTCTAAAACCGCATCACAGATTTCCGCTAACGATTCTGCATCAAACATCGTTCCGGTTGGATTTAACGGCGAACATAAGGCCAGTAAAGTTGCCCCTTTTAAATGTGGTTTTAATTGTGCCGCAGTTGGCATAAAATTATGCTCAGCATCAGTTTCTACAGCAATGGTTTTTGCTGAAGTTAAATGCGAATAGTGGTTATTGTTCCATGATGGTGCCGGAAAAACCACGGTATCGCCCGGATCGATCAAAGCCAGATAAGTAGCATAAATCAAAGGACGTGAACCACCAGAAACTAGAATGCTGTTGGTGTTATATTCCAGTCCGAATCTATCTTTCAATAATTCTGAAACGGTCTCGCGTAATGGTAGCACACCATCTGCAGGTGGATAATTGGTTTGATTTGCGTTATAAGCCTCTACAATCCCTGCTTTTAATTCAGTTGGGATTGGGTAGATGTTGGCATCGAAATCGCCGATGGTTAAATTGGCAATTGAAGCGCCTTTGCGTTTCATTTCGTTAACCTCGTTACCAATTTTAATAATTTCTGAACCAATTAATGAACTGGCCAATACTGAAACTTTCATATGTATATATTGAAACTGCTTTTAGCAGATTTATAATGCTTTAATTATTTTTTGAAGTTCTTTTTTATCAATATTACTCTCTTCCGATTTATCATATAGGGTTAGCATATTGATAACGACACCATCCTGCATATTTGAAACCAGATAAGTTACTATTCTAAACCCTCCACTTTTACCTTTACCCTTGCTTTTTACTGCCAGTCTAATTTTATATAGCCCTGCACCTAGATCAGTACCCTGTTGCGGATTCTCAAGAAGTTTCTCTTCAAGTTCATAGAGATCTTCAACTAAAGAAAGATATTTCTTTTTGTAGACTTTGGCTTTTTTAATAAAAACATCGGAATAAAGAACTTCATTAGCCATTAAATGTCTTTTAAACTTAAAGACTTCCGTTTTCCTTGCTGCATTTCCTTAATCTCTTTTAAGGCTTGAGCAATTTCAGACGTTATCTGGCTTGTTGGTTCAGATTTAACTTTTGCACCAATTTTGCTAAGGAATTCTTTTACAAAACCTGCGTCTTTATCCTTAATTTCTATTGTTAAAGTTGTCATAATTACAAATTTAGCATAATTTATTTAACCAGATTTTCTATTGCGTTATTCACTTTGCCAAAACCAAACTGAGACAGTACATCCTGCATTGCGGCACTAATCTGTTCATTGCAAAGGTTGCCAATGCTACCTTCGTGTGTATGATGTATCTGGCTAGATGGGGCAAAAGTACCACTTTCTATCTGTTCGCCAACAATTTTATAGGCTTCCCTAAATGGAACGCCTTGTAAAGCCAGATCGTTCACTACTTCAACGCTAAACAGATAATCATATTTTTTATCCTTCAAAATATCATCCTTGATGGTGATGTTCTGAAACATAAAAGTGGCAATTTCCAAACATTCGTTTAAAGAAGTGATCGCCGGGAACAGGTTTTCTTTCAGTAATTGCAGATCGCGGTGATAACCTGAAGGCAGATTGGTAATCATCATGGCAATTTCGTTCGGCAGGGCCTGGATTTTATTGCACCGCGAACGGATCAGTTCAAAAACATCCGGGTTTTTCTTGTGCGGCATAATACTCGAACCGGTGGTAAGTTCTGGTGGAAAACTGATAAAACCAAAATTCTGGTTGATGAATAAACAAACATCCATCGCCATTTTAGCCAAAGTTGCAGCCACTGCGCTCATGGCCTGTGCCAAAATCCTTTCGGTTTTACCACGGCCCATCTGCGCATAAACTACATTATAGTTTAAGCTTTCGAAGCCTAACAATTCGGTGGTTAGGGTCCTGTTTAAAGGAAATGACGAACCATAACCAGCAGCAGAACCCAATGGATTTTTATTGGTAATTTTCCAGGCAGCAAGCATCAGCTCCATATCATCGGCAAGGCTTTCGGCATAAGCGCCAAACCACAAACCAAATGATGACGGCATGGCAATCTGCAAATGGGTATAACCTGGCATTAATTTGTCTTTATGCGTATTGCTCAGCTCGATTAACTGGTTAAACAAGGTTGAAGTCTGATTAACCATATCTTCGATGCAGGCCCTGAAAAACAATTTCAGATCTACCAAAACCTGATCGTTGCGCGAACGGCCGCTATGGATTTTTTTACCTGCTTCACCAATACGCTGGGTTAAGAGCCATTCAACCTGAGAGTGCACATCTTCTACCGTATTTTCGATGGTAAAATTTCCGGCTTCGATTTCAGCATAAATGTTTTTAAGTTCCTGCTGAACAGTTTTTAACTCATCAGCGGTTAACAGATTAATAGTTTCGAGCATTTGCGTATGTGCCAGAGAGCCCAAAACATCAAATTTTGCCATTTGCAGGTCCAGTTCGCGGTCTTTCCCTACCGTAAAACTCTCTACAAACTGATTAACATCTATATTTTTTTGCCAGATTTTCATTATAGTCTTTATTTTTTAATGGCAATGAAGCTTGCTACGCAGGTTTCATATTTAATCTTCGTCATTGCGAGGACGAACTTATTGTATATTATTTTTACTGAAGTTCTAAACAGGAAAATTCATCCTGTTTAACAAAATCGTTTATTAATTCTTTTTTTTCTATTAAAGTTTTTGCGATTCCAGTGGTGGTATTATTTCCAAAACGAAGCCAGACTATTTTGGGAGGATGCCCATATAAGTTCGAAAATTCGTAAAAATCTGCATCGAAGGTTACTATCACATAGCCGTTCTGACCAGCAAAAGTCCAGATCTCCTTATCTGATCTGTTTTCTAATTTCAAACGTCTTATTTGATCACAAGCTGGAAAATCAGCCTCTAAAAGTTTTGTTATCCTATGTGATATGTTTTGATCGAACAATAATTTCACTAGGCAACTCTTATATTATGTTCCCTGTCTGCAGAGTAGGCCAGACATGCTAGTACTTCTTCTTCATTAATTTCAGGAAAATCTTCCAAAATATTCTGAACAGTCATTCCATTAGATAACCAACTTAAAACATCATAAACAGCAATTCTGGTTCCTTTGATACAAGGTTTACCAAAGCGTTTATTTGAATTAATCTCTATGAAATTAGAATAAGTTTTCATCATGTAAAGATAAACAATTTTGATTTAAGATAAGGTAATCTAATTTTTAAAGAGGTGCTAATATCATTAGATTTTGCTTTTACTTATTGTTTAAAACATCTCCTATAGAGTTATATATTTCTAAAATAGCTTTAAGGTTTTTGTTTTCTACATGAAGTAACAAAGAAGTAAATATTTTCATGTTTATATCAATTGATGTTATTTCTATAACATTATCTATCTTATTAATTCTATTTTTAAAAGTTGAATCCTTATACCATCTATTGAATACCCTGAAGCGCTGTTCGGCTTTATCCTCATTGTTAGAACAAACCTATATAACCGAATATTGAGATTGTTCAAAAAACTTACTGATGATATGCTTTATGGTTTCTGAAATCTTTAAATCAAATATTTCTTTTTCTATGCCAATTTTTTCAATGACAATTTGAAAAACATTTGAAATATCTTTTCCAGAAATTTCACTCAGGGTATGATCCTCAACAAAAGCAATGCTGTAGAGTAAACCGTTTTTTGTGGAAAAGTTATATGTATTTGTAATTCCGTCGAATACGTAATTATAATGGTTTTGCAAGTTTAATTCCTTTTTTTGTTAACTGATCCAAAGTAATTTGACCTTGCATGTAGGTACGTACAGCATTTTTCTCTGCAATTATTTTTTGAAGGACAGATATAACTTTTTCTTTACTTGCTTGTACTTTTTTCATTACTACAAATATACAAATTAATCACAAAACCTACAAAACAAGCTGGGCAACAACAATATACAGAAATTTAAATGATTTAAACAATAACCGGTTTCAACATATTTACATAACCTGCAACTCCTTCGGCCACTTCGCGTACATACAAAAACTCATCCGCCATGTGCGATCGGCCTGAAAAACCTGGTCCACATTTTACCGACGGGATATCCAGTAAAGCCTGATCGGACGTTGTTGGGGAGCCGTAAGTAGTTCTTCCCAGTGCCACACCGGCCTGAACTACAGGATGGTTTTTATCAATCGACGAAGGTTTTAAACGGATAGAACGCGGGGTAACATCACAATCAACATTTGCACGGATAATTTCCAAAACTTCTTCATTGGTATAGGCATCGGTAACACGTACATCAACCGTGAAAGTGCAATTTGCCGGCACAACATTGTGCTGCGAACCTGCATTGATAATGGTTACTGTCATTTTTAACGGACCAAAAACCTCAGATACTTTAGGAAACTGATAATTTCTGAACCATTCGATGTCTTTCAGCGCCTTGTAAATGGCATTTTCTCCCTCTTCACGGGCGGCATGACCAGCTTTACCATGAGATACGCAGTCCAACACCAATAATCCGCGTTCGGCAATGGCTAAATTCATTTCTGTTGGTTCGCCTACAATTCCGAATTCCAGTTCGCCTAAATCAGGCAGAACCAGTTCTAAACCGTTATTACCCGAAATTTCTTCTTCGGCAGTTGCGGCCAGACAGATATTATATTTTAAATTTTCCTGTTCATAATAATATAAAAACGTACCGATTAGCGAAACCAGACATCCACCTGCATCATTGCTGCCCAAGCCGAATAATTTATCACCTTCAATTGCAGCATCGTAAGGATCGCGGGTATAACCAGAATTTGGCTTTACCGTATCGTGATGCGAATTTAAAAGCAATGTGGGTTTATTTGCATCAAAATGTTTGTTGTAAGCCCAAACGTTGTTCATTTTACGCTGGGTCTTAATCCCTCTCTCCTCCAAAAACTGCGCAATTAAATTCGCCGTCCGGTCTTCTTCTTTACTAAAAGACTGGATGCGGATTAACTGTCGCAATAAATCCAGACTTTCTTTTTGTATATTTTCTAGTAACATAATATCAAGTAGTTAGTATCAAGTAGCAAGATAAGTTTTATCTTTAACCTGTTACTTTTAATTTTGGTTAGGTATATCATCCATCTTACCTTAACCATTTTACATCGATTTTAACCTTCTTTGGTATATAAATTTCCGGCTTTTAAGGCCGAAAGTTTAATACCTTTTATCAGTGATGAGCTAAAACCATTGTGCTCCATTTCGTTTAACCCGGCAATGGTACAACCTTTCGGCGAAGTTACTTTATCTATTTCTGATTCTGGGTGTGTTCCATGTAATAAAAGCAAATCAGCTGCACCTTTTGCAGTTTGCACGGCCATCTTCAGCGCTTCATCGGCATGGAAGCCAATTTCTACACCACCCTGCGATGCTGCCCTAATTGCCCTCAAGAAAAACGCAATACCACAGGCGCAAAGTGCAGTTGCCGAAGTCATTAAATCTTCGTTTATTTTAACCACAGAACCAACTGTTTCGAACATTTTGGTCACGTTAGTAATATTTTCTGCCGAAGCATTATCGCTGGCCATACAGGTCATTGATTGGCCGATAGCGATGGCCGTATTTGGCATTACGCGGATTACCTCTACATCAGCTCCCAGTTTTTCCTTCACCGCGGCACAGCTCACGCCGGAAATTACCGAAATAACCAAATGTTTAGCAGGAGCAATTGAAGATTGAATTTCATCTAAAACTGTATTTAATTGCTGGGGAAGAACCGCTAAAATCACCACATCAGCATCAACAACAGCTTGTTTATTATTATTACTTACCTTAAAACCGGCTTCGGCATACGATTTTAAATGGTCGATATTTCTACGGGTAAGTGTAATGTCGGCAGCTTGTGCAAAATTGGCTTTTACCAAACCTTTTGCTAAAGATAAACCGATATTTCCACTACCGATTATGGCTATTTTTTTTGTCATGATTACTAATTTTCCTGCGGGTTGATTACACAGATTATTTGATTACACAGATTTTGTTCTTCCTTCGGTTTGACTTCACAGATTAGTTGATTACACCGATTTTCGGGTCAAGTTTATGCGTTGTGTAAAACCTTCAGCCATCCTATCCTCCACTTTCAGCCTTACACCTTCAACCTTCCTGCCTTCTACCTCTATTTAAGCATTTTGGTTCCGAAAGTACCTTCGGCAAGTTCAGCTAATTCATCTGCTTTACCAATGTATACTGCCGAAACACCTTTTTTAATGGCTTCGAATGCATTGTGCAGCTTAGGAATCATGCCACCTTGTACCGTTCCATCTGATTTTAAGCCTTCAAATTCATCAGCTTTGATTTCTCTCACTACAGAAGCATCATCATTAACATCCTTCAGTACGCCTTTTTTCTCAAAGCAATATACCAAACGCGTTTCATATAATCCCGACATCGCCACCGCAACTGAAGATGCAATGGTATCGGCATTGGTATTTAAAAGTTGCGTATTACCATCATGCGTAATGGCACATAAAACAGGAACGAAGCCAGCTTTTAACAAACTATCTAAAGTTGTTGAAGAAACAGAATTTTCATCCAGATCGCCAACATAACCATAATCGATTACGGCACCAGCCAATGGTCCTGGAGCAATACCATGTGTTACGGTTTTTAACGAACGTTTTGTTGCCTTGATCACATTCCCATCAGCACCACTCAATCCGATGGCATTGCTGCCTTTGGCCTGTAACTGAGCAACCATGTTCTTGTTGATCAAACCAGCGTAAACCATGGTAACAATCCGCAGGGTTTCAATATCCGTAATCCGCCGGCCTTCAATCATTTTGGCTTCAATGCCTAACGATTCGCCCAATTCGGTTGCAATTTTACCACCACCATGTACCAGGATCTTATCTCCCGGTAATGCGGTAAAATCCAACAAAAACTGATGCAGGTTCTCTGAATTATCGATTACGTTTCCGCCTATTTTTATGATAGTGAGTTGTTTATTCTTCATTTCTATAGAAAATTTCTGAAAGTTGATTTAATTTTTCTGCAAGCAGTTTTTTATCGATCAATTTAGTTTCGTAATCTGCGATTAAAGCTGGCGACAAGTTTCTGGCCAAGGCGTATTCTACAACCTCAACATCTTTACCTTTGCACAATAAAACACCAATACTAGGATTTTCGAATGGCCGCTTAACATCTCTATCCAAAGCTTCGAGATAGAAATTTAATTTTCCCAAAAATTCTGGCTGAAATTCTTCTATCTTCAACTCAAACAATACCATGCACTGTAAATCGCGATGATAAAATAGCAGATCGGTATAATAATCTTTATTTCCAACCTGCAGCCTGTACTCGCTTCCCATATAGGTAAAGCCTTTTCCCATTTCTAATATGAAATTCTGCAGGTTTTTAATTAAGGCCTGTTGTAAATCGTCTTCCGAATGAATTTCGGGTAGAGCTAAAAATTCAAAAACATACGGATCTTTAAAAATCCCTTCGGGTAAATGCTTGGTTATAACACCGCCAAATTTATTACCAAGCATAGTACGTTCGAAAGTAGCAGAATTTAACTGACGTTCGAGTTCCCGCGTAGATAGCTTTTCTTTTATACTTTGATAAAGATAAAATAATTTCTCCTCGCTTGTTTTTGTTTTAGTTAAAATTAACAAATGATTTGTCCAACTAATTTGTGTCAGCAGTGTTGTCACAAATTTATCATCCTTATTATCAATACCTTGCAATTGTGTCAGCAGTGCTGACACAATTCCTTCGTCGCTGTACATCTCATAAAACTGTTTCATTCTATAAAGTCCACGACGGTTAAATCCCTTTAAAAACGGTTGCCTTTTTATTATATAATCAGCTAAGTCATTTACAGTCCTATCGCCCCAATTACCATTGGCAACTTTTTCAGAAACAATTTGTCCAACGTTAAAATATAACATTACAAGTTCCGCATTCGCTTTGGTGTAAACCCTGTTCCGGGCCTCCGTAATAAGCAAAATAATATGCTCGAAATCTGTTGTAATATTTTTAATTGGATTATCCATTCAGCAAATGTTATTTCAATTCTTCCAGCATTGCTTTAATTACTGCCTGTGCAGCCCACAAACGGTTTCCAGCTTCGTGGATAACCAGTGAATTTGGCCCGTCTAAAATTTCGGATGATAATTCCAGATCGCGGCGAACAGGTAAACAGTGCATTACTTTTGCATCGTTGGTAAATTTCAACTTTTCGTTGTTCATCATCCAGCCATCAGGATAAGTTAATACTTTACCATACTCTTTATAACTGCTCCAGTTTTTCACATACACATAATCTGCTCCGGCCAAAGCCTCTTCTAAATTGTATTGAATATCAGCATTAGTCGTAAAATCTTCCGAAAGTTCGTAACCTTCAGGTTGCGCAATCGTAAAATCGATCATACCCTCTTCCTGTGCTTTACACATCCACTCTGCAAACGAATTAGGCACCGCCTGGGGCAAGGCCTTAACATGTGGTGCCCAGGCTAAAACTACTTTTGGTTTACGTCCATCGGGTTGTTTTGTCCACGTTTCGTGAATGGTAATAATATCAGCAAAACTCTGTAAAGGGTGACGTGTTGCACTTTCTAAACTCACCACGGGTACAGCACAGTATTTCACAAATTTATTAAAGAAATCTTCGCTATAATCCTCTTCACGATTATTCAGTTTTGGGAAAGAACGCAGGCCCAAAATATCGCAATACTGTCCCATTACGGCTGCAGCCTCACGGATATGTTCAACGGTTGTGCCGTTCATTACCACACCATCCTGTGTTTCTAAAGCCCAGCCTTCTTTGTCCATATTCATCACCATTACGTTCATACCCAAATTTAAGGCTGCTTTTTGCGTACTTAACCGGGTACGTAAACTCGGGTTCATGAAAACCAGGCCCAGGGTTTTGTTTTTACCTAAATCCTGGTGCGCATATGGATTTGCTTTTAACGCAAGTGCATCATTTACAAATTGTTTGATGCTTGGAACATCGTGTACGGAAGTGAACAAGTTCATCTTTTCTATGAGGTTAAAGGTTGAGGGCTGAAAGGTTGAAGGTTTGTTCTCCCTCAATATCGCCATCCCTCAAAATTTATAATTGCGATTAATATCGCCTGATTTAATTTTTATTTTATAATTCTTAGCCTTTCTCAGGCTTTCCACCCTTCTACCTTCCCTCCATCTACCTTATTTTACTAATTTTCTAAAGGCAGCTAAAAATTCATCAGCGTGCGCTTTAGTCAAGTTTAAAGCAGGTAATAAACGGATTACGTTAGGTTTAGCTTCGCCGGTAAAAATATGGTATGTAAACAACAGCTCTTTTTTAACATGTGCAAGTTCTTCGGGCAATTCAATACCGATCATTAATCCGCGACCACGTACTTCTACCACCTGCTCAAATTTTTTCAATTCAGCAATCAGGTAATTCCCTACTTCTTCGGCGTTTTTGATCAGGTTATCTTTTTCCATCACTTCTAAAACCGCCAGTGCAGCAGCGCAGGCCAAATGATTACCGCCAAAAGTTGTACCTAACTCGCCATGCCAAGGTTTAAATTTAGGTGCAATAGAAATCCCCGCTACCGGAAATCCATTCCCCATTCCTTTTGCCATGGTATACACATCGGCTTCAACACCCGAATAATCGTGCGAGTAGAAAGAGCCCGTACGTCCGTAGCCACATTGTACGCTATCGGCAATATATACGGCATTATGTTCATCACAAAGCGAACGGATTTTTTGAAGAAAACTTTTGGAAGCTTCTTTAATACCACCAACTCCCTGGATACCTTCGATAATTACTGCTGAAATATCATTGCCCTGTGCTTTAAAAGTTTCTTCTAAAGCAACTTCATTATTAAAAGGCAAAAAGATTACATTTTCGGTCTGGTTAACCGGAGCCACAATTTTAGGATTATCGGTTACAGCAACTGCTAAGGAGGTACGGCCGTGGAAAGCACCTGTAAAGGCAATCACCTTTTTTCTTCCGTTGTAAAATGAAGCCAGTTTTAAAGCATTTTCGTTTGCTTCGGCACCTGAATTACATAAAAACAATTGAAAATCTTTTTTACCAGAAACTTCACCCAATTTCTCTGCAAGCTGAACCTGTAAAGGAATTTTAACCGAATTGGAATAAAAACCAACTTTATTTAACTGATCGGTTAAACGGCTTACATAATGTGGATGGGTATGGCCGATCGAAATCACGGCATGACCGCCATATAAATCTAAATATTGTTGTTCATTAGCATCCCAAACATTGCTGCCTGCTGCTTTTGTTATTTCTATATCGTTAAGTGGGTAAACGTCGAATAAGTTCATTTTTTAATAAGGTTGAAGACCAAAGACTAAAGACCAAAGCTTCCTGCAATATTTCATATAGCATCAAGCCTAATCTATCAGTATTCAATCTTGGTTATTGTCTTAGGTGTTTAATTAAGCCAATTAACATTGCTTTAACTTCACCAGCCATTTTATAAATTTCTAAATATTTGCTTTCTTCAAGATATTCTAAATCTTTTGCCAGAAAACAAGCGTATTCCATTTCTTGAACAGAGCCTAGAGCATTGTCAAGAAAATGTGCAAAATCTTTTTCGGTCCGCCGCCCTGCTCCTTCAACAATATTTAATGGAACAGAATATGCCGCTCTTTTTACCTGACTTTGCAAATCGTATTTTTCATGAGCAGGAAAATCAGGCAAAATGAATTTATAGACATATAGAACCATCAAATGTGATTTCTTCCAAACATCCAATTTCTGATAATCTCTCATTTTCTAAGCTTAAAAGCAAAAAGACTAAGCTTAATGCAATATTTAATCATTATTTACTTTATGTTGGCATCATGCTATATCCTCTTTGGTCTTTGGTCTTTCAGCTTTGGTCTATCAGCCTTCTACCTAGAAATTAGCGGCCTTTAAGCGTAAGCCGGCTGTTTCTTCAAAGCCGAACATTAAGTTCATGTTCTGAACCGCTTGGCCGCTAGCGCCTTTTAACAGGTTATCGATAATGCTGATGATAAACAATTTACCGCCATGTTTTTCTACATGAACCAGTGCTTTATTGGTATTTACAACCTGTTTTAAATCGATATTTTTCTGACTTACATGTGTAAAAGGATGCGTAGCATAATACGTTTCGTAAATATTTTGTGCTTCTTCCAAAGTTAAATCACTATCGAGATACATAGCAGCCAAAATCCCTCTGGTAAATGCACCACGCTGTGGGATAAAATTTAAAGCCTCGGAAAGTGATGGCTGCAGCTGTAACAAACTTTCACTGATTTCGTTCAGGTGCTGATGCTCAAATGCCTTATAAATGGAGAGGTTATTGTTTCTCCAGCTAAAGTGCGAAGTGGCAGCCAAACTCTGTCCGGCACCGGTTGAACCGGTTGTTGCATTGATGTGAACCTCTTTTTTGATCAATCCTTTTGCAGCCAGCGGCAATAAACCCAATTGGATACAGGTTGCAAAACAACCCGGATTGGCAATATTTTTAGCCGTTTTAATTTTATCACGGTTCAGTTCGGGCAATCCGTAAACAAATTCTCGGCTTTCGAATGCCGATTTTTCATTTAACCTGAAATCCTGTGATAAATCGATGATTTTAATGTTTTCGCTGATCGGATTAGCGGCTAAAAACTTTTTCGCATCACCGTGGCCAACACATAAAAATAATACATCGATATCTTGCGGAATATCGCTTACAAATTTTAAATCTGTATCGCCGATCAAATCAGTATGTACATCAGAAATCAGATTCCCTGCGTTACTGGTACTATTTACAAAAGCAATTTCAACATTTGGGTGGTTAACCAGGATGCGTAACATTTCGCCCCCAGTGTAACCTGCACCACCAATTATTCCTGCTTTAATTTTATTCATCTCTATGAGTTTAATGCTATTTTATAAAGAAAAAATTCTTCGTCGTTTCCCTGCTTTACAAAACCGATATTTTCGTACAGGTGCTGCGCAGTAAAATTGTTAATAGCGGTTTCCAATTGTACAAATGTAGACCCGTTGTTTCTGGCAAAATCCATTGCAGTTTTAATCAGGTTTTCGCCGATACCCTGCTTCCGATAATCTTCAGCAACATATAAATCGTTCAGAATCCAGTTTTTACTTAACCTTACTGAAGAATATTTTGGATATAACTGCGTAAAACCAACAGGCTGCTGACTATCATCATCTATGGCTACAAAAATAACCGATTCGTGGTGCTGTAAACGTTCATCAATGAAAGCCTTCGCCATACCGATATCCGAAAACTGTTTATAAAATATACGATACTGGTTAAACAGGCCAACTACCAAGTGGGCATCTGTTAATCCTAGCTGTTTTATCGTTATGTTATTCACAATCGGTTCTGTCGTTTTGGGTTGATGGGTATGAAAAGAGTATAAATTCTAAATCACCAACACCATTGTTCATAATTTTATGTTTATCACCGGCCTTAATCTGCAAACCTTTGCTGGTATCAACTGTAAATGTTTCGCCTTCAACTAAAAAAGTTGCCTGTCCTTTCAGTATAAAGAAAAATTGTTCGGCATAAGTATGAAAATGTAATTTTTCAGCAGTTTTTGCAGGCATCAACTCTTGTTTAATTACTGCCTCAGGCTTGCTTACAAAATTCCATCCATCACAGTTATCGCCCCATTTGTAGTGGCTTAAACAGTTATCTTTTGAAAGGATTTCGCTCATTTTTAGGTATCAAGTATTTAGTATCGAGTATTTGGTATCGACCATTTGGTATCAAGTATTTGGTATCGAGACCTTGGGCCTTCAACCTTTTAGCCTTCCACCTCACCATTCACTTTATGCCAGATCATTACCTGGTTGCCGAATATTTTAGAGAAACCTTTAACATCTTCTCCGCTCCAGGCGTTGTTCATTTCGCCGTAGCTGCCAAATTTATTGCTCATTAAATCATGGTTAGATTCAATTCCGATAATCTGGAAACGGTATGGCAACAGCTCTACAAACACCTTACCGCTCACAAACTTTTGTGTATCGGCTAAAAATGCCTCGATATTCCGCATAATCGGATCGTGGAACTGACCTTCGTGTAGCCAGTTGCCATAAAAAGATGATAACTGCTCTTTCCAGCTTAACTGCCATTTGGTTAAAGTATGTTTTTCTAAAGTATGGTGTGCTTTAATGATGATGATTGGTCCGGCGGCCTCGAAACCCACACGACCTTTAATGCCGATGATGGTATCACCAACGTGGATATCCCTGCCGATACCGAAAGGCTGTGCAATAGCCTGTAATTTCTGAATTGCCCTTACCGGTGCCAGTTTTTCGCCATCAATGGCAACCAGTTCGCCTTTTTCGAAAGTTAATTCTACTTTACGCGATTCTGTTTCGGTAACCTGTGTTGGCCATGCACTTTCGGGTAAAGTTTCGTGTGATGTTAAAGTTTCTTTCCCACCTACCGAAGTTCCCCATAAACCTTTATTGATGGAATATCTTGCTTTTTCGGCACTATATTCAACACCATGTTGTGCCAGATATTCAATTTCCGCTTCGCGTGATAATTTTAAATCCCTGATCGGGGTAATGATTTCAACTCCTGGAATTAGGATATTAAAGATCATATCAAAACGCACCTGATCGTTACCTGCTCCGGTACTACCGTGCGCAACATAATCGGCACCGATTTTTTTAACATAGTTGGCAATAGCTGTTGCCTGGCTTACGCGCTCAGCACTTACCGATAGCGGATAAGTTGCATTTTTCAATACGTTTCCAAAAATCAGGTATTTGATACAATCATCATAATAACCTTCTGTTTCATCTACCACAGCATGCGATTTTACGCCCAAAGCATAAGCTCTTTTCTCAATTTCCTGCAATTCTTCGTCAGAGAAACCACCGGTATTTACAATTACCGAATGAACTTCCAATCCGCGGTCCTGTGCAAGGTAAATACAACAAAATGAGGTATCTAAGCCTCCGCTAAATGCTAAAACAACTTTTTTCATGCTATTTAAATAAAAGGGTAAATAAAAATAAAAGGGCTTTTAAGCCTGATTTAGGCTTTGGTTTAACAACTAAACGTTGTTTAATGCGCATAAAACGCTCGTATAATTTTGGTTTTTTCTGTAGTTCTTCTGCAAACTTTTTGGCGGCATCATGTTTCTGCGTAGCCGGATCGTAAAGCATGGCGGTACACATGCAGTTTTTACGTTCCTTCATTTTTAATATCTCGAAGTTTACGCAACTCTGGCAGCCTTTCCAGAATTCTTCATCCTGTGTAAGCTCAGAATAGGTAACCGGTTCGTAACCCAAATCTGAATTGATTTTCATTACGGCCAAACCGGTTGTTAAACCAAAAATCTTTGCTTTAGGGTATAATGTTCTCGAAAGCTCGAAAACCTTTTCCTTAATGGCATGCGCCAAACCAGCTTTCCTGAATTTAGGAGAAACAATTAATCCGGAGTTGGCCACAAACTGTCCGTGGCTCCAGGTTTCGATATAACAGAAACCGGCCCATGTGCCATCCTTGTGGAAAGCAATTACAGCCTTGCCTTCAATCATCTTGCCTGCAACATAATCCGGCGAACGCTTTGCGATACCGGTACCACGTGCTTTAGCAGATTCTGCCATCTCGGTTACAATTTCTTCTGCAAATACACGATGTTCAGGAAGTGCAACCTGCACTATAAATTCGTTAATATCCATTCGTTTTCTAACGAAAAATTATAAGTATTCTTGTTAATTGGGTTTTTAGAGAGGATCAATTCCTCGTTACGTTTAGCTTGGGTACTAAATACGTGGAGTGAAATTTTGCCGGCTTGTGGGGTAATAAAATACGGGCTGAAAATGATTAATAAACAAACTTTTCCCAGACACTGATTGTGCTGTGGAAACAGAAAGTTTATGTAAAATTTGTTTAATCATTTCTTGCGTATTAAAACGGCTTTAACTCTATTGAGGTGCAAAGGTTTAAATAAAAATCGAGTTACACAATAATATCTCGTTTTTTTTATGTTAAGCTTTCGTTTTTTTTAAACTAATCTGACTTAACCATACACCTAATGGCCTTTCATAATTCCAAAAAAAAATACTTTTTAATCAATTTCAGGATGGCTACCTTTACCCGTGTTAACATTGTTAAAATATAATTTCAAACTTTAACATCTGCTTAACAACATTTAACACCCTTAATATTGTTTTAAATACAATATTTGCATAGCTGTAGCGAATGTTGCGGCGTTACCGTTTTAACATTATTTCCTACTATTAAATCAAATTTAACAATATGAAGAGTTCTACTCCATTTAATTTCAAAGCCCTTACTTTATTTGTGCTGATCGCTTTTACGGCTTTTACTTCATGCAAAAAAACAGAAACAGCCGATCCAACTATATCTTATATCAGGGTGGTTAATACTTCCCCATCTCTGGCTACTTACAATGCTTATTTTAACAGCACCATGCTTAACAGCGCAGCATTACCTTTTGGAGGTTCTGCATCTTACGCCTCTTTTGCAGCCGGTGCCTATACTTTAAAATTTACCACAGCAAGCAGCACCGAAAGTTTATTATCCAAAACCGTATCTTTAAGTGCCAGTTCTTATTATTCAACCTATCTTATCAACAAACCGAATGCATTGGATATTTATACCATAGGCGATGATCTTTCGGTGCCGGTAGCAGATAAAGCTTATATCCGTTTTATCAACTTATCTCCGGATGCAACAGCATTTGACCTGTTTAAAACCAGCGGCACTACCGCTTTATTTACAGGCAAAACCTTTAAAAATGCGAGTGGTTTTATTACCGTAGATGCAGGAACTTATTCACTTGATGCAAAAGAAACTTCATCGGGTACAGTTAAGGCTACAACGGGCAGTACTACTTTTACTGCCGGTTTCCATTATGATGTGATATTAAATGGCCTGGTTACACCTGCAAATGATACCGAACGCGCATTAACCTTACAGGCTATAACAATTAAATAAAACAATACTTTTTTTCTAATTGCCCTATGTTATTGATATGATATGGGGCTTTTTTATGCCCGTATATTTCTTTTTTCGATACTTGTTATCTTCTCTACCAGATAGACCCTGAAATAAATTCAGGGTGACGACCTAGCGTTAAAAATCTGCCAGAGACCTTTTAAACAAAATAATGACCGCACTTAGGTTATAACCTCAATTTTAACATTTTATTATTTAGAATAATTCAAAATAATTTGGATAATAACAATTTCTCCCGTTATTTTGCAGCTCTTTAGAATTAATCCAAATAAATAGTATCATGTTTAAAATCAAACTTTTTAGTTTAACATTTCTTTTAACTTTTCTCAGCTTACTCTCCTTTGCCCAGCAATTTTCTACCGTTAGCGGTACCGTTACCACATCAGATGGTAAACCAGCGGCTTATATTTCGGTAGGTTTGAAAGGAAAAGGTTTAGGGAATGTAACCAATGATAAAGGTACTTTCGAAATTCAACGCGTTAAACCAGGCTCTTATATTTTAAGGGTTTCGGCTGTAGGTGTACAAACAATAGAAAAACCGGTGGTAATTACTGCAGGTGAAAACAAAACGGTTGATTTTGTGATTAGTCAGAATTCTAACCAGCTCAGTGAGGTCAATATCAACAAAGCAAAGGATAACCGGTATTCCACCAAAAAAAGTGAATATATATCGAAAATGCCGCTTAATAACTTAGAAAACCCACAGGTTTACAATACTGTAGATAAGGCGGTGTTGGCCGACCAGATGGTTTTCTCTGTTGATGATGCAACAAGAAATATTCCGGGACTACAAAAAATGTGGGAGCCAACCGGACGTGGGGGCGATGGAGGCAGTTTCTTCAGTTTACGTGGCTTTACCGCACAATCATCATTAAGAAACGGAGTTGCAGGTTTAGTTACCGGAGGCATAGATGCGGTTAACCTCGAAAAACTAGAAGTATTAAAAGGTCCTTCGGGTACTTTATTTGGCAGCGCATTAACCTCTTACGGTGGTGCAATAAACCGCATAACCAAAAAACCTTTCTTCAAAACAGCTGGTGAAGTAAATGTTGCCCTGGGAAATTCGGATTTTAGCCGGGTTAGTGTAGATTTTAATAAACCTTTAGACAGCAACATCGCTTTCAGGATAAATGCAGCATATAATTACATCAATGATTTTCAGGGTGTAGGCTACGACAAAAGTTTTGCCATAGCACCAAGCTTGTTCTTCAAAATCACAAAGAAGCTAACCTTATCGTTAGATGCTGAAATTTTTAATACGCAAGGAACCGGAAAACAGGCCTTCTTTTTCTATTACCCCACTTCAGCGCTGGGCGCTACATCGCCGGCTGAAACCAAGCTGGATTACAACCAACCTTACAGGGGCGATGGATTGTTGAATACATCAAGAAGCACAAACTTTTTTGCTCAGGCAGATTATAAATTTTCTGAGCATTTCAGCTCTAGTACGATTTTTACCAGCAGTCACAGTTTTTCTAATGGTTATGGTCCTTATTTCTATTTATTGCCTGATAATGTAGTTACCGGAAAGCCAGAAGATGCGGGCAAAAGCAATTATCTGGTAAGGGCAGATCAATCTACAGAAAGTTCAAAAAGCCAGCTGTACGGCGTACAACAAAACTTCAATGCCGATTTTAATATCGGTAGTTTGCGCAACAGAACAGTTGTGGGATTCGATTTTTTTAGAAAAAGCCCAACCATCAATTTTAATGGCATCAACCAGTTTGATATTGTGCCTTTAAATGTTGCTGGATTTAATTATAGCCAATTTAATGGCCAAAATGTAGCACAACGCTATTTGCAGCAAAACATGGCACCTCCATATATTGTAAATGTAAAAACCAATATTTATGGCGCATATATTTCTGACGTATTAAATATAACCGACAGGTTAAGGGCATTGGCAGCATTGCGCTATGATTATTTCGATAATAAAGGCGGATTGGAATATAGCCCGGTCGAACCTTATGCCCAAAAGGGATTCTCGCCTAAATTTGGTTTGGTTTATCAACCGGTGAAGGATCAGGTTTCAATTTTTGCGAACTATCAAAATAGCTTTACCAACAAAGGTGCTTACCGTACACAGGTTAACGGCACACTAACTACTGCTATTGCAAAACTTGAGCAGGCAAATCAGATAGAAGGTGGTGTTAAACTCGACGCCTTTAATGGAAAATTATCATCTACCATTAGCTATTACAACATTAAAGTAGAGAACGTACTAAGGGCCGATCCTGTTGACCCGGCAAATTCTCAGATCCAGAATGGTACGCAGTTAAGTAAAGGGGTAGAAGTTGATATTATTGCCAACCCTTTAAATGGTTTAAATATTATTGCAGGTTTTGCTTACAATGATTCGAAATATACCGAGGCCGATGCTGATGTGATAAACAGAAGACCAGGCACCGCAATGTCTCCTTATGTTGCCAATTTCTTTGTCAGCTATCGCTTTACAAGAAATGCATTAAATGGCCTTGGCTTTGGATTTGGTGGTAATTATTCAAGTGATAACAAAATCGTGAATAGCGTTAGTATGGGCATATACACCCTACCTGCCTACACCGTTCTAAATGCATCTGCATTTTACGACCTTAAAAAAATTAGATTTTCTGCAAAGGTTGACAATTTAACCGACGAAAAATACTGGATAGGTTATACTACCCAAAATCCACAAAGGTTAAGAACTTATGCCGCTAGCGTTACCTACAAATTCTAATAAAATTTCTTATCAATATTAAAATGAATCAAATTAAAACCATTGGCTTAACGTTCTTACTCTCTCTTTTTAGTTTATTTTCTTTTGCACAACAATTTGGAACTATAAAAGGTAAAGTGTCTACCTCCAATGGAAAACCTGCAGCTTTTATCTCCATCGGATTAAAAGGAAGAGGTTTAGGAACTATCTCTGATGAAAATGGTTTATATACCATCAACAGGGTTAAAGCTGGCACCTACACCATTAAAGCATCGGCTGTGGGTATTGATCCATCAGAAAAAAGCATCACCATTACTGCCGGACAAAACCTTGTGGTAGATTTTACTTTGAAAGAAAACGATCAGGTACTGGAAGAAGTTACTGTAGCTGGCAAAAACAGCCGTTATAAAATCAGTCTTCCTTCGGCATCATTAAGATTGAATGAGCCATTGCTGGAAGCGCCTCAAAATATACAGACTGTTAGCGATCAGGTAATCAAAGATCAGCAGATCATCAGCATGAGCGATGGCCTGATCAGAAATGTGAGCGGTGCAGTACGTTTGGAACACTGGGGCGATATGTACACCAACATTACCATGCGCGGTTCGCAGATCCAGGCCATGCGCAATGGTTTTAATGTGGTATCATCATATTGGGGACCATTAACTGAGGATATGAGTATTGTAGACCATATCGAATTTGTAAAGGGTCCGGCAGGTTTTATGCTGGGCAATGGTGATCCGAGCGGAATGTACAATGTGGTAACCAAAAAGCCTACGGGATTTAACAAAGGCGAGGTTTCTTTCACCCTGGGAAGTTATGATCTTTACAGAACAACTGTTGATTTCGATCGTAAACTTACTGCCGATGGCAAATTCTTGTTCCGTTTAAATGCCGCAATGCAAAGCAAAGGTTCTTTCAGGCCTTATGAAAAAAACGACAGGTATACCTTTGCTCCGGTATTGAGTTACCAGATATCAGACCGCACCAAATTCACAGCTGAATATACCTTACAAAATGCAAAAATGACTGAGGTAGGTTCTTATTATATTTTTTCGCCGGCAGGTTATGCCACTTATCCAAGAGAATTAACCATGACCCAGCCAGGGCTTCCGCCAACCCGGATGAATGATCATAGCTTATTCTTAAATCTACAACATAACTTTAGCGATACCTGGAAATTAACAGCACAGGCAGCATATTTTAAATACCTGCAAAACGGATATAGTTCGTGGCCATCAGCAGTAAATGCAAATGGCACCTTAATCAGAAATGTAGGGATCTGGGACGCAGAGAGCAGCATGAAACTGGCCCAGTTATTCATCAATGGCCAGGCCAAAACTTTCGGCATTAACCACCGTATTTTAGCCGGGTTTGATGGTGGAAAGAAAAACTATATGGCAGATTGGGGCCAATCGCACGATCTGGATCTTCCAACTTCTCCTTTCAACCCTAATCATCCTGATTATGGCTTCCCAACCAATGGATTTCCAGACTTCGACCGCGCCACGCCACTAGCGCAAAGGGCTGTTGCAGCCGGAGGTTTAATGGATTCTAAATACCTGAGCGGTTACATCCAGGATGAACTCGGCTTTTTTAATAACATTGTGCGTTTAACATTGGCTGGCCGTTATACTTATGTAAGTCAGTCGGCCTGGGGCGGCGCACCAGATAAGGCAAAACATATTACCCCAAGGGTTGGTTTAAGTGTATCGGTTGATAAAAGCATGTCAATTTACGCTGTTTACGACGAAGCTTTTACCCCTCAATCGGGCTTATTGCGCAGTGGTGCCACCCCGAAACCCATTACCGGAAACAACAAGGAAATTGGCATTAAAAAAGACTGGTTTGATGGCCGCTGGAACACTACCCTATCTGCTTACAGGATAACCAAACAAAACGAACTGACCACAGATCCAAATAATGCTTTTATTCAGGATCCGAATTTCCCGAACGATCCTACAAAACAGATTAAAGAAAACTTTAGCGTTGTTTTGGGCGAAAAAAGAGCACAGGGTATCGAATTCGATTTAAGAGGTAAAATTGTGGAAGGTTTAACGCTGATTGCTAACTATGCCTACACCGACGCCAAAGTAACCAAAGTAACACCTGGTGTTGAAGGTATAAATGCTGGCGATATCATCCCAGGTTTTGCCAAACATGTATCAAATGCATGGTTAACCTACACGCTGCAGAACGGTGCACTTAAAGGTTCAGGGATTTCGGCAGGTTTTACCCACCTGGCCGGACGTGCAACCGACACCTGGAGTGTTGGTTTACAGAAACTGCCTAATTATTTTAAACTGGATGGAGGCATATTTTATGAGCAGCCGAAGTTTAAAGTAACAGCCAATGCATTTAACATTTTGGATAAGTATCTGTTTAGCGGATCGTATTACCAGTACTTAAATGCCTATTATTATCAGGCAGAAGCACCAAGAAACTATAGATTAAGCATTGCTTATAAATTTTAATAATACCAACCTGGAGCAGCTGGATCAGATCAGATGCTCCAGGTTTTAAAAAACCGAAAACATGAAAACTAAAATCTCATTACTAGCACTATTCCTTGCCTTTAGCATCTCGAATGTATTTGCACATGCCTTATGGATAGAAACATTGGCCACAGGAAAAAAAGGACAGCCTCAGGACGTAAAAGTTTTTTTTGGTGAGTATGAACACAATGAACCTGATACGGCAGTAAAATGGTTCAGCAATCTGAAAGATTTCAAACTGGTTTTAACTGCTCCAAATGGTACTACCAAAGTTTTAACAGCTTCGCCCGATGTACTTTTTTATAAAGCCAGTTTCACACCGGATCAGGATGGAACCTATAAACTTTCTATTGTACACGAGGTAGCGGCAGTTTACGAGAAAGCAAAAATCGAATATTATGCTTTTGCTGATGTTGCTGTAAGTACCTTAAAAATAAATACAGTTTTCCCTGCAGATGCAGCTTTAACCATCAGACCGGATAAACATGCCCTAAAAGTTGGTGAAACTGCCGTACACGAAGTTATTTATAACAAAGCACCTTTTGCAAACCAGAAGCTAACCGTTGTTGGTCCTGATAAAAAAGGCCAGCCTACCGCAACAGATGCCCAGGGCAAATTCAACTTTAAACCGGCTGCAAAGGGAAATTATTTTCTTGAAGCTTTTACAGAAGAAAAAAAACCTGGAAAACTGAATGGAAAGGATTATGAAAAAACCTGGCATTTAGTAACCTACACAACCGAGGTTAAATAACCTTATAGTTTCAAAATTTTTAACCAATTGATGGTTTTAGCCATCAATTGGTTCTTTTATTAAATAAAGCTTTAATGGCGCTAACAAAACCTAATCAGAAAAAAACAAAGAAATCGCAGATAAGAAGAATCAGCGATTGGCTGCACCTGTGGTTGGGTATCGCATCAGGTTTGGTGGTTTTTCATTTGGGTGTTACGGGTTGTATTTTCGCTTTTCAGAAAGAAATTACTGAGTTTATCCACAGAAAACAGTTTTTTGTTGAAGTACCGGCAAATAAACAAACTATTGCCTTAAGTAAATTAAAAGCAACCGCAGAAAAAGCTTTGGGCGGAAAGAAAAAAGTAACTTTTATCTCAAGTTATAGCCAGGCCGACCGCGCCTGGGAGTTTGGCACCTATAAACCCGGCGATCCTAAAGCTTTCTGGTATTTCGATTCGATAGATTATTATGACCTCGTACTCATCAATCCGTATACAGGTAAAGTCACAATGGTTACCGATTATAAATACGAGTTTTTCGGTATCATTAAAATGCTGCATTGGAGTTTCCTGATCAATCATCCTATCGGGCAACAAATTATAGGCTGGAGCACCATTATATTTGTTTTCCTCTTAATCTCCGGAATGGTGATGTGGTGGCCTAAAAACCTCAAAAAATCAAACTTTGATAAGAGTTTCAAAATTAAATGGAAGGCCAAGTTTAAACGCATCAATTACGACATGCACAATGTATTGGGCTTTTATGTGATGACCATCTGCCTGATGCTGGCTTTAACCGGATTGGTTTGGGCATTTCAATGGTTTCAGGCAACGGTTTATGTAGTGGCCTCGGGCAGCACTACGCCGCCAAAAGAAGTATCAGCTAAATCAGATTCGACCAAAACCATAAACGCCATCCCGTTTGATGTGGCTTTCGAAACGGCAAAAAAAACCTTTAAAAATGCTGAACGCATTGGCATGTCGCCGGCAGAAGGTGGTTCAGCAACCATTTATGCAACAGGTTATAAAGGGGCCGAAACCTACTGGAACTTCGATGTGCTGTTATTCGATCAGTATACAGGGAAATTACTGGCACGTAAAAACCAAAGCGACAAAAATGCCGGCGAAGCACTAATCGGCATGAATTACGATATCCATGTGGGCGCTATTTTGGGCCTGCCCGGAAAAATTATGGCATTTTTTGCAAGCCTTATTGCAGCAAGTTTGCCCATAACCGGATTTATCATCTGGTGGGGCAAAAAGAAAAAGAAGAAAAATCCCGCAGTTGCGGAAAACTAAGTACATCCTAATTAATCATAAAAATGAAGTTTTTAAACCTAATTTTAGTGTTAACCGGTTTGATTACCCTTAATGCTACAGCACAAACAAAAACAGATTCTCAGGAAGAAAAACTGGAAAAAGATAGAAAAGCCATTAAATCTTTAGCAGGTTTTTACGAAGTGAATTTCAATTATGGCGAAGTAACTGCTCCGGATCCGAATTATAAATTCAGCAAACCTTACGAAAGCCACGGCAACGAATGGGCCGAAATTATTGTTGATGAGCCTAAAAGGATCGTAATTCAGCACATGCTGGCCATTAACGATACTACGGTAATTAAACACTGGCGCCAGGACTGGACGTATGAGGATACTGATATTATGCTTTATACTGAAGGTAATGCATGGAAAAAAGGTAACTTAACCCCTGCCGATGTAAAAGGGAAATGGACGCAGAAAGTTTATCAGGTAGATGATAGTCCACGTTACCAGGGTTACGGAACATGGAGTCATGTTGGCGGTCATGATGCATGGCAAAGCGAAACAGATTCTCCACTGCCAAGAAGAGAATCGACCGTACGTAAAGATTACAATGTATTAAACCGCGGCAGCAGGATTACCATTACTAAAGATGGCTGGATGTTTGAGCAGGACAATAAAAAAATTGTGCGTTCGGCCAGCGGTGATAAATTATTGGCTGTTGAAAAAGGTTATGAGGAATTTACCAAAATAGACCCTAAAACTTTTGCCAATGCACAAAAATGGTGGGCAAGCCAAAAATCTTACTGGGCAGATGTACGTGGTGTTTGGGCCGATATCATCGGATCGCAAAATACCTTTAAAGTACAAACCATGGCGAATGGCAAATTGCTTTACGAAACCCTATTTAGCTTAGGCGATCAGTCTATCAAAGAAAAATGGACTGCAGCACAGAACAAAGAAAAAATTAAAACCGCTTTGCAGCCTTATCTGGTAAAGTAAAAGAATCTTATTTTATATTAAAAGGTTGATGATTAATGGCCATGCTGTTAATCATCAACCTTTTTTTTTGCTTAAACATGAAAATGTTTGCGCTCGTTTCCAAACGAGTGCGTAAATAGCTATACGATTCTATCGTTTGTAAACGATAAATTATTCAACGCTCGTTAGAAACGAGCGTTAGCAGAATTCAGGGTGACGAAATGAGTTAAAAGGTTGATGAATAATGGCTATGCTGTTAAACATCAACCTTTTTTTTTGCTTAAACATGAAAATGTTTGCGCTCGTTTCCAAACGAGTGCATAAATAGCTATACGATTCTATCGTTTGTAAACGATAAATTATTCAACGCTCGTTAGAAACGAGCGTTAGCGGAGAAATTCAACAGTAACTTTATTTTACTAAATTTCGGCATGAAAAAACTTTGGGCTATTATTTTTTTGTTTTTGGCTATCAACACCTTTGCGCAGGATTCTACCTATACACGTCAGGTAATAAATACCCTTACTTCAAAAGCTTTCTGGGGCAGGGGTTACACCAAAGATGGCATGAAAAAAGCTGCCGGTTATATTGCTGATGCGTACCATAAAATGGGCTTATTACCCATGGGCACAACCTACACACAGGATTTTAGCTTCCCGGTAAATACTTTTCCCTCGAAAATGATGGTTGCTATAAACGGGCAAAAACTCATTCCAGGTAAAGATTTCATCATTAACAACGAAAGTCCCGACATCAAACAAAAAGCGAATTTAACCCCTGTAGATAGCCTTAATTATCAAGCCAAGCCTTCGTTAACTGTTTCATTAAAAGATAAACTTACCTGGTCTGTAGCTACCGAAGTCGGAGAAAAAACAATCATTCAGGTTAATAAAAAATATTTTACAGCCACACCAAAAGAAATCAATGTTGATATCGAGAATAAATTTATTCCCGATTTTCAGGCAGCAAATGTTTGTGCTTTTGTTAAAGGAACCAAATTTCCCGATTCACTTTTAATCATTACTGCGCATTACGATCATCTGGGTGGAATGGGTGCTGATACTTATTTTCCGGGAGCCAATGATAATGCTGCCGGAGTGGCTACTTTATTAAGCCTGGCCAAATATTATGCCGCCAATCCTCAACCTTATTCTATTGGTTTTATCTGTTTTGCCGGGGAAGAAGCCGGCTTGTTAGGCTCCGGATATTTTGTAGAAAATCCACTGGTACCTTTGAGTAAAATTAAATTTCTCCTTAACCTCGATCTGGTTGGAACAGGTGAGGCCGGAATGACGGTAGTTAATGCATCGGTTTATCCAAAAGCTTTTGCACAGCTCAACACTATTAATGATGAACATCACTACATTTCCAAAATCAATTCGAGGGGAAAAGCCGCCAATAGCGATCATTATTTCTTTACTGAAAGAGGCGTTCCTGCTTTTTTTATCTATACGCAGGGCGGTCCGTCAGCTTATCATGATATATTTGATAAACCAGAAACTTTACCTTTAAACAAATACAACAATCTCTTTAAGTTAATTGTGGGCTTTAACCAAAAACTGATGCAATAAGCTCATTTTTAGGACAAAAACCTTAATCTGCTATCCCAACATTCAATTTTAACGGATCAACATCTAACTGCCTCTTTTGCCGTATTCGGATAATATAACCGACCATTGGGATAATTAAATTTAGTGGCCAAATGTGTATGCTCATCTTTGAATCAACAAAAACAAAACTAGATTCATTATGAAAACTATACTAAAACTTAGCCTTGCATTTTTACTGTTAACCACAGCTGTACTTAAATCGAATGCCCAAAACCAGATCGAAATTGTGATCGTTGGTTCCAGTCATGATAATGCTAAATCTACCCAGAATTTTCAGGTCATCATCAATAAGCTGAAAAACTTTAAACCCGATATGGTTTTTGGCGAATATTTACCAGAAAGTGATTATACTAAGCTCGAATCAGGCAATTGGGCAGTTAAAGCTTTTAAAAAAGGTCACGATTACATCGAAAAATATAATCCTGAAACACTCAAAAACATTGTTTCACAAATTAAAAAAGATCAGAAAGCACTTTCTTCTTTTGCTTACTACCATAAAACCCGTATGGATTTAGCTGTAAATTATGCTAAAAACCTTGACAGGGGAAATGCAGAATACCAGATTTTCGTACTCGAAAATTATATGAAAGATAAATTTGGCAAAGAGGAACTGGCTCAATATGCAAAAATGTTCGGTGGCTTAGATTCTTTAAAAAAAGCTGGCTTATACAGACCAGGAAGCGAATACAGCAAAATTTATTTTCCGTTGATTTATCAGTTGGGCCAGGATCAGATTTACAAGATGGACTGTCAAACTTATGATCAACCATGGAGCGTAGCCTGGACCAAAACAGATTCCTTATACAAAATCATGATCAACAAAGCCAAAGCAGACAGCACTTCAGCCGAGGCGGCTACAGTTAAAGCCATTGAAGCGTATTGGAGTTATAGTGAAGAGGAATCTAAGGTTTTTAATGCCGATCAGTATACCGGAATGAATACCGCAAAATATGGCGTATTGGATGAAGCCTGGAATTTTTATGGTGGCAGTCACTTTTATGGTTATGCAGGCTTCCCCACCGAATCGGTTAAAGCCATGATTGCCCAATGGATGTTAAGGAACGAGGGCATGTGCAAAAACATCATTGAGCAGGCAAAAGCAAAAAATGCCAAAAGGATCGTTGTAGGCGTTGGTGCTTCGCACCGCAAGTGGATGGAAGAAATTTTAGCTAAAAATCCTGAGGTAAAAATTATCAGTTATAACGATCTACACTAAATTAATTGCGCCTCAACCCGGCCTCACTATGTCATGTGGTGAGGCTTTTTTGTTTTAACCAAATATTCTAAAAGTTGTCTTTGTAAAAGTAAAGTGACCAACCAGTTTAAACTATTTTTTTAGTTTTACATTACATGCAACATTTAAGAGCTTTATGCGTCAGCTTATTAAACAAACATTAAATCCGTCACATTTTTTATGTGCTTCATCACATTTATTAATCCGGTAAAAAAATAGCCGATAAATTTAGGCTCCTTATTTAAAACATACATGAAGAAAATCTTACTCTCGTTTGTCTTTACTTTAACTATTTTTAACCTGTTTGCGCAAAAAAACGGAAGTATCACCGGAATTTTAGCAGATAGTGCCAACCATAAAACCACTTTAAATTACTCAACCATTTCCGTTTATAAAGTGGGCGATAGTGCATTAACTACTTATAAATTATCGGACGATAAAGGTGTTTTCAAAATCAACAATTTGGCTGTTGGACTAAAATACCGATTGGTGGTGACTGCATGGCAATATGGAACTTTTAGAAAAGAGGTAGAAATAACCGCAGCTAATCCGGTTTTAAACCTGGGTACACTTTACCTTTCTACGAAAGCAAACGATTTAAACGAGGTGGTAATTTCGGCAGAGCGCCCTCCGGTAATTGTGCGCAAAGATACCATAGAATTTAATGCCGAATCGTTTAAAACGCTTCCATCAGCAGTGGTGGAAGATCTGTTAAAAAAATTACCGGGTGTTTCTATTGCAGCAGACGGTTCTATACAGGTTAATGGAAAAGCTGTAAGCAAAATTTTGGTGGATGGAAAAGAGTTCTTTGGTGGCGACCAGCAGATAGCAACTAAAAACCTGCCTGCAAATATTATCGATAAAGTACAGGTGGTGGATGATAAGCAGGCCAAAAGGCGCGATCCGGATTTAACCGCAGCTGAAATTCCACAGATTATCAATTTAAAACTGAAAAAAGCCATTAAAAAAGGTGCTTTTGGTAAATTGTATGCAGGCGGAGGCTTAAAAGAACTCTATCAGGCGGGAGGTTTGATGAACTTTTTCAGGGATACCACCCAAGTGAGTGTACTGGCCTATGGCAACAACATTAATCAGCCTGGTTTTAATCCAAACGATGTGCAGCGGATCGGTGGTTTTAACAGAAGTGGTATAAACTCAATGATGATGAACACCGGCGGTTACTTTGAATTTAACGGTATTAATTTCGGAGGAACTTACAGCGGTGTTCAAACTTCATCGGGCGGTGGCTTTAATTTTAATACCATCAATAAAAAGGGCATCAAATTTAATACACAATACTTTTTTGGCCGGTCAGACAATCTGCTGGAGAAACTGACCAATACTAATCAGACTCTGGGCACCGACAGGTTGATTACAAATGCCAACGAAAACACGACTTCATTAATACTCAAACATAATATCGGTGGAAAATTAGACTGGCAAATCGACTCGTTAACGCAATTAACCATTGAGCCGGCAGTTGTATTAAATTCAAACAATTCGGTAAGCAAAATTTCTTCAAGCAATAATAATGCGAATAACCAATTGATTAACACGCTCGAAAATTTAAATGATAGAAACACATCAAGTAATAAATATCAGTTAAGGGCCGATTTTCATCAGGATTTTAAGAAAACAGGAAGATCGTTTAACGTAGGCACTGATATTTCGGCAACGCCAAATCCGATTGTAAACTACAACAGGAGCAACAGTATTTTTTACCTCACGCCTTCCACTTCAGAAATTGATCAGTTGAGGGATAATACCATCGACAATTTCAGGGCTTACATTTATGCCAATTATATGGAACCGGTTAGCAAAAAACTGAACTTTAAGGTTGATGTAAGCGGAAATATCATTAATAATGAGAATGCATTGAATACTTTTTACCGGAATCCGGCCAACCAGCTGTATGATATTGTGGTACCTGGTTTATCGCAAACCGTTAAACAGTCGGGTTTTAAAACCAATGCCAATATCAGTCTGAGGTATAAAATAACTAAAGATCTTTATATTCAGCCGGGTTTGGTGCACAATTATATCTCGCTTAATAACAGTTTTACCAATGCAGCAGATATCGATCAGCGGTATAATTTTATCTGGCCAACATTTCAGTTAAAATACAAAATCTTATCATTTAATTATTCGGCAGGCTTTGCAGAACCAAATGTAAGTTATCTGCAGCCTGTGGCCGATAATACCAATGCTTTTTATATCCGGAATGGCAATCCTAATCTTTTGCCTGCCAGAACACAGAATTTAAGCTTGAATATGTACAAATACGATCCGAAAAGCCTGATTAACTATAATTTATATGGTTACGGAAATTTCACCAAAAATGGAATCGTTAATGCCATTACCATTAACAATGGTGTTCAAACCGTTAATCCGGTTAATATGAGCGGCATCTATAATTTTCAGGGAGGCGCCAACATCTCAAAAGATTTCAGGAAAGACAAAAACAGTTTAAAAATCGGACTGGGTTTCTGGGGAAATTTTGACCATAGACCGGTTATTATTAACAATATTCAAAGTAATGCCGATGTTTTTTACATTGGGCCGAATGGCAATATAAGGCTTAACCTGAATGATAAAGTAGAGATCAGCCAATCATATTCCATCAATTTAAACCGAAGTAAATACGACGATAGCTTTTATACCAACATTAGCTACAATACCCAGCAAAGTGCTTCGGAACTTATTATCCGTTATCCTAAAAAACTGGTTTTCGAAACCAACTACGCCATAACCATCAATACACAAACCATTGCCGGATATAATAACAATATTAAATTCTGGAATGCAGCGGTTACCTATTTATTTATGAAAAACGACAGGGCGCAGCTGAAATTTTCGGTGAATGATATTTTGCAGAGCAATGTGCGAAGGAATATCCAGATTACAGGAAACAGCATAATCGATACGCAAAGCAATAATCTGGGCAGATATGGCATGCTTACACTCACCTACAACATTCAAAACTTTGGACAAAAAGTAGGCGGAAGACAAACCTTTTTTAATTTTTAATGCCGCGGTCTGTATTCTCACAGACCGCAATTAGAGTTTAATAAATGATTTGTAAGGACACAAACCATGGGGACACAAACCATGGACTTTTTTATTTAAAAATATCAGCAAGCAACTCATACGATCGTATCCGGTCTTCAAAATGTTCGGTAATGGTAACTGCCATTAATTCATCTACATCATAATCAGCAGCCAGTTGGGTAAGCTGTTCTTTAATTACTGTTGGCGTACCATAAATCATCCGTTGTTTATTGGCTTTAATTTGTTCCAGTTCTGCCCCGGTATAACTTACATTTTTAATGTCATCCCAGCCAACAGCAGGCAACCCTTTACCTTTTGCCAGCTGTAAAAACCTGTAACTCATTAAAGCTTCCTGCTGTTTTACCTTTTCTTCATCTTCTGAACAGAAAATATGAAGGGCTACATTTTCTACAGGCGCAGCCAGATCCAACGAAGGTTTAAAGTGCTCCCTGTAGTATTGAACAGCCTGCGCACCGCCAACAGGATTAATAAAATGTGCGAAAGAAAATCCCATCCCAAAATGAGCCGAAAATAAGGCGCTTTGTCCGCTGCTGCTTAACAACCACTGTTGCGGAACAGTCTCCGAAATCGGGATCGCTTTTATTTTTGCCTGGATACCGCCATCAGAAGTATCGTGTAAATAGTGATGCAGTTCGCGCAGCTGTTCTACAAAATCCTGTTCGCTCCAGGTATTTGATGGGTTTAACATAGATGCCGTAATGCGATCGGTGCCTGGCGCACGGCCCATTCCCAGATCGATACGGTTAGGATGCATTACCTCCAGTAACCGAAAACTTTCAGCCACTTTTAAAGCACTATGGTTGGGCAGCATAATGCCTCCAGAGCCAATCCTTAACGTTTTAGTATGGTTGGCCAGATGGGCAATTAAAACCTCAGGGGTAGAGCCAGCTAAACTGGTGGTGTTATGGTGTTCGGAAACCCAGAAACGATGATAACCTAATTTTTCAGCTTCCTGCGCCAGTATAGTGGTTTCTTCAATCGCCCTTCGGGCAGTAACGCCTTTACGTACCGGCGACTGATCTAAAACGCTGAGTTTAATTTTAATATTGCTCATAATTCGTATATAACAAATGTATGCGCCTGTTGATTTAAATCAGTGGAATGAAAAGCTTTATGACTTTTAAATTATTGCGATAACGTCAATTTTACCAAATATTGATCTTCTCCGTCATCAAAAATCAGTTCAGTATCCCAACCGGTTTCTTTAGCGGTGCGTTTGATGGTTTCTTCATCTATATAAATCCAGTTAAACCAGTTCCCCTTTTCGCCTTTGTATTCGTACTGATAGGATACTTCGCCGTAATATTGGTTTTCAGGTTTTGGCATATCCTCATATAAATAAGCAATATCCGAAGAATCGAAAATCACTTGTCCGTTAGGATTGATGAGGTCTTTTAATCTGATCAGGAAATCTTTAAATCCGGGCAAAGTTCCGGTAAGACCAATACCGTTCATGAGCATGATAATGGTATCAAATTTCTCCTGATAGGTAAAAATATCCTGTACAAATGCTTTTTTCACCCCACGGTCTTTCATAATATTTACCGCAGCTTCCGAAATATCAATAGCGGTAACATCAATATTAAAAGCCTGTAAAAGCAAAGCATGACTGCCTACACCGGCGCCAATATCCAACACCTTACCACTGCACATGTGCAAAGCCTGTAATTCTAAAACTGGCATATCTTCATCATCACGGAAGAAAAATTCCAGCGGCATTTCTTCAGGTTCGCCGTACGAATTGTGCAGCCAAAGTGTATCTGCCTCGCCAGTTCTGTAAATATCTGTTAGCGCTTTACCAAAAACATCCATAAGGGCAAAGATAGGGAAAATGGATGATGGACGAGGTAGGAGGTAAAATGGATAATGGAAGATGTATAATGGATGGCGCACCATTGAAAGGGTAGCTAGGTAATAAGTTAGTCGGGATTTGTAATCCCGTCTTATGAACTAAGGATTTTCAATCCTTACAAAACAGATTAAAAATCTGGAGTACAGGGGTCCGGATTACAAATCCGGACCAACGCCAATAACAATTTTATTCTATCTCAAATACCTGATGATATTCAGGAATAGCCACATGTTTAAAGCCTGTATCTTTTAGCCTTGTGGCAAAATGCTGTTGTACATCATATTCACCGTGAACCAAAAACAGCTGTTTCACTTTAGCGGGATCCTGGCAGGATAAAAAGTGTAATAAATCTTCGTAATCGCCATGCGCACTCATCGATTTAATCGATCGCACTTCAGCCTTCACTTCGTAATCATCACGAAAAATTTCGACTACTTTTTGTCCGGCAAGTAACCTGCCACCAAGCGAATTTGGTTCGCAATAGCCTACCATTAAAATGGTGTTTTTCTGGTTGCTGATATTATTTCTGATGTGGTGTTTTACGCGACCAGCCTCTGCCATCCCCGATGCAGAAATAATTACGCATGGCCTTGGGTCGGCATTTAATGCTTTCGATTCTTCTACACTTTCGATAAAACGCAGTCCTTTAAAGTTAAATACATCGTGATCAACTTTCAAAGTTTCTTTTACCCCGTTATTATACACTTCGGGATGGTTTTTAAGAATTTCGGTCGCTTTTGATGATAAAGGGCTATCTACATAATATGGAACATCCGGTAATTTACCTTTCAATTCTAAATCGTTTAAAGCATAAAGCAGCTCCTGTGTACGGCCAACAGCAAAAGCAGGGATAATTACTTTACCTTTTTTTACTTTACAGGTATTGTTAATGATTTCCATCAGCATATTTTCGATCGGATCGAGGTCTTTATGCAGCGAATCGCCATAAGTAGATTCCATTAAAATATAATCAGCCTGATCGAATTGCTGCGGACTTTTTAAAAGCAGATCTCCATAGCGGCCAACATCGCCCGAAAAGGTAATACGCGTTGGTTTCCCATCTTCGGTAATGCTGAGGTGAACTGCGGCACTGCCTAAAATATGACCTGCATCGGTAAATTTAAGCTGTATTCCTGGTTCAATTTCAAAATCTTCTTCATACTCTACGATCTTCATCTGACTAACCGTTTTGATAACGTCTTCTTCCGTGTAAAGTGGTTCTTCCATTTCCTCACCATGATGGAGGTGACGGTTAGCATATTCGGTATCCTGCATCTGGATTTTTGCCGAATCCATCATTAATATGCGTGCAAGATCCATAGTTGCCGAGGTACAGAAAATCTTTCCTTCAAAACCTTCTGCAACAAGCTTGGGCAATAAACCGCAATGATCGATATGAGCGTGGGATAAAACGAGGTAGGTAACTTTTTTGGCATCGAAACCGAAATAATCGTTTAATTTATCGGTAACACGTCCCATTCCCTGGAACAAACCGCAATCTAATAGTATCTGGGTATCGTTTTTTAAGGTAATAAGGTGCTTACTCCCCGTAACCGTACGGGCGGCACCATGAAAAGCAATGTTCATCTGGAATAGTGGTTAGAAAATATTTAGAATAAAAATGCCGGATATTTCCGGCACTTCCAATTCTTTAAGCATTTATTTCTGCTGCTTTATCTTTAACCTTATCTACAACGCTGGTGGCTTTGTCTGCCAGGCCTGCTAATTTATCCTTTGAGGCATCTAAAAGATCAGCAAAAAAGTCTGAAACTTTACTTTTAAGATCGCTGGTAGAATCTGATGATAATGCCAATGCGATGGTTGCTCCTAATGCGGCTCCGGCTAATACGCCTACTATAATTTTTGTCTCTTTTTTCATGATCTTAGTGATTTACTTATTAAACATATTTTATCCATAGGTGTTTTACTTTTTTCATCTTACAAAAACCAATCCACAATGAAGCATGTCTTTTTTATAGATCTTGATAATACCATTTATTTTACCAAACCAAACGAAGAACAGCTTATGGGTGAACTTTACCGCTTTTTAGAAAGTATTGATTTAGGAATCAGCGATAAAGATTTTAAGTTGGCTAAACAGGAAATGTTGAGAACACCCTTTTTAAAAGTGGCAAAAAAATATGGTTTTAAAGAAGAAGCAATGCCAGAAATAATTTCCTATCTGCATAACAGGGAAGTTACCAAACCCTTGAAGCCGAGCGATGATTACCATTATATTAAAAGCCTCAAAGGGCGGAAATTTATTGTAACAGCGGGTTTCGAAAAGCAACAGCTTTCGAAAGTGAAAATGCTGGGTATAACCGATGATTTTGAGGACGTACGTGTAGTTGATGTTTCGGTTAGCAATAAGAAAGAAGTTTTTGAAGAGTTGATCGATCAGCATAATCTTAATGTTGACGATATTTTAATTATTGGCGACGATGCAGAATCTGAAATTAAGTTTGGATTGGAACTGGGAATCAGTACTTTTTTACTCGATCCCGGAAATTTACATCTAAACGCAGAGAGCACTTTTAGAGGGAATGATTTGAGTGGTTTGCATGTAGCAGCAAGGCAGTAAATATAGCGATCGTCATCTCGACTGAAGCGCAGCGGAACGGAGAGATCTACATTTATAGTGCTCCCGAGATAGATTTAGCTCCGCTGAGCCTACGGGTTCTCGACTCCGCTTCACTCCGCTCGAAATGACGGCAATTAAATTATTAAATAAAAAAAGTCCCGATTTTCATCGGGACCTTTCCATCTATCCTCTACCGCCTCTTGATGGTCTTCCGCTTTCACCACCACCTCTTTGTTGTGGCGGAGCTTCTGATCTTCTCTGTTCTTGTCTTTGTTGCTGCTGCTGTTGTTGCTGTTGCGCCCTTTGTTGTTGCGCCTGGGCATCACGTTGTGCTCTTTCCTGTTGTTGTTGCTGTGCCTGTTGTGCACGTTGCTGTTGCATCTGCTCATTACGTTGTTGTTGAGCCTGCGCATCACGTTGTGCCCTTTCCTGCTGCTGTTGCTGTGCCTGTTGTGCACGTTGTTGCTGCATTTGCTCATTACGTTGTTGTTGCACCTGAGCATCACGTTGTGCTCTTTCCTGTTGCTGCTGCTGTGCCTGTTGTGCACGTTGTTGCTGCATCTGCTCATTACGCTGTTGTTGAGCCTGACCATCACGTTGAGCCCTTTCCTGCTGTTGCTGCTGTGCCTGTTGTGCACGTTGTTGCTGCATCTGCTCGTTACGTTGGTTCCTTTGCTGTTCCATTTGAGCACGTTGCTGATCGTCCTGGCCACGTTGTGGTTGCATATCGCGTTGTGTACGTTGCTGATCCTGGCTCATGCGGTCCTGGGTACGTTGCTGCCTCATCTGCTGTAAACGTTGCTGATCCTGACCGCGGTTTGCATTTTCCTGTCTGTTGCCATTATCAATACCATTGGTACCTCCGCGGCTAACACGTCCGTTTGCATCCCTGTTATAAGCTTCGCCCCTGTTATTTGGCTGGTTGTTATCTCTGCCTACAGTACCGTTATTTCTGTCGGGTTGCGTTGCATTACGGTTATCCCTTGATCCAAAACGATTATCGTTATTGCCTGGGTTGCCGCCTCTTTGATCCCGGTTGGTATAACCTTCATTACGTCCACCCCTGCTGAAACCCGCATTGCCCCTTTCAAAATTTCTTGGTGCTGCATTACGGTTATCAACCGCGTTACGCTCAGGCCTTGGTCTGTAAATCGATACTTCTCTGCCACCAACCCTGCTTGCGCCTGGCCTGCTGCTTTGTGCATACCTGTAAACAGTTACATCCCTGTTGGTTGCGCGTCTGATATCTTCAATTCTTGGTCCACCATAATACGTTCTTCTGTTATACACATAAGTATTATTGATAATGGTGGTATTGCGGATGTATATGTTGTTGCGTCCGTAATCATATCTTGGGAAAACGTTGATATAAATATTACGTTGCGGAATAAAATTCCAGCAGAACTCAGGCACTACGTAACGGCGGCCAAAGCTTAAATTAATGCTGATGCTTGGTGCCATTGGCGCCCATCCGTAATAACCATCACCGCTTCTCCAGTCAACCCATGCTGGTCCCCAGGTGGTATCAGGTAACCAGATCCACTGCCTGTAACTGTTAATTACCCAACGGCCATAGTGGAAAGGTGCCCAACCCCAGTCGTAGTTCGAAACCCAGGTATTTCCATACTCTGTCATCGCCCAACGTCCGTTTGAATAGTACGGGCGAAATTCGCTCTGATCTACATCCGGACGCCAAACATAACCATATTGCGGATCCTGAATCCAGGTACCATAAGGTGAAAGCTCGTCGTAAAATGTCTGTAAGGAAATATTGCCGGTGCTGTAACCATCATCCTGGTAATCATTTTGATAGTCTTGTGCCCTGACAAGGGTTGTGGTTCCGGCAAGGAGCCCAACGAGCCCCAGCACAAGTGCCGTAGTTTTCAGTGTTTTCATTTGTGTGTTTTATTTTAATAACCTAATCTGTGTGTATCAATTAGAGAACCAAAAATTCAGAAGGTTTAATATGCATGCATAGTTTTTATGTTTTCCCGCAAATATTGTCCTGCAGGGCATATTTAACTAATATTTAACGTTTTATATCCGTTTTAATTGTGCAGAAAATAAGTCAGTCAGGAATAAAATTTGCTACACCTTTGCATCTAAAATAGATTATATTGTAAGTACCCTAAATTTTAAAACTTAAATTCTATTTATTGTGAGTATTTTTGTGGCATGCAAAAAGGCACCTTATACCTTATTCCCGTACCATTGGCCGAAGAGGTAGCACACAAAACGTTTACCCCTTATCTGGTTGATACCATTAACCAGATCGACACCTACATTGTAGAAAATAGTAAAACTGCACGCCGCTTTTTAAAAGAAGCTGGTTTAAAAACCCCGCAGAAAGATCTGATTGTACACGATTACGGCAAACATAACCGGACTGATTTAGGCCAGTTTTTTGTTGAGCTTAATGCCGGAAAAGATGTTGGGCTAATGAGTGAGGCAGGCTGCCCGGGTATTGCCGATCCGGGTGCAGATATTGTAGCTGAAGCACATAAACGGGGTATTAAAGTAGTACCACTGGTAGGACCAAGTTCGATATTGCTGGCTTTAATGGCTTCGGGTTTTAACGGACAGAGTTTTGCTTTCTGGGGATATCTGCCTATCGATAAGGAACAGCGCACAAAGAGGATTAAAGACCTGGATTTATCGGCCAGCCGTTATAAACAAACGCAGATTTTTATCGAAACCCCTTTTCGCAACAACCAGCTTTTTGAAGAGGTATTAAAAAGCTGCAAGCCAAATACACAGATTTGCGTGGCAAGCAATCTTACTGCAGAAGATGAGTTTATTAAAACACAAAGCGTTTATAACTGGCGCAAAGAAGAAATAGATCTGCATAAAAAGCCTACGATATTTTTGATGTATTAAAAGGGGTTAATTGGTTAACTGTTTAAATTGGTTAACTGGTTTTTGCAACTTCCACGCTTCGGTCATCTCGACTGGAACGAAACGGAACGGAGAGATCTATCTTAGATAGATTTTCTTTGACTACCACAACTTTCAAAAAATCAAAACTTATCCAAAGCCCATTGGTTGTAATTATAGCGCTCTGCAATTTATTCACTAAATTTTACAGTTATGAAAAATACAGGCACACCAAAAAACAACCCTACGGTTCAGGGCAGTTCAATCGCAGATCGGGCAAATCATGATGTTAAAACGGATAAAAAAATCCAGGGCATTACCAATGGTGGTGGCCAACGCTCTGATCAGACATCCAACAAAGACAATCAAAGAAAGTACGACAATAAAAAGTAATCAGAAACTTAGTTCATATAAAAAGCCTGTTAAACACTCATTGACGATGCATGTTTAACAGGCTTTATTTTTTTTTACAGGAAATAGATTCTATTTCGCCATCACATTATAGAAATTATAATCCGTCATAGGCGCTCCGGTTATCCCCAGGTTATGGCAAATGGTAATGATCTGGCCTCTATGATACGTACTGTGGTTAAAAACGTGCAGCACGTATTCAAAATTCTGGAAATCGGAAGTAAACCAGGGACTCTGGATTTCTGTAGTTTCATTAAACCTTTCTTCACTGATTGCGGTAACATAAAGCGCCAGATTTTCTGACTGTTTCAACAGGGAATCAAAAATATCGTTCAGATTTCCATATTCGCGATGCTCAAATTCGGTTTTGGCCAGGATTGAGTACCAATATTCCTGTGTCTGTAAAATGTGGGCGAGCGTTAATTTAATACTTTTAAAACTCGATAATACTTCTTGCTCCAATAATTGCTCAGGATGTTTTTTTAACCAGTTTATCAAAGTTAAATTTGCCCAGAAATTATAGTTTGCATAATTTTTCATTAAATAAACAAGAGAAGTTTCTTCCATTGTTTCTGCGAATAATTGTTCCTGTACCATGTCTTTTTGTTTTAGTTACACAAAGAAAATACAGGCAACTGACAACCCTATGGCAGTCTAAAAACCAGGATAAAAATAAATTTTTTAAAACTTTTTTATTTCCGTTATCCATATAAATCAGCTTCTACAACTCCGGTTTAATTAAAATATTATCTTTAATACGGATTGTTCGTGTAAATTTTTAAATACAAATGCAGTTTTAAACTTTTACAACGCATACTAATTAAGTTTTCGTGTAAAATTCCATCCGCCACAAAATTTAATGTAACAGGTTCTGTTACATTTGTTTCATCAGCACTTAAGGATTAACTAACCTAAACCTCATGAAAAAAAACCTAAAAAGAATCGCAATCGTTGCGATGGTTGCACTGGTAATTGCAGCCTGTAAAAAAAACCAGGAATCAGCAGAAACAGCGCCCCAGGAAACTGTAAAAAATGCGGACAAAGTTTTGCAATACATTAAAGATCTGGGCTTCCCTGCCTCAAGTATTGTGGATAACGGAAATGAATTTGTTGTAGAGGAAGATATTCTATTTCCTAAAGACATGCAGATACCAGCTGGCGGCGCTGGAACAAAAATCGAACAATATTATACGGGAAGTATTGTAAGCGCCACAAAAAAACTGAATATCAGGATTTTTGTAGATCCATCTATGACATCCATGAGCAGCGAGATCAACAGTGCAATTGCTCAATGGAATGGCGTACCAAATTCTACATTGCGTTTTAGTATTGTAACCACAGCTCCGTACGATATTTTAATTAAAAACGAAGCTTTAGCAGCGCCTCCGGGATTCGTGACCTGCGGCCAGGCCCAATTTCCTTCGGGAGGAAGTGCAGGTGCACTTGTCCGCATCAATAAAACCGCTATCGCAAGTAATTCATTTGCCCAGCGCGCACGAACCATTTGTCACGAATTTGGTCACTGTATTTCGTTCAGGCATACCAACTGGGCAGCACAGGGCGAATCTACTGCAACAAATGTTCCTGGTGTTACCGGAACCGACGCCTTATCGTTGATGAATGGTGGCCAATGCAATTCGGGCGCAACGGTATTGTCGCAAAAAGATAAAGACGCAACAGCAGCCTTATATTAACCCAAAATAATCAATTAACCAAAACCAAATCCTTAACCAGTTGAAGATGAGCTCGGGTGCCTTAACGGTATCTGAGCTTATTCTTTAGCCAATGCAATGATGTCTTTTCCTTCTACTATTCGCTTTTCATCATGATGGCTTAATGTATTGATCATCGCCTGGCCTAATTCTGCCATGGTACAAAAACCATTGGGATAAATGGCCCTTCCTAAAGGAAATAACCAATTGATGTACCTGTAGAATTTATGTGCATATTTTTGTCCCGGTAAAGGTTTAATAAAACCCGGACGGAAGTTAAAAACCTGTTCGAAAGGTAATTTCATCAAATCATTTTCCGTTTTGCCTTTTACCTGAGCCCATTTTAACCGGCCGTTCTCATTCGTTCCCCCGCCCGAAACATAACAAAAAGTCATATCATTATTGAGTTTACTTAATTTTTCTGCTACATGCATAGTTAAGGTATAGGTCATCTTATAATACGTGTCAGGATCAACGCCTACCGAAGTAATCCCCAAACAGAAAAAACAGCTATTATAGCCCGCCAGCTGATTCTCTATACTGGAAAAATCAAAAAAATCAGCGTGGATAATCTCTTTTAATTTTGGATGCGTATAACCATTCGATTTGCGGTTAATCACCAGAACGCTGTCAATTTCGGGGTTGTTGAGGCACTGCATCAATACACCTTCGCCAACCATACCGGTAGTGCCGGTAATGATTACGTTATTCTGATCTCTGGATTTTCCCATGATTATTGTTTACGAATTAAACCACCCAAAAGGAGCTTTGTTTAGTACAATATACAAAAAGAGCAACCGGTTAAAGTTGCTCTTAAAAAATTATCTTGCTGAAGGGCCTTTCATCTGGTAATCTTTAGGCGGCTCTGCACCTAAGAGATGTTGTACAAAGTAATCCCAGCGGCGGCGCATCATGTATGGCGAATAGGTGCCATAACCATGTGCACTGTTCGGGAAAATAACGAGGTCGAAAGATTTATTCGCTTTTTCCAATGCCTCTACTACCAATAAAGTATTGTACGGCGGTACGTTATCGTCCATCATACCATGTACAAGCATCAGTTTTCCTTTAAGGTTTTTAGCATAATTCTGGTTGGCCTGTGCTTCATAATCCGAATTTTCTACCAAACCGTTATAACGTTCGCCCCAATCATCCTCGTAGTTTCTGTTATCGTGGTTACCCGATTCAGAAATACCCACTTTAAAAAAATCAGGGTAACGGAACATGGCCGCAGCAGTGGCAAAACCACCACCTGAGTGGCCCCAGATACCCACTTTTGTAGTATCGATAGGATATTTTGCAGCAAGCTGCCTGATGGCTGCAATCTGATCAGGTAAAGTATTTTCGGCCATGTTGCCATAGCTCATATCATGAAAACTTTTAGACCGGTCGGGGTTACTTGTACCCTCAATCACCACCACAATGAAGCCTAATTCGGCCAGCGATTGATTATCGCCTCGCGAAGCTGCAAATGCCCAGCTGCCAACGCTACCACCCTGCGGACCTGGGTAAATATAATCGATAACGGGATATTTCTGACTGGCATCCATTTTTGTGGGTGTAAAAACCAAACCATAAATATCGGTTTTGCCATCTTTGGCTTTAAGCGAAACCGGGGTTGGGGCTTTCCAGCCAGTAGCGGTTAAGCGCGAAACATCCGCTTTTTCTAAAGTATTGATCAGTTTTCCGTCGATGCTCCTTAATACAGTAACTGCTGGTACATCAGGTTGCGAATAACTATCTACAAAATACTTGAATGATGGAGAAAATACCACCTGGTGATTTCCCGCTTCAGGGGTTAAAAGGGTTAAATTTTTTCCGTCGAAACCGATTTTATACAGGTAACTGAAATAGGGATTGCCTTTTTCGCGTCCGTTAGCGTAGAAATATAATGTACGTGCTTTTTCGTCAACTTTAACTAAACGCGAAACCACGAAATCACCTTTGGTGATCTGGTTTTTTACTTTTCCATTTGTAGCGTCGTATAAATAAAGATGTCCCCAGTTATCCCTTTCCGAATACCAGATAATTTCTTTGGACGCCGGAAGATAACGCCAGTTAATGGCTCCCTGGCCAGATTCAAACTGTGTTTTTACTGTTTCTTCGAAAACTTCCCTTACCGCTCCGGTTGTGGCATTGGCAATACGGAATTTCTCGTTTTTATGATCACGTGAGGTAGATAAAAAAGCGACTTCTGATCCATCTGCTTTCCAATCGATATCGTCGAAAGTACCGCTGCTCGAAATATCATCGCTCAAAGTTGCACGGTGCTGATCGGCCGGAATATTTAGCGAAATTACTTTCGGGTTTTCTACATCAATAATTACCCTTCTAATGGTTGCAATCTGTTTATCGCCTGGCAAGGGATATTTCCATGCCTTTAGTACCGGTGCGCCTACATTTGTGGTAACCAGGTACATGTCTTTCGAATTGCGTTGATCCTGCTGAAAGGTTGCAATCTTTTTCGAATCCGGCGACCAGCGTAAAATAGGGGCATCGCTATGTTTCCAGCCGGCATTGTCGGTAGCATAACCGTAATCCTTAATACCATCGGTAGTGAGCTGTGTTAATTTTCCAGAAGCTATATCCTTAACGAATAAATTATAGTCTTTAATTAAAATGGCTTTTTTTCCGTCGGGTGATAAAACTTCATTTCGGCCACCCATGCGGCGCGACGGAGTTTCGCCTCCTTTATATTCGGTAGTTGGGGTTTTGGTTTTCTTTGCCGGATCGACCAGAAAAGTTTGTTCGTTACCATTGGTTTTGGTACTGTACCAAAATTTATCGCCTTCGAGCCAGTTTGGTTGTACGTTGGCATTGTCGATATACTTTGCGGTGTTATAGCTCATAAAACTTTCCGCCCTCTCGTAATCGCTTACGGTTAAAGCCTTTTGCTGAGCATTTGCCGCAATGGCCAAAGTACAAGCCGTTACGGTAAGCCAATATTTATTTATCATGTTAGTTAATCTTGCGATAAAAATAATACTGTTTTGGGAAATGATTGGTATTAATCGTGATACAAAATTGGAGCGGGGAGCGTGGGGCGCTGAGTGGAGGGCGATTCTACTTACTTCAGACTTTCGGACATCTGACCTCCGACTAATTAACACAAGCAAAAAGCAAACTTTAAACGCTTATCGCCAAACACCCCCACTTTTTCAGTTAAATTTACTACTTTAGCATAAACAACAGATATGAACAGAAAGAGCTGTCTTCCTCCTCCAACACCTTAATAAATAGCATTGCTATATAGTGGCATGGTGCTGGTTTATTACCGGTATTTAAACTTTGCCCAAACAATTTATTTATTAATTTCTGCCCTCTTGGGCCGACAGCTAGTTTTTTTTATGAAAAAATCATATCTGGTATTACACTTTGCGGTAATACTTGCAGGTTTTACCGGCATCTTCGGTAAACTTATTTCCCTTAACGAAGGTCTTTTGGTTTGGTATAGGGTATTCTTCTCGACTATTATTTTATTGCTGGTTTTAAAACTGTTTAAGGTTGCAACCAATATTAAGCTCAAAGAAAAGTTTGATATCGCTAAAATCGGGATGTTTATTACTGTACACTGGGTGTTTTTTTACGCCAGTATCAAGTATTCGAATATTTCGGTTGGTGTGGTGTGTTATTGTTTAACCAGTTTTTTCACTGCAGTTTTTTCACCAATAATCAACAGGCAAAAGTTTAACCTATCCGAACTTTTATTGAGTTTGCTCACCCTTTTCGGCATAGCCCTGATTTTCCATTTCGATTCTTCTTTTCAACTGGGAATTGGTTTAGGCGTGATAGCATCAGCATTTGCAGCGCTTTATACCATTTATAACGAAAGACTGGTTAAAGTGTACGATAGCAGGCTGATTAACTATTACCAGATGCTTGGTGGTACAATTGGTTTAGGCATTTTACTTCCGGTTTATCTGCATTTCTTTCCGGTTGAAAGCATCATTCCAAATTGGAAAGATACAGCTTACTGATTTTACTGGCTTCTTTTTGCACCGTTGGCCTGTACGTTCTGTTTGCCGAATCTTTGAAAAGGATTTCTGCATTTACAGTAAACCTGAGTTTCAACCTCGAACCTGTATATTCCATTATACTGGCTTTTTTATTTTTTAACGAGGGCAAAGAGCTGAATTTATCTTTTTATATCGGCTTAGCTTTTGTAATGACATCTGTTATTTTACAAACGTTTATTTCGATCAGAAAATAGTTAGAATCTAATACCCAAAAATGCTGATTGCGCTTTTGGGTATATTTTAAAATTAGAGTAGTTCGATATAACCCTCCGAACCATTTACCCTGATCCGCTGTCCATCCTTAATCAGTTTGGTAGCATTTTCTACTCCCACAACTGCAGGCAGGCCATATTCGCGGGCAATAACAGCACCATGCGTCATTAAGCCGCCAACTTCGGTAACCAGACCTTTTATGGCTACAAATAATGGCGTCCAGCTTGGGTCGGTAAAAGTAGTTACCAATATATCCCCATCTTCTAAATCGGCATCTTCTATATTATGGAGTACACGGGCCCTACCCTCTATTATTCCGGAAGAAACGGCTAAACCTGCAATCGCTCCCGCAGGAAGGTTTTCATGTTTGTATTTCCCGGTTATAATTTCACCATCCGATGTAATTACACGTGGCGGATTCAGTTTTTCGAAGAGCCTGTATTCTTCTTTTCGCTCAGTAATCAACTGTAAATCAATTTTATTCGTCAGCACAACTTCCCTTAATTCTTCAAAAGTAAGGTAATAAACAGTATCTTTTTCCTGAATAATACCAGCTTGCACCAGTTTTTCCGTTTCTTTCAATAAAGCCTTTTTATAAACGAAGAAACGCCTAACAATTCCATATTTAGGATATTCGCGATAACCCGCAAAATTACGGAGCAAGCTGATCATTTCTTTTGTTTCACGGATTTTTTGCGCTGCATCCGGCAGTTGGGCAAGCTTATCTACCAGCTGTTTTTCTTTTTTTAAAGCTTCTTCCAGCCCTTTTTCGAATTTTCGTTTTGCGGCACCGGATTCAAAATTTTTGATATTGCTCAGGATAACCGGAATCAATATGGCCGGTTTTTCACTCCAGCGTGTATTGGTAATATCGATTTCACCGGCACAGCGCATACCGTATTTGTCCAGATAGGTTTCAATGGCATTTTTAACTATCGCACCACCATCAAACTGAAGCAGTTTATCCAAAAAATGATCGTCTTTTACCTCTTTTAAATAACTGGTAATTTCGGAATAAGGGCGGAGTATATCTGCAACATCGAGTAGCTCCAGTCCCATTTCTGAAGTAATATTGTTTGATACGGACTGGGAAAGGACGTCAGCTACGTTTTTTTCACCAAGCCATTTATCCATTTTTTCATTGATCCACGAGGCAGCATTCATTGCAGCGATGATCACGCCCATGTGCTTAGCATCAAATATCATCTTTTTTGATTTTTCGATATCCTCCACAATAAAATCAAATAAATCAGTTCCCGATTTCGTTTGGATCTTCTGCTTTAATAATGCTAATGATGCTTCACTATTTTTGATCAGCTCAGAAACAAGGGCCGGATCATTTCCCACCTGTGCTAAAATATCTACTGAAGATAAGCCCTTAGTGCTTTTAACAAGAGCAGGACCTTTTCTATCATCAGGTAATAATTTTATAAAACCACGTGCTGCAATATTGATCAATGCATCTTTGATCAGCGGATCGTGTTGCCCCATGGCTTCCAACAGGTTTTCTGTACCTGTAGGCGTGGTCAGGCTATCTGTTACATCTACAAACAACCGTCCGGCTGCTTTAAACATGGGCCTTGCTGCTCGTAATTGCCATAAAGATAAGCCTAAGGGTTTCATCGGGTCGGTCATCATCTGCTGGTGACCAACAGATATATAAACGTGATTTTCCTGGTCATCAGCTTCAGGCCGGCCCGGATAATCAGGTCGGAAGGGAATTGGATACAATGTAGTAATCGGCCTGCTTTGTACAATATAAAATAAACCATTAGCCAGGCACCATTCAATATCCTGTGGCCGGCCGAAATGTGTTTCAATTTTTCGTCCTATATTTTCGAGGCGTAAAATCTGTTCATCTGTTAACGCTTGCTGATTTTGTTGTCCGGCTTTAATCTCTTTCGAAACCGTACCGCCACTTTTAATAGCATAAACAGCCAGTTTCTTGGCAGATATTTTCTTGTCGATAATATGGTGATGTTGAACCCGATAATTATCAGCATTTACCAGACCTGAAACCATGGCCTCTCCGAGTCCGAAACCGGCATCTATAGACAATACCTTTCGATTACCGGTAATTGGATCGGCTGTAAACAGAATTCCTGCTGCTTCGGGAAAAATCATTTTCTGCACCACTACCGAAAGCTGAACTTTGTGATGATCGATATAATTCTGAATGCGATAAATAATAGCACGATCGGTAAACAGAGATGCCCAGCATTTACTGATATGGGATAAAACAGATTGTACACCAATAATATTCAAATAAGTATCCTGCTGACCTGCAAATGATGCTGCAGGGAGATCTTCTGCTGTGGCACTTGATCTTACTGCAAATGCTTCATTTTCGTCAAAACTCCTGATGTAATCTTCAATTTCGATAGCTATATCTGTCGGAACCGTTATATTTTGAATAACATCCCTTATTTTTCTGCCAACTTCAGCAATCTCAACCCGATTTTCGGCTTTAACATCTACCAGTTGACTGAACAAGGTTTTAATTTCCTGATTGTTTTCTATTATCTTTTGGTAAGCTTCGGTGGTAATGCAAAAACCATCAGGTACGGTTATACCTTCAATTTTGGATAGTTCTCCTAAATTGGCTCCCTTCCCTCCAACTGTTAAAATATCTGACCTGTCGATTTCCTGAAAACCAATTAAATAATTGCCCATATTATTGCTGTTTTTATCTTGAAGAAATCTGTTTCTATTAATCACTTTTTTTAAAGGAACAAATCCAAAAGTATAAGCTAAAAACCACGAAATCAATGTTTTTAGGGTATATTTTTCAAAACGCAATATTGATATGAGGATCGGCGTTATCCTTACAACGAATGGGTTATTTTTATAAGCAAATGCTAAGCTAATCCATTCACAACCGAAGGTATCAAATGCTTAAAACCTTATCTTCATACCTGATGAAAAGTATTCTTACCTAAATTAAATAAGCGATAAATTTCAATTAAAGCTACTTATAATTACATTTATGTAAAAATAAGCTATTATTTATATTCTTATTTTTACATTTACGTATAAATAAGAATATTTATGAACTTCAATAATACTATTCCAACAGAAAAAAGAATTGAGCGTCTTCAGTACGAAAATCCCTGGTGGAGAACAAATGAGGTGCAGGAGATTTATAAAAAAATGTCGAGACGTTTGTATTTTAATCTCTTCTATCCTCATGTTAAAGAAACTGATATAAAAAGAGCTGTTGTGCTTATGGGGCCTCGACGTGTGGGGAAAACGGTAATGATGTTTCATACCATTGAACAACTGATAAAGGAAAAGATAAATCCACAAAAAATTTTTTTCATAGGAATCGATAATCCGATATACATGCAAATGGGGTTGGAAGACCTGCTGATTTTGGCAAAAGATGCTGTTCAATTAGATTCTTTAGCTGGTTGTTTTGTTTTCTTTGATGAAATACAATATCTTAAAGATTGGGAGCGACATTTAAAAGTGTTAGTAGATCAATATCCTGAAACCAAATTCGTTGTTTCGGGTTCTGCAGCCGCAGCCTTAAAACTCCAAAGTTCGGAGAGCGGAGCCGGGAGATTTACCGATTTCATGCTCCCTCCATTAACTTTTCATGAATATATTCATCTTAAAGGATTAAGCAATTTAATCCAGCAAAAGGAAATCCTGTATAGCGGAAAAAAAATCCCTTACTATACTACACACGATCACAGGGCACTTAATAAGGAATTCTTCCATTATCTGAACTTTGGGGGATATCCTGAAGTAGTACTTTCAGAAAAAATCCAAAGTGATATGGGCCGTTATATTAAGAATGATATTGTTGACAAAGTTCTTTTAAGAGATTTGCCAAGCCTGTATGGGATCAAAGATGTTCAGGAATTAAACAGTTTTTTTAGCTATTTGGCATATAATACAGGGAACGAGTTTTCATTTGAAAGGCTATCTAAAGACAGTGGAATACAAAAAGAGACGATTAAAAAATATCTTGAATATCTTGAAGCAGCTTTCTTAGTAAAGGTTATTAACAAGGTTGATGATAATGCAAAAAAATTCAAAAGGATCACAAGTTTTAAAGTTTACCTTACCAATCCATCTTTAAGAACCGCCTTGTTTTCTCCAATTGAAGAATCAGACCAGGAAACAGGTAATATGGTTGAAACAGCAATATTTTCTCAATGGATGCATAGAGATAATATGAACCTAAAATACGCCAGATGGAAAATGGGGCGCTCAGAAGGAGAAGTAGACATGGTATCTATCGATGATAAACTCTTTAAACCACAATGGTGTGTGGAGATAAAATGGAGCAACCGATATTATGATAAACCGCGCGAATTAGAAAGCCTTTTATTTTTCTGCAAAAGAAATGACTTTAAGGCATCGGTAGTAACCACAATTGATATTCTGGGAAATAAAACAAACGAAGAAATAGAGCTTACTTTTTTACCAGCAGCAGTTTATGCTTACAATGTTGGCGCAATTACCCTTGATAAAAAAGCAATTTGGTAACTATATTTCATTTGCAATTATGCTATTGAAGTGAGTTAATAATTTGCGGAGAGGGAGGGATTCGAACCCTCGATACCGTTGCCAGTATACAAACTTTCCAGGCTTGCTCTTTCGACCACTCAGACACCTCTCCGTGTTGGGTTGCAAAAATATATTTTTTATTGGTAAAAAAAATGCTCCCGATGCAAAACCGGGAGCATTTCTTAAAATATCTGTCAGAAATTAATCTATAACCGTAATTTTTAACATGTTGGTTTTACCTTTTGCTTCCATTGGGATAGCAGCAGTATTGATCACAATATCGCCTTGTTTAACCAGTTTCTTGCTTTTTAAGAATTCGTTAACCTCAATAATCGTGTTATCAGTACTTTCCCACTTATCGTAATAGAAACCCCTAACACCCCAAAGTAAACTTACAGCATTTAATAAGGCCCTGTTACTGGTAAAAATGAATGTTAAAGCTTCTGGTCTGTGGCTCGAGATTTCGAAAGCAGTATAACCGCTCAAAGTCATCGATACGATACCCACAGCATTGGTTTGTTTCGCTAAGAAACAGGCCGAATCGCAAATCGCATCGCTTAAAAAAGATGGAGATTTTGGTTTTAAAAATTTATCAGGATTGAACGGATAATTGTTCTGCTCAATGTTCTGAATAATTTTCTGCATGGTTTCGATAACGATCAATGGAAATTCTCCTACCGAAGTTTCCCCACTTAACATTACCGCATCAGCACCATCTAATACGGAGTTGGCCACATCATTTACCTCTGCACGCGTTGGGCGTGGGGTAGTAATCATGCTTTCTAACATCTGTGTAGCCACAATTACAGGTTTAGAAGCTGCCCTACATTTGGCAACTATCATTTTCTGTAACAATGGTACTTCTTCCATCGGACATTCAACACCCAAATCGCCACGGGCAACCATAATACCATCGGTTGCGGCAATAATTTCGTCGATGTTGGCAATAGCCTCTGGTTTTTCTATTTTAGCAATTACGCGGGCAGTTTTACCACGCTCAGCAATAATCTTTTTAAGTTCGATAATATCTTCGGCCTTACGCACAAAAGATAAACCGATCCATTCTACATCATTTTCTAATACAAACTCTAAGTTTTCGCGATCTTCAGGGGTTAAAGAAGGGATAGAAACTTTAGTATTTGGAAGGTTTACACCTTTTCTTGAAGTTAAAATACCACCGTGAACAATTTCGCAAACAACCTCATCTTTTAAGTTGGTAGATAAAACTTTCATCTGCAGTTTTCCATCATCCAAAAGGATAATTTCGCCTGCCTGAACATCCTGAGGGAAGTTTTGGTAAGTGATGTAAATACGCTCTTCGTTACCAATACATTCGTTGGTTGTAATTATGGTAGTTTTGCCGTTGATGAGGTTAATGCCACCTTCTTTTACTAAACCAATACGGATTTTAGGACCTTGTAAATCGGCAAGGATACCTACATTATAATCGTATTTTTTGTTTAAATCGCGGATGGTATCCAAAACCGCCTGGTGATCTGCCTGCGATCCGTGTGAAAAGTTTAACCGGCAAACATCCAACCCAGCATTAAACATACTATATAATACATCTGGTTTTGCTGATGCAGGCCCAAGCGTTGCAACAATTTTAGTTCTCGAATGAAAAGGTTTCATTTAATTTAATTGATTTTTAGCAATGCAGTTTAAGAAAGCATTAATTATTATCTAAAATAATCAAACTGCATTAAATTTTATATATTTTGTTCTTTTGTTCTTTGTTTGTAACCGTCAAATATAGTGTATTTAATACACCAAGTATATAATTTTTATATTACCAAATTCTCCCTGTTCTTTAACTTAGCAGGATCTATTTTTGCAGCCACCTGAATATCAGGCAGTTTATTCAACCCATTGATCAGATAATCAAGATCTTCCTTATCGATAAATTCTTTAATGATAATAAAAAAATCTACCTTATTCATCTCCGGAATTAAAAAACCATCGCTGCTTTTATTGCATATCAGGTAGTATTCTACCTCGCCCTGCTCTACAAAAAAGTAATATTTAGAGAAAGACCAGGCTGGTTCGTCGATATTAAAAAATATTTCGTGATCTTCTATTTTTTCAAATTGTGTGTTAAGCCGGGTATTAATTTTGTGGCAAAGCACATAGTCTTTTAGGGGCGCTGTGATCGCAATTAGTATAAAATCAAGGTCTAAGGTAAGTTTTAGGTAAGTCTTATTCAAAGCGAAATAAATTATTTACAGAACGAAATTAAAAAACTAATTCTATATTCGCTGTGTTATTGAGATACCAAAATTACGTATCGAAATAAAAACATTTGAAAATTGTAAGAATTTATTTTTCTTTGCACAGAATTATTTAACCATTAAATTATAAAATTATGTCTGATATTGCTTCAAGAGTTAAGGCTATTATCGTAGAAAAACTAGGTGTTGACGAAAGCGAAGTTACGCCAGAGGCTTCATTCACCAACGATTTAGGTGCAGATTCTTTAGATACCGTAGAGTTGATTATGGAATTTGAAAAAGAATTCAATGTAGCTATTCCTGATGATCAGGCTGAAACCATCGGTACAGTTGGTCAGGCGATTGCTTATTTGGAAAAAAACGTTAAATAGAATACGCTTTTTCAGTATAAATGGAATTAAAAAGAGTAGTAGTAACAGGGTTGGGTGCGCTCACTCCTATAGGCAATAATGTTCCCGATTTTTGGGAAGGATTGACTAACGGGGTGAGTGGCGCTGCTCCTATTAAGGGTTTTAACACTGAAAAGTTTAAGACTAAATTTGCTTGCGAAGTAAAAAACTTTAATCCGGAAGATTTTTTGGATAAAAAGGAAGCCCGCAAATTAGATCCGTTTGTACAATATGCCCTTGTATCAACAGAAGAGGCTGTAAAGGATGGTGGTTTTGATTTTGAGAAACTAGATACCAACCGAATCGGCGTAATCTGGGGTGCGGGTATAGGTGGACTGAAAACTTTTCTGGATGAAATTTCGAATTTTGCCAAAGGAGACGGCACACCAAGATACAATCCGTTTTTTATTCCAAAAATGATCGTGGATATCGCTCCAGGGCATATCTCTATCAAATACGGCCTGCGTGGGCCAAATTTTGCAACTGTTTCGGCATGTGCTTCTTCTACAAACGCAATGATCGATGCATTTAACTATATCCGTTTGGGTATGGCCGATGTTATCATCAGCGGTGGTTCTGAAGCAATTATTAACGAAGCAGGTATGGGTGGTTTTAATGCCATGCATGCATTATCTACACGTAACGATGATCCGGCAACTGCATCACGTCCTTTTGATAAAGACCGTGACGGATTTGTAGCTGGTGAAGGTGCAGGAACCATTATTTTAGAAGAACTTGAACATGCTAAGGCAAGGGGTGCAAAAATTTATGCAGAACTTGTTGGCGGTGGTATGAGTGCCGATGCTAATCACATCACAGCACCACATCCTGAAGGTTTAGGTGCCCGAATGGTAATGACCAATGCACTAAAAGATGCTGGTTTAACAACTGCTGATATAGATTATATCAATGTACACGGTACTTCTACGCCACTGGGCGATATTAGTGAAACCAAAGCCATTGGTACATTGTTTGGTGAAGATGCTTATCGTTTAAACATCAGTTCTACCAAATCGATGACGGGTCACCTTTTGGGTGCAGCCGGAGCTATTGAAGCTATTGCAGCAATCCTTTCTGTTAAAAATGATATTGTTCCTCCAACAATTAATCACTTTACAGATGATCCTGCATTTGACCCTAAATTGAATTTTACTTTTAACAAAGCGCAAAAACGTACCGTTAGGGCAGCTTTAAGTAATACATTTGGTTTTGGTGGCCATAACGCTTCTGTGATTTTCAAGAAATACGAAGATTAATTTAAAACAGCGCTGCTATATAATTTTGTATGCTAATTAAAAATAGATAACTTAGTTAAATATGCTAATTAGCCGTTAATTGTGTTATTTATTTAATGCCGATATTAAAATTATATAAACTCTATCTCTCTCCTGAAAAGGAGTTTGTTAAAAAGCTGAGAAATATTTTAGGCTTTGTTCCAGGTAATGTTACGCTTTATAAAATGGCGTTCAGGCACCGTTCTGTTGCAAAAGTTTTAAAAAACGGAAGCAGGAGCAGCAACGAGCGACTTGAGTTTCTCGGCGATGCAGTTTTAGGCTCGGTAATTGCCGAGCTGCTTTTTAAGCACTATCCGTACAAAGAAGAAGGTTTCCTTACCGAAATGCGTTCGAAAATCGTAAACCGTGCTAATTTAAACCAGTTGGCAAAAAAAATCGGTTTCGATAAACTTATTCAGTTTGACCAGCGTTCGGTAAGCATTCAAACCAAGCATAATTCGATGCTGGGCGATGCTTTCGAAGCAATTGTAGGCGCCATTTACATGGATAAGGGCTACAACTTTACCAAAGAGTTTTTATTGCGCAGGATCGTAAAACCGCATATCGATATCCACACCCTCGAACTTACCGAAACCAATTTCAAAAGTAAACTTATCGAATGGTGCCAGCGCCACGGCAAAGATGTAATGTTCGAATTGGTACAAAACGGTGAAGGCGAAAGTGCCAAACTGTTTACCATCAGTGCCATTGTAGAGGGCGAACAATATGGTACCGGAAGGGATTACAACAAGAAAAATGCAGAGAAATTAGCCGCAGAGAAGGCTTGCGAAGCGTTGAGTATTTAGAAGTTCATTAGTTCACCTGTCAATTGTTTATTGGGGGATTTGGTTAACTTTATACCCTTCGACTACGCTCAGGGGGTTAAGCGGTTAATTGGTTAATTGTTTGTAAGCCTAATTTTATTTCAACTCGTCTATTAGCAATTGCTTTATTGCTGGGATTGTTAAATTGTTGGGTAGCTATTAAAGTTTGTCGTCACCCTGAATTTATTTCAGGGTCTTTCATGCTAAAAAAGATGTTGGCCAGATTAACAACTTAAACTTCGGACCGCCTGACTCTCAACTCAAAACTCCCAACTCAAAACTGATCTTAAGTCGACTCAGGACTAAATACTCTGGACTGAGGACTAAACCTACTTCCCCTTTCCCAACGTATCCGTAAATTTCTTCGAAGATTCTTTAATGTATTTAATATAATCGTAGCTGTTCCAATATTGGGCTTTATCAAATTCAGGACGGCAGTTTAGCATATATTTCTCAAGTGTATCACCTCGTAGTTCGGTATTGTTTTTAATCATGGTTTGATTGAAGTAAACATCAATCTGCGATTGTTTGATTTCGTTATCAGCGTATCGGCCAAACCTACGGGCATTTTTAGGATCGGTACCAATCAGATTATACAAGGCATTTAACGGACTGAATATCGCCGACAAAAAAGTTGTTTTTCCTCCATTATAAACGCCTTTATTTCTGAATTCACGCTTAATATCGTCCAAATCCTGCTTTTTCGTATTACCAACGATGGTTACATCTGCTAAAGTGGTACTTCCCCTAACCAGGTAAATTACGAGGTCTTTTTCGCTGTTTACTACCACTCGCTGATCAATCAAATCCCTTTTAATTACCAATAAAGTATCCCCTATTTTAGCTTTTAGCTGAAACATACCAATATCATTACTACCTACACCAACGCCAGTACGCAGGTTAGTAATTTCTGATAAGGCAATCCTGATATTCGAACCTTTTTCAATCACTACACCTTTAATGATAAATTCCTGTGCTTTCGATATAAAGCCGATTGAGGTAAGAACGAGAAGTATGATGGCAAATTTAAAGTTTTTCATTGTGTAGCTAATTTGTGTGTTTCAAGGTATCGGTGTATTGCTTAGCCGATTCTTTGATGTATTTAACGGCATCGTAGTTGTTCCAACTGTTTACCATGCTTCGGGTTGGGTAATAATCGAGCAAAAATTTGTCGAGGTCTTTCCCTGTTAATGTTGTATTATCTGTAACCAGGGTTTTGTTAAAGAATTTATCCACTTCGAGCAAACCCAGTTCCTTTTTGTAATACCGGTTAAAGTTACGAGCCCTGGTTGGTGTTTTCCCAAATAATTCGTAGAAAAATGTAAGTGGACTGCCACCAAATGGACTTAAGAGAATTAATGGTGGTTTACCTTCGAAAAACGAACCATTTCGTCTAAAATCTCTCTTAATCCCTTCCATCTCCTGTTTTTTCGTCTGGCCTTTAACCGTAACTTCTTCGAGCATCGTACTTCCCCTTACAAGGTATATTACCAGGTCATTACCCGATTCCACAACCAATTTTTGGTCGGTTAGATTTTTCTTGGTAACCAATAAGGTATCGCCAATACCTGCTTTCAATTGAAACATCCCTATATCGTTACTACGCGCGCCCATTTTACTGTGCAAATTCGTAATTTCTGCTAAAGCTACACGTACATTCGAACCTTTTTCTATCACAACACCTTTCAGCACAAAATCCTGTGCTTTAATGGTTAATCCCTGTATGAGGATGCTGAGGGTAAGAATTATTTTCAAGTGCTTCATCATTGAAGTGCTCAATTAGTAATGGAAATGTGCTTTTTGCAATAAAAATAAATTCCTGAAGCTTTAATAAGCAACAGTTAACCGGTTTTGTTGTTTCTGTATGCTTTAATTGTTACATCACAATAACATTTGAGATGTTTAAGATCAAGAGCATTAAATATTTATCTATCGAATATTTTTTTGTAAAATTAACATTTGTTAACCTTGCAAACTGTTAAAGAAACGTTAATCCCTATGAGAAAACTACTTGGCGGGTTTTATTTATTGTATTCGGCAATTATATTTTTCGTGCTCATGATTATCGTTTGTCCATTCATTATCATCAGTACGGCTACATTTAATGAAAAAACGGGAAGAAAAATTTCATTCTATTTTTTAAAATCCTGGGCATGGGGTTTTAGCCTGTTAACCTGCCTCTGGTTTTCGGCCAATGGAACAAAAATTGATACTTCCAGATCATACATTTACGTGGGTAACCACAGTTCTTTTTTGGATGCCGTGGCCATTGTAATCTGTATCCCACAGGCTTTTAGTCCGCTGGGGAAAATCGAAATGCTTAAAATTCCTGTGTTTGGGTGGATTTATAAGCGTTTGGTAGTAATGATCGACAGGAGCAGCAGGGAAAGCCGCGACAATTCTGTTGCCGAGCTGCGAAAAGATCTCGCCGACGGACAATCGATTTTGATTTTTCCGGAAGGAACGATGAATAAATCTGATCAGCCTCTAAATCCGTTTTACGATGGGGCATTTCGTTTGGCGATAGAAACACAAACGCCGATTTTACCATTTGCAATATTGAACAGCAGGGCACATTTGCCCCGTACAGATCCGTTTTTGCTAAACCCGGGATTGATTAAAACTCTGTTTGGCGAAGCTATTGAGGTAAAAGGTTTGGTAGCAGAGGATTTAGAAGAATTGAAACGAAAAACGTTTAATGCGATTTTACAGATGCTCGAAAAATGACGTCATATTTCTTTCTATTGGAAAATGAGAGCTCCAGCACTTTTGGCTTAAACCAGCCCTGCTGTCCGTTTTATCCCGATGAAAAATCGGGGATGCTCACTCCCATCAGGTTTAAACACATCGGTTGGCACTTTGTGGGGAATAGGCCCGAGCCAAATACCCCCCACTTTGTACCTAAACCCGATTGAAATGAAAAGCCCGCATCCCGATTTTCATCGGGAGAGGACTTGTAATGAAAAGCGGGGCTGCAGTTCCCGAAGAAATTGAGAACATTCGTTTTCAAAATGTCAAGAAGATAGTTTTCGCATCTTTAGCCTGTCGCAATTCCATCCCCTTGTGCAATATTATTTCTCCTTTCCGCTTAAAACCCTATCTTTGCACATGATAAAATCCATGACAGGATACGGCTTAGCAACAGCCGATTATGCAAATGCAAAGTATAGTGTCGAAATCAAATCGCTCAACAGTAAATTCCTGGAGCTTAATTTAAAATACCCTAAAGCTTTTTCTGATAAAGAACTGATCCTGCGCAACATCTGCAGTAAAGATATCGAACGCGGAAAAGTAAGTTTAAGCATCAATGTAGAACGCACCAACGGTGAAGTTACGGGCGCTACGATCAATACCGCACTACTAAGCCACTATTACAAGCAACTTATTGCCGTTAATAACGAATTGGGAGCCGAAAGCAGCAACCTGTTGCAAACGGCTTTAACTTTTCCTGATGTGATTAGTTATAAGGAAGAAAGTGTAAGCGAAGATGAATGGAATCATTTATTTGAGATTTTTACTTCGGCGCTGGCCAATTTCAATAAATTCAGGGAAGATGAAGGTGCTGTTTTAAAGGCCGATTTAGAATTGAGGATCAGGAATATCCTGTCTTATTTTAAATCTGTTGAGGAACTCGAACCTAAAAGGATTTCGGCTATCCGCGATAAATTTACCCAGTTTTTGGATGATGCAGTTGGCAAAGTAAACATCGATCAGAACCGTTTTGAGCAGGAATTGATCTATTACATTGATAAAATAGACATCACCGAAGAAAAAACACGTTTAAAAAGCCATTGCGATTATTTCCTGCAAACTTTAGCCAGCAAAGAAGCGAACGGCAAAAAAATGGGTTTTATTTCACAGGAAATCGGACGGGAAATTAATACCATGGGTGCTAAAGCGAACGATGCCCAGATGCAGCAGTTTGTTGTAGGGATGAAAGAAGAATTAGAAAAGATTAAAGAACAGTTACTGAATGTGTTGTAGTGTTAGGCGGAGAGCGATAAGCGCTTAACGCCAGACGCCAATCGCAAAAATTTTAAAAATGCAAGGCAAATTAATTATATTTTCGGCACCATCAGGAGCAGGTAAAACCACTATAGTACACCACTTATTAAAAAAGTTTCCTGAACTGAGCTTTTCTATTTCTGCCACAACACGCGAGTCGAGAGGAACCGAACAACACGAAAACGATTACTATTTTATCAGTAAGGAAGAGTTTTTACACAAAGTTGCTCATCAGGAATTTGTAGAGTTTGAAGAGGTTTATAACGGAACCTTTTATGGCACTTTACGTTCGGAAATCGAACGCATCTGGAACGACGGAAAACATGTAATTTTTGATATTGATGTTGAAGGCGGTATCCGTTTGAAGAGAAAATATGAAGAAGATGCACTGGCTATTTTCGTTCAGCCACCCTCTTTAGAGGTATTAAAGGAACGCTTAAGCGGCCGGGGAACGGATAGCGCTGAGAAGTTACAGGAGCGTTTTATCAAAGCTGAAAAAGAACTGCTTTACGCGGATAAATTTGATGTGATTTTAAAAAATTACGACCTGGCTACAGCCTGTGCAGAGGCTGAGCAGTTGGTTGGGGATTTCTTGAAAAGTTAACAGTTTGCAATTCTCAGTTTTCAGTTTTGGGTGTGTAAGAAAATTATTCGATAAAATATAAGAGTCAATATGGGCGACTTTTCTGATTTATTAGTTTATAAGAAGTCGTTTGAATTGGCTATGGATATTTTTGAGATTAGTAAAACTTTCCCCAAGGATGAAACCTACTCTTTGACTGATCAGATTAGAAGATCGTCCCGATCTACCAATATTTGTCTGGTTGAAGCATACAGAAAACGCAGATACAAAGCTCATTTTATCAGTAAACTATCTGATAGTGATATGGAAAATAGTGAAACGAAAGGCTGGTTAAAATTTGCATTCGAATGTAAATACATCCTTAAAGACAAATACGAAAAACTAGCGTTACAAAGCGACGAAGTTGGAAAATTATTAAACCACATGATAAATTTCCCCGAAAAATATGGTGTTGTTTAAGCAACTGCTTATTGGCGTAATGCAACTGAAAACCGCAAACTGTTAACTGAAAACTGAATAAATGTGGACAGAATATCGTAAACTTAAAACCGGTCTTTTCTTCGGTTCGTATAACCCAATCCACACCGGACATTTAATTATAGCCAATTACATGGCCAATCATACAGCGCTCGACGAAGTATGGCTGGTGGTTTCTCCACACAATCCATTAAAAGATAAAAGTGGTTTAACCAATATGTACGACCGTTTGGAAATGGCAAAACTGGCGACAGAAAATGCAGAACACATCCGTGTGAGCGACATTGAATTTGCATTGCCCCAACCCTCATATACTATTGATACCTTAACCTATCTCCACGAGAAATACCCTGAAAAGGAATTTGTACTCATTATGGGTGCAGATAACCTGGTATCCTTCAAAAAATGGAAAAATTACGAAGTACTGTTAAAAAACTACCAGATTTACGTATATCCTCGTCCTGGGGCTGATGTAACTGAGTGGGAAAACCATCCTGCAATTACTTTTACCAATACCCCATTAATGGAAATTTCTTCAACCTTTATCCGTAAGGCTGTAAAAGAGAAGAAAAATGTACAGTTTTTTCTGCCTGATAAAGTTGTCGATTTTATCGAAGGTAAGGGCATGTACAGGTAAAGATTCACAACATATTGTATTAAATCGATTACTTGGATTGGTTTTTGTTTTATTAAGCCTTAGATGATTAATTTAGCAGCTGATACAACAAAACACGTGAGAAAAAATTTATTTATACTTATTGCCCTCTGTGGCACTGCATTTTCTGTAAGTGCACAACAAAAAACCTATTTAGAATTACTGGCCAATCAACCGAAATGGGTAGATTCGGTATTTAACAGACTTAACCGTAGAGAACGCATTGCGCAGTTATTTTTTGTGCGGGCACATACCAATCTGGGTAAAAAATATACCGATTCGGTTGGTCAGGTGATCAAAAAAGAGCAGCTGGGCGGGGTAATCTTTTTTCAGGGAGGCCCGGGCCGGCAGGTTTTAGCCACCAACGCCTATCAGAAATTAAGCCGCGTACCGCTTATTGTAGCAAACGACGGAGAATGGGGCTTAGGCATGCGTTTGGATAGCACTATTTCTTACCCATATCAAATGACGTTGGGCGCCATCCAAAATAAGGAACTATTATATAAAATGGGCCTTGAAGTAGCTAAAGATTACAAACGCATGGGCATGCAGATGAACCTGGCCCCTGATGCGGATATCAATAACAACCCCAAAAATCCTGTAATCAATTACCGTTCTTTTGGCGAAAACAAATACAATGTTGCCACCAAGGTTGCCGCCTATATGAAAGGTATGCAGGATGGCGGTTTATTAACCACGCTTAAACACTTCCCTGGTCATGGAGATACCGATGTAGATTCGCATTACGATCTTCCGCAACTTACTTTTTCGGCTACGCGTTTAGATACTTTAGAGATGTATCCTTTTAAAGAGCTGATTAAACAAGGTGCCTCCGGGGTAATGATTGCCCACATGAACATTCCTTCGTTAGATGCGACACCAAATTTGCCTTCTACCTTATCTAAACCTATTGTTACGGGCATTTTAAAGCAGAAATTAGGTTTTAAGGGGTTAATTATTTCTGATGCCATGGATATGAAAGGCGTGGTAAAATATTTCAAGGATGGTGAAGCCGATTTAATGGGCATCATTGCCGGTAACGACATTATAGAACTTTCGGAAAATAGCGATAGGGCCATAAAACTGGTTCGTAAAGCCGTAAGGCAGGACCGTGTAAGCATGGCAGAAATCGATCAAAGTGTGCGTAAAATATTAACCGCCAAATACTGGGCTGGTTTAGCTAAACGCGATACAATTGTAACCCAAGGCGTGGTTGCAGGTGTAAACCGTAACTCGAGCAATGCTTTGGTACAGGAGCTGGCCAATGCATCAGTAACCTTGTTAAAAGGTAAGGATTATATTAAACGTTTAATTCCGATCAGGAGAACAGCCATTATCAGTATCGGCGTTCCTTCTGTAACTACTTTCCAGAAAGAGATTTCGAAAGGTTATTACAACTCTGTTTACTATGTGCTTGATAAAGACGCAAGTGCTACACAAATTTCGAACATTGCCCGCGAAATCGGTGCATTTGACCAGGTTATTGTTGGTATTCACGATAGCAGATCAAGACCTGCGAATAACATTCCGCTAAATGCTGGTGTAAAAAACTTTATTAAAGAATTATCGGCTAAAAATGCAGTTTTTGCTTTATTTGCAAATCCATATAACCTCGCAGGCTTATCTGGTTTAGAAAACAGCAAAGGTTTAGTTGTGGCTTACCAGAAAGAAGATTTCATGCAAATTTCTGCCGCAGCGGTGATTAACAACCGTTTAATACCAACAGGTAAATTGCCGGTAATTGTGGCACCGTTTTATAAATTTGGAGAAGGTCTGTAATTGTTGACCACAAAGGCACGAAGACACAGATTTGCACAGATTAATATTTTGCATTAGTTTCAATCGTGCCGTCACCCTGAATTTATTTCAGGGTCTATAATATTTTCTTTGGTCTTTGCTCTTTCTCCTTTAAGCTTTTTCCCAAAACAATTTCGCTTTTAAAACGATTATCTAATGATAAAACCTTAAAGTTATGATAGATCCAGAAGACGATAATTATTCAAACGATCCGAACGACGCTTTACGCAGAGAAGACGACGTAGAAAACATCAACGAAATTAGTGGCGATGATACCAGTATTGAACATGACAAGGATCTACTGGAACAAGCCGACAGGGCATCAAGATCATCTTACGAGCTAAATCTCGATGATGAGGAAGAAGATGAACTGGATGATTAAAAAGAAAGCCGTTCTGATTTTATATCCGAACGGCTTTTTTATTTTTTCAGACGAATAGGTTTTACCTTACGCCTTAAACCTTCCACCCTCTACCTTACTTCGCTTTCGCCTTATAAGTTTCTGGATTTACTGCTGTAGTAGTCCAACCTTTCAAAAACGAAGTGATTTTCTTTACATCATGTCCAACTTTCTTTTTACCATTGGCTGCTATTTCATCCGTTTCCAGGTAAGACGAATTTTCAATATGTAATACCTTTCCTTTGCCGTCTAAAATTAAAAATACCGGAAAGCCAAAACGTTGAGGATATCCTAGGCTTGCCAAAACACTTTCATTTTTATTTTCAGGGCTGTAATTAACCAAAACGGTTTCAAAATTATCGTTGATGTATTTTTTTAATGTTGCAGTACTGTCAACCAAATTATGGAAAGCAATGCACCAGGTACACCAATTTCCCCCAACCTGCAATAAAACATGTTTATTTTCTTTAGCTGCCTTTGCAACCGCAGCCGCAATTTCTGCCTTGGCATCGGCTTGTGGGTTATAGATATGAACGCCTTCTTTTTTCGCCTGACTAAAAGCCGCAGTCGAAATTAATACTGCCGTAAACAGGATAATTAATTTTTTCATGATTTTCGATGAATAATAATAGCAAATGTAATAAAGTCTAGTAATGTTATAGATGATTTAGCAAATTCTTTACAGAGTGGAAACATTGGTCATTGGTCATTGGTCATTGGTCATTGGTCATTGGTCATTGGTCATTAATGGATTTGCACCTGGGAGTAAGGTTTAATTGATCGCAGTTTATTTTTCCATCATCCATCTTACATCCCACATCATCCATCACATATCTACATCATCCACCAAAACATTATCTTTGCTGTGCAATGGATTTCCTAGACATACATACGCATAAAGTTGCCACTCAGCCTGGAGTTATCAGCATTCAAAGTTTATCCTTAACCAGCGATATCTTTTTGGCCATGCCTAAAACAAAGCCGATTTCAGTTGGTTTGCATCCCTGGTTTGCTAAAATCGATCAATTGGATTTACAGATGAAATATTTGAGCGTAGTGGCCAATCAAACCAATGTTAAACAGATTGGCGAGTGCGGTTTAGATTGCTTAAGGGGCGAAAACCTCGAGAATCAACTCATTATTCTGGAAAAACAGATTGAATTGGCAGAAAAAATCAATAAACCGCTGATTTTACATTGTGTTAAATGTTTTTCGGAATTAATTGCGCTTAAAGATCGGTTAAAAGTTGAAGTACCAATGATTATCCATGGTTTTAATAAAAATGAGGCACTTGGCCAGCAATTACTAGATAAAGGTTTTCTACTTTCTTTTGGAACAACTGTTTTAAAAGAAAATTCGGGTGCAGCAAAGTTAATTCAAAATACGGATCGCTTTTTCCTGGAAACGGATGATGCAGATGTTTCTATACAGGAAATTTATAAAGCTGCAGCCATTTTAAAAAAATGTACAGTAGATGAACTCAAAGCTCGTATTTTTGCGGATTGGAACAACTTAAAAAGTTAACCACCGAGATAGAAACCACGGAAAAATATTTCCGTGTTAATCCGTGTCTCCGTGGCAAAAATATAGTAAAACTAACCACAGATTAGCACAGATGAACATAGATAAATAAACATCTGTGTTCATCCTTTTCATCCGTGGTAAAATAATATATAGTATGTCTGACGTTAGCTGGCTTTCGCGCTCTGCCCTCTTGGTTGGGAATGATGGAATAGATAAACTCCAATCAAAGCATGTTTTAGTAATTGGCCTAGGCGGTGTAGGTTCTTTTGCTGCTGAATTTATCTGCCGGTCAGGTGTTGGCGAAATGACCATTGTTGATGGCGATGTGGTTGATCCGACCAACCGGAACAGGCAATTGCCTGCTTTGGCTACCAATCACGGCGTAAGCAAAGCTGCTATTATGCAGGATCGTTTATTAGCCATTAATCCCGAATTAAAACTCCACGTGGTGAATACCTTTCTTACACCCGAAAAGTGCAGGGAAATTTTGGAAACAGGTTTCGATTACATTATGGATTGCATTGACAGTGTGATGCCAAAAATCACTTTGTTATCTACCGCATTAGAAAAAAACATTCCGATTGTAAGTTCGATGGGTGCTGGTGGTAAAATGGACCCAACACGGTTAAGGATAACACTCTTGCCCAATACTTATCAGTGCGTTTTTGCCAGTTATGTGCGAAAAAGACTAAATAAACTGGCCAATGCTGAAAAAATCAAGGCGGTTTTCTCCACAGAAGAAATGGATAAAAACTCCATGATTATGACCGATGGAAGCAATTTCAAGCGTTCGGCTTATGGCACAGTATCTTATCTGCCTGCAGCATTTGGTGGTGCATGCGCATCGGTGGTCATCCGCGATTTGCTTGGCCTTCCCATCGAAATGGCCGAACGCCCTGCGAGAATAAGCCATAAAACACTCAATAAAAAGAAGAAGAAAAAAGCGTAAACCGGATGGAATGTTGATATCATGATTTCGGGAAGATTTTAAATTGTTGTAAGTTAGGGTTGGATAATAAGTAGTTGTAATAATAACCACCACGCCCTGTGGGCATTTCCCGATTTTATCGGAAGAAAAAACCAAAACAAAAAATGCAGAAAAAAATTAACGCCCCTGCCGGTTTAGGCACCCAGCATTCCCCTCTTCCAGAGGGGTGTCCGCAGGACGGGGTGTTAAAAAACATCTTGCAAAAAGATATCATAATTAACGGAATAACTTTAAAGCTAACACCAATTACAAATTTACCTTATCAGCTCCGTTTAAAAGAACGAGCAAAAGCACTTCGGCAAGCTGGAAATTTGCCAGAAGTTTTATTCTGGATGCAGGTAACCAAAAAGCGATTTCATAAAATAGATTTCGACAGGCAGCGCATTATTGGAAATTACATCGTTGATTTTTATATCAAGCAACTTGGTCTCGTATTCGAAATTGATGGATGTAGTCATGACGATAAACAAGTTTATGATAAATCAAGAGAAGAATATTTAATCTCATTAGGATTAAAAGTATATCGGATTACGGTTGACGACGTAATGAAACAAATGGATTTTGTAATTATGGGTTTGGAAGAGTATATTATTAAAGAATATGGGAAACAACTATCCTAAACATTAATTAAAAGAGATTAAACCACCCCGCCCTGCGGGCACCTCCCGATTTATCGGGAGAAATAAAAACACTATGCCCCAACCCCTCAAAATTCTTCAAGCCTCCGCAGGTTCAGGTAAAACGTTCAGTTTAACGGCGCATTACCTCACCCTGCTTTTTAGCGGCGACAATAAATACCGCGAAATTTTAGCGGTAACCTTTACCAATAAGGCCACCGAAGAAATGAAAACCAGGATTTTGGAGGTACTATTAGGACTGGCAAAAGGCAATACATCAAAAAAAATAGACGATTATCGGAAACTCATTTTACAGGCCTATCCGATATTAAGCGGACAGGAATTACAGTTTAAAGCAGATAAAATTTACCGTAAAATCCTGCACGATTACAGCCGCTTTTCGGTAAGTACCATCGATGGTTTTGTGCAAAAGGTTATCCGCGGTTTTGCTTTCGAACTGGGGCTGAATGCCGATTATAATTTAGAAATGAATTATGATAAGGTGAAAGATGATCTCGTAAACAAACTCGACGAGGCTTTAGATCATAACAAACAGCTTCTGCAATGGATCATTGATCTGGCCATCGAACGTATTAGTGATAATAAAAGCTGGAACTATAAATTTGAACTCTATAACCTGATCGGTGAAATATTTTCGGAACGTTTCCAGATTTTCGAAGATGCCGTAAGTGCATTAGGTTTAGAAAACATCGACGAATTATTTAAAAAATACATCAGTGTTACCAAAGCAGAAATTAAAAACTTTGAAGAAGAACTGGTTTCGCTGGCAACCGAAGCGAACGAAGCTTTGAATGTAATTGGGGTAGAAACCGAACACCTAAAAGGGAAATCAAGAAGTCCGCTGGCGAAAATTATTCTGGTGGCGAGGGGCGATTTTTCTAAAATTGAACCGCTTTTTAATTTAATCGACGAACCTGAAGAGTGGTTTAAAAAAAATGCCAGTTTCCCTGAAGCTTATGATACAGTAAATCCAATTCTTCAGAAGTTAAAAACACATTACTTAAGTCATCTTCCAAATTACAGTTTGGCCATCGCCTTTAATAAAAACTTGTATTATTTAAGGTTAATGCAGGAAATTGCTGTGCTTTTGAAAGAATACAGGGCAGAAAACGATAACCTCCTGATCAGCGATGCACAAAAACTGATTTCAGGGATTACAGAGGATGCAGGCGATAATCCATCCTTTATCTGGGAAAAAGTAGGCAACCGATACCGTAATTTCCTGTTCGATGAATTTCAGGACACCTCTACCAGCCAATGGGGAAGTTTTAAATCGCTCCTGACCAACGCCATGGCTACACCAAGCCAGGACCTGATCGATCACCTGATTGTTGGCGATACCAAACAATCCATTTACCGCTGGCGTAATGGTGATTGGAATATTTTACATAAACATGCAAAATTTGATGTTGGTGCAGAAAATGTCCTCGAAGAAAGTCTGGAAGAAAATTACCGGAGTACCGAAAATATCATCAGTTTTAATAACTTTCTTTATAAAGCCATTCCACTTACGCTGCAGAACGAGTTGAATGAAAACCTGGCCACCAAACCCGAAAGTATCTCAAAATGGTGGCAGGAACAGCATTATCAACAGATTATAACCGATATTTATGGTGGATCGACTCAAAACTTCGCAACTAATACGCTAAAAGGCGGAACAATAAAGATCAAAAAGTTTGGTAAAGATCATGCCCCTAACGAAGCGCGTTTCACCGAAACCGTTTTTAGGGATATTGCCCTTGATGATATTGTTGAAGAAATAAATTACGTCAAAAATGAGCAGCAATACGCCCTGAAAGATATTGCCATTTTAGTAAGATCGAACAGTGAAGCTTTATTAACCGTTAAAAAATTAATGGAGCACAAATTGCCGGTTTTATCAGGCGATGCCTTATTGATTTCGAACAATTCGGCCATACAACTTATCATTAATACTTTGAAAGTGCTGATCGGTTTAGAAACCCAAACGGCGCTTTACAAAGCCAACTGTATTGCCCTTTATCACTCTTTGCACGAAAAGGAAATTGATGCCAATTATTACCTTAACCTCACCAATAAACCTTTAAGTACGCTAACATCGGTTTTACCCGCTGCTTTATGCGAAAACTGGCAAAGTTGGTTGCAGCTTCCATTGCCCGAGCTGGTAGAAATTTTAATTGAAAGTTATGGTTTAAAAAACTTAACTGCCAACCTACCTTACCTGCTAGCCTTTAGAGATCTGACCGCTTCTGCCGGAAAACTCGGCGAAAAAGGTATTATTTCATTTTTAACCTGGTGGGAAGAAGACGGCATCAAAAAATCATTGCCCTCGCCCGAAGGAGCCGATGCCATACAGATTATTACCATCCATAAATCGAAGGGCTTAGCCTTCAGGGCTGTTTTTGTCCCGTTTTGTAACTGGGAAATCAAGGGAAAACCCAATGGGACTTTCTGGGTTTCTTCAGAAGAAACGGTTTATAAGGAGCTGAAAGGTATTCCATTAAAATATAATGAAGCCCTGGCCGATTCTGCAATTGCAAAAGCTTATTATGAGGAGTTGCTTTACAACAATATGGATGCGCTTAATATGCTCTATGTAGCCACCACACGTGCTAAAGATTACCTGTACATCGCAACAATGGCTAAAAAAGAATTGAAATTATCCAACATGGGCGATGTAATCAATTTCACTTTTGATGAACAGTTTGATGAAAACGGTGTGTACGAAATTGTAGAGTATGTAAACGTCGAAAATAAGGCTGAAGAATCGAATTTTATCAATTTAAATACTTATCCTACTACTACCCGCTTATCAGAGCTTTATATTCCTTCAGAAGAAAAGCATTTAAAACACCTGGTTAACATCGAAAAATCGGGTAGAAAAGGCTCTTTATTACACGATATCCTGGCTAGTGCCGGCAACCAGAAAGAAGTTGACGATTATACCACTAACCTCGTGCTGCAGGGCATTATTAAAGAGGAAGAAAAGCAGAAATTAATCGGATCGGCGCTTGAGGTATTGAATAATCCCGAGCTTAAAGAGATTTTAGGTAAAGCCAGCGAAAGTATTGTAGAGAAAAACATTATTGATGCCAATGGAAAACTGCACCGCCCCGATCGGGTGTTGATCAATGCCGATGAAGTGATCATCCTCGATTATAAATTTACGCTGGAAGAAAGCGACAAACACATCGAACAGGTAAATAATTACAGGATTTTACTTACAGAAATGGGTTATCAAAATATCAAAACCTATCTTTTCTACGCAGTTAAAGGCAAACTGAAATTAGTATAATATGCAAGTGAAACCATTTTTACAGGAAGTTGCCGAAGATTTAGTTGCCCGGTTTGGAAATCAGTTGGAGAACTGCGCCATTGTTTTTAATAACAAACGCCCATCGGCCTATTTACAGAAACACTTTGCCGATATTATTGGCAAACCATTTTTCAGTCCTTCTTTTTTTACCATACAGGAATTTTTTGCCAGCTCTACCAGTTATAAAATAGCCGATTTTTACCTGCAGTTTTTTACCCTTCACAGGATTTACAACCAGCTCCTGGCAGAAGAAAAACTCGAAAATATATCCAGTCATAAGTTTTTTCCTTTAGCAAAGATTATTCTGAGCGATTTTAACCAGATTGATGCCGATCTGGTAGATGCAGAAAAATTATACCGCGATCTGGAAGATATTTCCGTAATCAATAAAGATTTCGATTATTTAAGTGCCGAGCAATACGAGTTCCTTGCACAATTCTGGACTTCCTATTCCGAAGGAAAGCATAAAAAACAGCAGGAGCTTTTCATTAAGATGTGGCGCAGAATGCCTAAACTTTACCATAAATATCATGCTACACTTAAAGAGCAGGGTTATTTAACCAATGGTTCAGTTTACCGCTATCTGGCTGATGATATTACCAACCACCAGGGATTTATCTCTAATTTTGATAAAGGAAAGATAATTTTTGTTGGTTTTAATGCTTTGAGCAGTGCGGAGGCCAAAATATTTACCCAGCTCCAGGAAGCCGGTATAGCATTGTTTTATTTTGATGCCGACACCTATTATTTAGACGATGTTTCGCAGGAAGCAGGTTTGTTTTTGCGTAAAAACATTAACCAGCTTGGTTTGATAAATGAATTTGCCAATCAGGTAAGTTTAATGAAATCTGCACCGCACCATGTAAATGTATATAAGGTTCAGGGACAATCTGCGCAGGCTAAAATCCTGAATAATATTTTAGCAGAAGATTACAACTCAGCAGAAACCGTTGGTAAAACAGTAGTGGTTTTGGCCGATGAAAGTTTGTTGATCCCTACTTTGCAAACCATTCCTACTACGCTAAATGGAAAAGAAATCGACCTGAATGTAACCATGGGTTTTGCCCTTTCTACTTCAAGTATTTTTGGTTTGGTTGATTTGTGGTTGGGTAGTCAGCTGGAGATTTTACAACGCGATAAGGTGAGCTATAAAAATGTAGAAGCTTTTTTAACCCATCCTTTAACAGGCCTCAGCCAGAAAATGCGGGATAAAATTTTAACTGCATTGCTGGAAGAAAATCAGGTGGAAATCGACCATAAACGTTTATTGCGCCAAAGTGGATTATTTGAGGCTTTTTATAAAAAAATCGACGATCCGCAGCATGTGGTTACCAATTTACTCGATGTACTGGACTATGTGTTAACCCGTTTATCGAATGCTAAAACACTCAAAAAAATCGATGCAGAATTGTTTGTAAAAACCATACAGGAATTAAACAGGCTGCACGATACTTTTAGCAACCACATTGGCAAAGAGGAAATTCCGTTTGTAATTTATCTGGTCCAAAAGTCGTTGCAAGCCATTGCTGTTCCGCTTTCAGGCGATCCGCTCAACGGCATACAGGTAATGGGATTACTCGAAACGCGGAACTTAAATTTCGACAAAGTAGTGATTTTGGGTTTTAACGAGGGCATTATCCCAAAATCATCAATCGGCAATAGTTTCATTCCTGATTCCATCCGCCGTGTTTATGGATTACCTGTATTAGAAAATCTGGATGCCATTTCATCTTACATGGTATACCGTCTATTACAGCGGGCAAACAATATCAATTTTGTCTATAACAGCTTAACAGATGAATCTACTTCGGGCGAAGCCAGCAGAATTTTAAAACAGCTGGAGTACGAAAGTGGTTTCGATTTTACCTATAACGAACTTAATCTCGAAGTAAAAACCGAAGCTTTTAAAGAAATAAAAATCGAAAAAACCAATAACGCCTTTATTCAGGAAACCCTCCAGAAATACCTTGATAAAAAGAAGGTACTTTCGCCATCGGCACTTACACAATATATCTCCAACCCGATTGATTTCTTTTTCAATTACATTGCAGGCATTAAAGAACCCAAGGAAATAAGTGCAGTGGTAGAAGCCAACGAAATTGGTTCCATATTGCACAAAGTGATGGAGTATTTCTATGAGGATTTGAGGTCTGCCGAAATTACAGCAGAACGGATCAAGGAGAAACGAAAACAGATCCCGACATTGATCCAGAAAGGCTTTAACGCGGTAATGTTCAAAAATCCAGATACCATAATGGAATATAAAGGCATGCAAAAGGTAATTTTATCAATTGTTGATGCCTATGTAAACATTATTTTAAATCAGGATGAAGCCCAAACTCCTTTCAACATTATAAGTCTGGAACAAAAAGTAGAGGCCGAAATCAGTTTTCCACTAAAAGGGAAAGAAGCCAGCGTTAAAATATTCGGATTTATTGATCGGGTGGATGTAAAAGATGGGGTGACCAAAATTATTGATTATAAAACCGGGAGCGATAAATTAACCTTTAAAGATATTCCCGAACTGTTCAATTCAGACGGTAAACACATTAACAAAGCACTAGTTCAAACTTTGCTGTACACTTATGCCTACGAACAATTTTCGGGCAAAAGCTTTGTAGAACCAAATTTATATGTGGTCAAAACCATGAGTGTAGATGGCGTTTGGTTTAAGTCTGGCCGACAAAATTTATCAGGAGCCTACTTAGAAGAAATTAAACCAGAATTTCTTGCCGAATTAAGAAAAAAACTGACAGAACTTTTCGAAGCTCCATATTTTTTAGCCAGCGCGGTTGAGGATAACTACAAATATTCTATTTATAAAACGCTGTTTGGGAAATAAGAAAAAGAATAGCGAGATGTTAAATAGGCATTTCCCATTTCCTGGCAGCCTGCTTCATCTGGCTGCCCTAATAAATCCGATATAATGGCTTTAGCCAAAATTTCTTATCTTAGGTTAAATCAATCTATTAATTATGTCGTATGTAAGAATTTGGGTTCACTTAGTGTTCTCAACCAAAAACCGACATCCCTATTTAACAAAAAATATCCGCTATAAAGTTCAAAACCATATCATAGAAAACTGCAAGCAAAAATCGATCTTTTTACAGGTCATAAATGGGTATACAGAGCATATGCATTGCTTAATATCATTAGGGAGGGAACAAACAATTGCAAAAGTAGCCCAGCTCATAAAAGGTGAGTCATCATTTTGGATCAATAAAAATATGCTAACAAAAACTCCCTTTATGTGGCAAGATGACTATTTTGCTGTGTCCGTTAGCGAATCTGGCTTGCAGGCCGTTACCAGCTATATCAAGAATCAGGAAATCCATCATGCAAAAAAATCATTTGATTTTGAAGTGAAAGAATTTGTAGATAAATATGGTTTTACATTGGAAAAAGAAGATATTTAAAAATGCTAACCTTAAATTTCACAAATTTCCCCATACTCGAAACCGAGCGTTTAATTCTCCGCGAACATGAACTTGCCGATGCCGATGCGCTTTTCGCCATGCGCACCAACGAAAGGGTAATGAAATATATCGACAGGGAAAGACCGAAAGATATTTTCGAAATCAAAGATTTTATATCCCGTTTCAGAAATGGTTACGAAAATGGCGACAATCTGGCCTGGGTAATCGCATTAAAAGAAAACCCTAAACAAATGATCGGCTCGGTAGGCTACTGGCGCACCGATTTTGCCAACCACCGTGCAGAGATTGGCTACATGCTGCATCCCGATTTTTGGCGACAGGGAATTATCTCAGAGGCACTAAAACGATCTATCGATTTTGGTTTCAAGGAAGTTAACCTGCATACCATCAGTGCAAATATTAATGTAGGAAATGATGCTTCGAGACAGATGCTGATTAAACACGGCTTTGTAAAAGAGGCACATTTTAAACAGGACTATTATTTTAGAGGCCAGTTTTTGGATAGTGAGATTTATGGATTATTAAATCCAAATCATTAAATCAAGCTAAACATTTTTTATATTTGGGTATGTACCGTTTAGATAGAACTGCATTTAGTGCACAAACAGCAAAAGAAGCTAGTAAAGCTGATCAGATTTATTATAAAAATCTGTCCTGGCAAGAACGTTTAAAGATTGCTAACTATTTAAATAGTGTTGCCTATAATTATCCTGAAAATGCTCCCCCCAGGATCGATAAATCAGTATTTTCTGTCAGAAGTAGAAAATAATGGGAAATATTTTCAACGAGGACTTCCGTGAATTTATTCAAGCTTTAAATAATCAAAGCGTGAAATACATTCTAGTGGGAGGATATTCTGTAATCCTTCACGGATATTCACGAACAACTGGGGATATGGATATTTGGGTTGAGAGAACTGAAGATAATTATAAAAGGATATTTAATGCTTTTTTTCAATTTGGCATGCCTGTATTTGATATGACCAAAGAAAATTTCCTTCATCACCCGGATTGGGAGGTATTTAGCTTCGGACGGCCACCTATATCAATTGATTTGATGATTATTGTAAAAGGATTAAATTTTGATGAATGTTATTCAAACTCAATTTTTTTTGAAGAAGATGGGTTAAAGATCAGAACAATAAATTATAATGACCTTTTAGTTGCTAAAAAATCTGCTGCACGGGCAAAGGATATTAATGATTTAGAGAATCTATAAGAATGATAAAACTACAACACTTATTCTTGTTTCAATAAACGGAAAGTTAAATAGATATTTACAGTGCATCAGATTTCTATTTTAGATAATAACATTAATAATATCTGTTTTGACGAATATATTTCGAAAAAACACCCTGCTCTAGTACAAAAAGCTTAACAAAAACACAATTGCCCAATATTATTTCATCTTTAACAGAATTAGCAAAAAATACGGCTTAAAAATCGTCGAATAGTTAGTCAAAACACTTATAATTATTACAAAACATAGGCATTTTAGCCTTTGGTTTCAAAGCGATTAATAATTATATTTGCCCCCGTTATAAAAATTTACAATGAGAGAAATCCAATTTAGAGAAGCACTACGCGAAGCCATGAGCGAAGAAATGCGTAAAGATGACCGCGTTTTTTTATTAGGTGAAGAAGTAGCAGAATATAACGGAGCGTACAAAGTAAGTCAGGGTATGCTTGACGAATTTGGTGCGAAACGCATTATCGATACCCCAATTGCCGAATTAGGTTTCGCAGGTATAGCAACTGGTGCCGCAACAGCAGGCCTTATTCCGATTGTTGAATTTATGACCTTTAACTTCTCATTAGTAGCTATCGACCAGATCATCAACGGTGCTGCTAAAATTTTATCAATGAGCGGTGGTCAGTTCTCATGTCCTATGGTTTTCCGTGGTCCTACAGGTAACGCAGGCCAATTAGGTGCACAACACTCTCAAAACTTCGAAAACTGGTTTGCAAACACACCAGGATTAAAAGTGGTAGTTCCGGCTACACCTTACGATGCAAAAGGTTTATTAAAACAATCAATTATAGATCCGGATCCGGTTATTTTTATGGAATCGGAAGTAATGTACGGCGATAAAGGCGACGTTCCTGCAGAAGAATACTATATCGAATTAGGAAAAGCAAAAGTAACAAAAGAAGGTACTGATGTAACCATCGTAACTTTTGGTAAAATGTTAACCCGCGTGGTAAACCCTGCTGTAGAAGAATTAACTAAAGAAGGAATTAACGTTGAAGTAATCGATTTACGTACGGTACGTCCTATTGATTACGATACCATTATTGCTTCTGTTAAGAAAACTAACCGTTTGGTAGTTGTAGAAGAGGCCTGGCCTTTGGCATCTCTTTCAGGAGAGATTGCTTTCATGGTACAAAAACATGCATTCGATTATTTAGATGCTCCGGTTTTACGTATCACTTGTGCCGATGTACCACTTCCATATTCTCCGACTTTAATCGCAGCCAGCTTACCAAACGCTGAGCGTGTAGTTAAAGCAGTGAAAGAAGTAATGTACGTTAAAAAATAAATTACTCGTCTTAGCATAGTCGAAGACCAAAATCATATAAATCCTCCAATTCATTTTGGGGGATTTTTTTTTGCAATTAAACCTCGCAGGTTTTAAAAACCTGCGAGGTTTGGAAATAAATATTTTTATCTTAGTCATATCAACTCCCCTTACCCATGTCCGAATACATAGCCGATCAAACATTCGAAAAAACCAATTTTACCTTACGCCCACTCCCAAAAGCAGAGTACGAAAACTGTAAATTTATCAACTGCGATTTTTCTGGTTCAGACTTAAGCGGTGTTAAATTTTTAGACTGCGCATTTATTTCCTGCAATTTAAGTTTGGCTGGTTTAACCAAAACTTCGCTAATTGATGTGAATTTTCAGGACTGCAAAATGCTGGGGTTAAAATTTGATAGTTGTAACGATTTCGGATTGGCATTCAGTTTTAACAACTGTAAACTGGATCATTCTTCTTTTTACAAATTGAAACTGAAGAAAACTGATTTCAGAACCTCACAACTACATGAGGTCGATTTTTCGGAAAGCGATCTGGCCAATTCGACCTTCGATAACTGCGATTTATTAAACACCACTTTCGATAGAACAATCCTTGAAAAAGCAGATTTCAGAACAGCTTACAATTATTCCATAGATCCGGATAATAATAGAATCAAAAAAGCAAGATTTTTAAAATCCGGAATTGCCGGGTTGTTGCATAAATACGATATCCAGATCAGTGAGTAGTTTTTGAGATTTTTTGTAAATTCAGCTTACAAAAGCATAAGCTATGGAACAGCCAAAACCCGAAAACATCGATCAATACATTGCCAATTTCCCTGCTGAAACACAAAAACTCCTGCAACAGATCCGCGAAACCATTCATAAGGCAGTTCCAACCGCAAAAGAAGTCATCAGTTATGGCATGCCGGCCTTTAAACAGCATACGGTTCTCGTATATTTTGCAGGTTATGCCAAACATATTGGTTTTTATCCAACCGGATCAGGTATCGAAGCATTTAAAAATGAATTTGCCGATTATAAATGGAGCAAAGGCGCGATTCAGTTTCCTTTGGATAAACCTTTACCATTAGAACTGATTACAAGGATAACAAAGTTTAAAGCGGAACACGATCTGGAAAAAACAAAGAAAAAGAAAGCATAAGTTTTTTAAAATGATTTATGGAAACAGGCTAATCAGGCATCTATTCTATAAACCCTTTCTAAAAAACTCTTTCATGAAGAAAAACATACTTTTACTCATCCTTATTTTTATATCCACCAAAACGTTTTGTCAAAATGCAACGATTGTAGAAATCGAAACACTCTCTAAGCCTGCAAAACTGATCAAAGTTGTTCCCAGCAACGAAATACTCAAAGTATTGACGGCCGATGTTGAAAAAAATGTCGAAAATTTACCCGATAGTTTGGTTTCGTATGGCGAACATCCGTTTTTAACCGGCATATTAAACTCCTACATCGATCATAGGCCATTTGTAATCTCTCCCGATATTTTCTGGTTACTCATCAGTCAGGGTTTTGCCAGGCACATCACCCAAAATGCCGAAGAACTGAGGTCTAAAATGGTAAATTTTGAAGGAAGGAAAACCTTAGCTGTAATTTCAGATAACATTCAGATCGGAAATCCAAAATCAGATTGGGCATCCATTTTTCCGCAGTTTAACGAACAGGTTAATGATTATACCGGCAAAAAATTAGTAAAGGTTTTAACTTCCGATTTCAGTACCACCACACCTACCTCAAAAATTGTAAGCCAGGTTACCATTATGGAAACTGTAAAATCTTATTTCGAATTTAAAGTATTTTTTATTGGTTGCGGAATCCCAAGAGTAACCATAGAAGGCACAATCCAGGACTGGAAAAAACTATTGGAAAAAACCAAGTACCTTTCTCAATATAAATTAGAGTGGTGGACAAACGAACTTATCCCAATTATCGAAGAGATTATAGCAGCGAAAAAGGGAAAAGTAAATAAAGATTTCTGGATGAATATGGTTAAATACCATACCGAAAAGAAATATGGTACGATCACAAGTATTGACGGCTGGATTGTAAAGTTTTTCCCTTATACCAAAGAAGGGAATAAAACCGGATTAAAACCGATTACAAATGTTAATAATTTAGCTTCAGAGATTGTAAAAGTGCCATTTGTTTTACAAGATGACGTAAACCACACTTATAATAACATGGAAATCTGGGCAGGATTTATCGGCCTGTCGCAAAACAATAAAGATTTTACCATGAAACCCGAAATGAGCTGGGCAATTATCAATAAAAACAGTACACTTTCAGAAACCGCTGCTTTCGATAATAAAACTAAAGCTGACGACCTTTCCATGAGCAACATCACCGAAATTCCGAAAGCATTATTTAGGTTAAAAAGTATTGGTACTTTAAGAATCAAGTTCACAAAGAATATTGTTATCCCTGATGAACTGAGCAAAATCGACATCAGAAGATTGGAGCTTACTGGAGCCATTACCGAAACAGAAAAACAAAGGGTAATAAAACTGTTCCCCAACAACTGGCTTATTATAAATGATAAGATGATCGAGCGCTAGGGTACGTAATTACCGTTTTTTTCAAAAACTTACTCACAAAATTCGGTGGAAAACTTCATTTTAAAAATCCTTAAATCCCGCAAATCCTCATTAGCTTTGCTTCCTTTAATTTTACCCTTTAGGATATGTTAAGCCACCATAAAATAATTGCAGCCGAATTAAAAGTTGCAGAAAAACAAGTAACCGCAACCGTAAACCTGTTGGATGAAGGTGCAACTGTACCCTTTATTTCCCGTTACCGTAAAGAGGCAACCGGCAGTTTAGATGAGGTTGAGGTAGCCGCAATCCGCGATAGGGTTTTGCAATTGCGCGATCTTGACAAACGCCGCGAAGCGATTTTAAAATCGATGACAGAACTTGGCAAGTTAACGCCTGAACTCGAAAAACAGATTAACGAAGCCGAAACCATTTCGCTCCTCGAAGATATTTACCTGCCTTATAAACCGAAACGTAAAACACGTGCATCAGTTGCAAAAGAAAAAGGTTTAGAACCTTTGGCTTTGCAGATTTTTGATCAAAGCAGTTTTGATCTGGATGCTGTAGCAGATAAATTTATCGATACCGAAAAAGGGGTAAACTCCCTTGATGAAGCTTTGGCAGGTGCCAGGGATATCATCGCCGAAATGATTTCTGAAAATGCCGAAGCACGTACTAAAATGCGTACTTATTTTCAGGAAAAGGCCGAGTTTAAAGCAGAAGTGATTAAAGGAAAAGAAGAAGAAGGCATTAAATACAAAGATTACTTCGAATGGAGCGAACCGGTTAAAACCGCAGCATCGCACCGTGTTTTGGCCATGCGCCGTGGCGAAAAAGAATTGATTTTAAGGTTAGATGCACTTCCACCGGCAGAAGATGCAATTGCTATTTTAGAAAACCAGTTTATCACAGGCAATAATGCTGCTTCGAAACAGGTTCAGCAGGCTTTAGAAGATGGTTACAAACGTTTATTGGAACCAGCAATGGAAACCGAGCTCCGTGTTTTCACTAAACAGAAAGCCGATGAAGAAGCTATCCGTGTTTTTGCCGAAAATGCACGTCAGTTGTTATTGGCAGCCCCAATGGGACAAAAAAATGTATTGGCCATCGATCCGGGTTTCCGTACAGGCTGCAAAGTAGTATGTTTAGATAAACAAGGTCAGTTGTTAGAAAACACGGCGATTTATCCGCATACCGGGCAGGGTAATGTAAAAAATGCCGAATTCACCATCCAACAGCTTTGCGAAAAATACGAAATTGAAGCCATTGCCATTGGTAACGGAACAGCAGGAAGGGAAACTGAGGCTTTTGTACGTGCGTTAAATTTACCGCATATCACCATTGTAATGGTTAACGAAAGTGGAGCTTCTATTTACTCAGCATCGGAAGTGGCAAGGGAAGAATTCCCTACGCAGGATATCACTGTTCGGGGAGCCGTTTCAATCGGTCGCCGTTTGATGGATCCTTTAGCCGAATTAGTTAAAATCGATCCAAAATCTATAGGTGTTGGCCAGTATCAGCACGATGTTGATCAGAATAAATTACAGGCAAGTTTGGATGATACCGTAATCAGCGCTGTAAATGCTGTTGGAGTAGAATTGAATACTGCTTCTAAACAAATTTTGGCTTATGTTTCAGGCCTCGGACCAACGCTGGCGCAGAACATTGTCGACTACAGAAATACCCACGGCGCTTTTAAAAACCGCGAAAGTCTGAAAAAGGTACCTCGTTTAGGCGACAAAGCTTACGAGCAGGCGGCAGGTTTCTTACGCATCCGCAATGCAGAAAATGTTTTAGATACCAGTGGTGTGCACCCTGAGCGTTACGCCGTAGTAGATAAAATGGCAAAAGACCTCGGCACCACTGTTTCGGCCCTGATGAAAGATACACAACTGCAAAAACAGATCAAACCGCAACAATATGTAACCGACGAAATTGGTCTGCCAACTTTAAACGATATTTTAAAAGAGCTGGCAAAACCCGGCCGCGACCCGCGTGAGCAGTTTGAGGCATTTAGCTTTACCGACGGGGTAAATGAAATTGCCGATTTAAGAACCGGCATGAAATTACCAGGCATTGTGACCAATATTACCAATTTTGGTGCTTTTGTTGATATCGGCGTTCACCAGGATGGTTTAGTACATACCAGTCAACTGGCAAACCGCTTTGTGGCTAACCCGAACGACATAGTAAAAGTGCATCAAAAGGTAGAAGTTACAGTAATGGAAGTTGATGTGGCCCGCAAAAGGATTTCGTTATCGATGAAAACAGAGGTCGGTCCAAAGTCCGAAGTTCGCAGTCAGAAGCCTAGGGAACAGAAACCAAAGCAGGATTATAAAGCAAACAATAATAAGCAAAACTTCAAGCCGCGCAATGAGCCCAAAGATGCGGATGGCGATCTACAGGAAAAATTAGCAAAGTTGAAAGGTATGTTTAAATAATACAAGAGAGCGTCATTTCGACTGAAGTGCAACGAAATGGAGAAATCTATTAAGCCTTTACTTATAGATTTCTCCACTACGGTCGAAATGATAACTTTTTCCATACCTTGGCTGTATCCCCACAAAACGAAGAAGCATGATTTTCTACATTGTTCCCGTATCCCTAAACTCCAACCTTTTCTTCGGCAAACTTTTGGGATAATGGTTTTGGATAAAAGCAATCATGGCTTCCCTTACATAACACCTTAAATCAAAAGCCCTTGAAGAATTGGAAGCGCTCATTAAAAAACGGACTTCAATTGCGCCATCTTTTGTACTATCGGTAACCTGTACTACATTAACCCGTTTATCCCATAATGAATTTGCATTTAACAGCCTGGTTAATTCCTGCCGCATAGGCTCAATAGGAATGGTATAATCGAGGTATAAAAAAACGGTTCCCAACAAATCTGCCGAAACACGCGTCCAGTTTTGAAAAGGTTTTTCGATAAAATAAGTAATCGGTAAAATCAGTCGCCGCTGGTCCCAGATGTTTACCACCACATAGGTTAAAGTTATTTCTTCAACCTTTCCCCATTCACCTTCTACAATTAAAACATCGTCAATCCTGATGGGCTGTGTAAAAGCGATCTGAAAACCTGCCAGTAAATTCCCCAGCGATTTCTGCGCGGCAAAACCAATTATAATTCCACCTATACCAACACCAGTAAGCAGCCCTGCTCCTATTTTACGCATACTCTCAAAACTCAATAAAATAATGGCTGCAGTAATCAAAATGATGAGCGAGACAATAAATTTTCGCACAAATTGAAGCTGCGTACGGATTTTACGCTCTTTAAGGTTATTTTCTTTATTCAGATCATATTTCAGGTAGAAATAATCTTCCAAAACATTGATTAAACGGACTAATATTAACGCAAAAGTGATGGTTAAGGCAATTTCCAATGCTTTTGTAATCGGTAACCTGAATACTAAAGACATTTCCATCAGCGTTAATGAAAAATTGAGCAACAATAGCGGTATAAAAACTGCAACCGGCCTTCTTAAATGTTTAATGGTTGATTTTATAATAATAGAATCCCACCAGCGCGAAAGCAAAATAAAAGTTTTATGAATGATAAACTTAATCAAAATACCAAGCAATATCGCTGCTAAACCGATAATCAGGTTCTTAAAAAACAAAGGGATTGGATAACCGAAAATCTGGTCGAAATATTGCATACAAGAAATCTGCTGGTTAATAAATACGGCGCTAAGCCAATAGATATTCTTATAACAGCTATATTTTTGGATTGTTTGCCAACAGAAAACCGATAGCAGCAAATAAATTATTTACATTAGCTTTTTGTAGATTTTCAAAAAGGAAAAGATGGATTTTTTCGATGCCCACAGTATATTTTTCACGGTTCTTGGCTATAAAATGAGTTATCTCGAATTTTCTGCTGTAATTACAGGAATTATTTCAGTTATACTTTCAGCAAAAGCAAGCGTTTGGAGCTGGCCCGCGGGTATTGTTAATGTATTTTTATCGGCCTTTTTGTATTACCAGAATCAGCTTTACCCTGATATGTTTCTGATGGTTTTCTTTTTTATAACCAATATTATGGGCTGGTGGCGGTGGACAAACCCTAAACCCGGGGAAGAGGATAAAAACAAAGAACTCAAAATCAGTTTTATGCCCCTAAGGCAATTTTTAATGCTATTGGCTGTAGGCATTGCCGGCACATTATTAATGGGCTTGCTGGCAAGTCAGCTTCACAACTGGCTCCCATTGCTGTTTAATTTACCAAGTGCCTACCCTTTTGTTGATTCGTTTATTTTTGTAATGAGTGTGATCACTACCTTTTTAATGATTCAGAAAAGGGTAGAATGCTGGATTATCTGGCTAATTATCGATGTTGTGGCCACTTACCTTTATTTTTTAAAAGGCATTAAATTTATGGGAGTCGAATACCTGGTTTTTACCATCATTGCTGCTTTTGCATTGTGGCATTGGATAAAAGAATACAGGAGTTACGCTAAAACGACATGAAAAGAGGGCTAGTAATCGGCAAGTTTATGCCGATCCATAACGGGCATATCGCATTGATTAACTTTGCGGCTGCACATTGTGAGGAGCTGATCGTCTCCATGAGCTTTACGCCTGATGACAAAATTGATCCGCTTTTACGTTTCGGATGGATCAGGGAGATCTTTAAAGATCAGCCCAACATCAAACCGGCCATTATTGCTGATGATTTTGATAATGAAACCTTACCTTTAAAAGAACGGACAAATATCTGGGCAAATAAGATGCGCGAGGTTTATCTAAAGATCGATATACTTTTCAGTTCCGAATGCTATGGCGCACCTTTTGCCCTTAATCTACAGGCCGAACATATCCTGTTTGATGAACCAAGGAAATTTACACCCATTTCTGCTACGCTGATCAGAAATAACCCGTTTCAATATTGGGAATTTATCCCTGAACAGGTAAGGCCATATTTTGTAAAGAAAATTTGTTTCTACGGACCAGAAAGTACGGGAAAATCGACCATGGCCGAAAAAATGGCTTTACATTTTAATACTGTTTTTGTTCCTGAAGTTGCTCGCGAATTAATTACTTCAAATGATATAACAGTTAACGATATCATCAACATCGGAATAGCACAAACGGCAAGGGTAAAGGAGAAGACCAGTATTGCCAATAAAATCGTTTTTTGTGATACCGATTTAATCACCACAAAAATATATTCGCAATATTATTTAAATGAGATTCCTGATATACTTAGTGATCTTGAAAACGAAATCAGATACGATTTATATTTCCTGATGGATATTGATGTGGAATGGGTAGCCGATCACCTGCGCGATTTTGGCGACAGAAGGCTAGAGATGTTTAACCTTTTTAAATCTGAACTCGAAAAACGTGATATTAATTATTTCCTGATCAGCGGAAATTATGAAGAAAGGGAACAAAATGTAAAAAAATATATTACTTCAATTTTAACCTAGGTATATCCATTTTTGTACCTTAGGTTAAATCAAATTTAAATGATATGACAGCTAAACAAGTGCTTCCTATCATCCCTGACAATCTTGTAGTTAATAAAATTTACGAGCTAAGAGGCCATAAAGTGATGCTGGATAGTGACCTGGCCGAACTTTATGGTGTTGATACTAAGGTTTTAAATCAAAGTATTCGTCGAAACATTGAGCGTTTCCCGGATGATTTCATGTTCCAGCTAAGTACCGAGGAATGGGAATCTTTGAGGTCACAAATTGTGACCTCAAAAAAAGGAAGGGGTGGAAGAACCTATTTACCCAATGTTTTTACCGAACATGGCATATTAATGCTTTCGAGTGTATTAAACAGCAAGCAAGCCATTCAAGTGAATATCCAGATTGTTCGGATTTTCTCTCGCATCCGTCAATTTATTATTGATAGCGGCGAACTTAAACTCGAAATTGAGGAAATCAAACAAAAAGTAAGCAATCAGGATAGAAATATCGAACTGGTTTTCACTTATCTGGATAAACTAATCGATAAGAAAATTGGGCCAAGGAAAAGAATTGGCTTTATGCCTGACGATTTGTGATATTAATGGATTAGAGAATCATAAAAATCTTTGAGGTAACAAATTGCGACCTCAAATTAGGTTGTAAATCTTTAATTAACCATTAATAGTACCACCTTACTCAAATTTTCTAAACGGGATTGCAGCGATATCCTTTTTTGTTTTTTACTTGGACAAATTAATAGCACTGTAGAAAGAAATTTGTCAAAGCTTAAAAAAAGCAAAAAAGATTTAGCGCAAAGCCCGACTGAACCAACCGAAGAACTGCAGGTTCTGCTTTACAGAAAAATAACGAGTTAGATTGCCACATCGCTGCGCTCTTCGCAATGATGACAATTTTATATCAAAAATTTTCTCTTCAACTATTTGATAATAAAAGTTTTCTATCTATCTTTGCAGTCCCAAATTTAATGGGAATAATAAATTGTTTAATAAATTAAATACAAGCAAGTGAATACGTTAAGTTACAAAACTGTCTCGGCCAATGCGAAAACTGTTAACAAACAGTGGATTGTTGTTGATGCGCAAGGCGAGATTTTGGGGCGCTTGTCATCGAAGATCGCTATGATCATCCGTGGTAAAAACAAGCCTGAGTACACCCCACACGTAGACTGCGGTGATAATGTAATCGTTATCAATGCAGACAAGGTTAAATTGACAGGAAACAAATTCAGCGAAAAGCAATATGTTTCTTACACTGGTTATCCAGGTGGTCAACGTTTTATTTCTCCTAAGGAGTTAATGGCGAAACACCCTCAACGTGTAATCGAGAAAGCGGTACGTGGTATGTTACCGAAAACTAAATTGGGTAAAAAACTTTACACCAATCTTTTTGTGTATGCTGGTGAAACCCACCCTCATGCAGCTCAATCTCCAAAAACCATTAAACTTTAAGAAATGTCAGTTACTAACACTTCAGGAAGAAGAAAAACAGCTGTTGCACGTATCTACTTAAAAGATGGTGCTGGCGCAATTACCGTTAACGGTAAAGATCACAAAGTATATTTCCCAACTTTACCTTTGCAATATATCGTAAACCAAAGTTTAGAGGTTTCTGAACTTGTAGGTCGTTATGATATCACTGTAAATGTACAAGGTGGTGGAGTAAAAGGACAAGCAGAAGCTGTTCGTTTAGCTATTGCTAAAGCGATTGTTGAACTAGATGCGGAGAAAAAACCTGCATTACGTGCTAAAGGCCTAATGACGCGTGATATGCGTATGGTTGAGCGTAAAAAACCAGGACGTGCAAAAGCCCGTAAGAAATTCCAATTCAGTAAACGTTAATCACAGGAGGCAAGAACAATGGCAAGAACAACTTATCAAGACTTATTGGATGCAGGTGTACACTTTGGTCACCTTACCCGTAAATGGAATCCAAAAATGGCTCCTTACATTTTCATGGAGCGTAATGGAATTCACATTATAGATTTAAATAAAACTTTAACTAAAACTGAAGAAGCTGCGGCTGCGATTAAACAAATCGTAAAATCAGGACGTAAAGTATTATTCGTTTCTACAAAGAAACAAGCAAAAGGAATCGTAGCTGAACAAGCTAAAAAAGTAAATATGCCTTTCGTAACCGAGCGTTGGTTAGGTGGTATGTTAACCAACTTTGCTACTGTTCGCAAGTCAATCAAAAAGATGTCTAACATCGATAAAATGACTAAAGACGGTACTTATGCGATCTTATCTAAAAAAGAGCGTTTAATGATTCAGCGTGAGCGTATTAAATTAGAATCACTTTTAGGTGGTATTGCTGATTTAAACCGTTTACCTGCAGCTTTATTCTTAATTGATGTTAAGAAAGAGCACATTGCAGTAACTGAAGCGTTAAAATTGAACATCCCAACTTTTGCGATGGTTGATACAAACTCTGATCCTTCAAACATCGATTTCCCAATCCCTGCGAATGATGATGCTACTAAATCTATCTCTTTAATTACTGATGTAATTATCAAAGCGATCGAAGAAGGTTTAGACGAGCGCAAACGCGAAAAAGATGATGAGGCAGAAAAAGAAGCAGTAGCCGCTAAAGCAGCAGCTGATGCTCCTGAATCAAAAGAGCCTAGACGTAAAAAAGCTGCTGAGGCAGAAGTTGAAGCGTCAGCATCAGAAGAAACTAAAACAGAAGAATAGTAATATTTTTTAATTGCAGGTTACTGGTTTCAGGTTTTAAGTTGGCTTAACATGAGTTTAACTTGACGCTTGTAACTTGTAACCTGTAATTGTTATAACAAGATTATAAACTTTAAAAAAGAAAATAAAATGTCTACAGTACAAATTACTGCCGCAGATGTAAACAAACTACGCCAACAAACTGGTGCTGGTATGATGGATTGCAAAAAAGCATTATTAGAAGCTAATGGCGATTTCGAAGCTGCTGTTGATTTATTACGTAAAAAAGGTCAAAAAGTATCTGCAGCCCGTTCTGGTAATGCTACTTCTGAAGGCTTGGTATCAATCGCTGTTTCAGCGGATGGCACAAATGGTAAATTAGTTGCTTTAGCTTGCGAAACTGAACCAGTTTCTAAAGTTGAAGATTTCCGTAATCTTGCTCAGGCTGTTTTAGCTGCTGCAGTTGCCAACAATCCTGCTACTGCTGAAGAATTATCAGCAATTACTTTGGAAGACGGACGTACAGTTGCCGAAACTATCACTGAATTAACCGGTAAAATCGGAGAGAAAATCGTTATCCAGGAGTATGCAAATATATCTGGCGAAAAAATCGTTTCTTATATCCACTCTAATGGTAAAATGGGCGTTTTAGTAGTATTTGAAGGTGCTAATGGTGCTGATATTACTGAGGCTGGTAAAGATGTTGCCATGCAGATTGCTGCAATGAACCCGGTTGCTGTTGATAAAGATGGTGTTGATCCTGCTACTATCGAACGTGAAATCGAGATTGCTAAAGACGTTATCCGTCAAGAAGGCAAACCAGAAGAAATGGTTGAGAAAATTGCTGCCGGTAAATTAAATAAATTCTACAAAGACAGTACTTTATTAAACCAGGAGTTTGTTAAAGATGGCTCTATCGATGTTCGTAAATACTTAGATAACACATCTAAAGGTTTAACTGTAACAGCTTTCAAACGTGTACAATTAGGTGCATAAGCAAAAAAACATATTTAAAAAAGCTCCAGGAAACTGGGGCTTTTTTTATGCGCTTTACTTCAATAATATCCATCATCTCTCCATTCCATTTACTTCAATAAAAGACGTCGTCATCTCGACTGAAGCACAGCGAAATGGAGAGATCTATCGTACATAAAAGACCCTGAAACAAGTTCAGGGTGACGATATGCAGGAGAGAGTTACCTAAATAGATTTCTCGACTGCGTTTAACTGCGCTCGAAATGACGGTATGAGGGGGAACCTTGCTATCAATGGACAGCCGCATGCAATTCTCCTACCTCCTCAAAGCAGTATAAGCCCCAACTTCTTTCCCCGAATCATCAAGCATGCTCACCGTTACTTTACTTTTATCAGCTTTTATTTTTGTGATGGTTCTCGCACCGGTTTTAGGCCCGCCGCCAATAATTAAAGGATAACGGTTTAAGTTTTTATCTGGCTGATGAACCATATATTTATGCGTATGGCCGCTTAGAACCAGATCTACCTTTCCCTGATTTAATAAAGGTTCGAACAGCTCAGTACAGTGCTTAGGCCCATGTGCATCGCCCGAGAAACGTGGCGGAATATGCATCATTACAATCCTGAATGGTGCCTTTTTAAATTCTTTCGAATTAATTTCCGATTTAAACCATTCGGCCTGCTGAATGCGGTAATCATCGAAGTTTACAATGCCGGCGTAAACCGGGTGTGCATCTTCTTTATCCTCGCCGGTATCCAAAATTACAAAACGTACAGGCCCTAAAGTAAAAGCGGCGTGACCAACATGCATGTAATATTGGGGAAATTCACGGGCAAACTTACCCCGGGTTTCGTGGTTGCCCCTTACATAAATAAATGGCGTGTGCTTCGCAAAATTATCTACACAGGGCTGCAACATGTGCTCAATAATCTGTTTTTCATCTGTCTGGTAATCGAATATATCGCCATTAAAAAAAATAAAATCCTGCTTTTTATCCGGGACCAATGCCAACAAGTGTGGAATAGATTCAGGCCTGTCGTGCGTATCATTCAACATTAAAAACGAAACTTCTTCTTTATTCAGATCAGCGTTAACAAATTCTTCAACCGAACTATTCACTGTTTCACCATAAGTTAATTTATATGGCTGAAAATCTTTGATTTCTTTCGAAACAATTTTATAATAATATTTTGCTCCTGGCTTAAGGTTGCGAAGTGTAACAGCATTGAGTTTACTATTGGCCTGCATCAGGCCCAGTTCAGCTTTTCCATAAGCTTTTTGGTTTAACTGATCGGCATGCTCGCCATATTCTACCCAACCCGCAGCATTTTTATTGGTTAACCAAAGAATGGTCATTTCGTTATTGAAATTAGTTTGGAGATAAGGGCCAACTGCAATCTTAAATGCATCTTCTCTTTCAGTTACCTCAGCGATTGCCATTGTTGGCGCCACCAGTGTAGCTGCACTTAAAGTGAGTCCGGCCTTTAAAAAACTTCTTCTATTAGGTTGATTTTCATTCATTTGGTTATTTCATCTTATTACCCAAATATATAGCCACAATATTTAACTTTGACCGTGTAAGATTAAATTTACTCAAACGTTTGATATGTCTAAAGTAATCCCCAATACCTCCTATTTTCAGGGCAACGATTTAAAAAAGAACCAGGACATCACAATCAGCGGTGCCATCATTTCAGATATTAAAGAAAGCAGCAATAAAGAAAACAGTCATTCGCTCGTTGTACCGGGTTTTATAGATTTACAGATTTATGGTGCGGGCGAGAGGTTGTTTTCTGCCGATCCAAGTGTCGAATCTTTGACTATAATGGAAGAAGATTTGCTAAAAAAAGGAACCACTGGCTTTCTGGCCTGTATGGCAACAAATTCTGCTGAAGTTTTTAACGAATGTATTAAAGTAGCAAAAGAACACCGCCGAACGGCTAAAAATTGCCTGGGTTTACATTTAGAAGGACCATTTTTAAACCCCAAACGATTGGGTGCACATGTACCTGAATATGTACGCAAAGCCTCTCTGGATGAAATTAAAAAACTGATCGATTTTGGTGATGGTGTGATCAAAATGATGACCATTGCACCCGAACTTCAGGATGATGAAGTGATTGAATACCTACTGGATAACGGTGTTGTTGTTTCTTTGGGACACAGCAATGCAACTTTCGAAGAAGCCACTGCTGCCTATAATAAAGGCATACAAACCACTACGCATCTTTTTAATGCCATGAGCCCCATTCATCACCGCGAACCGGGTATACCAACCGCTGTTTTCAGTCACGATAAGGCAATGGCCAGTATCATCGCCGACGGGCAACACCTGGATTTCGAAGTAGTTAAATTTGCACAGAAACTATTACAGGAGCGCTTATTCCTGATTACCGATGCCGTTACGGCGTGTAGTACAGGTCCTTATCAGCACATCCAAAAAGGGAACAAATATGTAATGCCCGATGGCACGCTTTCAGGCTCCTCACTTACCATGCTCGAAGCTGTTAAAAATTGTGTAATGCATTGCGAAATCAGTTTAAACGATGCGGTTAAAATGGCAACCGGTTATCCTGCAAAATTAATCGGGATTGAAAATCTTACCGCAAACATAGCAAGCGGCGAATTAGCAAATTTAGTAGTGCTCGATCATGAATTAAATTTAAAAGAAGTGATTTTTAAAGGCGAAACGGTATAATTTATTCAATATGTTTAGAAGAATTCTTCCGGCAATTATTTTATTTTCCATTTATGCTAGCAACTTATCGGCGCAGGAAACGAATAAAGGCTTTACCATTATCCCTCTTGGTGTTAAGGGTGGTGATGATGAAAGTAATTTATCATCTTACATGATTGCACCAAAAGGAACCGAAAATTACGTCTGCTTTGATGCAGGCACCATAAATGCGGGGCTCCAAAAAGCAATCGACCTAAAATCGTTAAAAGGAATCAGCGAAGAAATACAGCGGAAGCAGATTAAAGGTTATCTGATATCACACGGACATTTAGACCATTTAGCTGGTCTGATTATCAATTCTCCTGCTGATACTGCCAAAAACATTTATGGCTTGCCTTCCGTACTCAACATTTTAAGAGATAAATATTTTACCTGGGATGCCTGGGCAAATTTTGCCAACGAAGGTGAAAAACCACAGCTAAAAAAGTATACATATTTTCCATTACTGGAGGGCAATACGTATCCGCTTGAGGGTACAGAAATGAAAGTAAAAGCTTTTGAACTTAGCCATGGCAACCCTTATAAAAGTACCACTTTCCTGATCAGTGATAATGATAGCTATGTGCTTTATCTGGGAGATACCGGGGCCGATGAAATTGAAAAATCGGATAAACTGGCCAAGTTGTGGCAAAACATAGCACCTTTGATTACAGCAGGGCAACTAAAAGCTATCTTTCTAGAGGTTTCTTTTCCTAACGAGCAACCTGATAAACAATTGTTCGGTCACCTTACACCAAAACTTTTCTTTAGCGAGCTGTCGAAACTTGAGGCTTTAACAAATGAAAAAGCATTTAAAAAAGTCTCTTTTATTGTTACCCATACCAAACCTCCGCAACAAACCGCAGAAAAAGTAAAGCAACAATTAATTTCAGGAAATATAAATGGACTAAAATTAATCTTTCCAGAGCAGGGCAGGCGCTTAACAATCAACTAGCAGTTCTTTTACTTTAGCTAAACGGTTGTGATTTGAAGATTTATATTCAATAATTCCTTCTTTTTCTTAAAACCACTATTTCTATTTAAATATTTACATCAATTATTAAAAAGCATAGCTCGGTATTAAAAAAATGTTAATATTTTTGAGGTCATGAAATACAAGCGCATCCTACTCAAGCTTAGCGGAGAATCGCTAATGGGCGACAAACAATACGGTATTGATAATGATCGTGTTAAGCAATATGCAGAAGACATTAAAGCAGTACACGATAAAGGATTGGAAATCGCTATCGTAATTGGCGGAGGAAATATTTTTAGGGGCTTAAGCGCCGAAAAAAGTGGGATGGACAGGGCTCAGGCCGATTATATGGGGATGCTGGCAACCGTGATCAATTCCATGGCACTGCAAGATGCACTGGAGAAAGTGGGCATCAAAACCCGTTTGCTTACCGCAATTAAAATGGAGCAGATTTGTGAGCCATTTATCCGCAGAAGAGCGGTACGCCATTTAGAAAAAGGCCGTGTGGTTATTTTTGGTGCCGGTACCGGAAATCCATATTTCACAACCGATTCTGCAGCTGCTTTACGTGCAATCGAAATTAAAGCCGATGTGGTTTTAAAAGGAACACGTGTTGACGGGATTTATACTGCAGATCCGGAAAAAGATCCGTTAGCTACAAAATATGGCGAAATTTCGTTCAGGGAAGTTTATGATAAAGGCCTGAATGTAATGGATATGACGGCATTTACCCTTTGCGAGGAAAACCAAGTGCCAATTATTGTGTTTGATATGAACAAACATGGCAACTTTATGAAAATTGCCAATGGCGAGCCAATCGGTACATTGGTGAAATAAGCATTAAAAAAAATATTATTTTTGTAGATATACATACAATTATGAACGAACTCATACAATTGCAATTAATGGATGCGCAATCCTCTATGGATAAAGCGATCGATCATTGTGAAGCTGAATTAACTAAAATAAGGGCTGGTAAAGCATCAGCCGGAATGCTGGATGGTATCTTTGTTGACTATTACGGAGCTTCTACAGCCTTGGCGCAGGTAGCGAGCATCAATACACCTGATGCAAGGACAATCGTAATCCAACCTTGGGAAAAATCACTTTTAACCACTATTGAAAAAGCTATCCAGGTAGCCAATATTGGTATCAATCCTCAAAACGATGGTATTGTGATTCGCCTGGTTGTACCTCCCCTTACCGAAGAGCGCAGGAAAGACCTGGTTAAAAAAGTAAAAGAAGAAGCAGAAAGAGGCCGTGTTACCGTTCGTAACATCCGTAAAGATGCCAATTCTAAAATCCAGAAATTAAAAGGCGAAGGTGTATCAGACGATGAAATTAAAACCGGCGAAGGTGAAGTACAAAAACTAACCGATGCCTATATCATTAAAGTTGATAAACACGCAGAAGCTAAAGAAAAAGATGTAATGACAGTTTAATCTGCATTGAACATGATAAAAAGGGAATGGATTTAAATCTGTTCCCTTTTTTAATGCTATTTTTTTGCACTTGATGCACGCACATTCAAAATGGTAGGGAGCGATACCTGCGCATTTCCGACGTTTTTCCCGGCCTTTTTTAGCTTGTTCAATAAAATCTTCATAATGTTCTCGGCAATGGCTTCAAGCGGCTGCGCAATCGCCGTAACAGGTGGATCGCAGAACTCCAGGATCTCGAAATCATCAAATGATACCACTGCAAGGTCTTTATGGATATGAATTCCTTCTTTTCTGAAAGTCCTTAACCCATCCAAACAGATATAATTGGCCGCAAAAATTACGGCATCGAGTTGTTTTTCTTTCTTAAAGAATTTTGCCATTTCTTTTATCGATTCGGCAGAATTTACATAACTGATCTTTTTTACAATCGCTGGCAGTTGATGTTTTTTCACGGCAGTTTCATACCCTGTTAAACGATCAACCATTTGTTGCTGTATGGTATCTATGGTAACAAAACCTATATTTTTGTAGCCATTGTTAATCAGGTGTTCAGTGGCTTCTAAAGTGCTGTTCTCATTGGCAATAATTACATAATCGGCATTAACATCCTGTACATAACGGTCGAACAGTACTACCGGCGCCTCGGTTTGGATCAGTTTTTTTACTTCTTCTTCCAAACCTTCGGGCAAGGCCATAATGTACCCATCAACATGCCTGTCTTTAAAAATCTGCAATAGTTCTATCGCTTTTTCGGTATCGTTACGGGTACTGCTAAAAAGTATTTTATAACCAAGGCTGGAGGCAATTTCATCAATGCGGCGGGCTATACCCGAGAAAAAGGGTTCAGAGATATCATCAACCAGGAAACCAATAATTTTTGTTTTGCCGGTACGTAAACTGGTAGCAAGGGCATTAGGCTGGTAGTTTAATTCGGCAACAAGGTCCAAAACCTTTTTGGTAAGCGATTCGCTGATGTTCTTTTCTCTCGCTTTTCCATTGATTACGAACGATACAGTTGTAATGGAAATATTTAATTGTTTGGCGATATCTTTTATGGATACACGTTTTTTCATTACAGGCATTACACAGTTAGAATAAATTGAACTGGTAATATAGGAATATATCTACAAAAATGTAAAAATAGCCTTAAAAAGAAAAAGAGCAACCTATCCAGGATTGCTCAATTAACTAACTTATTATTCATAAAAAATGCTGTTGGGGAAGGAGTCGAACCTTCAAGGGGTAGTTAGCTACAGTTCAAAAAATTAATTTGTGGTCAACCCAATAAACTGCGTTTGTCCCATTATTCCCCACCACCGAGACAAGGAGGCGTGTCTGCCAATTTCACCACCCAACATTTCAAAAGTTATCAGTAAGCAGTTTTCAATTCTCAGTTATCGCTAACTGTATACTGGCTACTGCATACTGAAACAGCTGTAGGGGAAGGAATCGAACCTTCAAGGAGTGGTTAGTACTGTTGCCAGTATATTCCCATTATTCTCCGCCACCGAGACAAGGAGGTGTGTCTGCCTGTTTCACCACCCTACATTTTTGTTAAACAATTTTGAAAGAACGTTTCCTTTTTGTTAATTGCTTGATACAAATGTAAAGGAACATCCAATACCTTGCAAATATTTTAAACATTTAATTTTATTTTTATAATATTGATAAATATTTGTAAATTCGCTTATCATAATTCAAAAATATGCTTAAAAAAGACAATTCCAATTTAGAAATTGACAACCTCGACATCGATATATTAAAGCAATTGATGCAGGATGCCACTAAACCCTATACAGAAATCGCTAAAGATCTGATTGTTTCGGGCGGAACGATACACGTGAGAATGAAGAAACTTCAGGAAATGGGCATTATAAAAGGCTCTCATTTAATTATCGATCCACAGAAAGCCGGTTACGATATCTGTGCTTTTTTAGGCATCTACCTCGAAAAGGGAATCCAGTATAAGGATGCCGTGGCGCAGCTGAGCAAAATTAAAGAAGTGGTAGAACTTCATTACACTACCGGTGCCTACAGTATGTTTGCCAAAATTATCTGCAGAGACACCAACCATTTACGCCACGTGTTAAACGAAGAAATACAAGCGGTGAATGGCATCCAGCGTACTGAGACCTTAATTTCATTAGAAGAGAGCATTAAGCGGCAGATTGAGTTGGGATAGAGAAAGACCAAAGCAGAAAGACTAAAGCTGAAAGACCAAAGCAGAAAGACTAAAGGGAAGTGACTAAAATAAAAAATTAGGTGCCCTATTTGAAAATGAACGTTTAGTAGCGTTTTGGGAACAGCAGTCCCGTTATTCGCTAATTCCGATGCTAATTTAGTGCCGATTTATCGGTAAAGAATCGGAACCGCTTCTACCGGGTTTATTAACAAAGGCAAGTGCAATAATAGCGATCGCCTATTAATTTAAACGTGAAAACCTATAATCTGTGTAATCTAAAAATCGGTGCAATCATACCGAAGGAAAAGACTAAACAATAAACATCGTCATCTCGACTGAAACGCAGTGGAACGGAGAGATCTATCTCAAGACAGATTTCTCGGCTTCGTTACACTTCGCTCGAAATGACGAGTTCAATTATTTCAACAACTGATAAGCAACCAATGCAGCAATATATGCCATAGCCGTCATGTAGCCCAATTGGATTACCGGCCATTTCCAACCTTTTGTTTCGCGGTAAACAATGGCTACTGTACTCATACATTGCATGGCAAAAGCATAAAAAAGCATTAGCGAAATCCCCGTGGCAAAAGTATAAACAGGCAAACCTGTACGGTTGTTTCTGGAGGCCGACATACGCTCCCTGATCGTGCTGGTATCTTCATCGCCACCATCCACACTGTAAATGGTTGCCATGGTACCCACAAAAGCTTCGCGCGCCGCAAAAGAGGTAATTAAACCAATTCCGATCTTCCAATCGTAACCCAGCGGACGGATAGCAGGTTCAATGGCATGACCAAGAATCCCGACATAAGAGTTTTCCAGTTTCTCGGTAGCCACCAGGGTTTTAATGTGATCGGTATTTTTTGTGGTGTCGGCTAAAGCCGCTTCATATTTTTTATCAATATTTTCGAAACGGTTTCCCGGACCAAATGAGGCCATTACCCAAAGAATAATGGATATGGCAATAATTACTTTGCCAGCTTCGAAAACAAAGGTTTTCGATTTCTCGTACATGGTATAAAATACGTTTTTCCACCTTGGCATGCGGTAAACGGGCAGTTCCATGATGAAATACGACCTTTCTTTGGTTTTAATGATAAATTTCATCACCCAGGCCACTAATACCGCAGCAACAATTCCTACCAGGTACATTACCATCAGCGCCAGACCCTGCAAATTAAAAACACCTAAAACCGTTTCCGAAGGAATAATTAATGAGATGATTAAAATATAAACCGGGAGCCTTGCCGAGCAGCTTACCAAAGGGGTAACCATAATGGTAATCATGCGGTCTTTCCAGTTTTCGATGTTCCTGGCGGCCATGATAGAAGGAACGGCACAGGCCAAACCACCGATCATTGGTACTACCGATTTTCCATTAAGACCTACCTTGCTCATCACCTTATCCATCATAAAGGTAACGCGTGCCATATAACCGGTATCTTCCAAAATGGATATAAAAGCAAAAAGAATGGCTATTTGTGGAATAAATACAAAAATACCCCCTAAACCAGCAATTACACCGTCTAACAAAAGATCAGTTAGCATACCCGCAGGCAGATATTCGTGTCCTATACTGGTGATCCATCCAAATCCACTTTCAATCCAATCCATGGGATAAGATGACCAGGCAAAAATGGCGTTGAAAATCACAAATAGGATCAACAAGAAAATAGCAAATCCCCACACTTTGTGGGTTAAAATACCATCTAATTTATCACTGAAAGAAAATTTCTTTTCGGTTCCTTTATCCACCACCACATCAGACAGGATTGTACTCAAGTGTTTATAACGTGCAATGGTTTCGGCCGCCTGGATTTTAGACGATTCGAAATGATGCGATTGCTCTATTTCCTCAATTTCTTCCTGTTCTTTTTCGGTAAAAAAAGTGAGGTACTCATGTTGGTGCAATACCTGCAGGGCATAATAATCGTTATCGGAATTCAGTTTCGATTTAATGGCATTAATGGCTTCGGGCGCCAGAAAATTTACATCGACATCCTGAAACTGGGTCGCAATTTTATTGGTATTGGCAATGGCCTGTTTTAACTTATCGATACCAATATTGTTCCTTGCAGAAATGGAAACCACCTGGATGCCCAGTTTTTCGGCAAGTTTATCCAGATCAATTTCAATACCCTGTTTGGCAGAAAGATCGATCATGTTTAAAGCCAAAATCATCGGGATGCCAAGATCGGCAACCTGCGAATACAGCAGCATGTTACGCTTTAGGTTCGAAGCATCTGCAATAAGCACAATTACATCGGGATGGCTATTGTTGTTTTTATCGGCAAGCACCTGAAAAACGATACTTTCGTCGGAGCTTTTCGGATATAAGCTATAAGTTCCGGGTAAATCGATAATTTCGGCTTCCCTGCCACCGGCAAGTTTGGTAAAACCGGTTTTCTTATCTACAGTAATACCTGGAAAGTTTCCTATTTTTTGATTTAACCCTGTTAAACGGTTAAATAAAGTAGATTTACCTGTATTGGGATTACCAACTAACGCAACTTTAATATCCAAACCCAGCTTATTTATTGTATAATGATCACATCGGCCTCACTTTTACGCAAGCAAAGCTGATAACCAGCAACACGGATTGCCATGGGGTCGCCCAGTGGAGCAAAGCGCTCTACTTCTACTACCTCGCCCGGCAAACAGCCCATCTCCATTAACTTTACAGACATATCTAAATCTGTAAATGCTACAATTGTTCCTTTTTCTCCAATTTTAAGGTGCGACAGTTTCATGTGCTAAATTTGGCGCAAGTTAGCCTTTCTTTAGATTTATTCCAAATAACAAACCTGATTTGAAGCTATAAATTGTATAGGTTTACCCTAATATGATTTAGTTCCGCTGCCTGCCACCGCCAAAGCCACCACCACCATTGCCGCCACGGTTTCTACCACCTTCTTCGCCTCCCCTGATCCGGTTTTTGCCGCCCATCCGGTTTAGTGAATAGGTAAATGAAAACATAAAATAACGCTGCAATACATTGTAACTTACATCCTGAATGGTATTGTTGTTGGCTGTACGGCTAACACCCTGGTTTTCGTTCAGCAAATCGTTTACCGAAGCTTTAAAAGTGCCCCTGTTTTTAAAAAACTGTTTGCTGATGTAAGAATTAACCAATGTAAAATGGGTATCGAAAGCCTCGCTCCTTCCGGTATTCTGGTTGTAATCAGCATCAATGGCCCAGCGGATATCAAAAGGAAATAAATAACTTACACTGATATTGGGACTAAAGGTATAAAAGCGGGTATTGGAATTTGGCTGAACAGAATAAGTTGCACGGTTGATCGATCCGTTAACACCTGCGGTTAAATCGAGTTTATCCAGATTGGAAACCAAACGGTAACCATTGGTGATGGACCAGCTATTGGTGATATTTTTAAGTGAGTTGGTAAAATTTACATCGCGATCGTAATTACCGCTTACATTGATGTGGAAATTTAATTTATTCTCGGCCATAATTGGCAGGCTTAACGATGAGGAAATAGATCCTGAATAAACACCATTAACGTTTACCGGCGTAACGGCAAGCTTTCCCTGATCGGGCCCGCTCTGGATCAGGCTGGTGCTATTTGCAAAACGGTTGGAGGTTTGCGTAAGGTTTAAATTTACGAACAGCGACCTGTTTTTGCCAACGGTAAAGGTATTGTAGGCTACACGGAGGGTATTGTTAAATTCGGGTTTCAGATCGGGATTACCCACCGGGATACTCTGCGTGTTGGTATTGTTACGAATGGGTTGTAATTGTTGGATACTTGGCTGATTGGTACTGCCACGATAATTAAACACCAAACGTTTGCTGTTGCTAAAATTATACCTGAACATGGCCGATGGGGTATAGTTGAACACATTTTGCTTGAGCACAAAACCACCGCTGAGATTATTATTTGTCCTGTCGGTATTTTGAACAGCCATCCCCACATTCCAATTGTATTTTTTGGCCATTTTATTGAGGCTGAAACCCGCCGAATTGGTTAAGATGGTATTCTCGTATGAATTACTAAAAGTCTGATCCAATAAATCGTAAGCCAAAGTAGCCGGATTAAAGTTATAGGTAAAACGATCGGATGTATTGTGGTTATAACCGTTCTGATAATTAAATTCCAGGCTCAGGGTTTTATCTAATGGCTCCGTATAAACCAAACGGGTATTCTGGTTAAGCGATTCGCTTTCCTGATCGTTAAACTGATCTGTCGTTTTCTTGGTACTTACCCCATTTTCTATCCTCGTTTCAGGATTGGTATTGTAATTATCGGCATCGCTGTTGTTGATACTGGTATTGAAGTTTAAAGATAACGTTCTGCCCCTGCGCATAAATTTTTTCCGCAGCAAAATATTATTGCTGATAGATGGTGCCGTACTGTGGTTTCGGAGCGATTGCGTACCGTTAATCATGTAAGTATTATAATCGCGGGTGTAGGTGCTGCTGTTTAAACTTTCGTTATCGGTATAGCTTAAATTGGGCTGAACTTTAAGCGAGGTTAGCGAATCGAGCTTAGTATCAATCATAAAGTTTAAACGGTGGTTTAAACGATCGGAATTGTTGGTTTGGTTATTATTGAAAACCGTAGTTACATTGCCAAGCAAGTTTTGGGTTACACTGTTCCTTAAAATAAGGTTATCGGATTTATTAACGAAATAACTTAAACTCACTTCTGTTTGATCGGCGTATACATCCGAGAAATTAAATCCACCGGCCTTGGTATCGGTAATCCCGCCACGACCGCCATTGCTCCCACCATTTCCACCGCCTAAACCACCACCAAAGTTCTGCTTGTTTACATTATTGAACTGTGCAATTACACTCAGGCGTTTATCCTGGTTAAAATGATTAATATTTGCGTTTACATCATAACGGTCGTTTGAGCCGTATCCGCCGGTACTGTTCCCGAAATAGCCGTTCTTCTTGTCTTTTCGGGTGGTAATGTTAATGATCTTGGTACGCGAACCATCGTCGATACCTGTAAACTGCGCCTGATCGGAAAGCTCATCAATGATCTGAATTTTATCAATCATATCGGCCGGAAGGTTTTTGGTGGCCAGTAAGGGATCGTTACCAAAAAACTCTTTACCATCCACTTTTACTTTGGTAATGGTTTCGCCCTGGGCTTTAACGGTTCCTGCTTTATCAACTTCTACGCCTGGCAGTTTTTTCAAAAGATCTTCTACCACAGCATTTTCTACCACCTTAAAAGAACTGGCGTTAAACTCGAGTGTATCTTTTTTCACCACAATCGGCGGAACTTCGGCCTTGATATCAACGGTTTGAAGATCAATGGCACCACCTTCCAGAACAATATCGCCTAAAGCTACATCTGTTTTATCAGCGGTGATGGTAAAATCTTTTGTGGTGTTTTTTAAACCTAAAAATGCCGCATATAATTTGTAATTACCGGGTTTTAGGTTTTTGAACACAAATTTTCCGTCTTCGGTAGTGCTTATCGCACCAACCATGCTCGAATCGCTGAGGTTTTTGATGGCTATTGAGGCATAATCAATCGGTTTTTTGTCTTTCGACTGAATTACCCTGCCACTTACCGACCCGGTTTTTTGGGCGTAAACATAAAATGATGATAAAATAAGGAAAAGCGTAAAAATTTGTTTCATTCGGTTAGTTTGATTGTTGAGATAAAGACTGCCAACCGAGTTAAAGGTTTATTTTTGAGAAGGTAACATTTGGAATACATACAAATACAGAAGTGCTAAATTAAGCTATCCCCCGATACGTCATCTCGAGCGAAGTGTAACGCAACCGAGAGATCTATCTCGAGTTAGGTCTCTCCATTCCGCGTTGCTCCAGTCGAGATGACGATGCTTTTTATAAAGTTTATGGTAACGCATCGAATTGAGAATCCAATTCTTAAAGAGCTAAGAATATCATATTTAAAAATTAAATGCCGTTTGGATTAAATAAAAAAAGTCCTGGTTAAAAACCCAGGACTTTTTTTTATTAGTTTAATTTATGGTTGGTGAGCCACCGACCATTAGAGAAAATCATATTTTAGATTTCTCCACTACGGTCGAAGTAATGGAACGGTGCCGGAGATTACATCCTCATGCGGCCACCGCCACCGCCGTTACCACGTTGACCCGGCATCTGCATATCTCCGCCCATGTTTCTTCCGCCAATGCGGGTTAACGAGTAAGTAAACGAGAACATGTAATAACGTTTTAATACATTATAACTTAAATCGGTAATGGAAGTACCAGTTGCTGTTCTGCTTACGCCGGTATTCTGATTAAGGGCATCGTTTACAGAAAACTTAAATGTTCCTCTGTTTTTAAAGAACTGGCGGCTGATGTAAGGATTAAGAATGGTATATTCCTGGTTATATAAATCGCCACCACCAAAGTTCCTGAAATAATCGATATCGATGGCTAACCTGATGTTTGCAGGCAATACATAACTCACATCAAAACTTGGGTTAATGGTATAAAACTGTGTATTGGATGATTGTTGCGCCGAAAATGTAGAGTTGGTATAACTACCGGTAATTCCCCCGGTTAAATCAAACTTGTCAACATTGGTAACCAATTTATAACCGTTTGAAATGGTATAACTGTTGGTCACATTTTTTACCGGAACGGTACCACCCTGTTGAACAATAAAATTCACGTTTCTGTTATAAGATCCATTTCCTGAAATGTTCAAAGTTAATTTACGTTCGGCCATTAAAGGTAAAGACCAGGTTGCGTTGGCGTTACCAGCGTAAACACCATCAACATTGATATAACTTACCTGCTGAATACCTCCCGCTAACGGAACAATACTATTTCCGATAGAATTAAATGTTTGGGTAAGGTTTAAGCCTGCAAAAAAGAACCTGCCATTTTCGATATTAAAATTATTAAAATTAATCCTCAATTGGTTATTAAATGAAGGTTTCAAGGCCGGATTACCTACATAACGGGTTTGAGAGTTGGTATTATCCGGAATCGGCTGGATTTGATCTATACTTGGTTGTGTGGTAGAACCGCGGTAGTTAATAAATAGACGTTTACGATTACTAAAATTATACCTGAACTGTGCAGATGGGGTAATATTGATAAAGTTTTGAGTACGTTTTAAACCAGTGGTTAAATTGGTATTTACCCTGTTGGTTTGCTGAGCGGCTACACCAATATTCCAGTTATACTTTTTCTCAGTTGTAGTTAAACTTACACCTGCAGCATTGGTTAAGGTACGGTTGTTATAAATATTTGAAAAAGTGTTATCTACCAAATCATACTGCAGGGTTAAGGGATTATAGTTAAATACATCCCTCTGCGAATCGCTGTTCGAATAACCATTCTGATAGTTAAACTCCACACTTAAAGTTTTATTTAAAGGCTCTGTATAAACTGCTCTTGTGGTATTACTTATCGAATGACTGTTGGTATTATTCAACTGGTTTGTAATCGTGTCTCTTGATGCAAGGCCTTCAGTAATTGTTTCTTTTCTGTAGTTCAGATTTGTACCGTCATTATCGTTAATGCTGGTATTTACATTTAATGATAGTGTGCGCCCCCTGCGTTTAAAGCTCTTACGGATTAGTAAATTATTACTAATGGTAGGTGTAGCAGCAGTTGTAGTATTGCGCTGATTACCAATAGTTGAACCATCCGTAAGCGTTCTTGTATAATCATTTAAATTATTTCCATCAGTTTCGGTGTAAGCCAGGTTTGGCTGTATTTTAATAGATAATGATGGATCAATCTTGGTATCAACCATAAAGTTAAAACGATGGTTAATACGATCGGTAGTATTGTTTATAGCCTCGGCAATGTTATTGGTACCTCCGGTAAGATTCTGGATATTAGAATTCTGGATGCTTTCTGAACTTGCTTTATTAAAGAAATAACTGGCCTGAAACTGGGTACCATCTTTATAGGTATCGGCAAAGTTTAAACCTGCAGCATTGGTATTGGTTATACCACCGCTACCGCTCGAGCTGCCACCGCCGCCCCCACCGCCAAAACCACCACGACCACCGCCGCCGCCTCCACCAAAACCATTACCAACGCCACCGCCCTGGCCAAAGTTCTGTTTGTTTACGTTGTTAAACTGGCCGATAAAACTGATCTGCCTGTCGTCATCAAACTTGTTTACGTTTAAGCTGGCATCATAACGGTCGTTAGAACCATAACCAACGGTACTGTTTCCGAAATAGCCATGTTTCATTCCGTTTTTGGTAGTAATATTCAGAATTTTATTTCTTGTTCCATCATCAATACCGGTAAACTGTGCCTGCTCTGAAAGTTCGTCAATAACCTGGATTTTATCTACCATGTCGGCTGGAAGGTTTTTAGTCGCTAGTAACGGATCATTACCAAAAAACTCTTTACCATCTACCTTTACTTTGGTAATGGTTTCGCCCTGTGCTTTTACGCTACCATCTTTAGCAACTTCTACGCCGGGTACTTTCTTCAAAAGATCTTCTACAACAGCATTTTCGCGTACCTTGATCGATTTGGCATCAAATTCTATCGTATCTTTTTTCACCACAATCGGAATGGTTGCAGTAACATTAACCGTGTTTAAATCAACTCCATCGTCGCTCATTGCAATATCACCCGCATTTACGGCAGCTTTTGCCACCTCAACATCTTTGGTTGCGGTTTTTAAGCCTAAAAAGGCTGAATAAATACGGTATTTACCGGGTGCGATGGCCTTGAAACTAAAAGTTCCATCCGGATTGGTCTGACCAGAAGCCACAACACTCGAATCTTTAAGGCTTTTTACTGCAACAGTAGCAAAATCGACCGGCTTTTTATCTTTAGCGTTAATCACTTTACCGCTTATCGAGCCAGTATTTTGAGCCTGCGCGATATAACCACAAAATAGGAGCACCACAAATATTGCCCTCTGAACGTTTCTTTTCATCAAAAAATTAGATATTATTATATAAAACTAAGCTATCAGACTATAGAAAAGCCGAAAGGTTTGTTAAGGTGTGTTAATTGCTTGGTAACATTTTAAATACAGCCTGATGGTGGGGCAATCAAAATATAAGAAAGAATACCGCAATAGGGATTATCTGCGTTGTGATGGATAACTTTTATAGTATACTTTAGGACAATGACAGTCTTTTTTAAAAACACTGCATCCGCTTAAAGCAATGGCTACAACTACACAGATGATGTTAATTTTACTTTTCATTGATTTAATTTTCTTTTCAATTGCAATGAAGCTATTCCGAATAGATTAATTGTTTTTGGTAAGCGACGAATCCGTAATGGTTTCGTTAAAATTTAATTTATGGAGGAGCACGTAACTAAAAACGGCCATGCATGCACCTAACATATCGCAACCAAAATCCCACCATTCGGCAGAGCGGTAGGTAAAAACTTTCCACTGTAACAATTCAATTCCGCCGCCAATGATGGCATTGATCAGTAAAACCTTAAAAATAGTTAACGTCCGGAAAGCGTAATTATGTTGGTATTTTATTTTTCCAAAGAAAAGTAATACTGATAACACAAAGAAAAAACCCAAATGGGTCATCTTATCGAAGCCTTTAAAGAAAAAACCGCTCTCGCTAACAGAATGGGATATTTTCATATTACAAAACACTAAAACAACAGCCGTCCATAGAACAGCCCATTTTTGATGTTTTAGTGTTTTGTACAAAATATATTTACTAAGCTCCTACCAGTTCCTGGTAAGCTTCTGCTGACAATAAACCATCCACTTCTGATAAATCGGCCAAAGATACTTTTACCATCCATCCGTCACCATAAGGATCAGAGTTAACCAATTCAGGATTATCATTTAATTCAGCATTAACTTCCAATACTGTTCCGGTAACCGGCATATACAGGTCGGAAACAGTTTTAACAGCCTCTACAGTACCAAAAACTTCTTCTTTTGCCACTTCGCTACCTACTGTGTTGATATCAACGTACACGATATCGCCTAATTCGCGCTGAGCGAAATCGGTAACACCAATAAATGCTTCGTTACCTTCAACCCTAACCCACTCGTGGTCTTTAGTGTATTTTAATTCTGATGGAAAATTCATTGTTCTGTAAGTATTTGAATATAAGTTATTTATTTTATTGTTTTCAGCAGATAAGCAATATAAATGCAAAAGGTTAAAAGGTTTTCTGCGCTTTATGCACCAAAAATACAATTTAGTTTGACCAATCGCAATGGCTGGGAAATTAACTTTTAGCTTATCGTTAAACATCCCTAGGGCTAATCCAGTTGATTTAATGTCTTTACATAAAAGCGCCGTCATCTCGACCGGAGCATCGCGGAGTGGAGAGATCTATCCAGACAGATTTAGCTTCGCTGAGCACTACGTGGTTCTCGACTGCGTTGCACTCCGCTCGAAATGACGGCCATGTTGACTTTACTTCAGCCTGTTAATTCAACGTAAACCTTAAACTAAACCCAAAATTACTGAACGAAGTATTAAAGGTTTGCGAGGTATATGGTTTTGTAATGTTCGAATCGTAAAATAATTTAATGTTAAACTTCTGGTTCAATACATAATCAACACTTGGCCGTAAGGTAATATTTTTGGCCCCTGATGAAACTTCTGCTTCGGCAACATCGGCACGATAAATAACTGTTTTATTATCGCGGATGGCTACATCAAGTTTAAAGTCCATATTGTTATCCATTTTCAGGCTTTTAAACCATCCAAAAGGGAAACGGAATTTGTTGGTACGGTAGCCCAGCCCTAAAACCATATTATTTTCTGATAACTGCGCCAATTGACTGTTAGCCAAACTGAGACCAAGCAACCTTGACCGGTTTAATTCGAAAGATGCAGTAAGGTTGTTTTTAAACCTGGTATCTACCCCAACTAATGGAGCGAAATACTCTGAAACGGTTACCTGTGCAAACTGATACTCGGGCAGGAAATTGTTGTTTACATCTCTGCTGCTTACAGCCCCATTGGTTTCCTGGTAACGTAACAAGGAGTTAAAACCATTAATATTATAGCTCGAACGGTAACCGTGCCTGATATCTACCGACGAAAATTTATCGGCAATAAAAGGAATACGGGTTAAACCGCTGTAGGTTAAATTCCAGTTAGGAAGCGGAATTTTAGGAAAAGCATTCATGCTCGCCTTACCTGCATCCTTACCTGAATAGGCGGCCATAAAAGCAGAAATAATTACATCCTGACTTTCTTTACCATAACCATCGGCAAAGCCCCCGTTTAAACCCGATGAATTCGGATTCTGAGCGCCCAACCTTCTCGAAATAATAATCCGGTTAGCCATAAACTGGTTAAACAGCGCAGAAACAGTGCTCGAATTACTTTCTTTAAATGCAGTACCCAAAGCAATGTACGAAACACTGTAATCGCCGGTGGTAATGGCGCTTAAATTTTCGAAAGAGGAAACAGTGGCCACATACCTAAAATTGGTAGAGAAATTCCGTGTTTGTGCTTTATTGGCCTTCAAGGTAATCCGTAAATCTTTAAACGGTTCTAACTGTCCGGTAAGCTGGAAATCTTCGCGCAGTGTATTTACATATAACTGGTTCTGCAGGGTATCGGTTGTTAACCAGCCATTGCCAAGTGCCATTTCACGGATATCCCGCTGACTACCAAAAACAAAGCCTAAACCTGGTGCACCGGTTGCTTTATCAATACCAAAAAACTGTGTTGTAGGCATGTAGCCCGGCAAGAAAATACCCTTTGTTTGTACAAAACTGGCATTCACATTTTTTAAACTGGTTAAGAGGTTAATGAAAAACTTCTTGGCTCCACCTCCATCCTGATCATTGCCCGCATTCCTGATAAAACCAAACTTATTGTAAAGTGTGGTTAGGGTTAAGGTAGGATTGATCTGAACGGTTCTGCTGTTCTGAATGGTATTTCCCAAATTAATATTAGGATCGCGAAGGGTAGAAAGCGGTTCGGTTTGCCAGTTAAAGTTGGTGCCGTAACGTGTTTTTACCGAAACCCAGTTTAAACCCGGAATTTTATCGATCGGCAGGTTATAGGTTACGTTTAAATTGTGGTTATAATCGGTGGTACGGCCCAAACGTTTTAAATTCTCCCAAACGGTATCGCGTTTTAAACCTTCAATCCTTCCGTCCGGTTCGTCGATGATCGAATAGTTTGTGGCATTAAAATCAAGCTGTAACGAGCGGGTTAGGTTCCATGCAATACCATAAACCCTGCTCATGGTAAAGTTTTTATTAAAGGTGGTTCCATAACCGCTGCTATAAAGTCCGATGGTATTGTTCGGATCATTATTTCTTAATGTATTTTCAGAGTACAAACGGTCTACATCAATCCTGAAATTAATTGCACTCGGGAAAATACTAAAGTTGAAATCCTTTAGCAAAGCAAGCATGTTCGATTTGATGATTTTTTCGAACGGCGCTATGGTTTTAGCCTCTTTAGAATAGCTATACTGTAAAGATGCCCGGTATGTATTTTGTAAACTGCTCTGATTAATAAAATCGCGGTGATTATATTGCGTATACGCATAACTTGCAGAGAAATTTTCGATATCCCACAAGTGAACCGGTTTACTATTGTTTACCCGGTCTTTCCTTACATTGGTAAAGTTGATACCCCTTCTTACGGTATAATCCTGCGCAAAATTCAGGATCGAATCTTTCTGGGCTTTGGTTGATTGCTCTAAAGCATTTTTCAGTTCGATATCCGGTGTCCGCGGATTATACTGAGGCGTAGAAACCTGCTTCGAATAATTGACGAACATCGGAATTTTTACGCCCGATTTCTGTGGAAGGAATTTACCCAGTTCTACTGATGAAGAAACATCAAGCAGTACATTATCGGCACGGTTTCTTTCACTCACTTTCGAATCGATAGAACCGAAACCAACTGTTGATTTACTGCCTGATATATTGACATCGGCAAAATCAGCCAGTTTTAAATTCAATCTTCCTGTTGCAGCCCAGCCACCTTTCTCATCAAACTCAGTTAACCTTAACTCGTTGAACCAAACCAATGCACTTTTATCCTGACCATCATCACGGATACCTTCATCGGTTGCAGCGCGCAACGGATTTTTAATACCTACCATATAAACCCTTACCTTGCTCATATCAGGCTGACCTTTTACCACAATGGTTCGTTCGCCATCGGTATAGGTAAATGGAACATTTATTGGCCATGGTTGTCCGTTAGCCTGTTTAGCTACATTACGGGCCAGTTTTGCATTTTGGAAAAGGGTTAACTCGATATCCATCCTGTTGGCTTCGGGCCAAATCGCATCAGGATCGCTGGTGCCCGGATTGGTTACCTTTAGCGGCATTACATATTCGTAATAGTTATCCTGGTTATCCGTTCCGATCCTCAAAAAGGCAGCAACATCATTATTATTCAATACCTGGTTGTTCACCGCCTCAGCGTGGACAAACATTTCCAGGTGTTTATAAGACCTAAAATCGCTATAGGCCGTTTTAAATGCTGCCCTGCCATAACCATCCCTTAATGATTTAACGGTAACCGATAACGATTGCTCGTTCAGCCTGGTATCGCCACGGTAGTTGCTGTAATCACGCTCACGCAAAATTCCCGGAGGGGTAACATAAGGGATAGGGGAACGTTTACCATTTTCTTCAATATTTACGGTCGATACTTCAATGGTCGAATTATCTGGTGTAAGTGCCGGTAAAGATGGGTCGACGATTACCTGTGCAGCAAGGTTAGAAGCATTGTACTCCCTCCACTCTCCACGGATGAGTTGTAATTTTGCAAAACGCAATACCGCTGTATCTGCAAAATTGGTCATAAACATTCTGAAGAAACGGATCGATTTAAAATCCTGGATACCGCCAACACGATCCTGGTATTGACCAATCGGAATCCTGAACTGGTACCAGGTAACGGCCTGTGTATTTCCGTTAGCCAGTTTTACCTGCGAGGTAACTTTATCAGTAATAAAGTTCTGTCCAACATTTAAATCACCCGGACGCATAGAAACTTTGTACTGAAAGTATTCATCGCTTTGGGTCATGTTGTTATCGCGGTTGATATCCTCGCCATCAGGCAACGAAGTAGATGCCGAATTTTCGAGCCCCAGTTCTGCCTGCGATTGTTGTGAGGTTTTTGAGTTACCCTCTGTTCCGTTATATTTTTCGTAACGTTTAAGGATACCGGCGTTGATCTGGTCTAAAGCCGGGCCTCTGAAATAAGCATAATTATCTGACGATGGATCGGCATCAATTGCGGCAGCAGCAGTAGCGTTTAACTGTCCTTTGATTTGCGTAATCGCCGCAGCAAATTTTGTTTTTTCATCTGCATCCGATAGTCCATCCAAACCCACATCCTGTGCACGGCGCGAATCGGGATTGTTATCGAAAGCCTGTACAACCGGCTGCAATTTAGGTACCCGGCCCCAGGCGGTTTCATCGTATTTAGTTGGATCGTTGGTTGCCGGCAAACCGTTTTCCAATGATTTTCTTCCATCTTTAAGGATATCTTCAGAGATATTACCCAGGTTGAAATACATATCACCACCGGCAGAATTTGGCTTATAGATAAATGGATCCAACACCCAAAACTCGATAAAGCCAACATTCAGGGCTTCGAAATCGTTGGTTTCAATTTTCCGCTGGAAACCACCCCAGCTATTTTTAGGCTGCAATAAAGATCCGTCGGGTCTGAAATCGGTTGTACGATAGTTATATGGTCCCCTTACTGTAGGATAGTAAGCCACATCAAGTGTTGTAATATTCAGTGCCTGTCCGGTGGCTGTTTCTTTAAACGGGAAAACCTCCTGCTCAATTACTTCCCTTACATAATGATTAGAAAGTTCGTTTCTGTTTCCCCTGATATTGGCAGGAGTAGTTGATGCGGCAGAATTATAAAAGGTAGGATCGATATTATAGAAAGCAATTCTTGCACGGTTAAAGCCATAAGATAAATCGTTAGACCTATCCGACTCGGGAAAAAGTTGCGGCGTGCCCGAAAGCTGCCAGGCAATGGCACTCTTTAAATCAATCACCGATCTCGATGCTTCGAAATCGTCGAGATAACTAACTCCGTTTTTACTTCCGGCAAAATTTAATGCCCTCGGATGACCCGGGATCAGTTGGGCAAACTCACCGTAAAAGGTTACACTTGATGGTGCTTTGGTTGAAATGAACGGGAGTTTATCAACCAGTTTGGTTAAAAATCGTGAAGGCGAGCTATAATTGATATCGGCTCCCCAGATGGTATTCGAAATCGGTTCTTCACCAAGATTTACCTTTTGGGTTAAAGGTTTCTCGGTAAGGTTCATAATAGTACCCCCAAGGTTTAGCTTATTGTTAACGCGATAATCTAAACGGGTTCCGAAAAGTGAACGCTGCTGCAAACCAAAAAGTTCATTATTTTCAGTAGTAATCCTGATCGGCTGACCAGAAATTAAAAGTGCCTGGTTGATAATACTCACACGGCCACCCTGGTAATCGACGGTAAAATCGACACCTTCCGTTAACGGCATGGTTCCGGCGAAAACCTTTACCGATCCCTCTGGAACGTTAATGGCATTTAAGCTAAATTCTGAAGAAATATCTGACTGATAGTTTACCTTAATCACATACCTGTTCTGGTTCTGGAACAATTGTTTGGCGATGGTTTGGGTAGAATCGTAAAGTGCGGTAAAAGTATATTTATTGATTAATGCCTGCTCACTCGGTAAAAACCTTGCAGCCAAATCTTTACCAAAAGGTTCGATTACCGGAAAAATAATCCTTCCGTTTGCCGGATCGATGGTAATATAACCCGAATTGGTATTGGTTATCAGCGAAGTTTGTCCGTTGCTCCCCACCCCGAACATACTGGCCTGGTTGGCATTACTCGCGGTAGAGTAAGAACCAAAAGCATTATTGGCAGCAACAAAGTCGAAAACTCCATCAGGCCTCCGTTCATTCTGCTGGTTTAAACGGTCAAACTCGGTCAGGGCAATCCATTGTTTATTTGCAGTATTCTGCCCCTCGGTCATTACCGGGTTATCAACGCCGGTTTCGTTATCAATGCGGTAAATATCAAGTTTAAAATTCTGACTGCTGATCTGGTATCCACCTATCGAATAGATGTTTTTCATCATCAGATCCCAGGTGGGCAATTGGATTTTTGTAGTTTCGTTCTTTAATAATTTGGCATAAAGTACCTTTGGGTTTGCCGCATCAAAAGGGATATCGGTAGAAAACTCACCCACCTGGTATTCCACACCATTATAGGTATAGCGGTAAGCCACAGCCAAAACCTCATCGGCATTTAACGGGTTGTTTAATGAAACATACCCCAATTGCGGCTGAAAGGTAAATTCGCGCTCGGTAAGTTTACGGGCGTAAATCAGTTTAGCAAAGTTATCGGTATTACTGCTGTTAGCAGGTGTAGTTTGGAAGAAAGACAAAACTGCATTAGAATTGGTTTGCCTAATCGCCCCGCCCTGATAAGCATTTAACTGTGAAATTAAGTTATTTGATTGTTGAGGAAAACCTGTTGCGGTGGTTCCTGCAGGAAGACCCGAAGTTCCGCCCGTGAGCAAATTATTGTTAAAAGGGGCATTTTCGCCCAAATCCATTAAACCCAGTACATCCCTCGAATCGGTTGTGTTACCTGCTTTGTTTGTAATCCATACCTCTATTTTGGTAATCTGGATAGGTGAGGTAATAATCGGTGCGTTGGCCAGGTTTTTATTGTAATTGTTCCTGAAATATTGCGATAGGAAATAGTGTTTATTAGCCTCGTAACTGTCGATATTTACGGTTGTGGTATTCTGCTGCGCACCGTTAGTAATTTTAATTTCCCTCGATTGCGATTTTTGCTGGGTATAAACACTGGTTACATTTAAACGGCCAAATTTTAACTGGGTTTTGATACCGAAAAGTGCCTGTGTACCGGTAATTAACGAGGTATTTAAAGGTAAACTTACGTTACCCGCTTCAATTTTCTGGATGATATCATCCGGCCCGCCGGTATAATCAAGTTTAATCTGGTTTTCGAAATCGAACTGTGCTTCTGTATTGTAATTACTTTTGATTTTCAATTTCGTTCCGATGTTTCCAACCAGGTCCATCTGGATTCTCTGGTTAAAATCGAAATTGGTCTGCACCCTTTGCCTTTCGTTAAAAAGCGGGTTTTCATTTTTATTGATCCGGCCTAAAAAAGTAAGCTCTGCTTCCCCACGTGGCTGAATATCAATGGTTGTACCGCCAAATAGTTTTTCGAAAGCTTTACTGTTTACCTGGATCTGCGGAATAATACCTGTACTGCGGTAATCGCTTACTTCGGCGTTTGAAATGCTGCGCCAGTTACCACGCTTAATCTCACTGTTAACCAGACGCTGATATTCATCAATGGTTAAATACTGGGTATTTAAAACAAATTTTTCTCCGATGAGTTCTTTAACGATATAACGTTTGTTTTTGGCATCGTATTCTACCACGCGCTTTAAATTATTTGGCGCAGGGTAAAATGGATTAACCGCCGGACTAAGGCCCAGGCGTTCTTTTTCTTTTAAACCGAAGTTATTTTTCGGGGCAATAGTATCCGCTTTGCTTGGAACTACTTGTGAGAAAGCGTTTTGAGAAGCAATTAGAAAAAGTGAGATGAGAAACAGAAATGTAGATATTCTCTTCAAAGGCAGTGGTTCTATAAGGTTTTTAAAGCTTGTTTAATTAGTTGCTCTACCGAAAGTGTTCCCTCTGTCACTTTTAAAATCTGGTCTATAGTTTTTTCGGCGGTTTGTTTGGCGAATCCGAGCATTACCAATGCTGATAACGCTTCATCTTTAACAGTATTGTGTTGAGGCATAGAAATTAATGAATCTGCCCCTTCTTTTTTCAGTTTATCCTGTAATTCTAAAACCAGGCGTTGTGCGGTTTTTGCACCAAGGCCCTTAATTCTTTGAATAAGAGGTAAATCTGCTTTAACAATTGCGGTCTGGATTTCTACAGGTGTGATAGACGATAAAATCATCCTGCCTGTGTTTGGTCCAATGCCCGATACCGATATTAGGTGTAAAAATAAACGGCGTTCGCCCTCATCAGCGAAGCCGTATAGTGTGTGTGCATCTTCTTTTACATGCAGCCAAGTGTAGAGTTTACACCTTTCTGCATCGCCCAAAGCGCTGTATGTATTTAAAGAAATGTTGATATGGTAGCCTATACCTCCGGCTTCAACCACAACATAAGCTGGGTTTTTGAATGTCAATTTACCATCAATATAGGCGTACATGCAATTCTACTTTTTAGTTGTTTTTCCAAATATACCTTTTCGTTTTGATGTTTCAATTTCTTCTTTTGCCTGAACATCTACAACAGCAATGGTAACCATATTTACAATTTCGCGTACCGAACTGCCTAATTGAACAATATGAACAGGTTTATTCAAGCCTAAAAGGATTGGACCAACTGCTTCTGCGCCACCAAGCTCTTGTAACAATTTGTATGCAATATTGCCCGACTCCAGATTTGGAAATACCAACGTATTTGCCGGAGCATCAGCTAATGTACTAAAAGGGAAATTATCTTTTAACAATTCGTTATTAATGGCAAAATTTCCCTGCATCTCACCATCAACCACAATTTCGGGGTGGTTTTTATGAAGCAGGTTAACGGTTTCCCTTACTTTATTCGGGGTTACGCCATCGTTCGAACCAAAATTAGAATAAGATAAAAGTGCAATGCGTGGCTTGATATTAAACTGTTTTACCGATTTATCAATCAATAAGGTAATATCTACCAATTCTTCGGCTGTTGGATCAACGTTTACGGTTGTATCGCCAAAGAAAACCGGACCTTTTTTAGTCATCATCATGTACATGCCTGCTACACGCTTTACACCCGGTTTAACACCAATTACCTGTAGCGCAGGTTTAATGGTGGCTGCATAATTTTTGGTCAGGCCTGAAATCATGGCATCGGCCTCCCCAAATTCTACCATCGATGCACCGTAGTAGTTACGGTCTCTCAGTAGTTTAGTCGCATCGCGCATAGAAGAAACCCCTTTACGCTGACGCTTATTGAAAAGTGCCTCGGCGTACTGTTTGGTTTTATCCGGATTTTGCATCTGGTCGATAATTTCGACACCTTCCAGTTCTAAAGCATGCTCATCAATAATGGCCTGAATTTTATCTTTATTACCCAAAAGGATCGGAATAGCGATATTATCGTCTTTTACAATCTGGGCGGCTTTTAAGATTTTGTAGTTATCAGCCTCTGCAAATACCACACGTTTAGGAGCCATTTTTGCTTTGGTGGTTACAGCCCTCATAATGGCATCATCCAAACCTAAACGCTTTCTTAATTCTTCGTTATAGGCATCCCAATCGGTGATGATTTTTCTGGCCACACCACTTTCTATGGCAGCTTTTGCCACTGCGGTAGAAACCTCGGTAATCAACCTGAAATCTACCGGTTTAGGAATGATATAATCTTTACCGAATTTTAGGTTACGTGCGTTGTAGGCCAAGTTAACCGCCTCCGGAACCGATTTTTTAGCCAATTCGGCAATGGCTTTAACCGCAGCAATTTTCATGGCTTCGTTAATGCTGGTTGCCCTAACATCCAATGCTCCACGGAAAATATACGGGAAACCCAATACGTTGTTCACCTGGTTGGGATAATCAGAACGGCCGGTAGCCATAATGAGATCTTTACGGGTTTTAATGGCCAGTTCGTAGGCAATTTCGGGATCTGGATTGGCCATGGCAAACACAATCGGGTTTTTGGCCATGCCGGTTAACATCTCAGGCGAAATTACATTTGCTGCCGAAAGTCCGATAAAAACATCTGCACCTTTCATCGCTTCGCCGATATTGGCAATTTTTCTGGTAGTAGCGAAACCCATACGGATATCGTCAAGGTCGGTACGGTGGATATCAATTAAACCATTGATATCGAACATCACCAGGTTTTCTTTTTTAACCCCTAAACTCAGGTACATTTTTGAGCAGGAAACCGCTGCAGCGCCAGCGCCACTTACCACAACCTGTATTTTATCAATTTTCTTTTTCTGGATTTCGCAGGCATTTAATAAAGCTGCACCAGAAATAATGGCTGTTCCATGCTGATCATCATGCATTACAGGGATATTCATTTCCTGTTTTAAACGGCGCTCGATTTCGAAACATTCCGGGGCCTTGATATCTTCGAGGTTGATCCCCCCGAAAGTTGGCTCCAATGCTTTAACGATTTTAACAAAATCATCAACATTTTCGGTATCAAGCTCTAAATCGAATACATCGATATCCGAGAATATTTTAAATAAAAGGCCTTTACCTTCCATTACGGGTTTACCGGCTTCGGGGCCGATATTACCAAGACCTAAAACGGCCGTTCCATTACTGATTACTGCAACTAAATTACCTTTGGCGGTATATTTATAAACATCTTCTTTGTTGTTTGCTATTTTTAAACAGGGCTCTGCAACTCCCGGAGAGTATGCTAAAGTTAAATCCCTTTGTGAGGTTGTTGGTTTTGTGGGTACTACCTGTATCTTTCCCGGACGCCCCTGCGAGTGGTAATCCAACGCATCTTGCTTTCTATTCGTATTACTCATTAAGTAACTTATTAGTGACGGTGCAAAGGTACAATTCTTTTTATGAGGCTTAAAATAAAAAGCCTTTCAAAAAAAGTTAAATAAGAACTAAACGGCTCCCCCAACGAAAGCTTTAAAAGGCTTATACTTTGCCCATAACCGGATCGGTATAACTTTCTTTACCTGTTTCTACCCTCCCTGCAAAACGTTGCGCAAATAAAGCATCTGCATCACTTTTCACTTCGAAATCGTACCAGCCGTAACTTGTTTTGAGATCGAGTATAATAATTGCTTCTGTGTTTGGAGCAATGCTTTTTTGCTGATTGTTGTTTTTATAACCGAGATCGTTCAGGTTGATTTTGATGGTACTTTTACCATTGTTTTTAACCGTTAGCTTTAAATTTCCTGTTGCTGCTTTGGTTAAACGGTTTAAGTCGGTATCAGCGGTGATGGTTAATAACGGATCATTGGCAGAGCCGATAAATTCGCGGTAAAAACCATTCGGACCGTTTAAACGCAGGTGGTATTTATTTCCTTCGAAAGCATTAACTGGCCAGTCGTATCGCAGTTCGTCGTTAACTTTAACGGCAAAGGACCAGTTTCTGCAGATTTCTTCTTTACCGCCATCTGTTTTAAATTTTACCGGTGCATACACAGTGAAAGGCGAACCCATAGCCTGAGCGCCAAATAACTGATTACTTGCAGACATGCTGATCTGAAAAACTTTTTTATTATGATCAAATAAACCATGCGCAGCTAACTGGTATGGCAGGGCACTAGATTTCCGTATGCCTTTTTCCTGTTGCGACATTAAACCCGGTACATTTGAACCACTGATTTCCTGATCGGAAATGGCCTTAAAACCTTTTGGTTCTTCTTTAAATTTAGCGCTGAAAATCTTTTCTACAAATGTATCGCGGTTTAAAAAAGGTAATTTTTCCGAATTGGGGTCGAAAGGGGTAAATGCAGAAGTTAAATTACCTGAAATGGTTCTACGCCACTCGCTGATGTTTTCCAGACGGATATTCTTTTTATATTTTTTGTTTACAAACTCCTCTAAAAACTGTAAGGTAGATGTATGCTCAAAAAGCTGCGAACAAACTTTACCGCCGCGGCTCCACGGCGAAGCAATTAACATTGGTACACGGAAACCCAAACCAATTGGTGCTTCCCTTGCTCCTTTTTCGGGCACGCCTTGTTTAAGCTCGTTGGCTAAACGCACATGCTCAATTTCGGTATCAATTCCTTTCGAAACTTTTCCGGTTTCTGGTTTATTTTCATCTGGTATTGAATATGGCGGAACATGGTCGTAATAACCATCATTCTCATCGTAGGTAACAATGAAAATCGTTTTTTTCCACACCTCAGGATTTTTAGTCAGAATGTCCATTACCTCCGAAATGTACCATGCACCATACCACGGGGCACTTGGATGATCAGAAAAGTTCTGCGATCCGGCAAGCCACGAAACCGTTGGCAGTTTACCGCCATTTACATCAGCCCTGAACTGGTGCAGCACATCTCCTTTTGGTACGGTTGCTTCACGACTTTGTCCGTTGTCGTCGTATTTAATGGTAGAAATACTCCTGTAATCGGGATCATTCTGATTGACCACAAAAGCGTTGTAGAACAAACTTTTTTCCTGATTGGAAAGTTTATCGAAGTTTTTCCTGCTCCATTGCTCCAGCTCAGATGCCGCATCATCCAGCGCTTTCATTTTATTTTTAAGGTCACTTTGGATTTTCTTGGCAGCAGCATCACTGGATGGACTCGCCTCCTGCAGTTTGTTAATTTCGGCCGGCAAAGTATCAACCAGTTTCTGCAGGTTTTCTACATATTTATCTTTAAACTTTACGTTATAAGCTTTAAAAAATTCTAACAGGTTACAACCAAAATTGGCCAACCAGGCCCGTTCTTCTCCTTTAAAACCACCGCCACAGCTGGTTTCGTTCTGGTAAAATTTCCAGGCAATTTTGTTTTCTTCCAATAGCTCAGGAAAAGTTTTCCAGGGCTGTTTTCCATAAGCAAAATCATCGTTCCGGATATTCGCCTTCGGAATTCCATTTTCATCATGGGTGATTTTTCCTGTCCAGAAGAACGAGCGGTTTGGCGTAGTGCTGGTCATTGCCGAGCAAAAATTCTGATCGCAAACGGTAAAGGCATCGGCCAAAGCATAATTGAAAGGGAGATCTTCGCGGGTGTAATGGCCCAAAGTAAGCGGCATGTGCGCGTAACTTTTATTGCCCGATTTTTTCGCAGTAAGCCATTGGTCGTATTTGCCCCCGTTATTGGCATCAACCTGACTGGCGCGCGAGTGGGGCAAAGAACCCATCCACGTTACCTTGGTATCTTTAATATTTAAACGGAAAGGTGCATAAGTATTTCCTGTGGCATCAGTTTGGAACCATACAGGTTTTTGGTTAGGAAGCGTTATAGCCCTTGGATCGTTAAATCCGCGCACACCCTGCAAAGTACCAAAAGTATGATCGAAGGAACGGTTTTCCTGCATTAAAATCACCACGTGTTCGGCATCCAGAAAGGTACTGCCGGCAACCGGATCAATAGCCAATGCACGTTGAATTGATGATGGCATTACAGTAGCTAAGCCTGTTGCACCTGAAAGTAACAAAGATTTGCGGAGAAACTCCCGTCTGGTATCCATTATAAAATAATTTGAGGCAAGTTTAGCTTGTATTAAACTATTTTAAGTTAAGCAGATGTTAACTAAATGTAAACCGATATTATTGTTACAGGTGTTTTAGGATGACCATCAAACAAACAATAATATTTAAAATTAATCTTATCCTTTACTAATCTTCAGTACCATGCCTACCTGTAAACCAGCTTTTGATAAACGGTTATCGCGACGAATGCTCTGAACGGTAGCACCGTCGAATTTCTCTGCAATTTCTGATAGGGTATCGCCGGTTTTTACTTTATAACTCAAAAATGAGGCTGGAGCTTTTAAAGGAGTACGGTTTTTAGCGTAGATTTTTAATTTCTGTCCGGGCACCAGCGTTTTGCTCTTCAGTCCGTTCCAAACCCTAAGATCCTGCACTTCTACGCCATATTTATCAGCAACGGTAGTCAGATTTTGTCCGGCGGTAACTTTATGATAAACAATGGATGACGTTGATATACTTTTTGCTTTCTTTTTTCTTAAATCCCTTGCATCATCTGTACTGGCCTCAATCACCTTCATGCTCACATCCACTTCCTGATCGTTTAACACGTCGTAAATGCCTGCATAATCGGCATCCTTTAATTTGGGCATCACAATCCGCTTGGGTTCATCATCGGTACCATTTACAATCTTCTTCTTATAAGATGGATTTAGGGCCATCATGGCGCCTTCTTCAATATTAAGCACTTTGGCCAATGTAGATAAAGAAACGAAACGGGTAGTTTGAACGGTATCGGTTTTAAGGAACATGTTCGAAGCCTGCGCCGTGATCTGGTGTTTGTTAGAATAATTCATTACATACACAGCTGCAATAAAAGCCGGCACATAATTTCTCGTTTCTTTAGGCAAAAACTGCCTGATTACCCAAAAATCTCTCGAATTAGCTTTTTCTATTGCCCTGTTTACGTTGCCTTTGCCACAATTATAAGCTGCAATGGCCAGCAACCAATCGCCCAGTTCTTCAAAAGCATCCCTGAAATAAGCTGCTGCAGCATAACTGGCTTGTATGGGGTCTTTACGCTCATCAACAAAGTTATCCATTTTTAGGCCATAAGCCTTGCCTGTACCGAACATAAACTGCCAGATGCCCGTTGCACCCACCCGCGAAATGGCGTGTGGATTCATCTGCGACTCCACAATGGTTAGATATTTTATTTCCTGCGGAATATTATAATCTTTTAGTGCTTTATCAAAAATCGGGAAGTAATAGCTGGATAGGCCGATCATTTTCCCGAACATATCCTTACGCTTGGCATAAATATCAATATACTGCTGAACGTACTCGTTATAAGGAAGTGGAACGGTTTTGGCAATAGAATCGAGCCTGAGTTTGTAGATAAAGTTCTGTCCCATGGTTAAGGGATTTTCAGAAACTACGGGTACGGCTACGGTATCGGTATTGATGAAGATGTTGTTGTGTACCTTTGGTAAACTATCTAATTTGAGGGTTTGTTGCGCGGAAGCGGAAGAAATGTATCCTAAGCAAGCACAAATTGAAGCAAAAAGTATTTTTTTAATCATGGGCTATTGGTTTACTCAGTCCCGTCAATACCGAACTTTATTCAGCGTCTGTTTTAAGCTACTGAAATAAAATTAAGCTGCAAAGCTCGGTTACCGATCAAAAATCAGTAAAAGTTTTGCTACAGTGTTTTTTTAACGGCTACTGCACACAGCTCAATGAGCTTATGCCTATTTTAAAAATGCCTGAGAAAAAGCTAAAAGCTGGTCTTCTCCAAAATGTTTGGCTGTAAATTGAATACTTAACGGCAAACCTTCCACATTATTGCCCAAAGGCAGCGCAATGGCCGGATTTCCGCTTAATGATGGCAGCACGGTAAAAATATCAGCCATGTACATTACCAGTGCATCCTGCACGTTATCGCCTATTTTAAAAGCTGCTGTTGGTGCTACCGGAGAAAGAATTAAATCATAATCCTGGAATAAAGCATCCATTTTTTCTCTAATGAGGCGGCGAACCTGCTGTGCTTTCTGATAATAAGCATCGTAATACCCGGCACTTAAAACAAAAGTACCTAAAAGGATACGGCGTTTTACCTCCTCGCCAAAACCTTCGGCGCGGGATAATTTATAGAGCTCGTTTAATGATTTTGCATCGGTATTGCGGTGACCGTAATGTACACCATCATAACGGGAAAGGTTAGAAGAGGCTTCGGCGGTAGTTAAAATGTAATAAGCCGGAACCAGGTAATCTAAAAGATCAAAAGAAACATATTCAACGGTATGTCCATCTGCTTTTAGTTTTTCTATCGAAGCTAAAATGGCCGATTTGATTTCAGGATCAAGGGCATCGCTCTCGATGGTTTCTTTTAAAACCGCTATTTTTTGTTTTTTACTTTCGTTTAAATGGGCAGGATAATCGGGAACAGCCAAAGGCGAAACAGTCGAATCGTGCTCATCGGCACCGGCCAAAATCTGTAAAAGTAAGGCTGCATCTTCAACCGATGAAGTAATTGGGCCAACCTGATCGAATGATGAGGCATAAGCGATAACACCATATCTCGAAATACGGCCGTAAGTAGGTTTTAAACCAATCTGTCCGCAAAAAGCTGCCGGTTGCCTCACCGAACCACCTGTATCGGTACCCAGGGCAGCTAAACACATATCAGCCTGAACGGCAACAGCCGAGCCGCCTGAAGATCCGCCTGGAACAAGGTCGGGATTTGCCGCATTTTTAACGGCGCCATAATAAGAAGTTTCGTTAGAGCCGCCCATAGCAAATTCATCACAGTTTAAACGGCCAATAATAATGGCATCTTCCTGTAACAAACGTTCAACAACGGTTGATGAATATGGGGATACAAAGCCATCGAGCATTTTTGAAGATGCGGTAACAACATGGTCTTTATAACAGATATTATCTTTAATACCAATAACCATTCCTGCAAGTTTACCGGCAGTACCTTCTTCTATCTTCTGCTGTATCGCTTTTGCCTGAACCTCGGCCGAATAAAAAAACACCTCGTTAAATGCATTGAGGTGTTCTTTATCTTTAATCTGCTTAAAATAATAAGCCAATAAATCGGGTAAAGTTAATTGCTTTTGCGAAATGAGTGCCTGAATCTCTTTTAGAGCGCTGTATTTCTTCAAAACTAAAAATTATTGCAATTAAACGGTTTTATCACGGTTAGATGGATCTACCTGATCGCCATCAACACCATCCTTACCATCTTTAAATTCTTTAACACCTTTACCTAAACCTCTCATCAGTTCAGGGATTTTTTTTCCACCAAATAATAACAAAACCACTACCGCGATAATGATAATCTCTGGTGTTCCAAGCATTGCTGCTATTGTTGTATTTAACATAACTTTTTTGTTTAAACTTTTTGATTGTCTGCTACAATTTTTTCGTCAGTAGGCTTTGCCAGATCAATGTGTGACTCACTTGCCTCTACTTTTTCATCAACCGGTGATTCTTCTGTTGGATGGTGACGCTGATTATGGTTGTTTACCGCTGTTTCTTCCGCTTCTTCTTTATCTAAGTCCATTGCGTTAATATTCCTGTGGATCTCACGCTTCACCCCTTCCGATGCGTCTTTAAACTCTCTGATCCCTTTTCCAAGCCCTCTTGCAAGCTCAGGCAGTTTTTTACCACCGAACAACAACAGAACTACCACTAAAATGAGTACGATCTCCGATCCACCCATGTTTAAAAACTCTAATAACGTGCCTTGATACATCACTAATATAATTTATACAAATATAAACATTTTAAAAAACTTCTATTTACTAATCCAGGCTTCAGGATTTAAAGCCGCCTGGCCCCTCCTGATCTGGAATTTAAGGATGGCATCATCCCCGGTATTGGCTACTACGCCTATTGCCTGTTTGGTATCTACATCATTACCAACGCTTACACTTACGGATCTTAGATTCTGGTAAACAGTAAAATATTCACCATGGTTGATCAGTACCACTGTTCTACCCATAAATACCTGTACAGCTGCAACCTTACCTGAAAACACTGCCCTAACTGTAGCGCCATCACTTGTGGTAATATCTACTCCATCGTTGGTGTAGGTAGCCTGGTCTACCTTATGCATACCAAATCGCTCGGTAATGGTTCCTGTAGCAACCGGCCAAGGTAACCTGCCCCTATTGTTTTCAAATCCTGCGGATAATTTAGCCGCTTCAGGCGTTGCGGTAAGCAATTCTGCTGTCGATTTTGCTTTAGCAGCAGGCGCTGTTGGCGTTGCAGGCGCAGGCTTGTTTTCGGCTTTGGCTTTTGCCGCAGCAAGCCGTGCTTCTTCTGCAGCTTTTCTCCTGGCCTCTTCGGCTGCTTTTCTTCTGGCTTCTTCAATTGCCCTCTGGATAGCTGCACTAATGGCCCTGTCTATCTGTGCCTGTTGTTTTTTACGGGCAACAATATCCTGTTTAAACTGCTTTTCGTCTTTGCTTAATTTATTTAATACAACAGACTGCTCGTTTTTATCTTTACCCAAGCGTTCCCGTTCTCTTTCCTGTTCTTTTAACAGATCGCTTTTTTCCCTGAGTGTTTTATCCAAAACCTTGATTTTTCCATTCAGGTCCTGCTGGGTATTTTCTATATAACCCGCCTGTTTTTTCCTGTACTGGCTAAACTGCTGTAAATATTTTATCCTTTTATAGGCCTGGTTAAAATCTTTTGAGGCGAAAATGAACATCATCTTATCGTACGAGTTCCTGTTCCGCTGTGCAAAACGGATCATGCCTGCATACTCTTTTTTAAGATCGCCCAACTGACCCTGCAATGTATGTACGGTATTGGTGTTCTGAGAGATTTGGTTATCCAGATTTTTTATTTCAGAGTTGATTGTACCGATTTTATCCTGGCGCAACCTGATCTGTGCATTTATGGTGTTAATCTGCTGCAGGGTAAGTTTTTTACCACTGGCAGTTTTGTTCAGATTTTTCTGAAGCTGTTCGATTTCACGCTGTATAGCTTCTTTTTTCCTTCTGAGCTGACTTTCAGTTTGTGCAACCGCAGAAAGGGTTAACACGCTTAAAAAAAGGATAAATAGGAGTTTGTGTAGCTTCATTAAGCCAAAAGTATAAAAATTTTATAGTAAAAAATATTAAAATCGAGATACTAAAGTCATAATCACTTCTTACAGAACCGTCTTCACTCAATCTTCATATAATGCAAAGATTGCCAAAGGTACCTTGTTTATGCAACAGCTACCTTTGGCAAATCACTTATTAAAATAATAATTTTAAGAAAAACTTATTTTACAACCGTAAATCTCTTTGGAACATTAAACGGAAAATCGACCGGAACATTGCCATCAATTTTAACAAACTGAAGATCGATGTTTATTTTTTTTGCTTTTGATAAGGTTTTGATCTGTAATGAACTCGGGAATAAAGATTCGTTCAGTTTTTGATAATCGGCATAGGTTACTTTTAGCGCCTGACCGTTTTTGGCATCGTTTAAATTGGTTTCGGCAACTTTAAACAGGGTATTAAAAAGCAATTTATAATCAAGCTCGGCTTTACTTCCGGATACTACCCAAACACCATTCTCTTGCTTAAGATCCGATTGCTGGGTTAAAAATTCGCCCATGGCATTGCCGGTTAAAATGGCCTGCAAAGTATTAAAATTAACCTGTTTGTTGGTAAAATTATAAACGTAACTGAAAGGTTTTTTAAGGTATTCGCTTTTCATGCGGTTCATAATTTTGATGCTATCAGGCGTAATCAATGCCCTGGCTACTTCGGCCATGCCACCCAAAGCCGTAATACTTACCCAGATGGTTTCCTTGTCTTTCATTTTGAAATTCATGGTTACATCGTTTGCATCGCCACCAATATCAAGCGTTGCTTTGGCTTTTAAAGAAAGGGTGTTAAATTTAAGCTGTTTGCTATTTAACAACGTCAGGGTTTCTGCCTTCGAATTATCAGTTTTGGTTTCCGTTTTGGTAGGAGGAGCCACAATAATTTCTTTTTTAGGCTTACATGCCGAAACAAAAATCACCGCTCCCAAAAGGAATACGCTATTTAAAATATTTCTTTTCATTGATCTTTTTTATTAATACTTCTGATCCGTTTCCGGCCTGTTTTGCTTTTTGCCACTGAATTACCGCTTCATCCTTTTCGCCTTTCATAAAAAGGATATCTCCATACCGCTCCAGGTAAACACCATTTTTATTGCTATTGTTTTGCAATGCCTTTTCTATCCATGTTTTTGCCAGATCATACTTCTGCTGTTTAAACAGGATGAAGGCATAAGTATCGATAACCGAAGGGTTATTGGGCATACCATTGGCTGCTGTTTCGGCATATTTTGCGGCCTTTACCAGATCTTCGTTTTTTAATGCCAGATAATAGGCATAATTATTCATGATGAGGTAATTATCCGGTTCTGTTGAAATGGCTTTTTCGAATGCGGTTTTTGCTGCCTGAAAATTATTCTGGTTGATATAGATATCGCCCTGTAAAGCGTAAATCTGCGCCTGTAAACTTTTATTCTCTACATCCAGCTGCAATGAAGTTTTTAAATTGCTTTGTGCAGATTCATACTTCCCGGTTTTATAAAGCGCGTAAGCCATATAATAGTATAAACTGGCCTGGTTTGGATAAATGGTTAAAGCCTCATCACCAACTTTTACTGCGTCTTCGTAATGGCCCAGCAAAGTTTGAATATTGATTACCTGCTCCCAAACGGCATAAACCTGTTCGTTAAGCTTTAAAGCTGCCTGATATTGTGCCAGGGCCTCTTTCAGCTTATTTTGCTGATAAAGTACATCACCATAAAGTGCCAAAGCCTTAGCATCACCTGGATTTTTTTCGGCAACCAACTTACTCATTTCGGTTACATTTTTGGCAACAACAGGTTGATTCAATTTCGGGAATAATGCGGCTATGATTTTAACTTTTTCGGTCAAGGGCATTTCAGCACTTTCGAAAGCAAGCTTTAATGAAGCGAAAGCGGCTTCATCGTTTTTCTGTTTGCGGTAAATATCGGCAAGGGCAAGATTTATCTCAAAGTTATTGGGTTCTAGTTGCTGTGCTTTAACCAGTACTTTTAAGGCTTCGGGGTCGTTCCCTTTTTGTAAAAGTAAACCCGCAGCATAGAGGTAATTTTTTACATCGGCCTGGTTACCTTCTAATAATTTAACAATATCGCTATCAGAAGCACTACCATTTGAGGTTAAGCGCTTTTTGGCATTGATCAGGTCGCGGGATTCGCCAAATTTAGCTTCAATTTCATCATAAGTTTTTTTAGCGGCATCGAGCTGATTGGCTAAAAACAGTGCGTTGGCTTTATCAAAATAATAGCCGTCATTTTCGGGATCAAGCCTGATTAACTGATTAAACACACTGATGAGCTCGGGCATATTATTGTTACGTTTATACACTTCGCCAAGTAAACGCCAGTACCATAAATTATCGTTATTTAATTTAATGGCCTGTTTTATATTTTGCTCGGCTTCGGTAAGCTTATCCAAACGCAGGTTTGCATTGGCCAGTTCGAAATAAGCCGCGTGATTATTGGGATCTAAACCAACGATTTTATTAAAACTGGTAGAGGCCACAACATAATTCTCAGACATTTTCTCACGTAAACCGGCAAAAAACAACTGTTTTACCACATTGCTATCGCGGTTGGTAGCTGGCGTAACTGCCCCCTGACCAAAGGCCACCTGAGAACACATAAATCCTAATATAAGAAAAATACTACCTCTAACCATAACAGTATATTTTTGAATGATTGAATGAATGAATTTTGAATGATTGGATATTGAATGAATGGATTTTAGCAAGAGTAATATTAAATCGTAACACCTTAAATTCACCTATTCTATCACCCATTCTATCATTCACTCATTTTATCATTTATTAATTCAATCCTTAAACTTTCCCCGTGTGTCCGTAGCCCCCTTCGCCACGTGCTGTTTCGCTTAGTTCTTCAACAGCTTGCCAGCTTACGGTTTCGTGTTTAGCCACAACCATTTGCGCAATCCTATCGCCATTAATAATTTTAAAATCTGTATCCGATAAATTTACCAATAAAACTTTTATTTCGCCACGGTAATCGGCATCAATTGTACCCGGAGCATTTACAATACTGATGCCATGTTTATAGGCCAGCCCGCTACGAGGCCTGATCTGTGCTTCAAAACCTATGGGCAATTCGATAAATAAACCTGTGGGTACCAGTAACCGCTGCAAAGGTTTTAAAGTAATTTCTTCGGTGATTGCCGCCCTCAAATCCATTCCTGCTGCATGGGCAGTTTCATATTGTGGAAGCGGATGCCCTGATGTATTGATGATTTTTATTTCCATTTAATTAGATGTGAGACTTTAGATATGAGATGTTAGATAAGAGATTTGAGACACAAGATATGAGATTTGAGATGCAAGATATGAGATGACCATTGGCAATTTATTTCTTCAGCATTTTCATTACATTATTCTTCTCAAAATAAAATATACCCGCCAGAAACAGGATCAAGATACCATTCCCGATGTAAATGTTGCGTTTAAAAACCCAGAAAGATAAATAAACCATCACAATAGAAACCATGATATATAATCCCATTGCTTTAAGTTTATAAGGTATTGGATAATGTTTTTGTCCGAGTAAATAAGAAATTACCATAATGATAAAGTAGGCAAGCATAGATACCCATGCCGATCCCATATAGCTAAATTTCGGAATGAGGATAATGTTCATTACAATAGTAAAAACGGCACCGATCATAGAAATATACAATCCGTATCTGGTTTGATCGGATAAGCGGTACCATACTGATAAATTCATATAGATACCGAGGCAAACATAGCCAAACAATAAAAACGGAACGGCATTTAACCCAACCCAGTACCTGGAGTTAATAAAGTATTTAATGATTTCGATATTGGCAGTTAAGCCAACAAACAGAATTGATAAAGCGAGTACAAAATAATACAGGATGTTGGCATAGGTTTGTTTGGCATTTGCATTTTTAGCGTGACTAAAGAAAAACGGTTCTGCCCCTAACCTGAAAGCTGTATTAAAAATACTGATGAATATTGCCAGTTTGCATACAGCTCCATAAATACCTACATCATGATTGGCAATATTTTCCGGCAGGTACTTTCCCAATAAAATTTTATCTAAATTTTCGTTGATAATAAAGGATAAGTTAGCCACCAAAACCGGCCAGCTGTAGCCCAGCATATTATTGAACAAGCTTTTATTGAATTTAAACTGGATTTCTAAAAACTGAGGAATAAGCATGAGCAAAGTAACAATACTTGCTATTAAATTGGCTACAAATACATAGCCCACCCAACGGCCTTTGTACCATGGAGTAAACCAACCACTTAGGATATCATGTTTGATGAGGAACGGGATAACATAAATAAATACCAAATTTAAGCCTACGAACGTACCAATGTTCAGAAACTTGATTAAGCTGTATTTAAATGGCTTTCCATCGGCCCTTAATTTGGCGAAAGGAATAACACTGATCGCATCTACAAATAAAATCCATGCAAAATAGTGCACATAAGATTTTTGGTCGGCCAGTTCAGCGATGTTCCCATCCAAAGTATACCTGGCCAGGTAATCTGAAAAAATTAATGCGGTGATTAAAAAGAGGGTAGATATAAAAGCTATTGTTAAAAAGCTATTGTTGTACACTTCCTGCTTCCTGTCTTCATGTTTATTCAGGTATCTGAAGAAAGTGGTTTCCATCCCAAACGCCAAAATCGGATTGATGATAGATACATAACTAAACATTTTGGTAAACACACCGTAAACGCCAGGAGCGAAAACACCAGTGTAAACAGGCGTTAAAATAAAATTGAACAGTCTGGAGAAAATGGTACTGATACCATAAACCATGGTTTGTCCGAGAAACTTTTTATATACAGACATTTAGTATTGAGATTTGAGCATTGCGTATTGAGATAAGCTCCCTAACGGAACAGTATAGCAATCCAACAATTCAGCAATTTATTTTCTTAAGACTTCAAAATTACGATAGTTTTTTACTTCGCCATCGCTTACCGTTACATTTTCTACGCGCGAACGGTCGGGACCTTCGTGGCACCAGTTTACAAATTCTTCGAGGAAAATGTCTTCGCCTTCTGCTTCGATGTAAACCGATCCGTCTTTTTCGTTCCTTACAAAACCATTTACCATCATTTGGTTGGCAATAATTTTGGTGGTTTCCCTAAAGCCAACGCCCTGCACTTTGCCGGTTATTACTATGTTTAAATGTTTCATTAATTGTTATAAGGTTGAAATGTTTTAATGTTGCAAAGTTAATAATCCAATCGTATACCATATTGGCTATAAGTCCAATTCGTGAGATAAACTGTTAAATCTTTCTAGTTCGGATTTAAATTCAGACCAAATTTCGTCGAGAATGGTTTTAGCAGGTTTAATTTCTTTGAGCATTGCAGAAACCTGGCCAATTTCGAGTTCGCCATTTTCCATATCTCCTTCAAACATCCCCAATTTTGCCCGTGCCCTGCCTAATAGTTCCATTAAACGGCTTCGGTCTGCGCCTTCAGCTTCTGCGATGGAAACTACATCAGCAAATTCGTTTTTTAACAACCTTACCGGAACGAGCTTTTTCATGGCCAGTTTGGTATCCCCTTCAGTTGCTGAAATAATTTTATTTTTAAAAGCCGGGTGAGCTGAAGATTCTTCTGCAACCGCAAAAGCAGAACCTACCTGAACCGCATCGGCGCCTAAAGCAAAAGCAGCCAACATGGCTTTTCCACTCCCGATACCACCGGCCGCAATAACCGGAATCTGCACTGCCTCTTTAATCATCGGGATTAAACATATTGTTGTGGTTTCTTCCCTTCCGTTATGTCCACCGGCTTCAAAACCCTCCGCAACTATAGCATCTACACCGGCTTCCTGAGCTTTTAATGCAAATTTTGTGTTCGCAATTACGTGAACGACAGTAATCCCTTTTTCTTTTAAGGCACTGGTCCAGGTGGCAGGATTACCGGCAGAAGAAAATACAATTTTCACACCTTCTTCAATTACTACGTCAATAATCTCCTGAATATTTGGATAAAGCAACGGAATGTTTACTCCGAAAGGTTGATCAGTAGCTGATTTACATTTTTGGATATGCGTTCTTAAAACTTCGGGATACATGGAACCTGCACCGATAATGCCCAAACCACCGGCATTAGAAACTGCCGAGGCTAACTTCCAGCCGCTACACCAAACCATTCCGGCCTGGATAATGGGATATTTAATATTGAAGAGTTTACAGATTGGGTTCATAAAAAACTTTTTAGTGCTGGTACATGGTGACACGTACCATTGCGCTTTATATTAAAGTATTTCGGGGTTGGCAATATTTGTTGGTTTTCTGTTGATATAATTGATGATGTTTTCGAATGCTTTGCCAAAATAGAGCTCGTAACTGTTCTTTTCTACATAACCAAGGTGTGGGGTACAAACCACATTCGGCATATTGAGCAGTTCGAAACCGGTATCAAAAACAGGCTCACTTTCATAAACATCTATACCGGCAAAACCAGGCCTGCCTGCCTTTAAGGCTTTAACAAGACTTCCTTTTTCTATCAATTCTGCACGTGAAGTATTGATCAGCACCGACGAAGTTTTCATTAAACTTAAATCTTCCTGCTTTACAATACCGGTGGTTTCTTTATTTAAACGGAGATGAAGCGAAACCACATCAGCAGTTTTAAAAAAGGCTGTTTTACTTTCGGCAGCTTCAAAGCCATCATTAACAGCGTTTGCTTTCGAATGTTCACTGCCCCACACCAAAACCTTTGCACCGAAAGCTTTTGCATAACTGGCAATTATTTTACCGATTTTGCCATAACCCCAAATCCCGATTATTTTTCCGCTCACACTTTCACCGATATTCGTTTGCCATTTGCCTTTTTTCATCCCTTCAATCGCATTGGGTAGCTGCCTTAAAACATTCATTAACAAAAGCCAGGTTAATTCGGCAGGAGCAATTGGCGAACCAACACCTTCGGCTACCGCTACTTTATATTTAGTGCACGCATTTAAATCAAGGTGATTAGAAATTTTCCCTGTTTGACTGATTAGCTTTAGGTTAGGCAATTTTGAAAGCAGATCATTAGTAATTGCTGTCCGTTCTCTGATCAAAACCAGGGCTTCTGCATCTCTTATTTTTTCGGCCAAAACATCAGGATCTCTCTCAGTTTGATTAAGAATAACAACTTCATGCTGCTTTAATAAATTGAAACATGCCAGTTTTCTAACCGCATCCTGATAATCGTCTAATATGGCTATTTTCATATTATTAACATTGGTTTAAAAGACCTCCTATGGATATTTTTGCCTCAGAGTCATCACCCTGAATTTATTTCAGGGTCTATCTAGCAGGAAAGATGCTGATCCTGATGAATCGGGACGGCATAACGATCGTGTTAGGAAAAGTAGGCAAAAACTCATCAGAACGCACAAATATTAATCGAAGTCAAATTAATGATCTTTTTTAGCATTAAAAATTGTGTTTTTTAATGTCATAATACAAAATGACATCAAAGTGTATCAAAATAAACTTACTTCACATTAAACTTTAGAGTGAAACAGGAAAAACAATTAAACCATATCAATTTTAACATTAAAATATAAGGTTTTTATTAAATCAATTTCTCTACCAGATCACTTTCAATTATAAACTCGGCTGATAACTGGATCAGATTCAATCCTGGTTTTTTTCCAATTTCTATAGTTCCCAAATGATCGTCGAGTGCTAAAAATTCGGCACCGTTTATCGTTGCCCAACTCAATAGTTTTTCAAAATCGACCTGCTTATTTTTTTGTAGCGTAATCATCTCCGACAGGATGTTAAGCTGGTGGTTGCTCGCCAAACTATCGGTACCCAAAGTAATTTTTACATCTTCTTCTATCAGGAGATCAACATTGGGTAAAGCATTTTCAATATATAAATTAGCCTGCGGACAAAGGCACCAATATAGATTTTGATTATGTGCTTGCGCAAATTCAATATCAGCTTTATCTGATACCGTATTGTGCACCAATAAAGTTTTTTGCTCCTTAATATAAGGTAGCCAGCTTTGTAATGATGTTTTTAGTTTAGGCTCGAAAAAAGAGATATCCAGTCCTAAAAATTTGTACAAGTCTAAAAATCCTCCCGTTTTACTTTCAAAAAAAGCATTTTCATTATCTGTTTCCTGATTATGCACACTGATAAAAGCATTATCTTTTTCGGCTTCTTGCCTGATTAATTCAAATAATTCGGGAGATACAGTATAGGGTGCATGTGGAACGATAGATGCCGGCAATGGTCCAAAATCCTGTTTGATACCTCTAACATGCTCCATTATGGCACCTGCGCGTTCAGGATTAAAACCTAACGCTTCTATAAAGTTATGGTAATGAATTTTGCTTTTTTCTTTTACCACTTTGGAAGAAACCTGATTAGAAATATCGCCAACAGCTACAATACCGTTTTCGAACATTTTTTGATCAGCATCGTACATGGCAATGGTAATCTGCTCTGCATTAGCCTGCCGGTTTGCAATAATGCTCCGTACAAACTCCACCAACCCGGTGCGCTCGGGGATTTGCCCCAGCATGTGCGAAAGTTCTAAATGGCAATGGGTATTGATAAAGCCCGGAACAATGGCTCCTTTGTGTTTTTTGATATCCTGACCAAGCTTTGCGGTCTCTCCTTCCGTTAAGATTTTTACAATTTCGCCATCGGGATTTACGGCAACAGCACCATTTTTTACCGGAGCCGAAGCAACAGGAAAAATCCAATCGGCTGAAAAATATTTTAGCATGATGCAAATTAGCGCAATAACAGCAGCAAAAAAAATATTTTTCGGGACTTAGCTTATTTTGAAGATGAAATGATTTTTGTTCTTTCTAATGAAAATAGAAACTTGGGAAAGAAAAAGAGCCTCCTATCGGAATCGAACCAATGACCTACTGATTACAAGTCAGTTGCTCTACCAGCTGAGCTAAGGAGGCTTTTAATCGGGCTGCAATGATAGAAAAAAATCTTCTTTTTTCAAATACATAAAATTATTTTTTATGATCTTTTTCATTTAGACTGTATCATAAACCTAGTCTATCTAGAATTTGTCACGTTGAGCCTGTCGAAAAGCCTTAAGAGTTATGGTTGGCAGATCCTTCGACAGGGTCAATGTGACAATTTATCGAATGAGAATATCCAACGACACACTATACATTCAATAAAATAACTGCAAAACTTGTAGTCATTCGCCACAAAGTGTGGAGAAATTCCCCAGTCACAAAACTTTGGCACACAAACAAATATCTGAAAATCAATATTTTAAATATTTTTTTTTCTTTTGGCATCATTATGAAACATTAGCAAGTATTGTTACACAAATTAAATTTTAAAATATATACCATGAAAAAATTCGTTTTAGCAGCTACAGTATTAGCATTCGCAGGATTCTCAGCAGTACAAGCAAGTGAAGTAAAAGATTTTAAAACTACTGCAATCGTTGCAGTTCAAGATAGTGCAGTGAAAACTCCGGTTAAACTAGAAGAATTACCTGCCCCAGTAACAACCGCATTAAAATCTGACGCATATAAAGGTTGGACCGCTACAGAAGCTTGGTCGGTTAAAGAAGGTACCAAAGAGTATTATTTAATCAACGTGAAAAAAGAAGCTGAAACCGGTTCAGTTAAAATCGATAAAGACGGTAAACCAGTTCAATAATATCAGAAATAGTTAGCCCTCCATAATTAACAAGTATTTAATCAGTAACGAAAGTTACAACCATATTAAAATATAATATCATGAAAAAGTTCGTTTTAGCCGCTACATTAGCATTCGCAGGATTCACAGCAGTACAGGCAAGTGAAGTAAATACAATCAAAAATGCTGCAATTGTTGCAGTTCAGGATAGTGCAGTAAAAACTCCGGTTAAACTGGAAGAATTACCTGCCCCGGTAACCACAGCATTAAAATCTGATGCTTATAAAGGTTGGACCGCCACAGAAGCCTGGTCGGTTAAAGAAGGTACAAAAGAGTACTATTTAATCAACGTAAAAAAAGAAGCTGAAACCGGATCGGTAAAAATCGATAAAGACGGTAAACCAGTTCAATAAGCTAAATAATTTTTAGCAATTACAATTAAATTAAATATTAACGCAACGAAAGTTGCATATAAAACATAAGTCCCATGAAAAAGATGATTTTATCAGCTGCGTTCTTAGCTTTTGCAGGATTCTCAGCAGTACAGGCAAGTGAAGTAAATACAATTAAAAATGCAGCAATTGTTGCAGTTCAGGATAGTGCAGTAAAAACTCCGGTTAAACTGGAAGAATTACCTGCACCGGTAACCACAGCATTAAAATCTGATGCTTACAAAGGATGGACTACTACTGAAGCTTGGTCTGTTAAAGAAGGAACAAAGGAATACTACTTAATCAATGTTAAAAAAGAAGCAGAAACTGGTTCGGTTAAAATTGATAAAGACGGTAAACCCGTACAATAAAAACCCAAATATTACATCTACCTATTATAAGAAAGCCGGATTATGTCCGGCTTTTCTTATTTTTGTTATATGGCGAGAATCCTGATTTTAGAAGACGATACAACATTTGCTCAATTACTTGAAGGTTTTTTAACGAAAAACGGTCATGAAGTTACCCTTGTAACCCATGTAAAGCAATCTTTTAAACAAGTAGAGAACAACGAATACGACCTGCTGTTAATCGATTACCGTCTTCCAGATGGTACAGGATTTGAAGTACTTACACACATCCGCGATCTGGGGCTTTCTATCCCGGTAATCATCATGACGAGTTTTAATGATGTACGTACAGCGGTAAAATCTATCCAGCTGGGTGCTTTTGATTATATCACCAAACCGGTTAATCCTGATGAACTGTTAATGGTGATTAAAAATTCTTTAGCTAAAAAGGATTTAAAAAGTACCGAACCCAAAGAAACCAACAGTGATTTTATTAAAGGCAAAAGTGCCATTGCCGATAAATTATATGGACATATTAATCTGGTTGCCCCCACTGATATGTCGGTAATTATACAGGGAGAAAGTGGAACAGGAAAAGAATTTGCCGCCCGAACGCTCCACCAGCAAAGTAAACGTGCTGATAAACCTTTTGTAGCAATAGATTGTGGCGCTTTATCCAAAGATTTAGCCGCCAGCGAACTATTCGGACATGTAAAAGGTGCTTTCACAGGTGCATTAAACGATAAAAAAGGGCAGTTTGAAGCAGCAAATGGTGGTACATTATTTTTGGATGAAGTAGGAAACCTGAGTTACGAAGTGCAGATTAAACTGCTCCGTGCCCTACAGGAAAGGGTAATCCAGCCTTTGGGCAGTACCAAACAGATTCCGGTAAATGTGCGCATTATTACCGCCACCAATGATGACCTCGCCAATAGCATGCAACAAGGCGAATTCAGGGAAGATTTATACCACCGGTTAAACGAGTTTAAAATTCAGTTACCACCATTACGCGACCGAGGTGGAGATTTAGAACTGTTCATCAACCACTTTATACAGTTATCGAACCGCGATCTGGAACGGAATGTTAAAAGTGTATCTGCAGAGGCAAAATCGTTGTTATTGAGTTACGACTGGCCGGGTAATCTGCGCGAGCTGAGCAATGTAATTAAACGTATGGTTTTATTAAGCCCCGGTGAGGTTGCACAGGTTGAAGCTTTGCCAGACGAAATGATGATCTCTGTTCAGCACCAGTCGGCACCGGGTAATTCATCGGATCTGAAAGCTGTAAATGAACAAAATGAGAAAGCCCTGATTACCGAGACGCTCATCAAGGTTAGACACAATAAATCGAAAGCGGCAAAAATTTTAAATATCGACCGCAAAACGTTGTATGCTAAAATGGAACGTTACGGCATTGAGTAGGATTTATTGATTATCCATCATCCATTTTACATCTTACATTTTCCTTAAACGGTACTGGCATAATCCATTTGCCCTATAAAGGCAATCAGTGCATCGAGTTTTTTGATCTGTAATAGTACTTCAGATTTTGCATGATCGGTTAAGCCTTTTTCAGCAATTTCGATTTCCAGCAGACGGAATGCATTGGCCATGGTTTTAGATCCCATCTGCGCCGTTCGGCCAGCAAGGCGGTGAACCAGCAACCTGCTTTTTTCCTGATCATTATCATTTATATGCGCTTTAAGCGATGCGGCATCATCAATAGAATCCTGTTTAAAACGGTTCAGGATTTTTTCAAGCATCTGATGATCACCAAAGGTCATTTTTTCGATAGACGAAAAATCAAATTCCGGTTGTTCAGTTAAAATTTCTGTTTTATCAAAGATCGAGAGAATATCAACTGCCCTGAATGGTTTCATAATCAGTCCGTCAAAACCACCGCTTAAAACCATTTCACGCTCTTCGGGTAAAACCTGAGCGGTAATGGCATAGAATTTAATATTATTCGGCAGTTTCTTTTTGAGTAAATGGCATAGTTCGAAGCCAGTCATTTCGGGCATGCGCATATCAACCAGTACATATTTTAAATCAGCGTCGGGTTCGGTATGTAAAATGTCGGCCACCTGAGTAAAACTTTTAAACGGAATTTTATTTTTTTCGAAAATCACCCCGCATAAATCAAGTATCAGTTTATCATCATCAATTACCCAAACGGTACCTGGATTTACAATGGCATAATGTTCCAGATCGAGTGCATCATTTACACGTTCGGAAGTATTTTCATATTTCATATAAATATTAAAGGTAGTACCAATGCCTGGTTTACTTTTAACATGGATCCGTCCGCCCTGAGTTTCAATCAACGATTTTACAATAGGCAAGCCCAAACCTGTACCCGCCTGATTAATGATATATTTTTCAGGAGATTCTATCTGTTCGAATTCGTTAAAAATTTTCGGAATGTCTTTTTCGTCGAAACCGATTCCGGTATCTTTAATGGTGAAATGAAAATGCAGATCTTCCCCTTGTTTTTTATAGGATACCGACAAGCTGATCTCACCTTTTAAGGTAAATTTTACTGCATTACCCAAAAGATTGAACAAAATCTGCTTTAACCTGAAGGCATCGCCTTTTACAAACTCCAGATTAGCCAGATCAAGCGAAACATTTAACTGAAGTGATTTTTGTTCAGCCAATGGCCGCATTACCGAAACTACCTCATCTAAAGCTTTCCGGATGTTAAACACCTGGTTATTGAAACTAAACTCACCCGAAATGATCCGGTTATAATCCAATACTTCATTTACAATCTGCAGTAAATGGATGGAAGACTGGTAAATGGCATCAACATCTTTTTTATTGGGTGTTTCCTGTTGGGTAATCAGTTCGGCATAACCCAAAATAGATTGTAAAGGTGTGCGGATTTCATGGCTCATGTTCGAGAGGAACCGCTGCTTGGCCTTACCATGATATTCAGCCTCATCTTTCGCCAGCTCCAGGGCTTTTCTGTATCTATTGCTTTTGGTAATATCTGCCAGGATCAGGTAGAGCAGGATCACGGTTAACAAAAAGAAAATAATGATGATGGTAGTGATCTGGGTAATACCGTCGTTAACCACCTCTTTGGCCTGAATGCCATTTAAATCTACCTGAGCTACTGCTTCTCCCTCCACTTCGCGTAAAATCTGCAGCATTTTAGCGGTTAAAGCGTTACTTGCACTTGATAAATCGGCCTCCCTTTTTAAAAATTTCTGGCTTTTCTGACGTTGCTCCTGTTCGATATTTTTAAGCGAACCCGTCATACTTTTCATGATGCTGTCTTCCGCTTTTGCATTTAAAGTATCACGTTTAACTTTAAACTCTTCGTTGATAATTTTATAAACGTCGGATTTTTTCTTTCCAAAAAGTTTACTCAAAAAGCCTCTTGATTTTTGCTGTTCTTCTGGTGCAACTGTTGTGGTCGAGGTAGTGGTTTCGGTGGTTAATACGGCGCTATCCGTTTGCCTGGCCCTGGTAGCCACCAGCTCGTTCAGTTTCTGCACTTCATCTGAGAAAGATTTGGTATTAACCAGTGTTTCCCTCACTTTCAGATAGTTTACAAACTGTTTATCCCGATCAGAAAGTAAATTTTTGATTGATTTTATCCTGGCCAGCTGTGCTGAATCGCCACGGTATAATTTCCGGAGGGTATCTAAACTAGACCTTAATTTACGCGATTCTTTTAAAAAGCTATAAGTTCCCTGTTTATTAAAAGCTTCATCGCGCTGCAATTGGTCTAACCGCGCAATTTTGTGCGAAAGATCGTTAACAATCCTTAAGCGGTCGTTCGGTGCCGAAATTTCTTCTACAGTATCAAGCATACGCGTAAAAGCAAATTTACTGATGCCCCATGCCAGTAAAAGTGCAAAACAGGCAAACAGGAAGCCTATAATTACTTTACTTTTTATTGCCCGGAAGAAACGCTTTTGGATAACAGCCGCCATTTAACTCAGATTATTTGTCCTAAACCTCTATCATAACGGTTCAGGGCCTGAAATTGATATTCATTATCTTTTACAAATAACGTACCACAAGAAAATTGCTTAAAAAATTTTAATTTTAGCATCGCCTAACAAAACTACTCATGAACCGTATCGACCGTCTTTTCGGAATTTTAACCTTACTTCAGTCTAAAAAATACATTACTGCCGAAAAAATTGCAGAAAGGTTTAACATGAGTGTCCGTACTGTTTATCGCGATGTTAAAGCGTTGGGCGAACAGGGCATACCCGTAAGTTTCGAACAGCACAAGGGTTATTACCTCGTTCAGGGCTATTTTCTGCCACCGGTTTCTTTTAATATGGAAGAGGCCAATGCACTTTTGTTGGTAGAAAGTTTGGTAAATGGCTTTGCCGATAACTCTATCCGGTCTCATTATTCTACTGCACTTACCAAGGTAAAAGCAGTGCTGAAAAGCAGCCAGAAAGAAAAACTGGAGTCTTTAAATCAGCATATCAAATTACAGATTCCGGAAAGATTAAGTTTTAACTTCGAATACCTGTCCCTTATTCAGCACGCTATCGGCGAGAAGAATCTGATAGAACTCGATTATAAAAACAATAAAGAAGAGGTGAGTAAACGAGAAGTAGAGCCCATCGGTCTCATTTTCTATGCATTTAGCTGGCATTTAATAGCCTGGTGCCATTTCCGGAACCAATACCGCGATTTTAACCTTACAAGGATCATCTGTCTTAAAAATCTGGACATCCCGTTCAGAAAAACACAGCACATGCCACTGAGCGATTACATGCATTTGCTGCCGGTAAATTATTAAGCTTACATTTCAATTGACTATTTTTCTTTATAAGCTATCGTCATCTCGACTGCAACGCAGTGGAATGGAGAGATCTACCTCGAGATAGATCTCTCGGCTGCGTTGCACTTCGCTCGAGATGACGTATCTGGGAGGATTTAGCTTAATTTAACTCATCTGTCAGTAATATCTATTTTATGCAAATAAACTCAAAATCGAAATGACGCCCTCTTGTAAATTATTTTTTTACACTGCCATAGGGTTGTCAGTGGTCCATATTTTCTTTGTATAAACCAACATCAAAAATCATGAGCATTGCTGATTTATTACTTATGGAATTACACACAGTAGAAAAAACAAAACAGAAAAATATGGAAATCATTAAATTATTATTGAAAGAGTATGAAGCGGAATTTAATACCACAAAAAAATTCCTGGCACTGGTACCGGCTGATAAATTTGACTGGGCACCACATGAAAAAAGCATGAAAATGAAATCTCTTGCCGTTCATATCGCTGATTTGCCACGCTGGATTTCACTGGCTTTAACAACGGATGGATTGGATTTCGAAACCACACCCTACACAGAGCCGCATGTAGAAAGTGCTGACGACCTGGTTAAAATTTTAGAGGAAAATTTTGCGGCAGGAAAGGCAGACTTAGAAAAAGCTACAGAAGAAAATTTGAATGGCCGCTGGATACTGAGCATGGGTAAACAGGTTCTGGCCGATTATTCTAAATATGAAACCATCCGCCATTCATTAAGCCAAACCACCCACCACCGTGCACAGTTAGGTGTGTATTTGCGACTATTAAACATTCCAATCCCGGGAAGTTACGGCCCAAGTGCCGATGATCAGAGTTTTTAGTCTGTTCTCAATGTTAAATGAACCATTGAAACCTGTTACTTTTCAATGGTTCATTTGATATGACGATTTGATTACCCGCCAAGGCTTTTTAATCCATCCTTACTTTGCTATTTTTAGCAATGAAAAAAATATTGGCAATTTCAGGCAGTACAAAATCTTCATCAACCAACGGACTGTATCTTTTCAGCCATCAGCGAGCTTTTAGGAAAGGATTTCGAGGTAACCATCTTTGATTCAATTGCAAATCTTCCGCACTTCAATCCTGATTCAGATCTGGAGAATCCAACAAAGTCAGTTCAAAACCTTCGTTTAGCAATGCATCAGGCCGATGGCATTGTAATTTCCACTCCCGAATATGCGATGGGTTTACCAGGCTCGTTAAAAAACCTGATTGATTGGACTGTAAGTTCTGCGTCATTTGCGGGCAAGCCGGTGTTAGCGCTTGTTGCCTCCACACAGGGCGAAAAAGCTTATCAATCAATTATTGATATTTTGACTGTGCTCGAAGCTAAAATATCTCCCCAGCTCATTCCATTTGCAAAAGCAAAGATTAACAATGATGCAGAAATTACCGATCAGGAAACTTTAGCAAAGCTAAAAAGTACCATCCGGACATTTGTTGCCGCTATGGAGAATGGATAACACAATTTATTTCCGTAAAATTGCAGCATGAACAATAATTCTGCAACCCGTTTAAATAAATTCATCAGCGAAAGTGGATTATGTTCACGCCGCGAAGCAGATCGTTACATCGAAAAGGGCAATGTTTTCATCAATGGAAAAAGAGCGAAGGTAGGCGATCAGGTTTTTGCAGGCGATAAAGTAATGGTAAATGGCCACAACATCGAGCCTAAAGAAGAAAGCAATTTCATCCTGCTGGCATTTAATAAACCTGTTGGTATTACCAGTACAACCGAAGCCAGCGTCCGCGATAATATTGTAGATTATGTTAACCACAGTGAAAGGATTTTCCCTATTGGCCGATTGGATAAAGACTCATCAGGATTAATTTTCCTGACGAATAACGGTGATATAGTTAACAAAATTTTAAGGGCAGGGAACAAACACGAAAAAGAATACGTAGTAACGGTAGATAAACCCATCAACGAAAATTTTATTTTCGAAATGAGTAATGGGGTTCCTATTTTGGGCGTAAATACCCGTAAATGTAAGGTTAGACAAATCAGCACTTATGTTTTCAACATTATCTTAATTCAAGGTTTAAACAGGCAGATCCGCAGAATGTGCGAGCATTTTGGTTATGAGGTAACCAAACTCGAACGTACACGTATCATGAACATCAGCCTTAAAGGTATCCCAACCGGAGAATTCAGGGAACTTACCGAAGAGGAAATGAAAGCCATTACCAAAAGTGTCGAAAACTCTTCTTCAGAAGCTAAGCCCAAATCTAAAAGTACCACAAAGAAAAAAACAAATACCTGGGAGGAAATTCCTGAGCTAAGAGAAGAACAGCCTAAAAAGGCTTTCAAACCAAAACCGGCAGGTCAAAAATCTTCAGGCAAAAAACCAGGGGCTCATTCAGGCGCAAAACCCGTGGGTAAAGGCAATACCGGTAACAGAAATTCGAGGCCGGCAAAAGGTAAACCTGCAGGCAAGTCAAACACAAGAGGCAGAGGAAGATAAAGCCAAGCAATTGTAAAATTATGCGCTGATTAATAGCCTTTTAGCTTTAGTCTTTCAGCTTAACCTCTTTTTAAGTACCTTTGCAACAAATGGTAACAGCAAAGAAAACCGATATCCGTGCATTAGATCTTCCTCAATTGCAACAGCACCTTGTAGCAATGCAACAGCCTGCGTTTAGGGCAAAGCAAATTTACCAGTGGCTTTGGGAAAAATCGGCTACGAGTTTCGAGCAGATGAGTAATTTATCCAAAGATCTTCGTAAAGCTTTGGATGAGGCTTTTGCCATTAATGCTGTTCAGGTTAACAACTCCCAGTTCAGTAACGATCATACTATCAAAAATACTTTCCGCTTAGCCGACGGTAATATCGTTGAAGGTGTTTTAATTCCTTTAGAAGATCGTATGACGGCCTGTGTAAGTTCGCAAGTAGGCTGTAGCTTAACCTGCAAATTCTGTGCAACTGGTTATATGGACCGTAAGCGTAATTTAAACGCCGACGAAATCTACGATCAGGTTGTTCTTATTGATAAGCAGGCTAAACAGAATTATAATAATCCCCTTACCAATATCGTGTATATGGGCATGGGAGAACCATTATTAAATTATGCGAATGTATTAAAGTCTATCGAACGCATCACTGCTCCTGATGGCTTAAACATGAGCTATAAACGCATAACGGTATCAACTGCGGGTATTGCCAAAATGATCAAGAAACTGGGCGATGATGGCGCTAAATTTAACCTAGCACTTTCGCTTCATGCTGCCAATGATGAAAAACGTAACGAAATTATGCCTATCAATGAGGCTAACTCTTTAAAAGCTTTGGCAGATGCCCTTAAATACTATTTTGCTAAAACCAAAAATCCGGTAACTTACGAATACATTGTTTTCAATCATTTTAATGATGAAATTTCGGATGCGATGGATTTAGCTAAATTCTGCAAACACATTCCATGTAAAGTAAACCTGATTGAATATAACCCGATTTCTTTTGCCGATTTCACCAATGCCGAAGGCGATAAAATTGATGCATTTTCAAATTATTTGAAAAGCCAGGGCATTAATACCAACATTCGCCGTAGCCGTGGGAAAGATATTGATGCCGCCTGCGGACAATTAGCCGTTAAAGAAGAAGCGAACGCTTAATCTATTCAATAAATATTCCTTAACACAATTTCTCTATTTCTTGGAGCGCAGTTGCTGTGCTTATAGGTTGGGGTCTATCCTGCTGTACGCTTAATCCTTTTGGAAACTTATCCTGTAAAACAATTTATTTTTGCCCAAAAGGGATAACGCTTCCATCAGGGCTATTTAATCTGGGATAGAAGTGTGATGGAAGATGGAAAACGGATGATGGAAGAAGGAAAGTTTCTGCGGCGATCTGCGGGATAAATAATATAATGTAAGGTGTAAAATGGATGATGGAATGTTCTCTGCGGCGATCAGCGTAATCTGCGGGAATAAATAAACAAGCTACCCGTCACCCTGAATTTATTTCAGGGTCTATCATACCAAAAAAAGGACCTAAAATAAACCAGAGCCATCGAATCTGGACGATGGACTGTATGGGATGACGGTTGCGAAAGTATTGTAGGCTGTGGTGCCTTAAACCTTAAACCAAACCGCCATAAACAAAGAAAACCCTTCAACATTTCTGCTGAAGGGTTTCTTTTAA
>NZ_QNQU01000029.1 GCF_003315595.1 Pedobacter miscanthi | reverse complement strand
TATAACACTAAGTTAATAGCATTGGTGTCCCCACAGACCACTTATAAACTCCTTTAATTAGTTATCAATTTTAAGCTCCATAGATGGTCTGTGAGGATACAGACCATGGTACACAAACCATGGCAAACCATGCATCTGAATTACGCCCCTACCTTTAACACCCACACCGAAACACTACCCGCATTGCAATGAAACTCTGCCCAGCCATTTTCATCGATCACGATTTCCTGCGGCCTGTAGCCCAAGGCATCAACAAAGGTTTTTCCGGCAAAATGTTGACCAATTTCCATTGATTTATAACCTTCTTCGCCGGTGCTTAACAGTACAGCTACACCACTGTTTTCATGTTCTTCATCCCCTGCCCTCGTCCAGCCTACGCAGCTGAAATGATCAAAATAATCGCGTTGCTCGCCATAGGCTAAAGCGGTACGTATTTTACTCATCGTTTCAACGGCTTCTATTGGTGCCAGCTCCACATGCACTTCTTCGCCCTCTTTATCCTTATCATCATAAATACCGCCATAAATATCAGGGAAGAACAAACACGGAATTCCCTGCATACGCAATAAAATAATGGCATAAGCAAGTGGCCTGAACCAAAAATCGACATAAGATTCCAGTGCCTGCAATGGCTGCGAATCATGGTTGTCGATAAAAGTAACTGCCAGATCGGGTTTTACCTGAATCAATGTTCCATCAAAAATGGTCCGCATATCGAAGCCTTCATCCTTACTGGCCAGAAAGAAATTATGGTGCAAAAGGGAATCAAATATCTGCGTGCGGCCGCCCGTAATGTCGATGTATTCCAGCTGCCCTTCAATATCCACTACATTCCAGTCTTCGGCAACGATAAAAAATTCGCGGTTATACTTCTGGTTCAAATGATCGATCCATTCGATAATAAAATCCGGATTGATGTGTTTAACCGCATCCAGTCTGAAGCCATCAACTTTAGTGGTTTCAACAATCCATTCGCCCCAATATTTTAATTCTTCCACCACCGAACGGTTCCGGTAATCGATGTCATTGTACATCAGGTAATCGTAATTGCCCAGTTCGGTTGAAGGCACTTTCTCAAAACCTTCACCCAAATAATTCTGAATGGAATAAATGGCACTTTCTTTCCGGTCTTCCGCCCAGTCTACCCCGCTAAAACATTCGTGATCCCATATAAATTCAGAATATTTGCCCGCACGACCTGGAAACGTGAATTTTGTCCAGGCTTCTATTTCAAAAACATCACTTGTAAACTCGTTCCTGTCATCCGGATTTACCGTTCTCACCTGTATTTTCTCTAATTCGTCGCCACCCGCTTTATGGTTGAAAACGGCATCAGCTAAAGCATTAATTCCGTTATCATGCAAAGCCTGGATGGCTTTGATGTATTCGTCTTTTGATCCATGTTTCGTATTTACACCGCCTTTCTGGTCAAATTCGCCTAAATCGAACAAATCGTAAACGGCATAACCTACATCATAGGCTGCATTGTTTGATTTGTAAGCCGGCGGCAACCACACGGCTGTTACGCCTATTTCTTTTAAATGGGCAGCTTCTGTAGCTACTTTTGTCCATAAATTTTGCTCTTCGTTATAATACCAATGGAAAAATTGGATAAGGGTCTGGTTCTGCATTAATTCGATTTTTGATAGGATAACATGATAGCTGATGAATTTGTTTTTGGATTAGGTGAACAATCCTGTATGTTCTTTTCCCGCTGATGTAGGGAATTGTGTTGCACATGGGTTTCCCGCGGATTACGCAAATCACCGCAGAAAAACATCACTCACTCTGCGACAATCTGTTTAATCTGCGGGAACAATCACCAATAAATCATCGTTTCGATCTCTTGTAATCTATTGTAATATCATTTTAACATACATTTTACTTACTTTTGCGCTTAAATGAGCTTAAAAAAGAAATTCGCGAAAGAAAGTTTTACCATCATGAACGAGTTGGTACTGCCAAATGATACCAATACGTTAAATAACCTAATGGGTGGCCGTTTACTCCACTGGATGGATATTGCGGCGGCTATTTCTGCTCAAAAACACTGCAACCGTATCGTGGTAACAGCTTCGGTTGATAATGTATCTTTTAAACACCCCATTAAACTAGGCGATGTAATTACCATCGAAGCCAAGGTAACCAGGGCATTTAACACCTCTGTAGAAGTAAGGCTGGATGTATGGGCCGAGAATATCCCAAGTGGTGCACGCCAGAAAAGTAACGAGGCTTATTATACTTTTGTTGCGGTTGATCAAAGCGCACGTACCATTCCTGTTGCCGAAGTAATCCCTGAAACAGCTGAAGAAATTGAACTGTTTAACGGGGCCCTGCGCCGCAGGCAGTTACGGTTGGTTTTAGGTGGAAAAATGAGTCCGGATGATGCCAGCGAATTAAAGGCCCTTTTCTTCAAAGCATAATTTTTACATAAAATTACTTCCTGCTTAGCCTGATTGTTTTATTTTAGCGGTTTATCCTACGCTGAAAAATATGACAACTTATACCATACTTATTATTTTAAGCGGATTAGTAATCTTTTCTTATCTGTTTGATTTAGTAGCGAGTAAAACCAAAGTACCCTCGGTTTTATTATTGCTATTACTGGGTATTGGCTTGCGTTTTCTGGTTGATTACCTTAAAATACAGACATTCAATTTCCTCTCCATCCTGCCTACTTTGGGTACGGTAGGTTTAATTTTAATTGTTTTCGAAGGTTCGCTGGAGCTTAAATACGATCAGCAAAAAAATAAGATCATCAGGAGCGCTTTTTTATCGGCACTCACTATTTTGTTGGGCACCATCAGTGTTATTACCACCATTATTTACCAGATCAGCCACCACGATCTGTATACCTGTATTGCAAATGCCATTCCTTTTAGTGTAATCAGTTCGGCCATTGCCATTCCATCGGCAGCAGCACTGAGCAATAAAGATAAGGAGTTTGTGATCTACGAATCTTCTTTTTCCGATATCCTTGGCATTATTATTTTCAATTTTGCCATCACCAACCATTCTATCAATACTTCGGCTTTTATCGGACTGGGTTTAAGCACTTTCCTGATTTTACTCTTATCAGCCATAGCCTGTGTGGTTTTACTGTACATTATGGGACGGTTGGTGCACCACATCAAATTTTTCCTCATTATTGCAATCCTGATACTGGTTTATGCCATCGGTCAATCTTACCACCTGTCTTCATTGGTATTGATTTTGAGTACTGGTTTATTCCTCAATAATGCAGATACGATACAGCACGCCTGGTTCAGGAGTATCTTTTTATATAAAAACTTAACGGCCGATTTATCGCAGCTTTACCAGCTGTCGGCAGAGAGTGCTTTTATTTTACGCACATTTTTCTTTGTGATTTTCGGCTTTACCATGAACATTGGCGAACTGAACAACAAAATTGTGCTGGCCAACGGCTTTTTTATCCTGATCTCGGTTTACATCATCCGGCTGCTCTTCCTCAAAATATTCAAAAAAGACAATTTAAGTCCGATTTTATACATAGCCCCACGCGGACTGATCAGTATTTTACTTTACTTCAACCTTCCGGCCTCACTAAAAATACCCGAAGTAGGTACGCCATTTTTATTCCTGGTTGTACTGGGTTCGAGTATCGTAATGACGCTTGGGATTACTTTAAGCAATAGGAAAAGGTTAACTGTTTAAATTGGTTAATCGGTTAACTGACTTTGGACTACCGACTAAAGACTTTAGACTACTGCAGCTTATTGATTGATGTTTAACTGTTAATTGCAAATTTTCAACTGAAAACTGAATAACGTTCATTGGTCATTAGTCATTGGTTTATTGGTAAAGTAAATCGTCAACTGAAAAACTGAGTAATTGTTTAATTGCAGGATTGTTAAATTGTTAGCTGCAAATTGCCAACTGAAAACTGGATAATTGTTTAATTGCAGGATTGCTGAATTGTTAACTGCAAATTGCCAACTGAAAACTGAATAATTGTTTAATTGCAGGATTGTTATATTGTTAATTGCAAATTGCCAACTGAAAACTGAATAATTGTTTAATTGCAGGATTGTTATATTGTTAATTGCAAATTGCCAACTGAAAACTTAATAACGTTCATTGGTCATTAGTCATTGGTTTATTGGTAAAAGCAAATCGCCAACTGAAAACTGAATAATTGTTTAATTGCGGGATTGTTATATTGCTAACTGCAAATTGCAAACTGGAAACTGATTACCTATAACCGGAACTCCACGCGAATCGTCATCCTGAACTTGTTTCAGGATCTTTCATGCAAGATTAGATCTCTCCGCTCCACTACGTTTCTCTCGAGATGACGGCTCATTAGCTATCCGCCAAACGCCATCCGCTCAACGCTTATCGCTAGGGCTTAAAAGTAGCTGAGATCGCTTTTAGCTGCTGTAATTCGGCCAGAATGTTGGGATTGGCCTGATAGTAAACCGAGAAAAGTTTCAGATCGTTAAACAGCAAACCGTATTTTTCCTTACTGCCATTAATTTTGAACCTGGCAATACTGGGGTTAATAGATTGAATGGGCGCTGCGAGAATATTGCCGGTAACGTTAACCATGGTGGCTGCAATGTGACCGTTGATCTCCTCGCCCAGCGTAGGATCTTTTTCTCCCCATTTACGAACTTTTATCCCATCCGTTCTTTTTTCAAAGTTATCCTCATTCCAGGGATCGTACTTTACAAAACGGATCAGATCTTTCTTTTTCTTCGGGGTTTTGATTTTTATAGATTGAATATCAGTAATACCGATGCTTACAAATTTATCGTCTGCAACAACAACCAGACTTGCAGAATCTACTTTGTATAATACACCTTTGGTTACAAAAGCCTTTGTTTTTACGGTCGCCAGGTAAGGTTTAACCGTTTGGGCCATAGCCAGGCTTACTGTTAGAAAAAGGGAGAGTGTAAAAAAGATGGTTTTCATCATTGGTTTATTTGGTCATTGGTAAATTGGTTCATTGGTCATTAGTAACTGTAAACTACCAACTGAAAACTGAATAGGGTTCATTAGTCATTAGTAACTGTAAACTACCAACTGAAAACTGAATAGGGTTCATTGGTCATTAGTAACTGTAAACTACCAACTGAAAACTGAACATGGTCATTAGTTAATTGCTAACTACAAATCGACAACCGAATAGCATTAATTGGTATTTGATTATTGATCATTGGTAATTGCCAACTAAAACCTTATTTTTCTTAACTTCTTAATGGTCAATAATTGGTTAACTGTATAAATCGGTAATTGGTTAACTGACTCAAAATTCCCAATTCCAGGCTCCAAACTAACTCATCGCTTAATTGTATTGTTCAATTATTAAACCGATTGCCAGGCTTTGAACATTATGATTTGGTTATTGGTATTTAGACGATCACTAAATCTTAATGTTCTTAATTGTCAATGATTAGTTAGCCAACTATGGACTCAGGACTGCAGACTCAGGACTAAACCTTACGCTCCCATTTCCAAAATCTTATCAAACTCCTCTGCTTTAAGCGGCATTACCGACAACCTGCCCTGGCGCACCAACGAAATATCGACCAAACTGGGTTCTGCTTTAATCTGCTCTAAAGAAACCGGGTTTTTAAAGCTTTCTACAGGCGATAAATCTACAACTACCCAATTTGCATCATCGGTAGTAGGATCCTGATAAAATTCTTTTACCACTTTGGCAATACCCACCACATTTTTACCCTCGTTGCTGTGATAAAACAACACCAAATCACCTTCTTTCATGGCTTTCAGGTTATTGCGTGCCTGGTAATTACGCACACCATCCCAAAAGGTACGGCCATCCTGATTAAATTTTTCCCAACTGTATTTAAAAGGCTCTGATTTTACTAACCAATGGTTCATTGTATTGTTATATTACTTTAATTTAAGTCCCAAAACTAACAAAACGGAATGGATTAGGAAATAGGAAGGTAAGATTAACAAAAAACTGGATATGCAATTGAACGCCTATCGCTCAATATTTACTGCGACGAAATTCTTTCGATAAACATTTATGCTAACCTACTCAATTATGAGTATTTGCATTTCTAGGTATTCGTCTTTATTTTTTCTTTATAACTTAGTAAAGCTGAACTATTGAAACAATCCCTTATGTAAGAAATAGGTAGTTAAGTAAAACATTAACGAACTCAAAACATTGATATGATTAAATTTCTTGATGGCGATGCCATCAACGCAAAAATAACCCAAATGATCAGAGATGCAGAGCAATTTGTAACACTGGTTTCTCCTTACATCAAGCTAACCAACAAGATCAAATACGAATTAACTTATTTGAGCAAAAATAAATCATCGGTTGCCATTGAGGTTGTTTTTGGCAAGAATGATAAAAATCCTGATAGAAGTTTGGGGAATGAAGACTTTGAATTTCTAAAAACATTACAGAATATCAGGATAAGTTACGTTAAAGAACTTCACGCTAAAATTTATTGTTCAGAACAAGGGTTAATGCTCTCTTCGATGAACTTACACGGATTTTCTCAGGCCCATAATTTCGAGGCAGCTTTTGTAATTGAAAGCTCGGGCTCCATTATCGGCACATTTGTAAATACAAAAACAGATCTAGCTTGGAATGAAGCATCGGCATTTGTTGATAAGATAGTTGCAAGCTCGATCCCAGTTTATCACAAAGGCAAAGTTTACGAAACATCATGGCTTGGGTTTTCTTCAAAACTGGTTGAAGAATACGATGAAGATAATTCAGCATCTTTCTTTAACAAGCAGCATATCCAGAATGTGCCGCCACATGGATTCTGCATACGAACCGGTGCAATTATTCCTTTCAATATCAAAGCACCATATTGTGAAGCTGCATATCAATCATGGAAGCGATACTCAAACGAAAATTATAAGGAAAAATATTGTCACTACTCTGGCGAAACGAGCGATGGTGAAACCTCTTTTAAATCACCTATACTAAAAAGGAACTGGAAAGAGGCAAAGAGCAAATTTAAGTTTTGATACAAGCTAATTGATAAAAAATTATTTTAAAGCACAGGTCGGGCCTTAGCTTTTGGTCCGAGCATTAGGACTCGCGCTTGAGGGGGTCACAACACACATTGTATTAACACATACATCATTACTAATAATTTTAGCTTATCTTTACCTAAATAAGAACTAGACTGTTATGAAGCTTATTAGTGATATAATAAATGAGTTAATGGATTCAGCCAATACGATTACGGGGCCACTTCTAAAGACAAAGGTTTTAGCATTTAGAATTGAAAATAAATCGCTCCAAGAATGGGTGGATGGCGAGCTAAGTGGCTATGCGGAACATATGAAATTACCATACTACCGTAAAGCATCTGGGATTTTGACCGGAAATTTTTTAAATGGGATGACTAAAGGTTCAAACATGAATTTTCCAGTTTCACATCTAAAAAAAGACATTCTTAATACATTAACGTCAATTGAAATACGTGATAACATATCATCAATTGAAACCATGATTAATCAAAAAGGACTCAAAATTAGTGTTAATTCTGATAGAAGATTATATCTTGAAAATTCAATAAGAGAGCTTGGAAATCCATATTATCAAATAATAAGTGTTCATCTTGATATGCCTGCTTTCCTTCTGCCAAATATACTCTCAAGTGTCCGTACTAAACTACTTGATTTCATGTTACAAATAGAAAAACAGTTTAAACATGAAACCGAAATTGAACAGTTAAAAACAAGAAATGACACGATCACTAATATTGTAAATACTACAATAAACAATGTTGGCAATGGTAACCTAATCACATCAGGGGATAACAATAGTATAAAGTCATTGACGAATTAATATATGATAAAGGATATTATTGAGTTGCTATCTAACGACGAACAGTCATTAAGCACTCCACTTTTGAAAACGAAAGTATTTGCAAAAAGAATAGGCAATGCTAGTTTATATAATTGGGTAACCCAAGAATTGAATGGATATGATCCACACGGACAAATTCCAATTTATCGCCTAGCAAAGGTTAATCCATATGCTGTATTAACTGCAAATGATTATTCTTACCAAGCTGATCAACCCTTACCTCTATCGCTATTTAATGATGAAATTATCCAAGGAATATTGAAGTTTAAAATCGATAGTGGTATTAAAGCGATAGAAGAAATCGCATCTGGCAAAAATGGTAATACTATTATAAAGCCATTTGGTGCCGATTTTGACGCAATGTTAACTAGGGAAGCACAGAAAAATGGGGCTAAATTTCAAATTTCCAATACAAGAGTGATGCTTACCACTAGTGAATTTACAAATGTTGTTGGCAAAATAAGATCTAAATTATTGGACTTGATTCTGGAAGTTGAAGCTGAATATCCTAACCTTGAGAAGGAACTAAACGATAATGTAAGTAAAGAGGAGATTAACAAATCAATAACTAATATAATGGCACAAATCAACATCACTACAAACGGGCAAGGTAATGTTATAACCGCAGGGAATAATAACATAGTAAAAACGAACATCAATGTCTTAAAAGGAGATATTGAATCGTTCAAAGACGAATTAAAAAAAAATAATGTGAGTTTGGAAGATATTGATGAAATAGCATCGATAGTTATATCTGAAGAACCTACAGCTACTGGTTTTGGATTAGGCGTTAACGGATGGATGTCAAAAATGCTTACAAAATCAATAGATGGATCATGGGAAATAGGAATTGCGACAGCAGGAGGAATATTAGTAGAAGTTTTAAAGAAATTTTATGGTTTATGAAGTTGAAAGAATCTTATTTGACTTTAATGGATGATATGTTCGAGAGAATAGTTGATTCCAATTGTAGGCGGTTGAATAATTTTAACCCATCTCCCGCTTTGTATTATAAACAAATGAATATTGATATAGCTTTAGCTGAATACCTTTTTAATTCAATTCTTCAATATGCTAACGAAAATGATCTATTGATTGCGGAAAAAGGATCGTCTGGTAAATATGCGATTGTTAGGATGAATGACTTTCAATGCTATGAATTTATTAAATCTGGTGGCTTTAGAATATTAAATTATCAAGAGCATAAAATTGAATCAAAATATTCTACAACGACAAAAGTTACAATCAATGGATCAGACAATATTATCGCAGTTGGTGACCATAATACAATTAAGAGCTAAGACTAATTTTAATTATGGAACAAACTGCAAAGTCTGAACTATCGACTGCAACCTCTGAACTATCAACTGCAAGCACAGAACAACGAACTGCAAGCATGAACTAACTTTATTTATGCACCATTCTTCAAAAAGATTTCGTTAATTATTTTATTGTATTTATCTTAGTAGTGCAGATTAATAAATAACATATCTTTTCACCTTACTAAGAGAGATCAATTTTCACAATTAAATTTTAAAAATATTCCTGGACGAGCGTTTTAGAAACGCATTTTCTAATTTCTCTGAAAAGAGTTATTTGTTAGTCTGCAGCGTCCAGGAACTTTAATTTTAACGTTATGCAGACTAACAATTGTAAAAACCCAAACACACAGCTCCCAAATCAGGTAGCAGCTGTAACAGCATTCCGGAAACTGATGGAAGCCTATTTCGATATGATTGGTTTATCGGAAGTTAATCAATTCCTTACTGAAATGCTTAGCGCAGCTATCGGGCCCGATCCGCGCTCTGGCAAACACAAACCCATTACTATTGCCAACGCCCTTTATGATGTAAATAATATCATCAGCCTGCTTACCAAAACAAAACTTTTGGCCAATGAAGAAACCTTTCAGCGTGATGCCATATACCCGGGCTATAACCTACAAGCTGTTGGCCAATTTGATGTGGAGCATCTATCTGAACTATTATATGTTGGATTAAATGCCTACATCTTTCAGGAGGATGATTTTGAAGGCGCAACCTTAAAATTTTCTGCCGAAATTACTGCTGCATATAAAATGGTTTATGATTGGCTGTCAGACTGCGATGCCTGGTGTAAGTCTGTTGAGTGTTATGAATATAATGAAACTATCGGTTTAGAAGCTACACTATAACCGTTCAAATTTTAACTGGCCATTTACCCTATATAGCTACAAGGGAAAACGAGGCTGTATCATAAAACCTAGTTTCTCAATAAATTTGTCACGTTGAGCCTGTCGAAACGCCTTAAACAGTGTTATGGCAGGCCCTTCGACAAGCTCAGGGTGACAATTTATATTTATGAGACAGCTTCGCCTAATACAAAAAGACGCTTAGCAGAGATTTAATTAGCGGATTATCAAGCACAAGTAAGGCCTATGCTCTGGCCAAGCGCAATAAGACTTGCGCTAGAATAACGAAATCAATTTTATTTTAAAGCGGATTGCTATTAATTAATTTAATAATTCAACAAATTTAACCTTGTCATTTCAACACGCTTAAAAGAACTACGGCATAAACGCTCCTGTGGCCACGCACAATCCATTTATTCCGTTTCTCCTTTGCTTAGTTGATCTTAAAGCTTGTAATGGTACCATAATTAATTCAAGTAATATGGTACAAGAATAAAACCCTTTCAAAATAGCGAATTTAATACCTTTTTCTACTTCCCTACATCCTTATTGCACTCCGTTACATCGCCATTGATCTCAGCAACAAGTTTTTTCTACTCCCGGAGTTATTCTTTCTATTACGATAGTACCTTTTTGTACTACTGCAACATCTTTTTTCTACTCCCGCACATCGCCATTGATGTGAGCGGCAAGCTTTTTCTATTCCCGGAGCTATTCTTTGTACTCCGCCAGTACCTTTTTCTACTACACAACATCTTTTTTCTACTCTGCTACATCGCCATTGATCTAAACTGCAAGCTTTTTCTACTCCCGGAGTTATTCTTTCTACTCCGATAGTACCTTTTTCTACTACCACAACATCTTTTTTCTACTCCGGTACATCGCCGTTGATGTAAGCAGCAAGCTTTTTCTACTCCCGGAGATATTCTTTGTACTCCGATAGTACCTTTTTCTACTATTATAACATCTTTTTTCTACTCCGGCACATCGCCGTCGATCTAAGCAGCAAGCTTTTTCTACTCCCGGAGTTATTCTTTCAGCTGTGATAGTACTTTTTTGTAGTACAATAGTACCTTTTTGTACTCCCGAAGCGCAATTTGCACTCCGGGAGTACTTTTAAATAGCCGTAGAGGCAATTTTCTATAAAACTATTCTGGTGATATCGTTTTTTTACCACGGCCCGGGAAACGTTGTTTGAGGTCGTCGTAAATGGCTTGTATACCGGGGATGTTCGAGCGGCTGGCGCCTTTGATGGAGTGGTAAATAACCAGTGCAGCCTCGTAAGCTTCGCTGCCTGCCACCATGCCCGTATCTTCCATGGCACGTAACAGCGTACTTAACTGCTGAAAAATGGCATAGATGTCGAAAGCCAGCTTATAATCCCTTTTGGCCTCGTCCAAATCGACATAGTTTGGAACCAAACTTGGGTTCTGCGTAGCATACTCGATTGTTTTGTTTACAAAGGCCAGGGTTTTATCGCCCATTATCAACGTATTCCTACGCTCCTCGGCGGTTAAATTAATAATTAAAACCGAGGCTAAGGCGGTTTTTAGCTGTTCAAAAGCGGCTGCAATAGCTGCTGATTGTTCTGCGGTGATTTCGGCCGAAATCCTGTTGTTTAAACTCATGATAAATGGTTTTAAATTAATATTAAGGTTAATTGGTAATCCGGTAAAAATGTGGGACTTAATTAACCATTTACCATGGGACAACTGGCTGGGATAATGGTTTTTATATATGGGACTATATATTTAGTTAAAAATAACAAAATCTACGCAAAGGAGGAATAATTTGTAAAATATTTTTGATAGAGGCTATTAACGTGCCGTTTACTACAGTATCTTTCTAACCTTCAAATAGCGAAATGAATATTTTTTGGTACTCCATTTTTATGAAAATTATTATCTTGTAGTCAAATGAACAAGCATGAAAAACGCTCCTGCCTCCACCTCAATCCGCTAACAACAATCAAGTATTATGCCCCATCACGTTCCAAACAGCGTCCAGATAGTAGACGATCATATAGATCTGTTTTTTGATGAATCCGAAGATATCGTTGTTTTTGATGAGATAGCGTCCGAAACAATCCATAGGGATATTTACTTTATAAAAGCAACTGAAGAGAGACCATTTCACATTTTATTGAGTTGCGGCATGAGTGCCCTACCCATGACAGTACCGGATGATGTTGAAACATCGAACCTGGCTGAAGTGATGATCCTGCTTCCCAAAGAATGGAACCTGGAATACGAATCTTTCAGTGACGAAGGCAACTATTGGCCAATCAGGCTGATGAAAGAGTTAATGATCCTACCACATAAAAATAAAACCTGGCTGGGTTTCGGACATACTTTCGGCCACGAAGATGATGAAGCGTTTTCAGAAGGAATTGGTTTCTGTTCGGTAATGCTGGCACACTCCATGGAACTGTCGGAAGATTTTACAAGGATTAATCCTGATGATGAAACCCTTATTAACATTTATACTTTAATTCCTTTATACAAAGAAGAACTGGAATTTAAGAAAAAGAATGGTGCAAATGCTTTACTGGAACGGTTTGAAGAGTTTGGTATAGAAGAAATTGTAAAGGTTGGCAGAAAAAATGTATGTATTTAATCCAATATCCGGAAAGATCAAACCGATTTAGTAATCCCCCATTTCGAAGCTAACTTCTAATCATTATATTTGATAAAACGCAATCTCATGAAAAGACAAATCATCCTGATGTTATCACTTGTATTTTTGGTAACACTTAGCCAAAAGGCTAAGGCCCAAAATACTGTAAAAGTAACTACCGAAGCCGATACCACGGTTTATGACGAAAGAACCCTTTCTGGAGAACATGTGTATAAAATACCCCAATTTCCGCTTAGCAATGAAGATTTTAATCATTTTCTACATAACCATTATCAAGCCTCCAATGTGATCCAGAAAAACAGGCTTTATACCAAACTTGCAGTGGTAATGACTATCGAAAAAGACGGAAGTGTTTCTAATTACGAAGTAAAAGGAACAGGTACACAGGTTATGAGAAACGAAATCGTCAGCATTCTTAAACTCCTGCAGAAATATACCCCAGGCACAAGAGATGGACAACCTGCCAGGTTCAGGCTTTCCCAACCTTTCGAATTTAAATACGAATAAATGATATTGAGCTGTTTACAGCAAAATGGAACGGAAAAACGATGATATTAAACGAACTGCCATTTTATCATTCATTCATTCAATCACTCAATCAATCACTCCATCACTCAATCATTCATTCACTCCATCATTCAATCATTCATTCAACCATTCACTCATTAAAATTAAGAGGGTACTCCATATTTCTCTTTATTTTTCCCCTCTTAGATCATAATTGCCCCATTTGCTTACACAGGATGGCCAATTCAGGAGAAGTCGTCCCTTACTCTCCTGCCTTTAGCAACTATTGATGATCACCAGTAGTTTGTCTGATTATTAATAAATTTATGGCTACGGGTATTTTAAAAAAAGTTAAAATAGACGAATAAGTATTTTAACTCCATGAACAGGCATTATTACTCCATAAAGCCCAAAACAACGCAATAGAGTGGGATTTTAGCGATAAATCTTTTTATTTTGCATTCGTTCTTTATGCCTATAATCTCTAATTTAGGACCGAAAATCAAGCTTAATGAACTGTTTAATTGTTGACGATCAGAAAATATTCAGGACTGTTATTAAAAGGTTAATCGGTCTTGATAATACGCTTACACTGGTTGGAGAATGTGAAGATGCCATAGATGCACATCAAAAAATAAAAGACCTGAATGTTGACCTGATTTTTCTCGATATCCGCATGCCCGGTGTAAACGGTATAGAACTGGCAAAGATTTTAGAAGGTAAACAACCCCTCATTATATTTACCACATCGCTTGCCGAGCACGCATTAGAAGCATTTGAATTAAACGTAGTCGATTTTTTATTAAAGCCTGTTTCTCCCGCCAGGTTTTTAAAAGCAGTTGATAAAGCAAAAGAAATTTTCAAAAAGAACCAGATCACGATGGGCGGTCAGTTTTCGGAATTTACTTTTATCAGGGATTCGAACATTGTACGGCGCTTAAAAATTAACGACATCCTTTATTTCGAAGCCACTGGCGATTATGTCAAAATCCGCTTGCTTAATGAAGATTATTGCATCCATTCCTCTTTAAAAATTATTGAACAAAAACTTCCCGGGCATCTTTTTTTGAGGGTGCACCGTTCATTTATCGTTAACCTGGCTAAAATAGATAGCGCCGAAGGCAAAACACTTGTAGTTAGCCGTCATTTAATACCCGTTTCTGATGCTTACCGGGCTAACCTCAACAAATACATGCAATTTTTATAAGCTGCAATTTTCGATGAACAAGCGGTTTAAGATGTCGATTGATTATAAACAGCAGATAAAACCTTTCGGTAGGCCTTAAAAATATATCCGGCAGCAAAAAGCCCCTGTATAACTGCCCTTTAATTTTCGCGCAGACAAATTCATCATTTTCGGAAAACGAAATCACAAATGATGAACAGGATGGAGAAATTAATACTTATACTTTTGCTTTTATCAGGCTTTGCAGGTTTGGCTCAGCAACCCGCAGCATTCAATATAACCGGAAAGGTAGCAGATGCCAGAACAAAACTCCCTTTGGCCGGCGCAGGGGTATCTGTAATATCAATTGCCGGCAATAAAATACTAAACAGTACGCTTACCGATAGTTCGGGTGTTTTTTCATTTTCGGTTGCGCCAGGCAAATACCACATTAAAATCGCTTTTATTTCTTACAAAACCTATATACTGGAGCACCAGCAAGTAGATAAATACCTTAACCTCGGTTTGATCCTTTTACAGGAAGATGCAAAACTGCTCGAAGCGGTAAATATTGTAGGCGAGAAATCGACTGTGGAGCTTAACCTGGATAAAAAAGTATTTAATGTGGGCAAAGACCTGATGTCGAAAGGAGGAACTGCAAACGATATACTCAACAACGTACCATCGGTAAATGTTGACGCCAATGGGGCAATAAGTTTAAGGGGAAACGGAAGTGTACGTGTACTGATTAATGGAAAACCTTCTATGCTTACCGCAAACAATGGTTTAAATCAGATTCCGGCCAACACCATAGAAAAAGTGGAGGTCATTACCAATCCATCGGCCCGTTACGAGGCACAGGGCGGAGCCGGGATCATTAACATTGTACTTAAAAAAAACAGTTCTTCGGGTTTAAACGGCTCTATCCAGGCCGGTATAGGTACACCAACGTATTATAACGGAAATATCAACCTGAGTTATAAAACCCAAAAGGTAAACCTGTTTGCCAACGTAAGCCATTTTTACCGGAATATTTATGCTTATGAAAAGAATTTACAAACCACCATCAGGAATGGAGCAAGCACGGTACTGAACCAGCATAATGATCAGGTACGGAACGACAATGCCTACAGTTATTATGTTGGCGGCGATTATTACATCAATGAAAAGAATACGTTAACGGGCAGTTTTTACCACGACCTGCAAAAAAATAACGATACCACCAGTTATCAATATCGTTATTACAATGGAGAAAATGTATTGGACAGCATCATATCGCGTTTTGAAGATTACCACGAGCCACAAAAATATAACCAGCTGGAACTTAATTATGTAAAAACTTTCGACAATAAGGACCAGAAGTGGACCACCAGCTTACGCTACGATTTCTGGAATGATGATGAAAACCAGGATATTACCCAACAGAAACGTTTTCCTTCTGGCAATCCCGTTTCGCACCTTAGCTCAAGGGATATCGAAAGCAGCGACGATTTCTACATCCAGAGCGATTTTGTAACGGCATTTTCTAAATCAGCACGTTTCGAAACCGGCATCCGGGCTGATTTAAGGGCCATAAGAAGTGATTATTCTACTCTTTCGAACGGAATATTACTCGAAAATTATACCAATAAACTCTATTACGACGAGAATATTTATGCTGCCTATGCGCAATATGCCAATAAGTTTAAACGGTTGAGTTACCTGCTGGGTTTACGCACGGAACTGTCTGACATTGGCATTTCCGACCGCAAAGCTACATTATCGAAAGACAAAAAGTACATCAATTTATTCCCGACCCTGCATCTTACCTATAACCTGAGAGAAAATACAGATCTGCAGATCAGTTATAGCCGGAGGATAGACCGGCCACGTTTCTACCAGCTAAACACATTTTCAGGTCTTTCTGATACCCGCAACCTCACAGTAGGTAATCCCGACCTAAATCCAGCTTATAGTAATTCTTTTGAGCTGGCCTTTTTAAAAAAGTGGGGGCATTTTAACCTTAACCCTTCCATATATTATTCGCACAACAAAAATTATTTCCAGAATGTATTAAGCCAAACTGCCGAAGGTTTTTTTGTAAGCACCCCGGTTAACCTCGGTTACGAAGACCGCTACGGGCTGGAGGTTTCGGGTACTTACAATGCCTTTAAATGGTGGCGTTTATCGTGGGATTTTAATTATTATGGTTTTAAACAGCATGGCGAATTCCAGGGGAAACAATATGGAACCTCCAATAAAACCTGGTTTACAAGAATCAGTTCGAGGATGAATTTCCCTAAGAGTCTGGCCATCGAATATGCTTTTAATTACCAGGGGAAAAACGCTGATGTACAATCAACCATTGCGGCCCAGTACCGCGCAAATATTGCCCTGAGCAAAGATTTGTTTAAGGATAAATTATCGGTGGTACTCGCTGTAACCAATTTATTCGATTCGCAGGTGGTTAAACAACAGTTTATTACGCCTGATTATCAGTTCGAATCCGAATATAAAGGTGTTGGGCGCTTAACCAGGCTAACCCTTACCTATCGTTTTAACCGCGATAAAACTCAAAAAGACCGTTTACCCGACGAAAATTAGTTTAGTTAATGATTTAACCGGCAACATATTAATTACCACAAGCTAACATTAATTTAACGTGCTTTTAACCAAGTTTAGATAAGTTTGCAGCTGGTTCCCGGCAAATCGATGAAAAAACTTTTCCTATTCTTCAGTATAATTACTGCTTGTATCACAAGCGCTCAATCGCAGACTATCAACCTGCCGGATGTAATTTACTCGGGCAAACAAGGCACCATGCATGTACAGGGTGTGGTGGTAGACCAGGCTAAGGGATATGTTTATTTTTCTTTTACCGATAAACTCATCAAAACAGATCTTCAGGGCAAATTAGTCGGCAGTGTATCGGGTTTCGCAGGCCATTTAGGCGACCTTGACTTTGGTAGCGACGGCAAAATCTACGGATCGTTAGAATATAAAAACGATGCAATAGGTAAAGGCATCAAAAAAGAACTGGGCATTGAAACAGAGAATGAAGATGGGTTTTACATCGCCATATTCGATCCTTCAAAAATTGTGAGGCCGAACATGGATGCGGAAAAAGAAGACCTGTTACGTACCGTTTACCTTAAAGAGGCCGTTGATGATTATAGCGCAAAGGTAAAATCGGGTAATACCGAAAAACCACATCGTTTTGCCTGTTCGGGGATAGATGGTGTTGCCTTTGCTCCCGAAATGGGCAGCGCCAATACCACTAAAAAGTATCTATACGTGGCTTACGGCATTTATGGCGATACCACCAGAACAGACAATGATCATCAGGTGATCTTAAAATATGATATTGCTGACTGGGACAAATACGCCAAAGCACTTTCCCAAGGGAATTTACACCATTCGGGGCCGCAAAAACCGCTGGATAAATATTTTGTAAAAACAGGCAATACACGTTATGGCATCCAGAACCTGGCTTACGATCCTTTTACCGGAAATTTATTTGCCGCAGTTTACCATGGCAATAAAAGCTGGTTCGCAAATTACGACCTTTTTGTAATCGACGGGAAGAAAAAACCGGTTAACAGTATAATATCATCTGATGGCAGTCAGCTAAAAATAAAAACACTTTCGTTACTGGATAAAGGACTTAAAGATCCAGAATCAGGGATTAATGGCTGGTTTTTCGGGTGGGGAGCAACCGGTTTGTGTCCGCTGGGCAACGGACTATTTTATATATCGCACAACGAAAAAACAGCAGATGGGCAACAGCAAAGCACCTTACACCAATACCAATGGACAGGCGATAAGCAGAATCCCTTTACTTTGATAAAGTAGTTTTCGGCCAAAAGAATTTAACACCTTAACTGTTCTCAGGTAAGTGAGGTAGTTAATTTAATCATGAAAGCTTTGATTTTTATCACCACCTGAGTCACCTGAGTCTGACCATTTCCACCATATCATCTGATCGTAGGCAACAAATACTGAACGCCGTTTAAAAAAGAGTAAAACCATCGGAGGTATAAAAGTGCAATGTACACTTACAGAACATAATTCGTGATTCATGGAGTGATTATGCCTTTTCACCTATAGTCTATTTCAATAAAACTCCTGTTAGCTTAGGTTTGTACCATCATATCATTTGATACGCACAGGTAACTAAATACCTCAAACCAGGGTCTCAGGGATGTAACCTGGTTATTAGTTATAATCTAACTGTGTTATTAATAGTGAGCATAAGAGGGGGGTTCCGGGATGATTTACCCCCTCTACTTTTTCAATCACTTAATTTCGGATAACTTATTCGTAGCCATTCTCGAAGGTTATACTTTGCTGTTTCTTCATATTTACCTGCAAAATACCATCATCGGTCATCTTTACTGATCCGGCAGGCAGATTTTTAGCCACATAAGTTTTAAAAGGCAATTTGATTTTAAGCAATCCTGCTTTTTCAGCATAAATTTTCACCCTGGCTGGCACACCGTTTTCTTTGCTGCCGCTTACTAAAAAGGCTCCCTCGGCCCGTAAATTATTAAAAGAAACATTTTCCCAGCTACGCGGTACAGCCGGAAAAGGCTGAATGTAATCGCCTCTGCTCTGCAATAACAATTCCTGAACACCCTGTGCAAAAGCAAAATTGCCTTCGAGGGTAAAAGGGCGATAGGTAAAGCCAGAATATTGCCCGCCTTTTTGATCGCCGTTTAAATGGAAACTATTCGGCGAGCAGAAATTAGAAGCAAAAATCTCCAGTTGTTTTACGGCTTTATCAGCCTCATAAGCCCTGGCGTACAAAGAAGCCATCCAGCTAAAAGAATATCCGCACCATGATTTTGTACCAATCTCTTCTAAACGTTTAAAAGAATTATCGATAATGGTTTTATCTTTTTCTTGATTAACATCCAGTAAATCGAGTGGGTAAATGGCCATATACTGCGACATGTGCCTGTGCGAACTGGCTAAATTTGAGCCTGGCGCAATGGTAAAGCCAGTTTCATTTACTTCATAATCCGGTAACTGATCCAATATCGCCAGCCAATGTTTACTTTCTTCGGCTTTGCCATTTGCTTTACTAACCTCAGCAGCAGCCTTAAACAAAAATTTAGAAAGCGATAAATCGAAATTGCTCCAGTTTAAAAACCAGGCTTTAATAGTGTTATCGTTATACTCCGGGCTTGAGCTTAAAGGCAATGTACGTTTCCCATCCTTTAAACGAGTGATATTTTCAAGATAGGTTGCCGCTTCATGAATGTATGGATAAGCCCTTGTTTTCAGGAAAACATCGTCCATACTGTATTTCCACTGCCAGTAAAAATGCTGAGAAGTCCATGCGCTAACCGTTGGCGAAAGCGCATACTGGATCCACCCACCCATCGGATCGCCGTTTAAGGTAATTACCCCCGGAACATTTAAACCCGCCACACCAAAATACTGTTTGGTATAAGCCAGGTTTTTTGTTCGTATTTTCCAGAGCCAATCGGTAAAGGTGGCTCCTTCTGCAAGGTGATTTGCGGTATAAGTTGGCCAATAACTTAACTGTGTATTTAAATCGTTATGAAAATCGCCTTTCCAGGGTGGTAAACTTCCGTTATCTGCTGTCCATACGGCCTGTAAAGTAATGGCAGGCGCCCCTTTTCTGGCCACACAGCCCAGTTTGTACATTTCCAGGTAGTACTGTTTCTGGATCAGCTGGTCGGGCACCGAAATATTCGATTTTGCCCAATAATCTTTCCACCACTTCGTATGGGTATCCCATCCGGTAGGCTCTTTAGCGCCAGATGAAATAACGGGCAATATTGCCGTTTTATCGTTACTGATTGTCCACGAACCGACGATATGGCCAGCTGCCATTTTTTTCCATTGCACCAAAACCTCATAAAAATGTCCGCTATAGGTAGGCTGATGATAACGGATGCTGTTTGCAGTATTGGTAACCGTACCCTTTGCGTAACCCAGTTTCTGTAAACCTCCGCCCGCATGGCTGTTATCACCTTTTTCAGTCAAACCATTGCTATAATTGTGTACTATTAAATCTGGTAAAATTGCTGTCGACTTTAGGTTTTCAAAACTAAAGTAACCCTGAGCCCCTGTTGCATGGATGTAACAGTTAAAAACTGTTCCGTTTTCAAATTTAACGGTATTCAGGGCTGTTTCGATGTCGAGTTCGTTCGATGTTACCTTACCCAGTTTCGAAATATCGAATTCCATTGCGGCAGCAGGTAATTTGGTTGGGTACGGACTGTTATCGTAAGGTTCATCCCCTATTTTTTGAACAGCGGCATAATTATTTTGGTGCACCTGCTCTTCAACCCATTTAAAATTGAGTTTCGACATATCAAGCGCTTTCCGCTCGTCCCACAAATCGGCACGATCTAAAGAAAGTCGCAGCTTGTTGTTCTTTTCCCATATTAAAACGCCCAGCATACCATTGCCTAAGGGCATCGCTTCATCCCATCGGCTGGCCAGTTTCGGAAAAGCAAGGTTATATGGTTTTAACCGCTGCGCATAAATTACGGTAGCGAAACACTGCAGGATTAAGAGTAAAAAGATTTTAGTCCTCATTGGTTATTTAGAATTGGTTAGCACCTGTTGATGGTATCTCTATTCTAAAATAATGATATTTAACCAGACTAAAACAGCGAAAAATTGCGCAAACGTTTGACAGTGAATATAGAATGCTTTTCTGCTAATAAAAGATTAGTGTACAATCTTAAAAACGAGTTCTTTTAACAATTCGCCGTCATCAACATTTCCGGTACTATCTAAACCTTTGCTTTTTAGATCGTATTCGCGGAGCAACCCGATTACCTGGAAAACCTTGCCTGTATTGTAATTCCTTGCAGCAACTTCGTAATCTTTGATAAAAAACGGCGGTACGCCCAGTGCTGATGCTGCATCGGCCTTATTGGGGATGTAATGATATTTGAGAAGTTTGGTAAAATAACCACCCAGATTGGCCAGAACCATTACCGTTGGGTTGGCTTTTGGATTACTGGCGAAATAATTGATGATTTTATTACATTTCAGCACATCGCGGATGGCCAATGCCTTTTGAAGCTCGAAAACATTGTATTCTTTACTGATTCCGATATTTTTCTGAACATGATCGGTGCTGATTGTCGTTTCTTTCGGAACGTTCAGCATCAGTTTTTCAATCTCATTGGCAATTTTGGATAAGTCGGTGCCTAAATATTCGGCCATTAGCGCCGACGCCTGCTGATCGATCTTATAGCCTTTATCTTTGATAAACTCTTCGATCCAGGGCACCAGTTTATAATCGCGAACAGGGTCTGACTGGAAAATCAATCCGCTTTTATTAATCGCCTTATAGATTTTTTTACGCTTATCGAAATTGGCGTATTTAAAGGCCAATACCAAAATGGTGCTGGGCAGGGGCTTTTCGAAGTAATTGAGCACAAATTCACCCTCTTTTGAGCTATCCTCTTTACCCCACTTTAAATCCTGTGCTTCTTTAACAATCACCACCTGGTAATCAGACATCATCGGGTAACGCTTTGCAGCACCCAAAACTGTGGCCATATCAGTATCTTTTCCATACAAAACCGTTTGGTTGAAGCCTTTTTCGGCATCACTGAGCAATTTATCCTCAATATAATCGGTTACCTGGTCGATATAAAAAGATTCTTCACCATGTAAGAGGTACACGGGTTTAAATTTGCGGGCTTTGATGTCCTTAATAATTTCGGCAGCAGTCATTGCCGTAAAATTACGATTTAGGTTTAAGGATTTGGGTAAATGTTTATAATTTAAGAAGGATGGGGTTTTCTGCATGTATCTTAAAATTAATTAACTTTGGGGTTTACTTGTTACCTGGTTTTATTGTTTTATTGTTAATTGCGAACTGTATTAATGGTTAATTGGTTAACTGTTGAAATTGGTTAACTGTCAATTGCAAATTGTATTAATGGTTAATCGGTTAACTGTTGAAATTGGTTAACTGCCAATTGCAAATTGTATTAATGGTTAATCGGTTAACTGTTGAAATTGGTTAACTGCCAATTGCAAATTGTTAACTGAAAACTGGTTTAATGGTTAACTGAGAACTATAAACTGCTAACTGTAAACCGAAAATTGCCAACTGAAAAAATGTTCACCCCTACACCGCTTAACCTTCCACCCTATCCCTTTAAAATTACCCAAAAAGATGGTGTGGTTTTTATTTTCGATGAGCTAAGGAAGAAACACCTGGTACTTACACCCGAAGAATGGGTTCGGCAGCATTTTATCCAGAACCTGATTGCAGAAAAGAAATTCCCGAGAACTTTGATCCAGATTGAAGGTGGTTTGGTTTTAAACCAATTACAAAAACGGAGCGATATTCTGGTTTATAATACCGCAGGCGAAAAGCTGATGCTGATTGAATGCAAAGCGCCAAAGGTTAAAATTACGCAATCGGTTTTTGAGCAGGCAGCGCGGTACAATTCTATTCACCAGGCCAAATGGATCGTGTTAACCAATGGTTTACAGCATGTTTATGCAAAAATGGATCTTGAGAAAGGCAGTTTTAACTTTGCGCAGGAAATGCCGGAGTATTTATCATTGTAGTGTCGCATTAGCCACCGAGGCACGGAAAAGCGCTTCAATAAAAAAGTCGTCATCTCGACCGTAGCGGAGAGATCTATCTTGAGGCACATTTAGCTTCGCTGAGCACTTTGTGGTTCCCGACTTCGCTGCGCTCCGCTCGAAATGATGTTTTTATGGAATTCCTTACTGAATTTAGATTTCAACTATCAGTTGGTGTTTCACCGATAGAAACTAAATGTAAATCTTTTGAAAAGCAGAAACCGTAGCATATAGGTTTTTCCAGCCCCGCTCCCGCTTCTGCTCCGATGAAAAATCGGGAGCATCCCGCTTTGATCGGGTTTAGGTGGCACGCTTAGCAATACTATTTGGGGCTGCATGGCGCAGAAAAAGTCGTCATCTCGACCATGGCGCAGAAAAAGTCGTCATCTCGACCGTAGCGGAGAGATCTATCTCGAGGCAGATTTAGCTTCGCTGAGCACCCACTCTAGTCTTAACGTATTGCTAGGATTTAAAAAACTTATTGGCACGTTGTAGCGAGAGGCTACAACCAGGAAGGTCGTCACCCTGAATTTATTTCAGGGTCTATCTGGCAGGAAAGATGCTGAAATAAATTCAGCATGACGAACTCTTGAGGAAAAGGATTCTAAAACCACTCAAATTGCATAAATATTAATCGAACCTAAGTACTAAATTTAAAAACGTCATTATAATTTTCAGGCTACGGCCTTGATGTTTATTCGAATTGACGGCCATCTAAGATAAGCTCAAACTTAATAAGCACTATACATTATATATTGGTTTCCAAACCTGCTTATTGCCGCTGTAAATGGCTTCGTTACACATAGCAACGCAAATTGCGGCCTGCGTTCCGGTATTGATGTTTGATGCAGGCATCTTTTTGGTGGTAATTGATTTATAAAATTCATCCAGGGCATAGTTGGTTCCATCTAAAGTCGGTGTATCTAAAATCGGGATTCCGCCATCCTTATTCACCACAATTTTTGTTGCACCGGTAACACCATCAACAATGCCCAGCTCTTTTTTGGTACTTGCTTCAGGGTAAAACAGGCCAGTGTTGGTCAGCAATGACACCGAACCTTTGGTTCCTTTTATTTTAAAGAGGTACCCATCGTGTGCATTGCCACAGGTGGCACCGAAATTGCCGATCATGCCTTTTTCATTGTAACGTAGAATGGCCTGGATGTTATCGTAAGTTTCGCGACCATCTTTAAAAACATCTATCCCACCCGATCCCATAATTTCATCGGGCTGTGTTTCGAAAGCCCAGTTGATGAAATCGATCTGATGTGAGAGCAGTTCGGCAGCTAAACCTCCCGAATATTCCTTGTACATCCGCCAGTTAATTTTCCGCTCTAAAGCCGGCTCAGGAACTGCCCTGCGCCAATTGCCATTACGGTCCCAACGGCAGTCGATCTGTGTAACCTTGCCCAGATAACCGCTCTGTATCATATCCTTCACTTTAAAATAAAGCGGCGAATAACGGTATTGATATCCTACCTGGAAAACCTGATTGGGATACTGTTTCACCAGTTTCCGGAGCTCCAGCGCCTGTGCAATATTGTAGGTCATGGTTTTTTCTACATACACATGTTTACCGGCAAGTACGGCATCTTTGGCAATTTTAAAATGTTCGCTTAGCGGTGTAGCAATAAAAACCGCATCAATGGTTTTATCATCCAGCACTTTGCGGTAATCTTTTATTGCTTTTGCATCGGCTGGCACATATTTTTCGGCTTCTTTAAGCCTGAAATCAAGCAGGTCGCAATAGGCTTTAATGTTATACTTTGCTGGCATTGATTTAATGACAGACAATACGCCTTTACCCCGGTCGCCACAACCAATCATAGCTACATTATATACCTGATCTGCATACAGATCGGCAAAAACCTGATTTCCAACTAATAAACCTGAACCTAACAAAGCTGTATGCTTTACAAAAGACCGACGATGCATGATATAATAATTAATAGTATTTTTTTAATTTATTGGAGCGCACAGCTTCTGCTGCTATTTGAGTGAAGTCCCGCCAATGCTACAATCTTTTTGTTGCCGGTAGCTGCCATATCTGCCTGAGATGTAACATAAAGTATTTTCGCGTATGTCGGGGCTATTTAATTTCTTTCAGTGCTTATGGGTCGGTTCTGTATACTAAACGCTAATCATAAACCCGATTGAGCTAAATAGCCCGGAGTGAGGCACGAACGAGGACTATAAGCGAAAGCGGGACTACAGGCTGCCATATTAAACCAACGCTCATTTTCAAAAAATAAACCCTTCTCTTACAAAGTTTTGATTTTAATCGTTCTGAAATCTACCTTATTGCCATGATCCTGTAACAGGATATGTCCTTTTGGTGCTTCGCCAAAGTTTTTCCAATCTTTATATTTACTAATGGCAACCAGTTTTTTAAACTCTTCCGAACCGCGGGTATATTCCAAAACCTTTACACCATTTAAATAATGTTCTACTTTATTGTTTGGATAAACCACCAAACGGCCGTTATTCCAGCTACCGATTGGGCGCAGGTATCGGGCTTCTTTTTTAGCCGTCATTAAATCGTATAATGATGCCAGGGTACGGTTTCCATCCCTGCCCAATTTGGCATCAGGGTGTAATACATCGTCTAAAACCTGGTATTCCAATCCAATGGCCGAACCCGTATTTTTTTCGCTCAGGGTAACAAAATATTTTACACCGCTATTGGCTCCGGGTGTAAGTTTAAACTCGAAAGACAAATCGAAGGCTGCATATTCTTCTTTGGTTACAATATCGCCACCATTGGTTGATTCGGCACCGCCTGAAGGCTCTACACTGATTACTCCATCAGAAATTTTCCATCCTTTAGTGGGGAAAGTAGTTTTATAGGCACCAATCCACCCGGCATTGCTTTTACCATCGAACAGGAGTTTATAACCTTCCGATTTTTCGTAAGCAGACAAAGTATTCGGTGTTAAGTTAACCGTGTAAACACCTTTCGGAAAAGCTTTTGCTTTTAAACCTTCTGTCTGGATATTGATGTTCTTGAAATAAACTTTCTTGCCATCGTTATCAAGGTTATTGCCAATGCCGTGTACCTGTAAACCGATAAAACCAGATTTATCGAGGGTGTCGATTACATAAGCCACAGGGCTTCCGTTAACCCATGTTTTAAGTTCGTTGCCAATACATTCTATTTTGTAATGGTTAAATTCATTCTTTTTATATAATGGTTTAGCCGATGGATTAAGTTCCAGAGGATACAACCATAATCTTCTGGCTTCATCATAAATTCCGCCCGTCCATGCCCTTGGTGTAGGATCTATTTCTACCTGCCTGCCAAAAACCAAACCTTTGCCGTTATTTCCTTCTGGTTTAATGTGGCTACGGGTTTGAACACCCGAATTGGTGGTTTCACCTTCGAGTTTTACATCCAATTCCAGAATAAAATCGCCATATTCTTTTTCGGTAATCAGGAACGAGTTTGGTGTGCCTTTGGTCATGGTGCCCACAATCATCCCATCTTCAACTTTGTATGGGGCAGCACCTGCAACGGCTTTCCAGCCGGTTAGGGTTTTACCATCGAAGAGCGGTTTTGCTTTTTGGGCAGCGGCCGATAAGCTGATTAACGAAAGGGCTAGAAGGCTATATTTTTTGATATTTAACATGATAGGTTTATTATTTTCACCACCTAAGCCACCTGAGAACATCTTAGCTAAGCGCTCAACAGTGGATACTCTGGTGTATTGTATGGTCTGAATAAATTAATATTTAAATACTTTTCCGTTTGCAATTACTTCTTGTTTACCTTCATCAAAAGTGGCTTTTGCTCCGGTTCTTACCGCGGCATTAGTCATGATGTTGGCAATAGAGTGCGAATAACCTGCTTCAACAGGGGCATTTGGTGTTTTGCGGCTACGCACACATTCCATCCAGTTGCGCATGTGGCCCGAGGTTAGGGCATCGCCACCCATATTGGCACCTGTTGCTGCTTTAACTTCGGTTTTGCTTAAATCAAATTCAGGCAAAAGATTAGCTTTTAAGCCCATTGCAGAGGCTTCCTGTTGCCTTAAACCACCCTTTGGTGATACTTTATTGGTAATCAGATTCAATTCACCACCGTTTGAATAATAAACCTCTCCTACATCGCCTACACTGTTTTGCATCCTTGAAGTAAAAGTAACCTGGAAACCGTCGGTTGTATCGGGCCGACCGTAATCGAATACCGCAACCATCGAATCCCAGTTTCTGCGACCATCTTTCCAGGTATAAATGCCACCATTGGCCACTACACTGCGCGGGTGTTTTAAATTGGTAAACCAGTGTACAGTATCAATCTGATGGCTCATCCACTGACCAGGCATACCTGATGAATATGGCCAGAACAAGCGGTATTCTAAATATTTACGTGGATCAAATGCTTCATTAGGCCGGTTTAACAAAAATCTTTTCCAGTCGATATCTTCTTCTTTCAGCTTAGCCACTAAATCTGGTCTGCGCCACCTGCCCGGCTGGTTTACATTCCAAACGAGGTCTACCGCAGTAATTGGTCCGAATTTCCCATCCTGGATAAATTTTGCTGCATTAGTATAATTCTCTCCGCTTCTCCGCTGCGAACCAATCTGCACGATCTGTTTACTCGCTTTAACCGCTTTAAATGCCGCTTTGGCATCGTCCATGGTTTCGGCAAATGGTTTTTCTACATAAGCATCGCAATTGGCTTTCACGGCTTCGATGGTATGTAAAGCATGCTGAAAATCGGCCGTACTGATAATTACGGCGTCGAGATCTTTTGTGGCATAAAGTTCGTCGTTATTGCGGCAGGCTTTAATATCATGTCCGAATTTAGCTTTCAGGTGAGCAATCCCCAGGTCTCTCCGGTAGTTCCACAAATCGGAAAGGCCAACAATATCAAAATTCAATTCCTTGTTGTGGTTCAGGAAACAAGGCAAAAGGGTATCTTTAAAACGGTCAGAAAATCCAACAACGCCTACGCGCACCCTATCGTTAGCACCAATAATACGCCCATAACTTTTGGCACTCATGCCCATGGTGCCTGCATAGGTTGCCGCAGCAAATATTGCTGATTGTTTAATGAATTTTCTCCTGGAATTTTCCATAGGGATAAGATGGTTTAGATTTAGGTTAGATTAGCTCATAGATTAAACGATTTACAAAGCGTTTAACAGCCTCCAAATTAGGATTTTTAGTTTATTTTAAGGATTGGCTTTGGTAACAATTTAGAAAGAAATGGAAGATGGGCAATTGAAGATGGATAATGGATGAGAAGAGATGGAAAATAGATGAAAAGAGAAAGCCCTTTAGAAGAAAATCTAAAGGGCTTTTGCTGGTCGTCACCCTGAATTTATTTCAGGGTCTTAATAAAAAGGAGGATGCTGAAATAAATTCAGCATGACGATCGAAGTATCAAGTTATTTTTAACCTAAAACAGCTAAACTTTCTTCAATGATTTTGATTTTTGCTTCAGCATCTGCCTTTTTATTGCGTTCGTTGGCAATAATTTCAGGTTTTGCATTCTGCACAAAACGTTCGTTGCTTAGTTTCGCATCAACCGACTTTAAAAAGCCCTGTAGATAGATTAAATCGGCATTTAGACGTTCGCGTTCGGCTTCTACATCAATATTTTCGGTAAGCGGGATAAAAAACTCATCTTTTCCGGCCATAAATGCAGTTGCACCTACAATTTTATCATTTATAATTTCAGCTTCGCTTACATTGGCCATCTTGAAAACAATGTTTAACCATTTTTCGTAATCGAGATCAGAATTAACCTTAATACTTAAAGGCAATGCCTCTTTGGGCGAAATCTGTTTTTGATTTCTAACATTTCTGATTTCGGCAATAACCGTTTTAATTACTTCTGCTTCTTTCAACAATTTCTCGTCGAAAGTACCACCTTTAGGAAATTCGGCAACAATACAGCAATCCAATTCGCCGCGCTGGGCAAATAAGTCGTCATGCCATAACTCTTCAGTGATGAAAGGCATATTTGGATGCAATAATTTGATGATATTTTCGAAAAAGGCAATTGTAGCTTTGTAACTTTCGGCATCAATTGGTTGCTGGTAAGCAGGTTTTACCATTTCTAAATACCAGGCGCAGAAATCATCCCAAACCAGTTTGTAAGTGATCATTAAAGCTTCCGACAAACGGTATTGTTTAAAGTTGGCCTCAATTTCTACTAACGCTTCGTTAAAACGGTTTTCGAACCACGAAATGGCCTGCGTATTCGGATTCGACAGATTTTCATCCACTTCCCATCCTTTTACTAAACGGAAAGCATTCCATATTTTACTGGCAAAATTACGTCCCTGCTCGCAATAACTTTCGTCGAACATTAAATCGTTTCCGGCCGGTGATGACATTAACATCCCCACACGAACAGCATCAGCGCCATATTTTTCGATCAAACCAATCGGATCAGGTGAGTTACCCAGCGATTTAGACATCTTACGGCCTAATTTATCGCGTACAACACCGGTTAAGTACACATTGGTAAATGGTTTTTTGCCCATAAACTCGTGTCCGGCCATAATCATACGCGCTACCCAGAAGAATAATATCTCTGGTGCAGTAACCAGGTCGTTGGTTGGATAGTAATAATTAATGTCTTTATTTTCGGGATTTTTAAAGCCATCGAAAACTGAAATCGGCCATAACCACGATGAAAACCAGGTATCCATTACATCATCATCCTGTCTTAAAAATGGCTCCAACTGGTGTTTAAATCCTGCTTTTTCAGCGTCCGAACAACTTTCGTCAAGATGTTTTTTCTTCCAGAATTCTTCTAAAGCCTCATCTTTTGTTTTGGCTACCACCCAGTTTCCTTTATCATCGTACCAGGCAGGGATTCTTTGTCCCCACCATAACTGACGGCTAATGTTCCAGTCGCGAACATTTTCCATCCAGTGGCGATATGTATTCTCAAATTTATTCGGGATCAGGTTTACTTCTCCGTTCAAAACATCATCTAAAGCCGGCTGTGCCATTTCTTTCATCTTCACAAACCACTGCATCGAAAGTTTTGGTTCGATGGCAGCATCGGTACGTTCAGAGAAACCAACCTGTGATTTGTAATCTTCAACTTTTTCTAAATGACCGGCCTCTTCCAACATTTTAGCGATCTTTTTGCGGGCAACAAACCTGTCTTCCCCCACTAAAATAACCGCCAGTTCGTTTAAGGTACCATCATCATTTAAAATATCGGTAACCGGTAAATTGTGTTTAACACCCAATTCATAATCGTTCAGATCGTGCGCAGGGGTAACTTTTAAACAACCGGTACCAAATTCGATATCTACATATTCATCTTCAATAACCGGGATTTCGTGATTAACCAGAGGCACAAAAACCTTTTTGCCTTTTAAGTGCGTAAAACGCTCATCGTTCGGGTTAATACAAATGGCAGCATCGGCCATAATTGTTTCCGGACGTGTTGTAGCTACGGTTAAATATTCTGGTTCATCTTGATTCTTATTACTTGATACCTGATATTTAATATAATATAATTTCTGATTTACTTCTTTACGGATTACTTCTTCATCAGAAACAGCAGTTTTACCTGCCGGATCCCAGTTAACCATACGGATACCGCGGTAAATCCATCCTTTTTTGTATAAGTGGATAAACGAATCGATAACCGCTTCAGAAAGATCTTCTTCCATGGTGAAACGTGTACGGTCCCAATCGCAGCTTGCACCCAGTTTTTTTAACTGTTCTAAAATAATACCGCCGTATTTCTCTTTCCATTCCCAGGCATATTTTAAAAACGCTTCACGCGAAAGGTCTTTTTTATCAATTCCCTGCTCCTTTAACATGGCCACAACTTTTGCTTCAGTAGCAATAGAAGCATGATCTGTTCCTGGCACCCAGCATGCATTTTTACCCTGCATACGGGCCTTGCGGATCAGCACATCCTGGATGGTATTGTTAAGCATATGTCCCATGTGCAGTACCCCCGTAACATTTGGAGGCGGAATGACTATTGTATAAGGCTCGCGCTCGTCGGGTTCTGAATGAAAAAATTTCTTCGATAGCCAATAGCTATACCATTTATCTTCTGTTTCTGCAGGATTGTACTTGGTGGATATGCTCATGAATGTATTAAAAATTCAAAAATAGCTATTTAAGCTGAAAGACCAAAGCAGAGTAAGCCGAAAGGTATACTTATGCCTTTAATCATTCCCCCTCTCTTAGAGAGCCTGTTCCGATTTTTTCGGAAGGTGTCCGCAGGACGGAGTATTTTTTTGGAAAGCAGGTGCGGCATTCCATATTAAGGTTAGTCCCGCCAATGCTACAAGTCCTCACTCGTGCCTCCCTCCGGTCTTTTCGCGTATGTCGGGTTTAGAAACAATGGGTTGTGCATTATACAATTGTGCTTGAACATCTGAAACCACGAAAATCCGGGCAAATAATTGTATTTTGGATCACACGTCATTTAAGCTGCAATGGAAACTAAAAACTTTAAAATAGCTTATGCCATTTTACGCATAAGTATTGCTATAATTTTACTGTCGCACAGTGTTTTAGGTATATTTGACGGAGGCATTAATGATTTCGGGAATTTTTACCTGAACAAAGTAGGATTTGCGCCTTTTGGGGTATTTATTGCGTGGGCAATTAAACTTTCGCATATTGTTTGTGCAATACTTTTAATCATGAATAAATATATCCGCCTGGCATGTTTTGCAAACATTTTTGTGCTGATTATGGGCATCATCATGGTGCACTTTAAAGAAGGCTGGTTTGTGGTAGGCGGTGGAAGAAACGGTATTGAATATAACTTTGTACTGATATGCGTGTTAACCGCGATTATGTTTCTTAATTCCGGCTCGAATAATCTTATTCAAAAACCAGTAGAAAATAGTTAATCGATATCGTCAAAAACATCATCGAGTGCCAGTTCAAAGCCTGGCAATACAGATGAAGTGATTTTTTCGCTCAGGGTAAATATTTTTGAGGGTATGAATTTACCCTCCTCATTTAAAGTATAAATCAATATGCTTTGATCACTCTGGCTCACTACCCAATATTCTTTAACACCAAATTCCTCATAAACACGGTATTTATTAAGCAGCTCCATTCTGGTATTACCGGGCGACAAAATTTCGACAACAAGATCTGGTGCCCCAATGCAACCACGTGCATCCAATTTGCTTTTATCACAAATTACACAGATATCAGGCTGAAGCACCGTAAACACGTCTTTATCAGCTTTGCTTTCTTTGGGAAAACGGACATCAAATGGTGCAGCATAAACTTTACAGGGTTTACCATCTAAAAAATTGATTATGGGCTTTAACAAATTGATAGATACTGTTTGATGGATCCTCGATGGCGCAGGGCTCATCTTAAAGATTTTACCCGCAATCAGCTCTACCCTTTCAGGGAAAAGCCAGTTCAGGTAACTCGCATAGCTATACGTTAACGATGCATCAAGCTCATTGAACTGTTTAACGGGTTCATCGATTTCATCTGGTATTGGATATGGAACTGTTTTTTTCGCCATACCCAAATATACTAAATTAATTAGTACCGAAAGTGATATATTATTTTACATATCGTCAAAAACTTCATCTAGTTCTAATTCAAAGCCTGGCAATACTGATGAAGTGATTTTTTCGCTAAGCGTAAATATTTTAGAGGGCTGGAACTTACCCTCCTCGTTTGAGGTGTAAATTAAAATGTTCTTATCGCTTTGACTTACTACCCAATATTCTTTAACCCCGAACTCTTCGTAAACACGGTATTTATTAAGCAATTCCATTCTGGTATTGCCTGGCGACAAAACCTCCACCACAAGATCTGGTGCACCAATGCAACCACGCGCATCCAATTTACTTTTATCACAAACTACGCAAATATCAGGCTGCAAAACGGTGTACACATCTTTATCAGCTTTACTTTCTTTAGGAAAACGAACGTCAAACGGAGCCGAATAAACTTTGCAGTGCTTATCTTTGAGAAAATTACCAAGATTTAAAAAAATGCTGCCGGCTACTTCTTGGTGTACCCTCGATGGCGAGGGGCTCATTTTAAATATTCTACCTGCAATCAGCTCTACCCTTTCAGGAAAAAGCCAGTTCAGGTAACTTGCATAGCTATAAGTTAATGATGCATCAAGCTCATTGAACTGCTTAACGGGTTCATCGATTTCATCTGGTATTGGATATGGAACTGTTCTCTTCGCCATACCCAAATATACTAAATTAATTAGCACATAAAGTGATATATTATTTTACATATCGTCAAAAACTTCATCCAGTTCTAATTCAAAACCTGGTAATACAGATGATGTGATTTTTTCGCTAAGCGTAAATATTTTAGAGGGCTGGAACTTACCATCCTCGTTTAAGGTGTAAATTAAGATATTTTGATCGCTTTGGCTTACTATCCAATATTCTTTAACGCCAAATTCTTCGTAAACACGGTATTTATTGAGCAGTTCCATTCTGGTATTGCCAGGCGACAAAACCTCCACCACAAGATCTGGTGCACCAATGCAACCACGGACATCAATTTTACTTCTATCACAAATTACGCAGATATCAGGTTGAAGCACCGTGAAGATTTCCTTATCATCTTTACTTTCTTTTGAAAAACGAACATCAAATAGAGCAATAAATACTTTACAAGGTTGTTTATTTAGAAAGTTACCCAATTTAAGAAATATGTTGCCAACAACCACCTGATGAACGCTTGATGGCGCCGGGCTCATCTTAAAGATTTTGCCTGCAATCAGTTCTACCCTTTCAGGAAAAAGCCAGTTTAGATAGCTTGCATAGCTATAGGTTAATGATGCATCAAGCTCATTGAACTGTTTAACGGGTTCATCAATTTCATCTGGTACTGGATATAGAACAGGTTTTTTCGCCATATTCAAATCTACTAAATTGATTAGTATTAAAAGTGATATATTATTTTACATTTCCTCAAAAACAGTTTCCAAAACATCAACTAATAATCAATGCTTTAATCAAAAAAGAGAGTAGTGCAAACTCAGTTAACCGATTAACCAATTTAAACGATTAACCGATCAAAAAAACTTCATTTTCTGTATCCTTACCGCATTTAAAATGGCCAGAAGTGCCACGCCAACATCAGCGAAAACAGCTTCCCACATCGTTGCAATACCGCCCGCGCCCAAAATTAAAACCAGTGCTTTAACAGCAAAGGCCAATACAATATTCTGGATCACTACATTTTTGGTGGCCTTACCGATTTTAATCGCCACGGCAATTTTTGAAGGCTGATCGGTTTGGATAACCACATCGGCCGTTTCGATGGCGGCGTCGCTTCCCATTGCCCCCATGGCTATACCAATATCGCTAATGGCCAATACCGGGGTATCGTTAATGCCGTCGCCAACAAAGGCTACCACTCTAGTTTTATTGTTTTTAATTTCTTCGAGTCTGGCAACTTTATCTTCGGGCAGTAAATCACCATAGTAAGTATCAATACCTAAACTTGCAGCTACCTTTTTAACAATGGATGATTTATCACCACTCAGCATTACCACCTGTTTAATTCCGTTTTCATGCAATTGTTTTACAGCTTGGGCGGAATCCTCTTTTACTTCATCCGCAATTAAAACATAGCCCACATATTGCTGATCTACAGCCACAACCACTATACTTTCTTCAATATCTTTGATTTTAGCATCAAAGCTGATGTTGAATTTTTCGAGCAGTTTAACATTGCCTGCCAGTACCTCTTTACCATTTACGTATCCTTTTAAACCCATTCCCGCTATCTCTTCAATATTTTCAGCCGGATGGATTTCCTTATCGCCTGCATGTTCTACAATGGCTTTGGCGATGGGATGTGTTGATTTAGCTTCGACAGCGGTTAACAAGTTCAAAAATTCCTTTTCATCAATGCTGCTCTCTACTTTCTGCACATTAAAAACACCTTTTGTTAAAGTACCTGTTTTATCCATTACCACGGTATTGAGTTTGGTAATGAGATCGAGAAAATTAGAACCTTTAAATAAAATACCATTCGCAGATGCTGCACCTATGCCACCGAAATAACCCAGGGGAATGGAAATAACCAAAGCACAGGGACAAGAAATTACTAAGAAAACCAAAGAACGGTATAACCAGGTTTGGAAGTGATATTCCTTGCCTAAAACCAAAATAGGAATGGTAACCAGCGCCAGAGCCAGAAAAAAAACAATCGGGGTATAAACCTTTGCAAACTTGCGGATAAAAAGTTCTGTTTTGGCTTTACGTGTAGTGGCATTCTGAACCATTTCCAATATGCGCGATAAAGCACTATCGGCAAAAGCTTTGCTTACTTTTACTTCGATTACTTTATCCAGATTAAGCATTCCGGCCAAAATGGCTTCACCCTTATTAATGGTTCGGGGTTTACTTTCACCTGTTAATGCGGCTGTATTGAAACTGCTTTTATCACTGATCAATTCGCCATCCAACGGAATTTTCTCTCCGGCTTTAACCTGTATGGTTTCGCCAACTTCTACTTTTTCGGGATTAACATCCTCATATTTTCCGTTGCGAAGTACATGAGCCACATCGGCACGCACATCGAGCAGCGCTTTAATGTTTCCTTTTGCCCGGTTTACAGCTGCCATTTGAAAAAGCTCTCCAATGGTGTAAAAAAGCATTACGGTTACGCCTTCAGGGTATTGACCAATGGCAAAAGCACCAATGGTAGCGATAGACATCAGGGAAAACTCGGTAAAAAAATCTTTTGCCTTAAAAGTCTCCCAAACCTCGCGTAAAACCGGAATGCCTACAGGCAGATAAGCTACGATGTACCAGTAAGGCCTGATGATTTGAAATGCAGGAACTTTAAAAAGATTATCAAAAGCTATCCCGATTAAAAGCATAGCCAGTGTTATAATGGCAGGCAGATAGGTTTTAAATGCAGATGGATCTCCTCCATGATCGTGGTCGTGATCATCGCCATCATCATGCGAATGCCCGTGATCGTGGTTATGTTTTGGTGCGGAATGCGCTTTACTACTGCAACAGCTATCTTCTTTATCGTGGGAGTGACTCATTATGTTATATGCTAAAACATTATTTATTAGTTATCCATAAACCTTGTAGGTTTCAAAAACCTGCCAGGTTTGGATAAGTGTTTCAAATTTATGGAAAATAAAATGCTTTATCCCGAATCATTCTTAATAGCAATATTTTTTACCTGCACACAATATATTTTGTTAAAAAATGTTAATAGTGTATAAAAGATTTAAAATTATGAAATCTATTAAAGTACCATTTTCGGCATCCGAACTGATCAGACGGCTCGGCTTAGCAAAAATCTACTACTGGTTTAACAAGTAATATTATTAATATATTGCATCAGTATTGATTTGTATTTCATAAATTTCGCATCATAATACTAACTTATTAAGCGAATGAAATACCAAAACTTGAAAAGATATTTTGCGGCACTGGGTATAGTTGCTGCTGGCTTTTCTGCAAATGCACAAACAAAAAAATTTATCGATCCTGCCAATATGGATTTATCCGTTAAGCCAGGCGATGATTTCTACACCTACGCAAGTGGTACGTGGGTAAAAAACAATCCTGTTCCTGCAAAAGAAACCCGTTGGGGTTCGTTTAACGAACTTCGCGATTTCAATATCAATGCAGTAAAATCCCTGGTAGAAGATGCTGCCGCAGACAAATCAGCTCCTGCCGGTTCGGTAAAGCGCAGGGTTGGCGATTTTTACACGGCTGCAATGGATAGCGCAACCATCGAAAAATTAGGTTATACGCCAATAAAAGCCGATTTAGCTAAAGTAAAACAGATTAAAGATATCCCGGGTGTTTTAGACCAGGTAGCTTACATGAGAACCAATGGTTTAGGAGGCGGAATGTTCGGTTTAGGTGTTGGCCAGGACCGTAAAAACGTAAACAAATACATGGTTAACATTGGTCAGGGAGGCACAACCCTACCCGACCGCGATTATTATCTGAAAGATGATGCCCGCAGTGTTAAAATCCGCGAAGCATACAATACTTACATGATTACCCTGTTTACCTTAACAGGAAGTACAGCTGAAGAGGCTAAACAAAAAGCGGCTACGGTTTATAAAATTGAAAAACAGTTTGCAGAAGCGCAAATGAGCCGTTTAGAAATGCGTGATCCTTACGCAACCTACAACAAATTAACCGTTGCAGAGCTGAACAAAAAAACACCGGATATTAACTGGACAACTTATTTACCGAAATTCAAGATTAAAAACCAGGATACTGTTTTGGTTTCTTCGCCTAAATTTATGGCGAGTTTCGACGGCATGTTGAAATCGGTTCCGGTTGAAGACTGGAAAACTTATTTAGAGTGGAATATTTTAAAAGGTTCGGCATCAAGTTTAAGTTCACCTTTTGTTAAGGCAAGTTTTGCTTTCACACAGGCTCAAACCGGTCAGAAGGTACAAACGCCACGCTGGCAGCGCATGTCATCTTTAACTGATGGCACCATTGGTGAATTATTGGGTCAGCTTTATGTGGCTAAATATTTCAAGCCTGAAGCGAAAGAGCGTATGAACCAAATGATTGTGAACCTGCGCAAAGCATTCGAAATCAGAATTAATGGTTTAGAATGGATGAGTCCTGAAACCAAACAAAAAGCTTTGGCTAAATTACATGCATTTACTCCCAAAGTGGGTTATCCTGAAAAATGGAAAAACTATGATGGTTTAACGATCAATAAAGGCACATATTTCCAAAACCTACGCAATGCAAGTGTTTGGGGTTACAACGAAATGGTTGATCAATTGGGTAAACCTGTTGACCGTAAACGTTTTGGAATGACGCCACCAACAGTTAATGCTTATTACAGCCCAACTTTAAACGAAATTGTTTTCCCTGCTGGTATTTTACAGTTCCCTTTCTTCGATCCAAATGCTGATGATGCGGTAAATTATGGTGGTATCGGTGCCGTAATCGGTCACGAAATGAGCCATGGTTTTGATGATAGCGGAAGCCAGTACGATGCTGCCGGTAACTTAAAAAACTGGTGGACAGCAGAAGACAAAGCTAAATTTGATGCTAAAACCAAAGCTTTGGGTGAGCAGTTTGATGCTTATACCGTATTAGATACCGTACATGTGATCGGTAAATTAACCATGGGCGAAAATATTGGTGATTTAGGTGGACTAAATGCGGCTTATACCGCTTTCAAAATGACTAAACAAGGCCAGAGCAATGAGAAAATTGACGGTTTTACGCCAGATCAGCGTTTCTTCTTAGCCTGGGCACAAGTTTGGAGAGGCAATATTTTACCAGAAAGTGCGGCTCAGTTAATTAAAACCGATCCGCACTCTCCTGGTCCATACCGTACCATTGGTGCCCCTGTAAATATGGATGCCTGGTACAATGCATTTGATGTTAAACCTGGTGATAAATTGTATAAAAAACCAGAGGATAGGATTAGAATGTGGTAGGATAAGGTAGAAGGTTAAAAGGTGGAAGGTTTAAGGTTTTTCCCTCAATCATTTAAAATCATTTTTTTTATATCATCCCTATATTGCAAGCGTCCCGATATTTTCGGGACGTTTTTTTTTTATTATTGTGGTGTCAGATGTTACCATCTAACAATGCTAAAGTTTAAACCTTTATTCGCCTTAGTTCGTGTCGCCACGAACCATTCATAAAATCAAATTCAACATTTACCAAAATTTAATTTAACTCCTTTCGGCAATTCTTAATTATCATTCTATCTTTGAAAAAACATAAATATTTTATGAACAGTGTACTTAAAACATTTTCTATCCTGGGTTTAACTTTATTTTCGTTAACAGGTTTTGCTCAGGAAAATAAATTAATCGGTCTTGAGGCCTTAATCAACAAAACCGACCCAGCCTGGCCATTGGTAAAAAAATGGATCGATTCTGCCAAAAACAAGGTGGAAGTTTTACCTGTTGATTCGGCAAAAGCCAAAGAAGTGCTTTATAACACACAAACTACCACTTATGCCACATTAGGCTCAGTAATCTACAACACCGGGGGCATCCTGGTTGATAATGGCTGGATCAGGATTTTAGGATCAGGCAGTGAAAAATTGAACCGCAACGTTGCCGAATGGAATAAAGGCAAAACGCTTGATGAGTATGGTGATAATATGCCTTATCTGTTAATTGCCGACGATGCAGTTGGTGGTTTTTTTGCCATTAATTATGGTGGTTTGGGTAAAGATATTAAAAATGTATACTACCTCGAACCGAACAGTTTAACCTGGCAACCATTGGGTGCAGGTTATGGCGAGTTTCTCGTTTTCTGCTTCGATAGTGATCTTTCTAAATTTTACAAAGGCTTACGATGGAGTACCTGGAGCCAGTTTATCGGCAATTTAGATGGTTCTAAAACTTATAGCTTCCGCCCGTATTTATGGCAGGAAGGTACCGATATTGAAAAATGTACGCGAAAACTGGTTAATACAGAAGATATGTACAAATTTAACATCATGAAGTCGAAAGAGTTTAAGAATGAGGAAGAAATGAAAAAGCAAGCGCCGAAACAATAATTTAAATGCCTGATACCTTAGCCACCATTACACAGATCAAAAACACCAGGGCTTTCATTATAGAACTCGTAAAAGATTTAAATACCGAACAGTTAAATAAAATACCCAAAGGTTTTAATAACAACATCATCTGGAATATTGCGCACCTCACCGCAGCACAGCAAAACCTTTGTTACGTACGATCAGGTTTACCGGTAACAGTTGAATCAGAATACTTCACTCCATTTTTAAGCGGAACAAAGCCAGGTCATTTTATTGGCAAAGAAGAAATTAATTCGATTTTCGACATACTATTAAGCAGTATCGACCGCTTAGCATCAGATTATACAAGTGGGATTTTTAAACAATTTGATCCATGGGATAAGCGCTACGGCATGAAACTAAACTCAATAGAGGACGCCATAAACTTTGTGCCTTTTCATGAGGGTATGCACATAGGCTATATCATGGCATTAAAGAAACTGGTATAAAACCTAAGCATACTTTGCCTGTGTTTTCTTAGGTAGCTTAGCTAAAACCATTGCCCTGGAATCGGCCACCCTGCTTTTCAATTCCTTATCATTTAATACATCTAAATTTTCAATCTGAATCCACTGCCTTTTAGCCATGTGATAAGCCTGCGCTATCCCATCCCGGGCTGCAAGCTCCTCAAATTCATCGGGATTACACTTGATCGAAAAACTATTACCCTCATCAATAGCGATAATTACATAAATCTTTTCCTCAATCATAAAACACAAATGTTCCCATTTCATGCCTTCGGTAGTACCGGGCAAACTCAAACAATATTCTCTGAAAGATTCGATATCCATGTTTAGGGTTTAATGTAAGACTAAAGGTTAAAGCTTAAATACCAAAGATAAAAGCTAAAAATTTAAAGACCAAAAGTAAAAGGAGAAAGACTAAAGCTGAAAAACTAAAGCACAAGTATCAGGATTCAAGTATCAAGATTCAAGATAAAAGTATCGGGATGAATCATGATCCTGAAATCCTAAAATCTTATTAATCCTATTTAATCTTATTAATCCTATTTAAAAATCCTACCAATCCTGTTCCTATATTTGTAGCAAAAAAATCAATAAAACCCTGGCCCATGAATATTATTACCCCAACTGCTGATGGTTCGAATACACTTTATAATGAAACCATTGGCGAACACTACCACAGTAAACATGGCGCATTACAGGAGAGTAAACACGTATTTATTGATGCAGGCTTAAAATTTGCCTCGGCTGACCGGTCAGAAATTTCCATTTTAGAAGTGGGTTTTGGTACCGGATTAAACTTTATTCTGAGCTTCGAATATTGCCAGGCGAATAACATTAAACTCAATTATACGAGTATAGAAGCTTTTCCGCTTACCAGCGAAGTGATTGAACAAACCGGTTATTCGGCTTATGTTCCGGAAGAGATCTGGTCTGATTTTATCTCCAGCTATCCCGATGCCCTAAAAGCTCCCCAAAAACTCACGCCACTTTGTACATTGGAAATCCCGCATACTACCCTGGCCGAATACCAAACCAACCAAAAATTTGATGTGATTTATTATGATGCCTTCTCCGTTCAGCACCAGCCCGAAATGTGGAGCGATGAAATCATTGCACAGGCCTGCAGTTTCTTAAAACCCGGTGGAACATTCGTTACTTATGCCATTACCGGAAAATTGAAAAGAGCAGTTAAAGCTTCTGGATTTACCATCGAAAAATTACCAGGCGCACCAGGAAAAAGGGAAATGCTTAGAGCAGTTAAAGAGATGTAAAGGATGGAAAATGTAAGATGGATGATGGAAAAGTCCGGGGTCGGAGGTCCGAAAATCCGAAGATAAAATTTCAAAAAACGCTCTTTGTGGCTTCGTGCCTTTGTGGTTAAACGAGTCCGATGTCGGAGGTCCGAAAGTCGGAAGATAAAATTGTAAAAAACGCTCTTTGTGCCTTCGTGCCTTTGTGGTTAAATGAGTCCGGGGTCGGAGGTCCGAAAGTCCGAAGATAAATTCCAAAAAAAACGCTCTTTGTGTCCTAGTACCTTTGTGGTTAAACGAGTCCGATGTCGGAGGTACGAAAGTCGGAAGATAAAATTGTAAAAAACGCTCTTTGTGCCTTCGTGCCTTTGTGGTTAAACGAGTCCGATGTCGGAGGTCCGAAAGTCCGAAGGTAAATTACAAAAAAACTTTCTTTGTGTCTTCGTGCCTTTGTGGTTAAGCGCGTCCGGTGTCGGAGGTCCGATGTCCGAAGATAAAATTTCATAGGAAATTAAGAATAAATAGCCGCCCACCTGCATGCCCTCAGCACTCTCTCTCCGTGTGCTTTGCTATTAAAACCTCCGATATCCTGACATAATTCAGACTGCCTGCCAAAACCACTGCCACCTAAAATTTGTTAACACAACATTAACATTCGTATCATGGAAAAAAGAACCTTAGGAAAAACCGATTTAAATATTGCGCCCATTGTATTTGGAGGAAATGTTTTAGGCTGGACAATAGACGAGCAAAAATCATTTGAAATATTAAACCAATTTGTTGAAAGTGGATTCAACTTTATCGATACCGCCGATGTGTATTCGCGCTGGGTACCCGGCAATAAAGGTGGCGAATCGGAAACGATTATCGGCAACTGGCTAAAAAATCACAATAAACGCCACGATGTAATTATTGCCACAAAAGTAGGTTCGGATATGGGTCAGGGCAAATCGTTAAAAAAGGACTATATCATTAACCAGGTAGAGCATTCTTTATCACGCTTACAAACCGATTATATCGATCTTTATTTTTCGCATTTTGATGATGAAAGTATTCCGGTGGAAGAAACCCTTGGTGCTTACGAAACCTTGATCAAGGCGGGAAAAGTACGCTGGATCGGTGCATCTAATTTTTCGGCCAATCGTTTAAAAGAATCCTTGCTTTATTCTACCGAACATAACCTGCCCCGTTACGAAGTTTATCAGCCGGGGTACAACCTTTACGACAGAGAAGAATTTGAGCGGGAACACGAAAAAATCTGCCTGGAACATGGCCTGGGTGTTGTAACCTATTATTCTTTGGCAAGTGGCTTTTTAACCGGCAAATACCGCAGTGAAGATGATCTGAACAAAAGTCAGCGTGGTGGTGGCGTTAAAAAATTCCTGAATGAACGTGGTTTCAGGATTTTAAAAGCCTTGGATCAGGTTTCAGACCAACACCATGTGGCACCAGCCTCGGTAGCTTTGGCGTGGTTGATTAATCGCCCATCAGTTACTGCGCCAATTGCCAGCGTTACCGATTTAAGCCAGTTAAAATCATTCACGGATGCAGCAAACTTAAAACTTTCGCCTGAAGATATTTCAATTTTAGATCAGGCAAGCAGTTATTAAAAAAATAATCCCTTATATTTAAATGCCCGATTAATGAAACAATTACTCGGGCATTTTGTATTAAACAGGATTTAAAATTTATGAAAGACAAACTATCATTTCTACCCAAACTTGCATTGGTCCTTTTCTGTTTAATCAGCCTAACCTACATTGCCATTTTAGGCCAATCGTTATTAGCGCCACTGCTGTTCTCTTTTTTAATGGCAATTTTGTTGTTACCGGTTGGTAATTTTCTGGAACACAGATTAAAATTTAAAAGAAGTTTATCTACCCTGGCATCTGTAATCCTGATGATCGCAGTAATTGGTGGTATTATTTACTTTTTTGGCAACCAGTTGAGCGATTTATGGGCAGACTGGCCTTTATTGAAAGAAAAAGCCAATGTTTCATACCACGAACTCCAGAAATGGATTTCGCATACTTTTGGTGTAAACTCGCAAAAACAGCTCGATTATTTAAATGATAGTACCGAAAAAGCATTGGCAACCAGTGCCGCAATTGTGGCGACAACCCTGGCAACCTTGTCTTCTACCCTCTTGTTTTTGGGTTTTACCTTATTATTTACCTTCTTTATTTTAAATTACCGCAGGGTATTATTCACATTCTTAACCTCTGTTTTTAGAGAAGAACACAAAGAAAAAGTAAGTGAAATTGTTAGCCAGATCCAGTATATCATTAAAAAATACATCATCGGATTATTTCTCCAGATGTTGATTGTTACTGTATTGATGATCACCGTATTGAGTCTTTTAGGGGTTAAATATTCTGTATTATTGGGTTTGGTGGCCGGAATATTTAATGTTGTACCATATTTAGGGATTTTCTTCGCGTTATTGGTAAGCTGTTTAATCACTTTTGCAACCGCTGGTGCAGGCAAAGTATTACTGGTTTTAATTGCTTTTGTAGGTGTTCATGCTGTTGATGGAAACGTTTTAATGCCGTTGGTAGTAGGTTCTAAAGTAAAAATTAATGCCTTGTTTGCCTTTATCGGCATCGTAGTTGGCGAAATGATCTGGGGCATTTCGGGCATGTTTTTATGTATCCCCTACCTGGCCATGTTAAAAATCATATTCGACAGGGTTGATAACCTTAAACCCTGGGGTATTTTAATGGGCGAAGAACACAAACCCGATAAAAAGAAACGCGTTTACCGGATTACTAAAAAGATTAAATTAGAAGAAAAAGATTAAAATGGCCGAAAACAGATCGCCGCATATTTTAAGCACATCTGCAAACTTACTGGGAATCTGCTTTATTGTGCTTACTTCTTTAAAAAAACTTGCACTTACCGATGGTTCCCTGATCGATGAATTTGCAGTTGCGGCGGTAATGTTTTTCATGACCAGTTGTATCCTATCTTTTATCGCTATGCGGAGAACAAAAACTTCAAGCCAACCATTAGAAAAAACAGCAGATTTCATATTTTTATCGGGATTAGTGATATTGTTTATAGCAACTATTTTAATTGCCTTTAACCTGATAAAATAATTTAATGAAACCTCTATTTGTATTGTTACTGGTATATGTGGCATTATTGGCTTTTGGCGGTCACACTACCTTTGATAAAGGAAATATTTTTGCGGGCAATATTGCCATGAGCGTAATGTTGCTTTTTACCGCCATCGGGCACTTTAAGTTTAAAACCAGTATGGCGGCCATGATTCCACTGTTTATCCCTAAAAAGGTTGAGATTGTGCTTTTTACAGGTGTACTCGAAATTTTATTCGCCATTGGCTTAAGCATAGATAGTACGCGTTATTACACCGGAATAGCATTAATTATTTTTTACATCGCCATTTTACCGGCCAATATTTATGCGGCAAAACACCGCATTAACTATGAAGATCTGCACAAACCCGGCCCCGGACCAAAATATTTATGGTTCAGGGTACCTTTTCAGCTTTTCTTAATCGCCTGGGTTTGGTATTTTAGCATCCGATAATTTACTTCAATAACAGCACATGCCAAATAACCCTATTCCAGCTACCGCAAATAACCCAGCCGATGCTTTTACACGCCTGCTTACCGTTTTAGATACACTGCGCACACAATGTCCGTGGGATAAAAAACAGACCATGGAAACCCTGCGCCATTTAACCATTGAAGAAACCTATGAGTTAAGCGATGCCATTTTGGAGGGAGATCTAGACGAAATCAAGAAGGAACTTGGCGATGTGATGATGCACCTGGTATTTTATTCACGCATTGCTTCCGAAACGAACGATTTTAACATTACCGATGTATTAAATGGTGTTTGCGATAAACTGGTAAACCGTCATCCGCATATTTATGGCGATGTTGAAGTGCAGAACGAGGAAGATGTAAAACGCAACTGGGAACAAATTAAGCTGAAAGAAGGCAACAAATCGGTTTTGGCTGGTGTACCCTCGTCATTACCCGCCTTGGTTAAGGCAGCACGCATACAGGAAAAAGCAAGGGGCGTGGGTTTCGACTGGGAAGATAAAAAACAGGTTTGGGAAAAGGTTGAAGAAGAATTGCAGGAATTTAAAACCGAATTCAACGTAGCCGATAACACGGCTATTGATATTGAAAAAGCCGAATCAGAATTTGGTGATGTGCTTTTTTCGCTGATCAATTATGCACGATTTATTAATATCAATCCTGAAAACGCACTGGAAAAAACCAATAAAAAGTTTATAAAACGTTTCCAGTACCTTGAAACCAAAGCCAAAGAAAACGGAAAAGCCCTTGCCGATATGACACTTGCAGAAATGGATATATATTGGAATGAAGCGAAGAAATTATAAATAGACTTCCCCTCGTGTCGTCATTCCAACGCGACGTCATGCTGAATTTATTTCAGTATCTTTCTTGCAAGATAGACCCTGAAATAAATTCAGGATGACGGCTTTATCCGTGTGAGGCCAATAAACTTAAAATTACCCGTAAAAATCCCCATCCACATAGTACCACTTGCCATCCTCTAACCTGAAATTAGATTTTTCGTGCAGCACCTCGGTCTGGAACTTTTTATTCAGGTAATATGCTTTAAATTCTACCACGTCAAAATCCGAAAAAACGATTTCGAGTTTTAGCCATTTGGTATTTTTTGCACTATTTAAATAAGCATTTTTAGAATGATTTTTCTTTTTACTGCTGTGCGTGGTATCGTAAAGATAAGCCGCATCGGCTACAACAAAGGCCGAATACCGCGAGCGCATCAATACTTCAGCAGTGGGTGCATTTTTCACTCTTAAATGATAAGGCTGGCAACAATGCTGAAAAGCCATTCCGCTTCCACAAGGGCAGTTTCTTAACTCCATAATTAAAATTTACGGTGCAAAAATAGCTTTTAATATTGCGGCTGCTAAAATTTACGTAAAATTGCAGCGAAATAATGAGATACTTCTTCCACATCGCTTATCAGGGTCAGCATTATAATGGCTGGCAAAAACAACCAGGTGCCATTAGTGTGCAAGATGTTATTGAAAAAGCGCTGAACCAGATTTTCAAATTTCCCATCCCGATTATCGGTTGTGGCAGAACGGACGCACATGTACATGCCAGTCAGTTTTTTTTCCATGCAGATATTAAAAATGAATTTGATTTCGACTTGCTTTACCGCTTAAATAAGGCTTTACCACAAAATATAGCTGTTTTCGATATTATTAAAATGGAAGGCCTGCCACACGCCCGTTTTGATGCAGTACAGCGCCAATACGATTATTTTATCCATACCTATAAAGATCCTTTTTTAAGCAACCAGAGTTCCTTTTACCTGGAACCAGCGCTCAATCTGCATAAAATGAAGGAAGCCGTAAATTTATTGCCAAACTATAAAGATTACAGGGCTTTTTGTACCCAACCCAATAAGTATGAGCACACCATCTGTAATGTGATGGAAGCCGACCTGTTTGTAAACCGTAAAGGCGACCGCATCCGTTTCCATATTGCAAGCAACCGTTTTTTGAGTAAAATGATCAGGATTTTAATGGGTAAAATTTTAAAAGTGGGCAAAGGTGAATTAAGTGTTGATGAATTCGAAAACCTGCTGATCAGTCTCGAAACACCCAAAACTTTGGATCCGGCACACCCTACAGGACTTTACCTTTCTAAAGTAACCTACCCCTACCTCAACCTCCAACCCCGCACCGATTTTATCCACAGTACACAGGGAATAGAGTGGATTTCGGTTTAGTTGTAGCGTTTTTTATTTGAGCGCCGTTTAAGGGGTATGAAAGCTCAAATCTATATCCTCTTACTTGCCATTGGCCTTTCTTTCGGCTGTAAAAAATCAACTACTGTGGATGTGATAACAGATGGCCATTATACCGGCGTTTTGGTGGTAACCAGTAGTGTTAAATCGGTGCCCGAAATCACGCCCGTTTCAGTTACTTTAAAAGATGGCAAATTTGATATCACGGCCAGCGGCAATTTAAAACCAGCGGCGGTAAAAGGAACTTATACTTTAAATAATGGTATAGGTAATTTTGTAGCTGAAGGCGTTTGGACTGCTGATTTTGACTGGAACAGGATTTTGAACGGCGAATATGATGTTAAAAGCAGTGGTGTAGATTTAACGCTTAAAAGGAGATTTAAGGAACAAGCTAATTTTCCGCCAGCGGTATCTTATGCTACATTGAGTTACGAATATATTTTAAAACGAACCGATTAATAAGCGTCGGAATATTTAAGAAAATCTTAGGTTTAGGTTTGCTTGGGCGCCGGGTTTGATCTGTCCGGTGACCCAAGTTTTTTTATCAGTTATTTAAACCTGATGGCTTTTAACGGAGAAACCTTGCTGATGAGTAACGAAGGTATAACCAAAACCGCCAAACATACGACTACTGTGATAACGTTCAGCGCCAGAACATCGATAAAATGAAACTCAATCGGCGCATAAGCCAGAAAGTAAGATGCCTGGTTAAGTTTAAAAATATGTGTTGATTGCTGTAAAAAGCCAAGTCCCACACCTAAAATATTACCCAAAAGCAAACCAATCCCCACGAGATAAGCCGAATTGTAGAGAAAAATCTTCATAATGCTCCAATTGCTGGCCCCAAAAGATTTTAGCATCCCGATCATATTAGTACGCTCCAAAATCATAATCAATAATGCTGTTACCATGTTGATTACCCCCACAATCAGCATTAAAATCAGGATGACATTCGTATTTACATCAAGCAGGCCCAACCAGGTAAAAATATTCGGAAAATTTTCCTCAATGGAATACGAACGAAGGTTACGCGGCAGATGTTCGTAAATATTATCGGCAATGGGTTTAAGCTTATTAAAGTCTTTAATCCTGATTTCGACACCACCTATTTCATCGGGTTTCCAGTTATTTAAGCGCTTAATAATGTTCAGGTTGCCCAGTACAAAACCTTTATCAATATCTTCTACACCGATATCGTAAATACCTACAATTTTAAATTTCCGCGGACGCAGTTGATTTTGTACAAAATACATGATAAAATCATCACCCGTTTTTAGTTTTAAACGTTTTGCGGTGTAATTCGAAATTAACAGCTCCTGCATCGCAGCCGTACTGTCAGAAAAATCGATTATGGTACCGCTGATGATGTGCTGTTTAATGTAATCCCACTTATAACTTTTATCTACTCCTTTAAAATTAATACCTTCTATTTCACTATTCGCTGATAGAATGGCAGGTTTTGTGGCAAAAGGATAGTAAAATTCAATATCGCGGTTATTTTTAAGCATTTTCTGCGTTTCAGCATCCAATACAAAGGGCGAATGTTCAAAAGAATTATTCAGGTCGTACCGCGTAATCTGTACATCACCAAGGTATCCCCTCACCTTATCCTGAATCTCCGTTTTAAACCCTTTAATAATGGCGATGGATAAGATCATAACAGCCAGACTCAGCATTACACCTGCAATGGCAATGCGCACGATCAGTTTAGAAAAGGTACGTTCCGATTTAATGGCTATCCGCCCTGCTATGAAATATTCGAAATTCAATTTAATCAATTGTTAAGTAACAAAAATGCTCAATTCCTTTTAAAAAATGGCATTTTCGAAAATAAATAAGCAACTTTAAACATCAGCGATCAACTTACAATACGCAAACATCAATAGCATAAATCAAAATATCAGCTTAATTGTTTTGTTATCATACCGGAAGATTAGAATAATAATGAAAATGAAAAAATATATCTGCTTTGCTTTAACTGGATTAATTGCATTATCAGCCTGCGGACAGCCAAAACCACTGGAACAGGAAATCGGAAAGGGGAAAAACCTCGAAAACAGAAAATTGCTGATCAGGACGCCCAAAGTGCCATCGGAACTTAAAACCGGAGCCGAGCAGACTGAAAAATACCTGCCACTGCTAAAAGGAAAACGTGTGGGCATGGTGGTTAATCCTACATCGGTTATCGGTACACAAACCTCGGTTGATAGTCTGCTAAAGCGGGGCATTAAAATTCAGAAAATATTTGGTCCTGAACATGGTTTCAGGGGCAATGCAAGTGCCGGGGTTACGGTTAACGATGATGTAGATACCAAAACAGGCATAAAAGCGATCTCACTTTATGGCAAACACAGTACCCCTACTGCCGAAGACCTGGCCGATATCGACATTATGGTTTTTGACATCCAGGATGTGGGCGTACGTTTTTACACCTACATAAATACCTTACAACACGTGATGGAGGCTTGTGCGGTAAATAATAAACCACTGTTGATTTTAGACCGGCCCAATCCTAATGGTTATTTGATAGACGGTCCGATTTTGGATCCCAAATTTAAATCCGGCATTGGTGTACAACCCATTCCTATTGCACATGGTTTAACCGTTGGCGAATATGCACAGATGTTAAACGGTGAGGGCTGGTTAAAAGACAAAGTAAAATGTAAGATCACCATTATCAAAAATGCCAATTATAACCACGATATGGCCTATACTTTACCAGTAAAACCATCTCCGAACTTAAACACACAGCAAGCTATTTTGCTTTATCCATCTACCTGTTTGTTCGAGGGTACTTATTTAAACCATGGCCGTGGTACCATGTTCCCTTTTACTATTGTTGGTGCCCCATACCTCAAAGGAAAATTCGATTTCAGTTTCACCCCAAAAAGCATAAAAGGCATGTCTGAAACTCCTTTATTTCAGGATCAGCTTTGTTATGGCCTTGACCTGAGGAATTATGATACTGCAGAACTGGTTAAATCAAAACAGGTTAACATCAGCTGGTTAATTGAACTTTATAAGGCATCGCCTAGAAAAGAAGATTTCTTTAACACCAAATTAAGCAAAGAAATGGGCACAATTGAGCGATTGGTTGGTGTGGCCGACTTCAGGCAACAGGTTATTGATGGAAAAAGCGAAGCCGAAATCAGGGCGAGCTGGGAACCGGGATTAAGTGCCTATAAAACCATGCGTAAGAAATATCTGCTTTATAATTAATGATTGAATGGCTCAATGATTGAATGAAAGAATGAATGAATGAATAATTGAGAAAATGATTAATTGAATGGGAAATTGATTGAATGATAGAAGGATTGAGTTTTGAATGAAAGAATGATTGATAAAGCAATTTTTCAAACTTAACAGATTAAGAATTGTTATTAAGCAAAGGATTTGATTTGGCGTTAGCAACATTCAATCATTCAAAATTTATTCACTCAATAATTAAAAAAAATGAGCGGTCCAAAAGTTAAAAGCGATAAACCAGGTAGTAATTACGAAGAAGAAGTACCTAAAGGCAGAGAACCTGTTGATCATAAAACGGTAAGGAAAGAGAACGACAGTACACCGAATAAAGCACCAAAAACCAATAATCCGGCAAAACAGCGCGAGCAGGAAGAACAGCCTGTACACCCGATAAAAAAGGCGCCTAAGGAATAACGGCTAGAGTCTTCATCCCCACTGAAACAAAACTTATTAGCTGGTCGTCATCTCGACCGGAGCATAGCGGAGCGGAGAGATCTGCCTCGAGATAGATTTCTCCATTTCGTTACACTACAGTCGAAATGACGAGTTGTTATTACTTACTATTCGCTTTCAAAAACGACAATAAAACCTTTTCATCGTGCGCCAGTCCTAGCTTACCAGTTACTTTATTGTTATTCATCTTCTTCATGTATTTGCCTAACTCATCATTCTCGTAAGCTGTTAACAAAAGCGGATACACGTACGAACTTTTGCAAACCGCCCGGGTGTTTCCCAGTTTTTTGGCCACACAATCTAAAACGGTTACGATTGCCTTTTTTGAGTTTAAATTAAAATTTTCATCAGCGCTACATTTAGAAAACTGGCGCAAAGCTTCGAGTGTTCCGCCCCAGGTCCTGAAATCTTTTGCTGTAAAATCATCGCCCGTAATTTCTTTAATGTAGGTGTTTATCTTACCCGAATCTATACTTTTATGCTCTTTTCCATGGGTATAAAACTGAAATAATTCCTGACCAGGAATGTCTCTGCATTTTTTAACCAGTTTAGCCAGCGACCGGTCATTCAGTTCTAATTTTTGCTGAACGCCCTTTTTACCTATAAAATCCATGGTAATTTTACTTCCGTCAATTTTTACATGTTTATCACGCAGTGTGGTAAGTCCGAATGAACCATAAAGCTGTTTATAACTCTCGTTTCCAACACGGATGAGTGTTTTTTGCAATACATCAACCGAAATGGCCAGCACTTTCCGTTCATCAAAATCTTTACGGCGAAGATCTTTCTCCAGGTTTTTCCTTGCATTTGGTAAAGCTTTCCCAAATTCCAGCAGGCGGAAATATTTATCTTCCGACCGGCGGCTTGTCCACTTATTATGGTATTTATATTGTTTCCTGCCCGCAGCATCAATTCCGGTAACCTGCAGATATGCATTCGGTTTATTGGCAATCCACACGTTCTGCCAGGCCGGGGGAATAACAAGGGCTTTGATCCTTTCGAGGTGTTTTTCTTCCGTTATTTTATGTCCTTCCTTATCCTCGTAATAAAATTTACCCGGTTTCCCTTTACGGTAAATCCCAGGCATGCCGTCGGTTACATACACCAATCCACTTGCTTTAACAACATCTTTGCCTTGTACCATTTTTTGCCTATAAGTATGGGTTTATTTTTAGTTATTTTGCAAAACTTAACGCGGCTATCCACGTTATTTTAGAAACACAACACTTTCTTTATGAAAATAGTTTTCATGGGTACGCCCGATTTCGCTGTTGCATCTTTAGATGCCTTAGTTCAAGCCAATTTTAATGTTGTTGCAGTAGTTACTGCACCTGATAAGCCAGCAGGCCGTGGACAAAAACTGAACGAAAGTGCCGTAAAAAAATATGCCGTAGAAAAAGGGATTCCGGTTTTACAGCCCGAAAAATTAAAAAATCCTGAGTTTATTGAGGAATTAAAATCATACCAGGCCGATCTGCAGGTGGTAGTGGCATTCAGGATGCTACCGGTAGTGGTTTGGAGTATGCCAGCCAAAGGAACCATTAATTTACACGGCTCACTGCTACCACAATACCGCGGTGCGGCGCCAATTAACCATGCCATTATAAACGGCGAAAAAGAAAGTGGCGTAACTACTTTTTTCCTTAAAGAGGAAATTGATACAGGCGACATTATCCTTAGCGACAGTGTTGCTATTGCAGATGATGAAACCGCAGGCGATTTGCATGATAAACTGATGGTTATTGGCGCAAATTTACTGGTAAAAACCCTCCATGCCATTGAGGCAGGCGAAGTAAACGAACAACCGCAACCTCAACGCGGCGAATTAAAACATGCACCGAAGATTTTTAAGGAAGACTGTAAAATCGACTGGAATAATACTGCACAAAAAATCCATAATTTAATCCGCGGCTTGAGTCCTTACCCAACGGCATTTACCATCCTAAATGATAAAACTTTAAAGGTATTTAAGGCCGAAATTGAAGATAAAGAGCCTGGCATTGCAGCTGGCGGGTTCTTAACAGATGGTAAAACCTATTTAAAATTTGCAGCTAAAGACGGTTTTATCAAACTTTTAGATATCCAGTATGAAGGTAAAAAACGCATGTTGATTGAAGATTTTTTAAGGGGAATGAGGTTGTAGTTGCGTTTGGCGTAGAGTGTTTGGCGCTTAGCGTTTGTTTAATCGCAATGGTGCGAAGGCCAACGTCTGGAGGTCCGGAGTAGAATAAGCGCTAAAAAAGTGGCGTCATCTCGACTGAAGCCTAGCGAAACGGAGAGATCTATCTCGAGGTAGATTTCTCAACTTCGTTGCACTTCGCTCGAAATGACGGTACATGTTAGCTCGCTCGAAATAACGAATTGAAAAAAAATTTGCTTTAACGATTTAACAATCCTGAAATGAAACAATAAAGCAATCACCAATTAACCAGCGAACGATAAAAACAGTTTACAGTCGGCAATTTGCTTTAACAATTTAACAATCGAGCAATTAAACAATTAACAAATGACCAGTGAACTAAACTGCGTTTAATTTTTCGCTCAAAAACTTCGATATTTCATTAAAATACCTTTTCCGGCCGTAGCCCATTACCCATTGTATGCCCTGCGTAGCATTCGTAATAAAAACTTCTTCTGCTTCTTTTAAAATTTCAGGGTTAATCTGTGCTTCAATCAAAGGTAGATCATTCATTTTGCACAATTGCATTACAGCGGTACGCATTACCCCGCTTACACAACCTTCGGCCAGCGATGGGGTATAAATCTGCTTATTATATACCACAAATACATTGGCACTGATGCTTTCACAAAGAAAACCATATTGATTCAGGATCATGGCTTCATCCAAGCGGTTCTGGCTTTTAAAAATCCCCGCCATCACGTAAAGTAATGCATTAGCGGTTTTAAAATTAGATAGTTTATTAACAGGCTTAGTCATTTCGTCGTAAACGTCGATGATCAAACCTTTACTGTTAAGTTCGTAACCAGATGATTTTAGCGGAATACCTTCTAAAACATAACCGGCCTTATTAATTTCGGGAGTATATACACCAGCTCCTCCCCTGTAAACCGAAAGACGGAAACGGACATTTCCATTCCATTTGTTGCGTTTGGCGAGGTCGGCAGTTTTTTGACGTATAAAATAATCGTCCATTAAGGCATGTCCATCAATCTTTAAAGCTTTCATCCCTGCCGTAAGCCTGTCGGCATGTAAATCAGCAAACTGGAGCTTATGATTGATCATACGCATGCTTTCAAACAATCCGTCTCCAAATTTAAAGCTCCTGTTCGCAGCCGTTAAAAACGGAATATCAGCCGCCTGAAATTCATCATTAAATAAAAGGTACTCCTGAAGCATATTTTATGATGTGGCGATATAATTTTCCCATTTGGTTAAGCCGGCTTTAAAATCGGGCGGTAAAGGCGATTCGAAATACATGTATTCTTTAGTGGTAGGATGGATAAAACCCAAACTCTGCGCATGTAAAGCCTGACGAGGTAATAATTCGAAACAGTTATCTACAAACTGCTTGTATTTGTTAAAAGTAGTTCCTTTTAAAATTTTATCGCCGCCGTACATAGCATCATTAAAAAGCGGATGCCCGATGTGCTGCATGTGTGCCCTGATCTGGTGGGTACGGCCGGTTTCAAGCTCACAGCTGATCAGCGTTACATAGCCCAAACGCTTTAGTACTTTATAATGCGTTACCGACCATTTGCCTTTTTCTTCGTCATCATAAATATCCATCACGCGGCGGTCTTTAGCACTTCTGCCGATGTAACCGGTTACTGTTCCGTCATGCTCAATATCGCCCCACACCAGCGCAATGTATTTACGCGTAATACTATGATCGAAAAACTGACGTGCGAGGTGTGTAATCGATTTTTCATTTTTACTGATCAGCAATAAACCCGAAGTATCTTTATCAATGCGGTGCACCAAACCCGGGCGGCCATCATTACCCGGCAATTGCGGAAGTTGCTCAAAGTGGAATGCCAAAGCATTAACCAGCGTACCGGTATAATTGTTAAATCCGGGGTGTACCACCATTCCGGCAGCTTTATTTACCACTAAAAGATCACTGTCTTCGTAAATAATATCGAGCGGTAAATCTTCCGGGTAAACTTCGGTATCGCGTGGCGGATGTGGCAGCACGATAGATATCTCGTCGAAAGGTTTTACCTTATAACTCGATTTGATCTGTTTTTGGTTAACCAGTACATTACCGGCATCTATTGCGTTCTGAATACGGTTTCGTGAGGCATTTTCTACACGTACCATCAAAAATTTATCAATACGCAGCAAAGACTGCCCTTTATCGACAATAATTTTTAAATGCTCATATAATTCCTGCTCTTCTGATTCCTGCAATTCGACCACATTTTCCATTGGGCAAAAATAAACTTTTAAGTTCAAGAATTTTTCAATGATTGCAGTTTTCGGAAAAACAGCATTATCTTTATCCTAATAAAAACATTCTAAATCATTTATATGAAGAAATGCTACTCTTTAAAAGCCGCTTGTGCTTTATTTTTATTGGTAATGGCCCAAAAGGCAAACGCACAACAAGATGTTGGAAGCTTATTTGTTTCTGGTCCTGCTGATGCAACCAAATTAATTAATGCCTATTTCGACCCGTTATATAAAGGTTTGGGATTGGGATTAACTGATGGATGGTCGAATACTGCCAGATCAAAAGGTTTTTTAAAATTTGATGTCCGTGTTTCTGCCTCTGCAGCTTTTGTTCCGCAATCGGCCAGAAGTTACGATGTAAACGCATTGGGATTAAGTAATATCAAACCTGCACCAGGTGCTTCTTCAATTGGCCCAACGGCATTTGGCAACGATAGCGAAGGTGGCAAAATGCAGATTTACACCAGTAGTGGAATTCCTACAGGCAAATTCTTCAACCTGCCACAGGGTGTTGGTTTCCATGTGGTGCCGTCTGCACAGATCCAGGCTACATTGGGTTTACCAAAAAATATCGATGTTACTTTAAGGGCCATGCCTAAAATAAAAATCGGCAGCGATTTGGGAAGTTTATCGATGATTGGTTTTGGCGCCAAAGTTGAACTTTTACCATTATTTATGGGTTCTACAACAGAAAAATTAGTACCTGTAGATATTGCAATTGCCGGCGGTTTTACCCAGTATAAATATAATTTGCCATTGAATATTAATAATACCGCAAATTCTGATCAGCGTATTGATGCAAAATTTAATGGGGTAAATTTTGATGCCATCGTATCGAAAAAAATATTGTTTTTTACTCCTTTTGCCAGCGTGGGTTATCAAATATCCAACACTAATTTAAAAGCTTTAGGTACCTATAAATTTGAAGATGGCACAAGCAATGCAACTTATGTAGATCCGGTTTCGGTTAAACAAACTGATATTGATGGTGTGAGGGCAAGCTTAGGTTTTCAGTTAAAATTTGGTTTCTTTAAATTTTACGGTTCTTATACCCAGGCAAAATACAGCATGGTTAATGCAGGTATAGGTCTTGGTATTGGCCAATAATCAATTTTCAAATATAATATTGCTTAAAAACACCTGAAATATTCAGGTGTTTTTTATTTTTACACGTGTTCGAAGAAATATATAGTCCTGTACAAAAGATAACATTGCCCCCATTTAACAATCTTTTTGTTAAACGCGATGACCTGATCGACCCTTATATTTCGGGCAATAAGTGGCGCAAACTCAAATACATTTTAGCCAGGGCAAAAGCAGAAAACAAAACACATTTAGTAACCTTTGGCGGCGCTTATTCCAATCACCTGGTGGCTACGGCCGCGGCAGCAGCAAGATCGGGATTAAAATCAACAGCTTTTGTAAGAGGTGAAGAAGTAAAGAATGAAATGTTATTGCTTTGCAGCTTATTTGGCATGCAGCTCATTTTTACCAACCGCGAAAGTTACCGGGATAAACATAAATTGTTTGAGTTGCATTTTGCTACAAATGATGAAGCGTATTTTATTGATGAAGGAGGAGCCTCGCCTGAAGCTACAATTGGCTGCGCACAAATCATCAGCGAACTCATTGAAAATTATGATCATATTTTCTGTGCTGCCGGAACAGGTACTACCGCAGCCGGATTATTAAAAGGAATTCAGCAACAAGGATTAAACACCAAACTCCACATTATCCCCGTATTAAAAGGCGGCTCGTTTATTAAAGATGAAATAGCAAAATACACTCCCCTTTCCGATCATTTAGCATTGCACCTTGATTATCATTTTGGCGGCTATGCCAAAACCACCCCTCAACTGATCGATTTTATTAAAACATTTACTGCTCAAACCGGCTTGCTTTTAGATCCTGTTTATACTGCAAAAATGTGCTTTGCTATTGCAGATCTGCAAAAAAAGGGATTTATCGGCGAAGATGATAAAATTCTCGCCATCCATACCGGCGGATTAATAGGCTTATTTGGGATGGAGGATAAGTTTTAGTATAGGAAAATACTTAACACTTTTTGGATAAAAAATTAACCACAGATGGAAAGGATGCACACAGATAAAAAATCCGTGTTTATCTGTGTGCATCTGTGGTTAAAAATTATTTATAGCGTTTGATTTGTCAAAATCAGTTAAATATCTTCAATAAAATCTAAAAGTAAACAAACGTTTACTTACTTTTGATCCGTATTAATTACAACATAATATCATAATATGAGGCCAAAAAATTTAGAGAAGGAAGAAGCCATACGTTCAATTGCTTTAAAAATTATTTCTGAAGAGGGATTGGAAAACCTCAGCATGCAAAAGCTTGCCAAGGCAGCCAATATATCTCCTCGCACCATTTACATCAAGTACGAAAACAAGGAAGATTTATTGGTCAAACTCTTTATCGAAGAAGTACTGGGCACTTACGAAAAAGCAATATTGGAAAACTTCAATCCTGAAATGGGTTTTGCTGAAGGCATGAAAAGATTGTGGTTAAATACTTTTCACTACCTTAAAAATAATAAACCCTCCTTCTCTTTAATCCAGTATGGAAAATCCTCTCCGCTTTTAAATAAGGCTTTTCAGGAAAAAAATATACAGCAGGGAGAATTCTTTGCGCCAATACATCGCTTTTTAAAAACCCATGTTAAAACCGGCCTGATACCCGATTTACCTCATGATGTGCACAGGGCCCTGCTTTTTTCACCTATTCAGGATCTTGTAGCTGAATATTTCGATCATTTAGACCGCCCGCAGCAAATTATTAATGAAGAGCTAGTTTTAACCTGCTGTGAAATTGTAATTAAAGGCATAACCAATCAGAAACACCATGAACAACTTAAAAAATAAAAAAATCGCCATCATCGGTGCCGGTCCCGGTGGTTTAACTTTGGCCCGCTTGCTACAAATGGACGGATTTAAAGTAAATGTTTACGAACGCGATGCTGATGAAAATGCAAGGCCAAAAGGTGCAACACTCGATTTGCATGAAGAATCGGGTTTGGCTGCACTGAAAGAAGCCGGATTGATGGATGATTTTATGGCCAACTACCGCCCCGGAGCCGATCGTACCCGCATTATTGATCAGCATGGCAACATTGTATTCGAGGATAACGATACAGACAACAGAGAGGCTTTCCGCCCTGAAATAGACCGCGGTCCGTTACAAAAAATACTTTTAGATTCATTGAAAAAAGATACTGTGGTGTGGAACAGTCACTTTGTATCACTTCAACCCGATAAGGATTCGTGGCGGATTGAATTTAAAAACGGAACTTTTGTTACGGCCGACATCGTCATTGCCGCTGATGGTGCAAACTCTAAAATCCGGCCGTACATTACCCCTATTAAGCCTTTTTATTCGGGTGTTACCATTGTAGAAGGTGCTGTTTATTCATCTGAAACAGCCGCACCAAATATGCATGCACTGTTAAATGGTGGAAAAATATTTGCCATGGGTGGTGAGAAATCGCTCATTGTAAGTTCAAAAGGCGATGGTAGTTTGGTTTTTTATACCGGCTGTAATGCACCTGAAAACTGGGTAACGGCGTCTGGAATCGATTTTTCAGATAAAAACCAGGTAATTATATGGTTTAAAGAGACATTTTCGGATTGGGATCCGCTTTGGCTCGAGCTGTTCGAAAATGCATCGGGTGCTTTTGTCCCACGTCCGCAATACTGCATGCCATTGGATCAGAACTGGGAAACTCTCCCAAATTTGACCATGCTCGGCGATGCGGCACACCTGATGCCTCCTTATGCGGGAGAAGGTGTAAATATGGCCATGCTCGATGCGCTCGAACTAAGCCAATGTTTAAAAAATGAAAATTTCCAGACCAGTGGGGATGCGATTTCAGCTTATGAGAAACAAATGTTGAAAAGATCTTCCGAAACAGCTGATATGACCATGCAATCAACTAAAGCACTACATTCTGCAGATGCGCTTAATTTTCTGGTTGATATAATCGGTGGGGAATAAAAAGGGCCTCATTGCTGAAGCCCCCTATAAATTATTTAACCTGTGATCATGTTGCGATAGGTTAAATGTAGGTTATCATTCATTAAGTTAAAATAAAAATAGATCAATACCCTGAAAAAATAGATGTTTGGGCTTTTATCCGGGCATCTGTTTTTTTAAAGAATCAATCACTTCAAAACATAAAATATTCTCGCTAAATTCATCGCCAGTCTTCAACTATGGATTAACCAAGATTTTGAACAAGGCATGAGCAGAAAATCCTTTAAAAATATAATTACATCATTTTTATTCCTATCCATTATTAACTTTTCATTTATCCCCGCAAAAGAGATCAAATGGACAGCCATCGGCGATTCCATTACTTACCTCAATAACCATTTAAATGAAACCGGAAACCGTGTAAAAAGAGGATATCTGGATAGGGTTAAAGATCAACTGCCAAACATCAACTACATAAACCAGGGCCATAACGGCTGGACCACTGTGGGCATTGCGAAAGAAATTGAGAAATTAGGTATTGTTCAGTCTGATTTATATTCAATTTTCCTAGGCACGAACGATTGGTGGTCCGGCATACCTGTCGGATCAATCAACGATTACCTTAACAATACAGGTACCGGTACTACCTGCGGAGCTTACCGTATTATTGTTAACAAAATCAGGACATTAAATCCCAATGCAAAAATTGTAATTATAACCCCAATGCAGCGAAACGATTTTGTTTACGTAGCTGACGCCAACAACAACGCATTCGGATCGTATAAGGCTAAAAACGGTCAGACATTAGAGATGTTTGCCAATGCAATAATCGAAATTGCAAAACACGAAAACTTTCCTGTGGTAGATCTTTACCACAATCAAAAACTCAAACTGGAAAAAGCAGTAAGGTTTAAAAGACTGAAGAATCCTTCCACCGGTGAATACCAAAACTATAAATACCCTGCTTCAGCATCTATCCCTTTCAATTCCAAAGGTGATGATTATCCTTACCCATTGGATGCAGTGAAAATAACGTATGATGGTCTTCATCCCTCGGATAAGGGGAATAAGATAATTGCTGACAATCTTATAAGGGTTTTCAAAAAAATAGCTCAATAAATTATCAGGCTTTTTCATATTAAAATCTCGCAGGTTTCAAAAACCTGCGAGGTTTACACGGCTTTTTAACAAAAAAGTTTTCCACATTTCTGAAGTCCAAAACTCGATTTTGTCTATAATCATACTTTAAACAGTTTAAATCAACCATCAAATAATATGCTTTATTTCAATTTAAAGCTATATTTAGAATTAAAAATTGCTGTAAAATAGAAGTTTTGCACTGATTTTATCCCCGCATTTATCCCCTTTTTATTAAAAAGAAAAGGTCACGAACATTTGCTGCAGTGACCTTTCTATTAAGATTAACGCTCTAATATCGCTACTGATGTAAGGCTCTAACCCCTTACGTTGCAATTATAGGTAAAAAACTGAAGTTATGTTTTGCGAGTTATCAACAAAACCAATTACTTTGCGTGCTATTTTTCTTCTTGATTATCTTCGGGTAAAGCATCGAAAATTGCGTCAATCTCATTTAAAGAATTGATTATATCGTTATCCACCACTAATTCCCTTATTTCCCTAACTTTCTTTTTATAATCACCGCCCATGTTCTTAGCATATGTTAATATCTTATTCTTAGTAACGCCCTCAGCATTTAGACACTTCTTCCAGTTACTCAGTGCTATTCTTGCGTTGAGCAAATCATTGGAATAAAGCAATGCATGGACAGCGTTAGCGAAAGAGTTAGTTGCGACTTCATATCTCTTTGCTTGCATTGCAATGTAGGCTGTAGCATTGGCTCCAATTCCTTTGGCAAGGATTTCCATTTCGGTTCTCAATTCTGCCAAGTTTTCTTGGTTCTTTTGTTTTAACTCCAAGAGCGTTTCTTCAAACTCTTTCTTGATTTCAGTTTTTAATTCTTCTTTATTTAACTGCAGTTGCCTTCGTTGGTACCATTGAATCAAAATAGGTATAACTATCACACCAAGGGTCACTAAGGTAGCGACAAACCAAATGAGTTTGCTCCAGGCGTTATTATAAAATGTATCTACCTTACCGATCAAATCGAGAGATTGATTTGAGGGCAGACGAAGAGTATCTAGAACTATTCGGGTTTCTAATATTTTAGTGGTATCAATTTTGGTAGAATGGATCAGTGTATCTGAGTGCTGTAACATAAAGATTTATTTAGCACTAAATTAACTTTAAATTGATCAATTTTCTACTACAGAGTATAGACAAATATGAATTTAAACAAAATCCATACAATGTCCTCCCCTAATGAATACCAAAATTACCGCAGATACTCAACGAAATATCACTGTTTTATATATCGAGTATGTAAAATAATTTGAAATAACTTTTTCTAATTGCAATAAAAAAGTTAACATCGTAAATTACCAGTCTATTGATAGATATCTATTGAGGTAATAATAGAAACATGCAGCAAATTCCATTCAAAGTATCCGCCAGAACAGCCAAATTAATCGGTCAGCAGAATTTTACAAATCCTGAAGGCGCTACCATTGAGCTGGTGAAAAATGCTTATGATGCAGATGCAAATAACTGTTTAATAATTTTCGATATAGTGTGTGAAAGTGTACCAGAGACGTTAAGTTTCGATGAATACGAACACATTAATGATTCATCCAATATTAAAGAATTTTACAAAAAAAATGATGAAGGTTATATATTAGACAAAGGGTTAAAGCAATCAGAAACAAGGATTTTACAAAAATATTTCTTTCGGGACAATGCTATCTATCTTATAGACAATGGGACTGGAATGGATGGAAAAACCATCGCAAACCATTGGATGGAAATAGGTACAGGAAATAAGGAGGTTGATTATGTTTCAAATGGCGGAAGAGTGAAAACTGGTGCAAAGGGAATTGGTAGATTTGCTTTAGATAGATTGGGAAGCAAAACAGAGATGTTCACATCCACTAAAACCAACGAACATTTTACAAATCTGTTTTGGGAAATGGATTGGGAACAATTTGAGGTAGGTAATTTAGCGATAGGCGAAATTACTTCGACCTTAACTGATAGGCATGAAAATCTACAACAATATTTAAAGCTCAGTTTTATAGATAAGGACACGGTAAGGTCTTATTTAAAGTCAGTGAAATTCGAGTCAGGAACAGCGATTAAGATCACAGAATTGAAGGATTCTTGGTCAAAGGAAAATATTAGGAGCGTATACAACAGCTTGGAGGCTTTAGTTCCCCCAAAGGAGTTGAAAATTCCATTTCATGTTGCATGTATCTCCCAACAATCTCCAGATGATTTTGGAGAGGTTCAGACGTCCTTTTTAAATGATTATGACACCAAAGTTGTAGCAAATTTTGATCCTAAAACTTTGAAGGTAGAAATTGAAATTGAGAGAAATGAACTAGATTTAGGGATTGTACGAAAACAATATTCTCATTTATTCACTAATGCAAAACCACCATTAGACCTCAAAACTTTTGAAGAAAAGAAGTTCAAGTATTCAAGGTCGGTATTTGAATTGACAAAATGGGAGAATGATCCCCAAAATGAAAGAAAATTTCAAAATATTGGCGCATTTAGGTTCAGCTTTTTTTTCCTAAAGAATCAGATCTCTAAAAAGGAAGGCTACCCATACAAAGTAATCAATGCAAAGGAACGAAAGGCTCTGATTGATAAATTTGGTGGAATAAAAATATACAGGGATTCGTTTAGAGTGAGACCCTATGGAGAAAACGGAAATGATTGGTTGAAATTAGGCGACAGAGCAAGTCAAAGTACTGCAGGCGCAGGGCAAAGAATTGGAGACTGGAGAGTTGGAGCAAATCAGATTTCAGGTCTATTGACCATCTCAAGAGTTGGAAATAGCGATTTGATTGACAAATCCGACCGTGGGGCTTTGATTGAAAACGAATCCTTTCAAGTTCTAAAAAATTTATTAACAGATATTGTTAAAGAATTTGAGCTTGATCGTACAAAAGTACTACATCCGTTCTACCTTGAAATGAAGCGAATTGCAAAGGAGAAACAAGAACGTGAGGCTGAAGCGGAAGCTTTAAGACTAGCTGAACTAATAATTGAGCAGAGAGAAGCACAAAAATTAAGTGCGAAAACTGCAGGCAATGATCAGTCTCAGCCTTATGAAAACATAGCAGAAGAATTAAAGTCATACCAAGAAATAATTCAGAAGTCACTCGTTAGACCCTTGCAAAAGGAAGAAGAAGAGAATGAGATGTCCCAAGTTAGAACATTGGCAAGTTTAGGTCTAATTGTAACATCATTCTCTCATGAACTAAAAGGTGTTCGAAACAACCTTTCTCGGATAAATCATTTGGAAAAAGTTTATTCCAAATTAACTCCTATTGACCCGACTGATGAATATGTTTACAGGGATGGTTTAGAACTAATGAGAATCTTCAAAAAAGATTCGGAACTTATGATGCATTGGGTTGACTATGCCCTAACTTCCATTAAGAAAAACAAACGGAGAAGAAGGGTGATAAGACTGGATGAATATTTTAACACACTAATTTCTGATTGGAGAAAGGTTTTCGACAAGCGTGAGATAACTATCGAATTGCAAAACAATATTAAGGAAGATTATACTTTTAAAGCCTTTGAGATAGACTTGAATACAATTTTTAGCAATTTGATTTCCAACTCGATAGATTCATTTCATAATATGAGAGAGCCAAGAGAGAGAAAACTTAATATTTTATTGGAGTATATTGATAATACTATATCCATTACCTACTCCGATAATGGATTGGGACTACCTGATGTATTCAAGAGCGATAAGGATTCGGTTTTTTTACCATTTACGACTTCAAAGAAAGACAGGTTGGGAAATGATATTGGCACTGGTCTTGGTATGTACTTAGTTAAAAATACGGTAAATGATAACGATGGAGAGATAGAAATCATTGACACTAATGAGGGATTCAAAACTGTAATCAAACTTAAAACGAATTAAAATGAAATATAAAATCGGATATGTCGATGAAGATCCTGACCAAGTATTACTTTATCAAATGGATCTTCGAGATAACTTTGACGTAATAGGATACAACATCACCAAGCATATGCCCATATCGGAATTAATTGACCAAATTTATTCATCCGATATTGACATGTTAATGATCGATTATTTTTTGGTTGATAATAATGTTCTATTATATAATGGTGATGAAGTTGCAAGAAAGTTTAGAGAAATCAAACCACAATTTCCAATGATAATCTTCACTAATGAACAGGCGGACGCATTTCCAAACGTAGAAATTCCGAACATCATCTATGATAAAGTAGAAGCAAATGAAAATTTGAAACATTTCGAAGATATATTAGTGAAAAACATTGTGGATTACAAAAATCTCATTGGGCGAAATAAAGTGGTATTACAAAATTTAATAAATAAAGGCGAAGAAAAAGGTTTGAATAGCGAGGAAAAACATAGACTGATAGAGGCACAGCTCGAACTTTATCGATTGGATAAACGTACCAATGAAATTCCTATTCACCTATATGATATTACTAAATTTGAAAAACTTGAAGCAGCAAAAACAGAAGCACTAAAATATGTTGAATCTTTAAAAGCTAAATAATGTTCCCACTACGTTCTCAAACACCGACAAGACGCCTTACACCAACAAGAAAACCTAGTAAAGATTGGACTAAACACAAAGAAGACTTAGAGGTCGATTTCAATTCATCCTGTGCATACTGTGATGCCCATGAATACTTTAAACATACATTTTATGAAGTGGATCATTTTGTTCCAAAAGATTTTTTTCTTAAAAGCGGAACACTTACCGTTGTCGACTACAAAAATCTAGTTTATTCTTGCAAATTCTGCAATAACAATAAGAGTTCCTTGTGGATTACAAATAGCGAAACGATATATCATCTAAACGATGAGGGATTTTTAGATCCATGCGATCCAGAATACGACAAGCAATTCTACCGTAACAAAGAAGGAGCAATAATTGGAAAAACAAACCTCGGAAAATGGATGGCAACTAGAGCATTCAAATTTGATGAACGTGAACATCCGATTAAGTTATTGTGGACTTTGAGGACATTAAAGCAGAGTATTGAAGAATTAGCTGTAATTTTGAAGACTTATCCTGTTGGCAGCGAGAAGTACGATGAAATCGACGAGAAGATGCGGAGCTATGCCATTGAATATTTCTTTTTCGAAATTGATTTACGGGAAGCCTACAAGAGCTAAAAATTGTTTTTTTACATACCAATAAATATTTTGATAGTAAGCAAAGAAGTCTTAAAATTTTTAAAAGGGTACTCAACAGACCAAAACTTGATCAACAGATTGATCGTGTCATCCTTTCTCTTTTCACAAGAAAATAGACAAATCAAAAATGAGCTAATAAATTCATTAATTATTCAGCCATCAGATATTGATTTCCAGAATTTAACGGACTTTTTAAAAATTCAGCCTGTTTTCTCACTTGAGGAAGTAATTGGTTTATTCGAATTTGTTATCTCCCCATCAGATAAAAAAATTACTGGTGCAATATACACGCCAAAATTTATAAGGGATTTCATTTTAGAGAGCGTACTCTCAAAAATCTCAGATTGGGAAAAGATTACTATTTGTGACCCAGCATGCGGATGTGCGGGCTTCCTTTTCACTGCAGCCATAAAACTTAGGGAGTTCTCCAATAAGTCCTTTAAAGATATTTTCAGAGAAAATATTTTCGGCTGTGACATTCAAAAATTCTCAATTACTAGGTCGAAAATCTTACTCTCCCTCCTAGCAATTTCATATGGTGAAGATGAGCACACTTTTCAATTCAATCTAATGGAAGCGAATTCATTAACCCCGAACTGGTATCTAGGATTTAAGGTAGGTAATGGTTTCGATGCAATAGTTGGTAATCCACCATATGTTTGTTCACGCAACATTGATACTGACAGTAGGGAGTTGTTAAAGCATTGGAAAGTATGTGCAAGTGGACACCCAGATTTATACATCCCTTTTTTCCAAATTGGAATGTTAATGTTAAAACGGGGTGGAATATTAAGCTATATTACGATGAATACCTTCCTAAATAGTGTTAATGGCAGAGCACTTAGAGAATATTTCCAAGATGAAAAATTTAAGATTAATTTAATAGATTTTGGTGGGGAACAGATATTTAACAATAAAGCCACCTACACCTGTATCTGTGAAATCTCGAAAATTGAGTCCGATGTAATTAATTACACTAGGATTTCAAACCTAGATGACTTTAAAAATAGAAATTACAAATTAAGTGAAATCCGCTACTCAAGTTTAACTGCCGTTAGCAGTTGGAATCTGCACCAGTATGATCTCATTTATAAAATCGAAAAAACAGGAACTCCGCTTGGAAAAAAGTTTAAATCGAGAAATGGGATCGCTACCCTTAGAAATGACGTTTACATCCTCTCAATTCTTCATGAAGATGCTCTTTATTATTATACTTCTGGAGAAGTATCCCATAAAATTGAGAAGCAAATATGCAAAGATATTGTGAATGCGAATAGGTTTATAAACATCGACAACATCGAATTAATTGGTCAAAAAATCATCTTTCCCTATGAATATCACAACGGGAAACCTAAGTTAATTCCCGAAACGGAACTGCTTAATAAATTCCCGAGCACGTATGCTTACCTTACTAGTAACAAAGAGATACTATCCCAGAGAGATAAAGGCACTGGAGTATATGAGAATTGGTATGCCTACGGTAGGAACCAGTCGCTGGATAAATATAAATACAAGCTTTTCTTCCCACACATATCAAACAAAATTCCAAAGTTTGTCTTGAATGCAGATGAAAATTTACTATTCTACAACGGGTTAGCAATGGTTTCTGACGATATTTCAGAATTAATATTCTTATCGAAACTGATGAGTACTGAGCTGTTCTGGTTTTACATAGTTACATCAAGTAGACATTACGGTTCGGAATATTTTTCGCTTAGTAAAAACTATTTTAAAAATTTCGGTGTGTATGATTTTTCAATCGAAGAAAGGAGCTACATCATAGCCGAAGATGATATGTCTAAAGTAAACGAGTTTGTCGAATGTGTTTACCAAGTTGAAGGTTTAAAACCTGCAGAACTTACAACTGGGTAGCGTGGAAATACAATTTCATATCTCAACATCGAGGCAGGGATTAATTGACTTTGTTGTATCGACAACTGCATTTTTCTTAGCCAGCCTCAGTAAATGATGATTCCCTGCTTAAACTCTATTGGTTCTTCATCTCTAAACCTTTTGATAGCTTTTACCAACCCCTGTTTATAATATTCACGTACAACTTTTTCTATTGAATTTGCCACCTTATTATCGACAACATATTCCAAAACATCACCATTGTCCCACTTGATAAGCTCAACCCGAATTAATTTCCCTTCACTATTATATACAGAATTCCGCTGTTTTTTATCTGGTAGATAGCTAGTGGATACCCGTTCAAACAGCTCGTTATTTTCACCATACTCGTTCCACCCACTTTGTATATTAGCACTATAGGTATATTCTGTTCTAGAACTTACCTTGTTGTCGGCTGTGTAAGCCGTTGCCTTTAACATTTGATTATCATCTGCGTAGGTATAATTAATTACATTAATTAAGACGTCATCAACTATGTATTTCATAGTGGCTTTATTGAAATTTTCATCGTAAGTGTATACATATTTCGAAACCGTGCGATGAAACGGTGTATTACTCACTGGCATTGCATGTTGATAAGAAATTGGCTGGTAGATGTTTGTTTCCGACTCCTCAACTACCGTATCAATTACCGTGGAATCTAAAAATGTGTTAGAGTTTGTATTGTAAGAAGAAGTATCAGTAACAACAGCAGTTGAGTCCGTTATGGTAGTATCACTCTCAATTTCGTAAGTGATTTTTTTAATCAGTTTTGCACAGTTATTGTCATCATAAAAATAATAAGTGGTGTCTGGAGGGGATTGATGATTCTTCGCATCGGAATAATTTATCTCCTTAACCGTATTTCCTCGATCATCGTAGAGGATTTTCATCGAGAGAAACTTTGATGAGGAATCAACTTCACCAAACTTATAATTATAGGAGTATAAATGCCTCTCCTTGATCTTTGAAGCTAGAATTATTTTCCTAGCTCGCTCATCTCTATCACGCTGGCTAACAACAGAAGTTTTACAAGAACATAAAATTGCAATGAATACAAGAGAGAGAAAAAGTTTGAACATGCGCTAATTAATATTTTATTGAGCTTCCGCAATAACATTTTAATGCTTCAATAGAAAACTATAAATTGCAGCGAGAATGCGAATCAAATGATTGGCTAAAATATGAATAATAATGGAAAAATGGTCTACATGGAAATCTTTCCCGAACCCTCATTTGAGAGGCAGACTCACCGCACCAGTGGGATATGGCGTATACCAATTGAGAAATAAGGACACAAAAGAGCTAATTCTATTTGGCAGGGCTTCTAATGTAGCCTCAAGGCTTTGCTCATTACTGCCTATCCCTTTTGGTAAAGGTACAAGGAGAAGTGAGGTGAAAAAGCAGTATGTGTTCTTAAACCTCGAAAGCATTGAATACAGAACAATCGCATTTGATACGCAAATTGAAGCGGTAACATTTGAAAGATCGTTGCGGAAGAAATTTAATCACATATTCAATACATAACTTCCCTTTTAGGGTACACTTTAAAAGCACGAATTATGGCAATGAACATAAAAACATAATTCATTGATTTCCAGGCGATAATAAGATGTTTTTTCGTATATTTAGAGTAAAATTAAACCAATCTAAAATATGGATATTTTATACATTAGAGTTTCATCGCTTGATCAGAAAACAGACAGACAAAAGACTAACACTGCAGGTTTCAAAGTTTTTGAAGACTACTGTAGCGGTTCGATTGCGTTTGCTGATAGAGACAAGGGAAAAGAAATTATAAAACTATTAAATGCTGGGAAAATAGACTCGCTGACTGTTAGCAGCATTGATCGGTTATGTCGAAATGTACAGGATTTGTTGAACACTATTGAATTATTTAAAAAAAAAGGTGTGTCGATAACTTTTATCAATCAAGGACTGAAAACCCTTGATGAAAATGGCAACGAGAACTCAATATCCCGAATGATCATAAGTATTCTTGGGGTTGTAAGCGAAATGGAGCGAACTCAAATCCGAGAGCGACAAAGAGAAGGTATTTTGATCGCTAAAGCTAAAGGTGTTTATAGTGGTAGAAAAGTTGGAACAAAAGAAGATTCTTTAAAATTCCTCAGCAAGCCAAGGAATAGTAAAGTTTTGGAATACCTAAAAATGGGCAATCTAAAAGGTGTTGAGATTTCAAAATTAACTGGTGTCAACCTAAATACAATTACCAAAATCAAGAAGCTAGGCTTAATGGAGAGTGCAAAATAACCCGTGCATAACCTGGGTTAAACCTAGGTAGAACCCTAGGAATACATATCGAAACATATATTATTTAACAGTAGAAACGTGGATTTTAGCTTGAATTTACCTAAAAAAAGTTAACATTTCTGTTAATTATTACCATTTAGGTGGGTGTCTCTTCAACACTTCCGTAAAATTCTGGTGCGTTTTATTCACCAGTGCTACCCCACCCTTTGGTACCCTACTACTGGCACACCTCCCAGCACCTGGGAAATACCTGCCCGATGTGCCTTTCAAAGTCTGGATCAGTTTCGACTGGAAAATTTGGGAAACACCCTTGTAAAAAATTTGGGACCAAAAAAATTGACCAGAAATATTGACTTTTCACTAAAAACGTTCTAGTGTTCAGAAATTGTAATTGTCAAATTTGTGAGTGAGTACAGGCGGTTCATACTTTTTTATGGTTATCCAATCCCAAACACCATAATTAGTTTTCTGCAGTGTAACATCATAGATAACGTTACCATATTCTACCTGCCGAAAAAATGTTTTTTGAGTCGCTTCAATTAATGCTGCTGAGTGTACAGTTTTACATCTTTCAAAAATTGAACAGTTCAACCTGTCCTGATCTGTTAATGGGATTTTGGGAATAAATGTTAAGGATTTTGACCTTCTACTATATCCCCACCAATAAGCAAGCACTAGTGGCAAAAAATAAATGAAATATAGATATTCTGCAGTTGACATAACTTAGAAGCACTCTTAAATAATTCCAAAAGATAAAGCAAAATAAAGCTATTTCAAAAAATAACCTCAATTACAGTAAAATTTCTATAAAATCTTTTATAAAGTTGGGATACAAGAATTTCTGCATTTTTTTTACTTAATCATAGCCTATTACATGATGGGAAACAGCATTAAACAAGCATACTTAAGTGACGTAATCCTAAATAATAGCCAGTTAAATAATTAAAACATTCTTGAATCGAATTGCTTTGGAAGATATATTGGGTGGTTTCGCTATTGGTATTTTTGCATAGCAAGATTATTGTATCACCACCTGCATCGTAAGACCATTGATATGGTTTTTCCAGATTTTCTAAAATTCCATTTAGCTTAACACACATTGAGTTTAAACCTAAGATTGAAACGCCCATTATACTTATTTGTTTCTTTTAAATATCCCAAACAAAGTTTTTGAGGGCTTATGCGTAGTCTCATTATCGTACGTGACATTGGCGCTCTCTACCTTCAAGTTTTTTAGTGCAGTAGCATAACCATTGAGGAAAGCATAACCCTCCCATAGCACTATATCTTCATAAAGCTCAACCACTTCACCTGAATTGATGTTCTTGGAAAGTATAGTTGTGGTTGATCCATTAGGCTTTAGCTTCAACTCATCATGACTGCCTAATTCTTCCAATATTTTATTGCAATCTATTGCAACATCATGCAAATCAACATGTGTAATTCTCATAATAAATTCTTAAAGTTCCAGAATGATAGATCTATCAATAAACAATTTTCAGTGAAATCCTTGTATTGCTTCCTTGGCAAGCAGAGATGCATCAGATGCCAATCGTTTCAAATCCAAGCCATATAAGCTACCATTTAATCGCTCTTCAGCGTCAAGTCGGCTTACAAATATCTTAAGTGCTAAATATTGATGTACTGACAGTTCATCAATATTTTCGTCACCAGTTAATTTTCTTTCCATTACATTATGCTTAAATATTCCAAAACTGGTTTCATTAAAGTTACAATAACATATCCCAAAGGGATGATTATAAACACAAGGTAAAGCAACATAATCCATGCAGTAAAGATTAAATTACCCCATCTGGTCGAAAATATGCAAAGCCCAAATACTACTGGAACTCCAATGCCAACCCACCATTTACCTGCCTCCCCAAAGATTTGATCTTTTCCGAACGCACAAATAACGAGTGCCAACAATAGGAACATCCCAAGGAACATTGCTATTGGAAGAACCAGTTTCACCAAAAGAAATCCACGTAAATTTTCAAAGAAATTGGATATTGGATTTGAATGGGTTTTCGTGCCAAATACATCAACAATGAAATCTGTACTTGATGTTAGGGATGTTTTTCCTGAAACAGTAGGATTCTGATTTGTGTATTGAGGCGGAGTATATCTTTTCATGATGCTGCGGTTATTTAATCCCCCTGACCTGCATAATATTGATCTAATAACTTGTAAGCGTTGCTAAATTTGTCGAAGTAGCAATCTGCTCCATCACTGCAGGGTTTCTCGTCACCATCATATAGTGCAACCTTGACTTCATCATTCTGCACATATTTTTCTGAATGCTTTATTTTGCTGGTAGGAGTTTTGCTACTAATGTAAATCAACTTGTCGTTATCAAAGTAATAAATGGTCGCATCTTCAAAACCCTGAACATATTGCCAGCTATATTTAATTGCCTTTAGGTGCAACTGATCATCATAATAGAAATATGCCTTACCATTAATATAAGGTTCATCGTAAGTATTAAGGGTATTAAGATTAACAGATTTGACTTTTAAATCAATTTGTGACTTCAGATTGTCAACTCCACTATTTTTACTACTAAACCCAACTGGTTTTTGAACAACAAAAGAGCCATATCTTGAATTCGCATAAGTTCCACCATCCGAGATTGCTTGAATATCCTCTACAGTACGGTAAGGCGCATTTCTTCCGATACGAACGTAGTAGATAACTAAATGCTTTACCTCACCCCTATCAATAACTTTATTATAGTAAATATAATGCCCAGTCTTAAAACTATATGAATTACCCTTTGTATCTGGTTCACCAAGGATTTCGTCAACCTTAGAAATTGGATCTCCCAGCAGGGAAAGTTTGTAATCTTCAAGATCCTTTAGGTTAGCAGATTTGTCTGCAGTGCTTTGATCATTACTGGTTTGATTAACCGATGTTTTTTGGTTGCAAGAGCAAATACAAAAAATTGTGAGAAAAATTAATGTGAATCTAGATTTCATGAGAGTATTTTAAAACACAAAAATAGGGATTTTAATCCCTATATACAACTTGAGCTTTTCTTTTTCTTAGTCCAATGCAAAATGGCGCAAAGAAAAAAGGTGGACAGATAAAAGGAGGGAAAAAAAGACGCAATGAACAAGGAATTATCACCCTCGCACACAACGTCAAAAAATATCGTAAACAAAAGGGGTTGACCATAGCCGAGCTTGCCAACAAATTGGATCTTGATTATTCGCAAATTTCAAGAATTGAGCGAGGTGTGGTGAATGCTACGGTCTCCATGATATTTGACATTTCAGATTTTTTTGAAATTTCCCCACAGATGCTTTTGGAGGAATTCAAACCTGATAAAGATTAAATCATCGCAGCACATCTTACATTATACAGTAAGAAGTAATTAGAATTTAACTAGATTTAATAGTATGAATTTCCACGAGCAGCTCTTCATTAACTATTTCGCAAGAATAAAACCCCGACAAAATTTATGATAGGGGCACGAGAGGTTTATAATTATTCAGACCATTCGAAATCGTTTGCTTCCATTTCCTTTGCTAGTGCTTGTACTTCTCTAACTGCAAACTGATTTGTATTAATATCGTAGTCTGCCACTGCTAAGACCTTGAACGAATCATAGGTTGCCAAAAGGTTTGAAGCATTCATTGGTTCGTTATGCATCATATGGTAAACTAATTTATCAATGTTCTCTCCGTTTTCTGGCACTATGACTAAAGCGTTGAAATATTTTCCATCATAAGTTTTACCAACTATACCATTGTAATAATCATTTAGATCGTTTGCTTCTTTTCTTATCATAAATTAAAGATAGGAATTAATCCAATTTCGAAATCATATCTTTAAGGTATTGTTAACATTAGTTGGTTTTAATAGTTCAGATAAACTACCAAAATTATTCATTATAGGTTTCTATATTTTTCTTTGGGATGCAAAAAAATATTGGTCACATCTTAATCATCGGAAAAATACGTCATTAAAAACTACACTGCCTCTAAGAAGGTTAATTGGTAACTATTGCAAGTAATTATTTCTTTTGAAAACTTTAGGGTTTTATCATTTTTCCAATCACCGATAGTTACTATATGGTAGTTTGTTTGTTTGTAAAGCGAACTTAGTTGCTTGTTTATCATTGAAGGCAAACCATTGGGAGCTGTCTCTCTGTAATCATGGAAATTATGCACAGTTGTTGTGATACCCTCATCATCAATTAGCGTTAATTCCTTGATATCGCTGCAGGTACTACTCAATTTAAGTATGGCGTCTTGATCAGTACTCGATTTAGGTAATACCGATGGAATCGCTGTAATAGCTTTCGTGCAATGGTCGTCACTCCAGAATGGATCGGTCAAATCAATATCGACATCATTGTGGTTGATAAAGAAATCATCTTTTGTAGCAACAGCAAGAACATCTGCATTCTTTGGGTCAACTGTGCGCTTTAAAGCTTTTTTTCGCATAGCCAATTCCTTTACCTCCTTTTCTGTAGCTTTTTCGATTATTTCACCACCCGTGAGCCAATACACTTCTGGTTTAGTTACAAACTTTGCTGTTGAAGAGAAAAATGTGTAGGTGGTAATACACCCGATAAAAACAGGGTTTAAACGATAGGTACAACTGTTGTTTGCAGAAAATGAATTTTTACCTGCTTTCTTGAATTGAACGGTACTGGTAATTTCAATTATGCCCCATTTGATAAGGTTGTTCTTTATGACCATCCCTTTGACGTTATTAACCATCATTGTAGCGTAAAGGTCGTGACTATTTAGTTCTTTTGAATTATCGGTTGCAGCATACAACACTGCAGAGAAGAATACATACTTATTTAATTGGAATGCTGTTTTACATTCATCTTTTGATTGCAGGATTTCGATTATTGCTGCGGGAATGTTTATAGATAGTTTTACTATTGGTTTCATCTGTTATTACATTTAGCTTAGCTTCACAGTATTATTAGCCCTTTCAAAAGCTAAAGCTGATAGTACCATCAATTTGAAAGGAATGGTGCTACCAGCGCAATAAGTGAAACTCATTTCTAATAAATACCTTACCTGGAATGACAGTGTCTTTTCTAGTGAAAATATTTTCAAAAACTTTTAATCTAAAGTAACTTGGAAGGTGAAAAAAATCAAGTCCAATTAAATAAATAACTAGAAGTTGAAAAAGTACCCCTTCGGTTAATAAGGATAACCAAACAATATTTGCACAAAAAAAGTACCCTTTCGGAAAGTTATATCAAAATCCTGAATTACTGAAAAAATCCTAAAAAGTACCCCTTCGGAAACTTATATCAAAATCCATAATTTGCAAAAAAGTACCCCTATTATATACTTAAACACTAATTATATTTATTTTTCTAATAATCTATATATATAATACTCGAATAAATTCTCGTATTATATATATAACTCATTGGAATGAGAAAAAGTAAAATTCAATTACTGGTTTGCTTATAAAAACTTTTAAGGAGTTATTGAAGAAAAAGAAGTTGGAATAATAAACAAGTTATGATGGAATCATTTCAACAGTAAGCAGTAGTTAATGTATTATAAATATCGATTGGAAACCTAAACAGTATTCATCTATTGGTAAATCAAATTGAAACATTGTATTGACATATTCCAACGATAACCGAGGTTTACCATCTTTCAACGTACGAAGTAAATCTGAGTAATTCAGTTCTACAATTAATGATATTACTTCAACTGAATATTTTTTTTTAGAATAACTATGTATTAATCGATGTAAACAATTGATTACTTCATTCCAACTAGATTATTCATTTCTAATAAATTAATTGATTTAGAGTAAGCTTAAACAGTAATCGTTCATTTAGTCATTCCAACGTACGAAGTATTTTGCTTCCAACAGGTGAAACATGCACGGAGTGCATTGTATGCGAATGAGTGGGTTTCAATCTACCCCCCCATTTGCGCTCACCCCCCATAATATTTAGTACTAGCGCTTGACTTTTTTAATCTCCCAATTACTTTAGGATATGTGGAGCAACAAACACATATCACCCTTTCAATCCAGCAATTTAATTTGCTAATGGATAAGATATGCGGCTTGGAAAAACACATCATCGAATTAACTAAAAATCAAGAATTAGTTAAAGCTGATACTTTAGCCATTAAAAAAACTTTTTCTAAAGAAAAGAATAAACCTAAAAGAACACAAAAAGCTGAAAAGATAGAATCACTTTCAGCTTCAATTTTAAAATGGGGTAAAAAAATTAGTCCCTAAAAATTGTGGGTATCATCAACTTCAATAGTCATTTTACGTTTCATTTCTGCTGTATATTTGTTAATTTGATTAGTGTCCAAATGTCTGTTAATTATTGATAATGCATCACTACCTGTTGTTAAAAGAGTATTTGAATTACTCGTATGCTTTAAAGCATACCACTGAAGGTGAGGAGGTAAATTATTTTCCTTTCTAAACCGCGACCACTTGTTAGTGAATAGTTGTTGAGCGGTTTGTACTGGCTTTGGCTTGCAATGCCCACCAAAAAGAAAGTAATTTTTATTTTCAATATCCTTACCAAGATATCTTTTTATCATTGTTATCATATGCTCGTTCAATTTAAACACTGCAGGTTGTCCATTTTTCGTCATATTCACTAATTCACCACGCTCAACTACTTGTGCAGGGCAAAGCAATAAATTGTTTTCAAAATCAAACATTCCTATTGTAATTCTTAATTGTTCTGCACCTCTGATCCTATATGTATATAGTAAGTTGATTGCTAATTCTAGATCAGCATACTTTGCTACGCCTTTCAATTTCTCTTTAACCATAGCTACCTCATCACCTTCAAAAATTACAAATCTTGTTGGTAAGCCCTTAACTTTATGCTTGAATGTACCCAAACAAGGATTGCTGGTTAACACTCTTTCTTCAACTAAAAACTTAAAGAAATAATTTATGCGATACAAATAACTGTTGTAGGTAGCTTTTCCAAGTGTTCGTTTTTTCTCAATGGAACGCATAAATGAATCAATATCATTTTTTGTGAATATTGATGGTTTGTCATAAAGTAGATTATTTTTCTTTAACCAATTATTGAAAAACCTTAACACCATTGCAGTAGTTTCAAGTTCATCCTTTTTAATCTTTTTAGCCTGCAAATCTGCTTCCCTATGTTCAATCCAAACATTAATACAATCATTTGTATTGCTATTAGCAGTTAGTTTATTATAGTCAGGCATAGTGTTACTTATTGGATTCCAACCCTTTTCCAAAAGATTAATTAGACTATCAACTAGTAAATTAGCCTGTCCAACATACACTTTTTCTGGAGCGTATCTATCAATACCGTTTGCTTTTTTAATCTGCTTATTTTTTCCAGTTTCTGGGTTAAAAAAGTTGAAATGTACCTCAATCTTATTGTCTTTGTTGATAATCGATGGTACAAATAACCTGAAAGTGGTGTCTTTCCAAGATTTTAATATTCTTGCTTTAGAGCGTTTAAAATTAGTTTTCATTATCCCCTATTTTATCCCCCAAATTTAAAAATAATTACATAAAAAGCTATTTAAGCATATTTTTTTATTTAAAGTACTTTAAACAGTTTAAACCTATTTTTTGCCTTAAGGGTACAAAAAGTGCTTAAATTTTGATTTTAGGCACATTTAACTAAATTTGGAATATACCAAATCCAAGTTTATGTATCAATTAACAGTACCTGCAGATCGCGTTAACGAATCGTTAAGGAAACACATTTTGGCCGATGGTTTCGACCTTACCTATGATATGGAAAAAAGTAACGGCGCCTATATTTACGATTCGAAATATAACAGGACCCTACTCGATTTTTTCACCTGTTTTGCTTCCGTTCCTTTAGGTTATAATCACCCTAAAATGATCAATGATGAAGGGTTCAAAAAAAGTCTGTTCCAGGCGGCTTTGGCCAACCCTTCAAATTCGGATGTTTATACCCAGCAATATGCACAGTTTGTAGAAACATTTTCTAAAGTTGGTATTCCCGATTACCTTCCGCATGCTTTTTTTATTGCAGGTGGCGGTTTAGCGGTAGAAAATGCCATCAAGGTAGCCATGGACTGGAAAGTTCAAAAAAACTTTGCCAAAGGTTATACCGAAGAAAAAGGATTTAAGGTTTTACATTTCGAAAGGGCCTTTCATGGTCGCACGGGTTATACTTTAAGTTTAACCAATACCCTGCCCGATAAAACCAAATGGTTTGCCAAATTCGACTGGCCAAGGGTTGCCGTTCCCGAAGTTAAATTTCCACTTTCAGGAGATCGTTTAAACCGTGCTGTTGAAACAGAAGAAGCTTCTTTAGCGCAGATCAAAAAGGCTTTTGCCGATAACAAAGACGAAATTTGTGCCATTATTATCGAACCTATACAATCAGAGGGTGGCGACAACCATTTACGCGAAGAGTTTTTAATCCAGCTTAAAACACTGGCCGATGAAAATGAAGCCTTTTTGATTTATGATGAAGTACAAACCGGGGTGGGTTTAACAGGAAAATTCTGGTGCCATCAGCATTTTAGCGAAAAAGCACGACCAGATATCATCGCTTTTGGTAAAAAAATGCAGGTTTGCGGCATTCTCGTTGGCAACAAGGTAGACGAAATTGAAACCAACGTATTTAAAGTGCCAAGCCGGATTAACTCTACCTGGGGAGGTAATTTAGTTGATATGGTTCGCTCAACCCAGATTTTACAGATTATAGAAGAAGATAATCTTTGCGAAAATGCAACTAAAGTTGGGGCTTATTTAAGAGATCATTTAGAAAGCCTGTCGCATCGGTTCGATAAAATGAGTAATGTACGCGGAAGAGGGTTATTGTGTTCGTTCGATTTTCCCAACAAAGAAATGCGCAATGCTTTTATCAGTAAAGGACTGGACAACAATGTAATGTTTTTGGGCTGTGGTGAAAAAACCATACGTTTCCGTCCGGCACTTTGCATTGAGCAAAAACATATTGACGAAGGCCTGACGGTTATGGAAAAAATATTGCCTTTATTGTAGCCATGAACAAAAAACCCTTAGTTTATATTGTTACCATCGGCGTTTTAATACTGATATTTTTTATGGTAAAAGATGTATTCGACCAGCCAGGTGTTGAAGATATGAAAGCAGGTTTTAAAGAAGTTGCAAAGTATAGAAACGCCAATAACACTGGTCCTGTACAACGTATTTATGTGGTAACGGTTAAGGATTCGGTTTGGAAAGAAATGGAAGATTATGGCAATTTAATGCCGCATACCAAATATGGCAATACAAAGGTTTACTTCTTCATGCAAAACGGAAATGTGCCAGCTACATTACAGCCTGGAGAAGTAAACTTCGATCCTGCTTTTAATAAAGCCTGTATTGCCCTGTACGAAAAAAGTGCAATGAGCCAGGTAGCCTTTAATAAACATCCGTTTAATTAATATTAACACCAACTCCCCGGTCTGTATCCTCACAGAACGGAATAAATAATGGGCTAATTTTCGTAAAATTTTGATTTTTTATTGATTTGGAAATGGAAGGTTCTGTGCACTTGGCATTTTCAGTCCCGCTTTGCGCTTTATCCCGATGAAAAATCGGGATGTTCGCTGCAATCGGGTTTATTTACAAAGTTTTGTACCCTGAGGAACGAACCGCTGTTGAATAAACCTCTCTTCCCTGTCT
>NZ_QNQU01000028.1 GCF_003315595.1 Pedobacter miscanthi | reverse complement strand
TCTTTTGTTTCTTTTGGATCAAGCCAAAAGAAAGAGCCCCTCGGTGGCGGCGAACCGAGGCAAGCCAGTGCCGTAGGCCAGAAAACGTGCAGATAGGAATCATACTCAGCAGATTTCTCCACTACGGTCGAAATGACGAACGTTTATAGGACAAATCACGGATAATCCATAGTAGTAAGATTGCTTCGTACCTCGCAATGACGAACTAATTGCGATAGAAATGATGCAAAAAGTCTTCGCCCCCCTGCTTTCCGGCATAGCAGATTTTCTTAGAAATAAGCATTGAAATTCTTGTACAACCCCACACCAAACCACAGCCCAAGGCAATATACAGTCCCGATTTTTCATCGGGGCCTCCATATTGCCGCGATGAGAATTTCGATAGCTTAGTTCAAGAAAAGATCCAAGCCTTTCAGTTATGCCTTATTTGTTTTTGTTTTTATAGGCAGGCATGCTTTCGCTGTGCTCAGGTTTGGTCTCTTTTTCATCAAGGAAAAAGGACTAGCCCCGGCGGCAATGAGCCGAGGCAAGCCCGTGCCGCAGGCATATAGCATTTCAGATGTAAAAGGCAATGCTTAAATGATGCCACTGCGCTGTACGCAAAGATCCTTCGTTGCTCTCAGGATGACAGCACAGAGGGAAAGGATGAAAAAAGAATACTGCTTTCGTAATTTGGTTTGATAGATTTCTCCACTACGGTCGAAATGACGAAGTAGATTGAAAAAAAGAAGTCACAGAGATAATAGAGTGATAACAATTAAAGATCCTTTGTTGCTCTCAGGATTACAGCACAGAGGGAAAGGATAAAAAAATAATACTGCCTTTGTAATTTTGCTTGATAGATTTCTCCACTACGGTCGAAATGACGAACGTTTATAGTACAAATCACAGATAACCCATAGTAATAAGATTGCTTCGTACCTCGCAATGACGAATTAATTGCGATGGAAATGATGCAAAAAGTCTTCGCCCCCCTGCCATCCGGCATAGCAGATTTCCGCCGGAAAAAGCACGGAAATCTCTGCATTTCCTCTCATAACCTCACAGCCCAAGGCAGGATCAAGCGGGAGCGATGGGACAAAAGCCAGGGTAAGAGCCTAGATACTGCCGCCATAAAGATTTCCGTAGATTTTTACAAGGAAGGATGCAAGCCTTGATTTTTTGGTCCCTTTTTCATCAAGGAAAAAGGACTAGCCCCGGCGGCAATGAGCTGAGGCAAGCCCGTGCCGCAGGCACATAACATTTTAAATGTAAAAGCCAGTGCCTAAACAATGTTACTGCGCTAAACGCAGAGATCCTTCTTCGCTCTCAGGATAACAGAGATAGTGATAAAGTCAATAACCGAGTTCTCTCACTTCAAATCACGTGAACAATTCCCTCACAAAACCCCTCCTTTACCCTACATTTTACTATTTTTACCTCCATGCCCAAACTAATCAACCTCGAAGCATTTCAGCGTTTCTTCCGCTCCGGACAAGTGGGCGGTTTTTTATTGCTGATTTGCGTCGCAATTTCACTTTTAATCGCCAATACCCCTTCCAAAGAAAGTTTTAATGCCTTTTTAGAAACCAGGTTAGGCTTCGGAGCCGTTAACTACACCATACTCGCCTGGATAAACGACGCCCTCATGGCTGTTTTCTTTTTACTGGTAGGTTTAGAAATCAAACGCGAACTCGTAGAAGGCGAATTATCATCCCTTAAAAGTGCGGCCTTGCCCGTAATCGCCGCTTTAGGCGGAATGCTCGTACCGGCTTTAATTTACACCCTCTTTAACAAAGGCCAAGCCACTGCAAGCGGCTGGGGCATCCCCATGGCTACCGACATTGCTTTTGCCCTCGCCATTATTGCCATGCTCGGCAAAAACGTCCCTGCCAGTTTAAAAATCTTTTTAGCGGCACTGGCTATTGTTGATGATCTGGGGGCCATCCTCGTGATTGCCGTTTTTTATACCAGCCAAATCCATTTCCAATACCTCGCCATGGCTGGAGGCATCCTGTTGCTGTTAGCCGCAATGAATTATTTCGGCGTAAAGAAACTCGTGTTTTACCTGATCCCCGGCATCTTCCTCTGGTATTTCATCCACCACTCCGGCATCCATGCCACCATTGCAGGGGTACTGCTGGCTTTTACCATCCCCACTAATGAAACGGACGAAGAATCGCCATTAGAAAAACTCGAACACGCTTTAACCACTCCCGTAAACTACCTCATTATGCCGGTTTTTGCTTTGGCCAATACCAATATTACGTTTCAGAAAGAAATGCTGTCCGGACTGCTTTCGCCTATCGGCCTCGGCATTATCATCGGTTTGTTTGCAGGCAAAACCCTTGGCGTAACCTTTTTCAGCTGGCTGGCCGTAAAACTGAAATGGGCCAACCTCCCTACAGGTGCAGGCTGGAAACATGTATTCGGTTTAGGCATGCTCGCCGGAATCGGTTTTACCATGTCGATCTTTATTGCCCTGCTCTCTTTTAGTGATGCACTGCATGTATCGGAAGCAAAGTTTGCAATACTAACCGCTTCTGTTTTATCGGGTGTGGTGGGTTTTGCGTTTTTGAAATCGGTGAAAGATTAATCGTGTTTTTAACCGCAAAGCACGCAAAGGTAATACGATAAGACCTAAGATTATTCCCAACCATTGCGTAAATTCATTCTTGATACTACAAAGTGAGTCCCGTCATTTCGACTGAAGCGCAGCGGAATGGAGAAATCTATTAAGATGATTATATATCAATCTATTTAATAATAAAATCGTTGTATTTCAATCGATTAAAGGCAGGCTGATTCCCAATTTATAAACCTTATGATAAGCTTCTATCTTATGATTTAATAAATCCTTAATGCTCAAATTGATCTTTTGTTTTTCTCCGTTTTTAGCGGGTTTAGGATATATAATTAAACATGGTATTTCTTCACATAGCCTTGGCGCCTGATTTTTGACTTTATTTAATCTCGCATAACCTGCTACTTGCCTGATATCTCCATGGATTTGGCCATAATTATATTTGAGTTTATATTTAGTATCGACCACTATTTTAATTCTAGCTTCCGAATTCACATCGCATATCAGAAAATCTAATGAATTACCATGAGTAGAAAATTGATAATTAAAATTACTGGCTGATAGATTCGAATTACCATTTAAAAATCCCGCAAATACGTATAATTCGAACATCTTCGGCATATCAATCCAGAAGGGAGGAGTAGAAACTTTATCCTCTGTGGTTTTGGTAATATTATATGAAAACTTTTTTAAAATGTGCTGTCCTATTTTAATAGCCTCTTTATACTCTTTAAAAAAAGGGCTATACTTAAAATGCTTTAGCACCTGTAAACTAACCTCTGAACCAATTTTATCAAAAGCCGGACGGATGTAATTTATTACCCACCCGATGTTATTTTTATCTTTAAAGAAATAATTGTTGTTTTCTACGTATTGTGTACAAAAGAGATATACCTTTTTCAGAAAACGATTTTCGTCCGAATCTTCCCCAAACACCTGATATTCGCAAAGAGTATTGGTAAAACGATTTTTAAAAATATTTTGCTTGATCTGCTCTCCAACCAGGATCTTTCCCTTTACCCTGTTATTTAAATTTTCTGTTACTTTATAGTAAGATTTTTTCAATCCTTTTCTTACAATATCCTGAAGCAGCTTTAAAAATTTAACAATCAAAAATGGGGTTAGCAAATCCTGTTTTTGTCTAATAGGAATTTCCTTTGCTTCCCAATCGATTAAAAGCAGATTGTTTGTATGTTTTGCTACTTCTGCATGAGACATAATCTCCAAAAGCATAGCAATAATATCCACTTCTTTATCCGACTCTCCATTTTCAATACTCCTATTAATTTCTTCATTCAATTCCCCTATTTCCGTATCGGTAATATCTTCTTCGATTTTCGAACTTATTTTTTCAAAAGAATCTGCCGGGCCCGAATTAAGTTTAGGTTCTACATGGATAAAACGATCTTGTATAAGCCAATCTATTCCTATAAAATAATCCGATTGCAGCACGATCTCTTTTTCAGAAAGCTTATAACTAAAACAATAATATGCTTTGCCCCTTTCGGTTTTAAACCTGCGCGGATTAATCGTTTCAATTAAATGGTTATGTAAATACTTAATCTTATTTTTTTCGATCAGATCAAGATCGTCTGTTAACTTTAAGGTATAGGCAATATGTTCTTTAAGGAGAATATCCATTACAAAGATTTTATATAATCTTCTATTTTTACTTTGTTGATTTCGCCAAGCAATACCCCATCTTTAACATATTCCAACAAAATGGGTTTTATCTCATAATCAAGACGTATCATGAAATCTTCAGGCTCTAACTTACCACTACCTTCTACCCTCTTTTGTATAAAATAAGAGTGGCCAAGCCATACATCTTCAGGCCTAAACTCTGATGATAATGTTTTTGCGGGCTTTAAGATCGTCTTTTCGTTAGCCTTATATTCATCGTAATTCTCTATAAATAATTCACTTACTTTTCTGAACCTATCATGCTGAAAAACAATTTTATCATCATTTAATTCCTTTGGCAATACATCTACAAATGCAAACCGCCGTCTTATAGCGTAGTCTATGTGGCCAACACTTCTATCAGCAGTATTCATGGTTCCAATAACATATAGATTGGGCGGTAAAACCAATTTATTATCACCTGCAACTTCATACATAGATTCTACTGCTTCATTGCGATATTCTAAGCCGTAAATTAGTTCGCCTAATACCGAAGATAGATTAGCCCTGTTTATTTCATCAATAATGATGACATAATTTTTCAGTGCTGTTTTCGTCTTTGGTACAGATTTTCCTTCCTTAAATGTCCTGTAAAGCTCATTAAAGTTTTGGTAATATGTAGCGTGCTGTCTGGTTAATGAATTTAATGTACTCTCTTTATTAATTTGTTTTCTCGTATTTAAGTTTAAATCGATAATTTTATTTAATTCAGAAAAATTCATGTTTAAGCCGTTAGGATGAGTTGCCCAATTATCACCTTTGTACTTAAAACGTTTATCATCTATGTAAAAGATATAAACATTATCAGATATCATAAATTTACCCCGCTCATCAATTTCTTCAATTATGTGGTCGATAAAATCAGTCAAACTGGGAGTTACCAAAGTACCTTCAGTTATATCCTGGCTTTGCTGATAATTATCCAAAGCTGATTTGGATAATCGTGCAAACACTTTATTTTCTGCCTCATAAATAATCTGTTGATTATCTTCATCTATTTTTGAAACAATACCCCTTACAAAGTCTTCGTAGGTATAAGATGGATGAAATTGAATAGTCTTTACCTGTTTTGCATTTTCAACTTCGATTCTTTCAAATGCATCAAAAATGAATTTAGCAATAACGATAGAATATGAGCCATTGCCACTAGCATTCCATTTACTTACGGGATCATCCCACGCATGTCCATTATAGCAATTTTCAATTTCTTTAAAATTAATAGAATAACTTTTCCCTCCAGATGATACCAATACAATCAGTCTATGTTCGGTTGGAATAATTTTTTGAATAGAAAATGCGTATCCTTCTTTAGTTTCTAAAGCTTGCCCTTCTTTTAATACGATAGAGATAGCTTGTTTAATGTTCTCATAACTAAAAAGGCCGGCAACATTATAAGCTATTTTTTTTGCCAACCTGGTTTTGCCAGTTCCTGGAGGACCTTGAAGGATAATTTGTTTCTTATACTCAAGAAGTCTTTTTATCTCATCCATTTTATATGAGTTTAATATTTGACTGAATTTTGGAATACCTAATTTTGCGCCTGTTTCTATAAACAATTGTCTATTTCTTTTATCAAACAGTACAAACTCATCTGCAATTTGCTCATAATCCAATAAAGTAAAATCAATTTCAGTCCAACAGTTTCTACTGGCAAACTGCGAAGCTTCTTTTCCCTGATATTCTTTAATTCCCATTAAATGAAAATGCAAAGAATCTGAAATGCCAACTATATAAGCAAATTTATCTACTGCATCTTCCCATAAATCTTTAGGGTATATCTTAGCCCACTGATACTCCTGAAAAACAAATTTCCCTGTCCCTGCCTGCTTGCGGGGATCTTTTCTGATGTTATATCTATAGCCTTTTTTCTCTATTAGTTGACATAGATATTCGAGTTTATGATAAACTTTGACCAGTTTTTCATGATCATTTGTATTGACTGCTTTTCCTGCTAAAGATTCAACTAAATCAATATCTGATTGAGATATGTTATCCACTTAAACTTCCTTTCATGTGCATATCTTTTGCTTCTACTTCAACATCCATATCTTCTACGACACCAACTTTTACCTGCCCATTCATTAACATAGGTAGTAACCAATCCCGCAATTGAGCAAGCTGTTGATTTTGTTGTTCATTTATAGATCTTTTCTGTAAAAAAGGCAATACAATTTCTTCAAATTTATTTTGGAGATCTCGATTTGGCAATAAAACTTTTAATTTCCCTAAATTTTCCCTGCTTAGCTCAGTTTGTCCTGTTGATCCCTCGCCCAATTGTTCTATTTCAAATTGTTTTTTCAACATAGTTTCACCAATGAAAACCAAATTGGCTTTTTCATCATCTATTCTCACTATTGTGACATGTGAATCTGCAGTAGTTTGCTTTTGTTCTAATCTTTTAACAAGTGCAACTCTTCCTAAAGTTCCAACACCAGTAGAATTGACTAAAATATCCCCAAGTTGAAGTAATTTATTTACTGGTTTAAGATTACTATCGTGAATACGGCTCAAATTAAAATCGATCGTATTATTTCGAATGCACCTCTGATTTATCACTTGAATTCCATCATTGTTGGTGTACTTAGGTGAAATACCTCTGAATAATAATGTTGTAAGTTCAGCTACTTCCCTCACCTTCCAATCTTTAGGCACTTCTCTTCTCAACTCATCATTATACACCATCTCGCCACCTGATGATTTATATGGCTTGCCCTCTGCATTGGGGAAATCAAACTGCACAAACCAATAATCGTAAAGCGTTTTGGCAATTGCTTCTAACTCGGCATTTATTTTATTGTTCAGCTCTATTTTATCATCTAAGGCGGAAAGGACTGAGGCAATTTTTTGTTGAATTAATAATTCAGGCACCAAAATTTCTTGTCTTTTTAAAGCTCCTTCATTAACTCGCTTTCTACCAGATGTTCCTTCCATACAACTTATGGCGCGTTCCCTAAACAAAGGACTCCTGGCTAGATAATAAATAAATTTTTTGTCAGATAATTCATTTTCTCTAAGTACAATAAATTCTGATGACCCAAAAGCAACTTCGTTTTCATTCAATACATCAACAAAAGCTGTTTTGCCATTTTCAAGGCAAGGGGTGATTTTAGCAACAAGCGTATCTCCGTTTCTAAATTTTGGTCCGGCGTTGTATTCTGAAATTTCTGATCCATTAATTTTTCTTTGAAAAACTCCTAATTTTTCCATTGGGATTTTTCTAGATTTTGAACCCTTAACAATTGTTTCTGGAGGATTAAAATTAATGAATTCACCGATAGACGTTTGTTTCCAGTTACTCATACCTCAACCCCTTCAATTGATTTTGAATAGCAATATCTAATAAATTCCCTTCTGCAAATAAGGCATTCAAATTAGTTTCATAACCTACCATCTTAGCTTTAAATTCTTTTGCTGTAATATCAACATATTCTATCTTCACTTCGAAATATTGACCTGCTGAGAAAGAATAATTTTTAGCGGCGATATCAGCTTTACTTACTACAACAGACAAATTTTCTTCTGAGATTTTATTATTAAAGTTTTCAATAATTTTTGCTTCTTCGGCAGGTGTTAATACCGTACGCTGATTTTTATCATCTTTAATAGTTTCGCCCAATTTGCTGGCATCTAATAATACAATATGTTCGGTATCAGCTTCTTTATCGATAAAAACTACCGAAACATTAGTGCTAGTGCTCGCAAAAATATTACTTGGCATACTTATCACTCCGCGTAACCAACCTTTTTCAATTAAACGTTCGCGTATTTTCTTTTCGATACCACTTTGCGCGGTAACAAAACCTGTTGGCACCACAATAGCGCCTTTACCAGTGGTAGATAAACTATGCATAATGTGCTGGATAAACATAAGATAAATAGCCATGCTCTCCTTTTTGGTTTTAGGTACTTTGGGTACCCCAGCAAAAAAGCGCTCTTTAAAGCTATCCTTCCCTAAATCGGCACTAAAACCAGAGAAATCCAATTTAAAGGGCGGGTTAGAAACAATGTAATCGAACTTAGTATCTAAATAATATGGATCAGATATCGTATTTGTTTCAATTATATTTGGAATACTATGTGTTAAATTATTTAAAACCAAATTCAATCTTAGCATATTAGAAGACTTTTGCGACCTATCCTCAGAATAGATGCTACAATTTTGTTCTCCAATTTGGTGTGCTAAACTCATTAATAAAGTTCCGGAACCCGCTGCTGGGTCATAGCATTTCACTCCACTAACAGTAGCTGGAACTAAGATTTGTGCCATAATTCTTGCAACTGCGTGAGGAGTATAGTATTCCGCATATACTCCTCCACTGTTACTATTGTAATCCTTAATTAAATATTCAAAAATAGTTGCAAAAAAATCATATTTCTGATTAAATACTTCCTCAAAGGAAAACTCGAATAATTTATTGATAAGGGCTTTACAAAAAGTATCTCGTTTTGAAGGGTCAGTAATAAATTGGCTTAATTCATCAAAAAGTTTAGTTTTAGTTCCAGTAGATGATTTTACAGAGAAGATATCAGCATTGTCAATACTTATTTCTCTTAACGTATCGTCCAATAATTTAGCAAAATCACCTTCATTCTGTTTGTTATGTAGATAAGAAATTAGATGGTGAGCTTTTAAACGCGGTGCATTCACATCAATTAAGGCCAACAAAAAATTATATTCATCGGCCGATAAATCTTGTAAGGCTTTCAAAAAATTATCAGTCTCAAGCAATTCTGGTCTAACCTGCCTTACCTCATACCTGAATTTATCATTTAAAAATTTGTATAAAAATACCTGTGTAATAATTTTATATTCATTACCATCGTTACCTAAACCATAATTGGCACAAACGCTTTTAAGGTTATCAATTAAGCTTTTGGTTCTGGTGATAAATTGTATATCCTGTGTCATCTTCTATTTCCTGCGTATTGTTGAAAGTATTCTTGTACTATTAAATTATTAATGTTTGTTGTGGTTGCAAAATCTAATAGTATTTTTTGTTTTTGTACAAACTCTTTAGCTACCAGTTGCATAATATACCGGGTGAAATAGGCCTCATTTTCCAAAATATTTTCATTATTCATCAATTGGTTATCAGCTTCTGTTTTTACTACCATTAAAGCCTGATGCAATTGTAATTCTTTGGCATTTAAACTTCCTTTTTCTACCAAACGTTTGTGTATACGGGCATATTTTTCATCCTGTTGGTATTTTGCTTTTATCAATGCATTTTTACGATTAAGCTCTTTAGCTTGGTCATATATTTTACGCAAAAGATAAATATTGTCTTTCATGTCATTTTGTGTAATTTCTGAGAGATTTTTATTTTTAAATATTCTCTCCAGTTCTTCACGCAAAGAAACAAATTCGGCATCCTGCTGATCGAAATTGTTCTGTAAACTTTCCCTTGTTTTGCGCAGTTCATTTTTTAATTGGTCTGCCAGTATTAATTCGCTTTCAGATACCTTGATAAACTGAAAAACAATATCCTCCAATGCTGTATTTATGAGATTATTGGTTGTTTCGTCGTTACCAATACTCTCTAAAAAATTTAAATTATCTAAACGGTTTTGGGCTTCCAATAATAAACGATTCATTAATTCAAAATCGTTTAGCCCCTTTAATTCTTCATAGCCATTTAATGCAATTAAATTTTTGAGTTCTTTAACAGTGCGTAAAGCCTTAACCAATTCTATTAACTGTTTTTTGTCGGTTATCTGTTGTATCTGCTGCGAAAATAACTCTTTGTTTTCTGTATCGAAATGGAAAAGGATATTTTTTATTTCTTCCATTTCCTCTCTTATCTCATCCGCTGATTTGAATAAATGGGAATACATGTTCATTTCATCCCCCAACTGCTCCTGTAATTCGTCGAAATACATTTTGTTGGTACGATCGAATGCCGTGGTAATGTCTGCAAAATCTACTACGTAGCCATACCGATAGTTTTTGTAAGGTCTGTTTACCCTGGTTAAAGTTTGTAATAAATTATGGTCTTTAATAACGCGTGTTAAATACAGCTTTTTCAAACGTTTGGCATCAAAGCCTGTTAAAAGCATGTTATAAACAAATAAGACATCAATCTTACCTTGTTTATAGGCACTAATTAAATCCTTACGAATGGTCTTATCATTTTCATCGTGCAAAATTAATGCGGCTGTTAATTTAGAGTCGGGCTTACCATAATATATCCTTGGCTCTGCTGCCATTTTGCTTACACTTGTTTCCTGTTCTCCATACTTCTCTTCAAAATAACGAAACAGGTTTTTAGCTTGTTCAGCAGAATCGCATACTACCATACCACCTAAAGTATGATCGTTTTGCGCTCTTCTAAAGTCAACCAAATCTTTGGTAATATAGTTTAGTAAAGGTCTAATGAACTGATCGTGTGCATAAATTTTCGATTTAGGAATATCGCCTTTTAACACTTTAATCTGATCCATTACCTCGCCCATCCGAATTTTAAAATTGCCTTCAATTTCTTCACGGATTAAACGTAAAGTATAACCATCTGCAATAGACATATTATAGTAATACTTATGAAAGTAATTACCGAATAGCAATTTTGAATCGTATTCTATTGCTACCTCTTTTAATAATGGTGTACCCGTTAGTGCAATCTTAATTGCATTTTTATCAGAGTTGATCAAATTGGCCAGGTAATTTCCTTTAGGGTTGTAACTTCGGTGCGCCTCATCCAAAAAGTAAATACGTTGAATATGTATATCGTAGTTTACTGAAGTTATGGCGACTGCATCTTCGGTAAATTTTTGAATATTAACAACAGTAATTTCTGGTTTTCCATCGTTATTTTGAATGGCTCCAATTTTTTGAATATCTAAAACAAACTCTTGTTTAGAATTTACCGTATTCACTTTTAAACCTCGGTTACTAAATTCTGTAGATGCTTGAATTAATAGATCAATCCTATCAACAATAAAATAAAACTTAGGTATTATCCCTTTCTGCTGAAAATAATCGGTTAAATGCTTGACATTATAATACGCAAGTGCTGTTTTGCCCGATCCCTGCGTGTGCCATATGATACCTTTATTTTGGCCATCGTCTAATTTTTTAACTATCGCTTTGGTAGCAAACATTTGCGGATAACGCATAATGTGTTTTTCAAGCCCCTTTTCTTCCTCAACATAGGCAATGGTATATTTTAATATAAAAGCCAACCGTTCTCTACTAAATAAAGATGTCAGGATTCTATTAGTAGGTGTATCTGCTCGTTTATTGGTTATAAATTCTGGACTGTGCTTTATCGCTAAGTAATGTGTATCTTTTAACACAACATTCTCCCAATCTTCAATTATAGGCAATAATTTTCCCTTTACCGGATAATCCTCATCCTCTCTAAAGTAGTTAAATTGTAAATCGTTATAAGCAGCAGTAGCATAATAAGCGCCAAATATTGGCTCAACTACACCATCCTCATATTCCATATTATTGGAAAAAACCATCAATTGGGTTATGTTGGCAAACTTTCTAAAGTGTTTGTTCTTAAAACGGGTATTGATCCTTTTTCGCTCTGCTAAAACGCCTTCTTTATTGTTTGGCTTTTTTACTTCAATGAAAGCTATTGGCATTCCGTTAATCAATAGCGTAATATCGGGACGAAATTCTTCTTCACCATTCTTATAGGTTAGTTCCGTAGTAACATGGAACGAGTTCAAATCAAAATTTTTAAAATCTATCAATTTAATTCCAGATGTTGCTGTTAAACTATCATAGAAATGACGGCCTAAGTCTTCGTAATCGAGTTCTAAATTAATTTCATCTAGTTTTCTTGAAATATCATCATCTGAAATAGAAGGATTAATCTTCTTTATGCTTTCTAAAAATATAGCACTAAAAATATTAGTGCTTTCATTTCTAGTTTGTGCGATGGTGGGTATATAGCTGTACCCCAATCGCATGAGATGTAGTATCGCAGGGATTTTTACGCGAGAGTCTTCGTTAAACTTCATCTAATTTGGGATGTTAATTTTGGCTTTGTTCTAATGTGCAAGTTAGTAATTTAAATACTGACACCAAACGCTGACTCTAATAGACGGCTTTGTTACTATAGTCAAGTTAAATTCGAACATGTGTTAACCCATTATTTACATCAGCATCTTAATCTCTTCAATAGTCCTCGTTAATAAAGTTGGGACACCTGCTTTTTGTACTTGTTCGTAACTTACCTCTATGCCTTTTATTACGTCAACAGCTAAGCAATATTCAGGATTTATTATATATCCATCATTATAATGAGTGCTTAGATATCTATTCAAAATATCAGCAAACATGCCTAGTTCATCTTTCTCAAAGCCGTTGAGCTTCGCGATAAACCATATTGCTCCAATTTCATTAACATCCCCATTTTTGTAAGTAAATACATGATGTGGCGTAGCTTGAATAAACAATCCTTTAATTTTTATAATAGTATCCCTCTTTTGTTTTTTAAGGTATTTTATGTTTCCAACTGGTTTCCACTTTTCAATATCAAAATCCTCAAATCGATATAGAACGTCAATATTTCTTTGATACATCGCTTTTGTTCTCTTATAATCAGTAGCCTCCAATTTTTCTTCCAAATCAGCTATTTTATCATTTATCAGATACGGGCTATTTCCTTTATAAGCGTTACTAATCGTACTTATGCAGCTAATCCAATAATCACCGCCACCATCAGTATTCTTTTTTTCTTCTTTTAAGTTTAAATCAGTCGCAAATCGTTTTTTGGCTTTATCGCTTTTCTGACAGAAATCAATAATGTTTTTGATGCTTATTTTTTTCATATTTTGAATTTTTAAATAAAAAACTTATTGTTAAGTTTCGCTATCAGTGTCTGCTCCTATTTCATTTTGTTTGCTATAACCCAGCATGATAAAACTTAATAACAGGATATAATAAAATCTTTTCGTACAGCCAAGGTACTTGGCTTTGAGAAACAAATTTTACGGTTTCCCCTACCCCGAGTGATATTTTTTTTTACATTTTATCCTTTACACCACAAGTAATCTTATCTTAATACCAATAAACAAATTTTATTCACCTATAACCCACCAACTTATGTCAAAAACCAACGACACCGGCCACGGCAGAAACGTGGTCAATTCCGAAATGATGATTACTTATTTAACCGGCTACGGCGCGCTGTACAATCCCAGCAATGCCAGCATCCAGTTAAACAGCCTGACCGAAAAAGCGGCTGCAGCCCGGGTAATTAACGAACAGGTTAACGATCTTATCGCCAAAAACAGCAACGCCATTGCCGCCCGCGACCTCGCATTTGCACCGCTTAAAAGCCTCAGTACCCGGATCCTGAATAGTGTGAGGGCCAGCAACGTGTCTCAGCAGGTGTTAGACAATGCCGTAAGCAATAACCGGAAAATTCACGGCCAGCGGGCCACGCCAAAGTTAACCGAGGAAGAAAAGAATGAGCTGGCCGCAAGTGGAACCATTGTAAACCAAAAAACGGCTGCGCAGCTGAGTTACGATAACCTGATTGATAGTTTCGACAAGCAGATTAAAGTACTGGCCACCATTCCGCAGTATGCGCCCAACGAAGTAGATTTACAGCTGCCCACCCTTACCGCTTTATACAACGATTTATTGCAGAAAAACCGCGATGTGGTAGCCAATAATGCCCAGCTAAGTACCCTTCGGCTTAACCGCGACAAAATACTTTACGATGCCGAAACCGGCTTAGTTGCCCTGGCTTTAGATGTAAAAAACTATGTTAAATCTGTTTTCGGAGCCAATAGTGCGGAATATAAACAGATTTCGGGCATCACTTTTAAAAAAGTAAAAGTTTAAAAAAATAATACAATGAAAAAAATCATCCCAACCCTATTTTCAATTTAAACAGCAACAGAAGTAAAAACCGGTTGCTGTTTTTCTTTTAAAGCAATTTGCCTACCTAAAACCACGCAACTCAAAACTGCAATAGTTAACTGCAACTTCAGAACTGCCAACTGCGACTTCAGAACTACCTACTGCGACTTCAGAACTATCTACTGCGACTTCAGAACTATCCACTGCGACTTCAGAACCATCTACTGCGACTTCAGAACCATCTACTGCGAGTTCAGAACTATTTACTGCGAGTTCAGAACTATCTACTGCGACTTCAGAACTACTTACTGCGACTTCAGAACTACTTACTGCGAGTTCAGAACTATCTACTGCGAGTTCAGAACTATCTACTGCGACTTCAGAACTATCCACTGCGACTTCAGAACCATCTATTGCGAGTTCAGAACTGCCTACCGTAACTTCGATTTCTCCTAAAATAGTCTTACAATTTTGACTGTTAATTACGAAGACCTTTTTTGCCGGTTTCTTTATTCCCGATTTAAGATGAGGTTTATCGCTTGTATTACTGAAATTGTGTTTCAATTAAATCATCATTAAATGAGCAGACAAGCAATCTTTGCTCACCCGCCCATTTAACATTCAACCCCCTGAGCCTAACCTGGCTCGAACATTCGGGAGCCGAAGGGGTAACAATTAAGCTTCTATTTACTTTCCTTCAACACCATATCAATGGTAATGGCAGTGGCTACAATTGCAACCTTTTGATTGCTTTCTGCATAATTAGGATCGATAGAAACATTGTATTTATCGGCAGTGGTAAAAATTTCTTTCATGGCACCTGCCCATTTTTTACTGATTTTGCCCATTTCTGCACCTGCATTATTGGTGATGCTAAAATTCCAGGCTTTCCAATCGCCGGATATTTTTGCAATTTCTGCTCCCGTTACCGGATTCGAAATGGTAAAAGTGGGTTTAAAGAACTTAAATTTTTGTTTAATAATGCCTACTTCGGCGCCAAGCGGGTCGGTAACAATAATTTTCGACATCCAGAATGTCCAGCCCCTTGTAATGGTAGCCTGTAACTGATCGTTAACATCGGTAATTTCCAGTTTAAAGGGCATCATCCGTTTATCGATCAATAAAGTTAAAGCCTTTTGCCAGCCCGAAATGCGTTGTTTAATAATCCCGATCTGCGCACCCTGGTCGTTATATACCTTATACTCGTTTGCAAATTTTAAAAAATTTACTTTTTCGTCAATAAAATACTCGTCGCTTAAAAAAAATGGAGGAATCTGCTTGTTCATAATGAAGATATATTTTTAGATAAGCTGCGAAAATATATATTTTTTTCCATGCACTGTAATGCTGACGGCTTTAACCACAGATGCACACAGATAAACACAGATTTGAATTAAAGAATGAATGAAGGAAGGAATGATCAATGACCAATGAATGAATTAATGAATGAAAGAATGATCAATGACCAATAAACAAATGACCAATAAACGAATGACCAATGACCAATGACCAATGAACCAGTTTACAGTTGGCAGTTGACAGTTGGCAGTTGGCAAACAACAATTTAACAATTTAACAATATTAGCAATACAATGAAGCAGTTTTCAATTGACTGTTGGCAGTTACCAATGACCAGTGAACCAATAAACCAATAAACATTACTACCTTTGCTGGCGAAAAGCCATTGAAGAAAATGGTTAAACCCCAATAAAATGATTGAAATAGGAAAATACAACGAGTTAAGGATTTTAAGCAAAACAGAAGCTGGATTAAACTTAACCGACGGTGATAAAACGGTAATCCTCCCTTACCAGTACGTACCAAAAGGTGCCGAAATCGGCGATAACATCAGTGTTTTTGTTTTTATACAGAAAGATGGCCGCTTAACCGGAACTACACAAAAAGCTTATGCCGAAGTGGGCGATTTTGCTTTCCTGAAAGTGGTGTCTGATGGTGAAGATGGTGTTTTTATGGATCTGGGGATTGATAAAGATGTATATGTACCTGCCCGCGAACAGAAAAGACCAATGCAAAAAGGCTATAAATATGTAGTTTATCTGTATTTGGATGAAAATAACGACCGCTTGCTGGCCTCGTCTAAACTATACGATTTTGTTGAGGAAGATGGTTTCGATTTTGAAGAAGGCGACGAAGTAAGTTTGCTGATTACCGAAGAAACAGATCTTGGTTACAACGCCATTATCAACAACACTTACATTGGTTTACTTTACAATAATGAGGTTTTTGATAACGTTCAGCCTGGCGAAATGCGTAAGGGCTGGATCAAGAAAATCCGTGTGGAAGGTAAAATCGACTTAACCCTGCAGCCAAGTGGCTACGGACACATCCTCGATTCGAAAGAGATGATGTTAAGGGAATTAAAAAAGAGCGGCGGTGTAATCGAACTGGGCGATAAAAGTTCTCCTGAAGATATTTATCACCGTTTCCAGATCAGTAAAAGTGCCTTCAAAAAAACCATCGGATCGCTTTATAAAGAACGTTTAATCGTACTTTCTGATGATTCGATCAGGTTGATAACTGATGAAGACGCTGAATAAAGATAATTTTTAACATCAAGCCGTCATTTCGACTGAAGTGAAACGAAATGGAGAACCACGAAGTGCTCAGCGAAGCGAAATCTGACTTGGGATAGATCTCTCCGCGATGCTTCGGTCGAGATGACGGCCGTTGTTATTAATGTGTCATCCTGAGCGGAGTCGAAGAATATCCACTACGGGTCGAGATGACGAAACTTTTCTTTGTGCCTTCGTGCCTTGGTGGTAAAATCCAATTCAAAGAGTTAATTCAGGTTAAACTTATCACTCTGTATCTTCACCGCGTTCGATGCCGAAACAATCGATACAATCATAATCCCGATTACAATTGCCAAAATCATCTGCAAGGTAGAGTACACCTTTGTACCCGAAACAAATACTTTTGTTCCTTTAATCAGTTCGTTACCCACTTTGGATTGTATTTTAATTAATGCCGAAAGTTTGTTAAGCGTTTGATTGGCTGCATTTCTGCCCATCGATTCATAAATCGCCCTTCCCTCTGCTCCTGCCATATTCAATATTTTCACTTCCAAACCCTGCTGAACAATCAGTGCCTTTTTAAGATCGTTCAAAAAAGTTTGTTCCTGTTTTACCAATAAGGTGAGTTCATATTTATTGATCACCGAATCTATTTTACGGTTATGTTTATTCAATTTTACAATAGCCGTTGAACTTTGAATACCGTTACCTATCAATGCCTCCTGAAGAATGGCATTTTTGTGGAACAGGTTTTCGGCAATAAAATACAGATCCGTAGCCGGCACCAGCCTGTCGTTATACATCGAAATAAACGAATCATTAATTTTCTCTACACTTTTATCTTCCAGAAAACGGATCAATAACGTGCAGCACATGATACAAAAGAGCAAAAAAGCGATTTTCAGCTTGTTTTTAAGGCTAAAAGCGAATTTCATAATGGTATTTGGTTAGTACATTTATTAAGCATAAATATTGACCACAAAGGCACAAAGACACCAAAAAAATATTTATTTGTTATGTATATGCCAGAACAAAAAACCTTTGTGCCTTAGTGTCTTGGTGGTTATTACATTTGCTTATGCACCACAAAGGCACGAAGACACCAAAAAAGTATTTATTTGTTAAGTAATTGCTAAAAAAAACCTTTGTGACTTAGTGTCTTGGTGGTTTTTACATTTGCTTATGCACCACAAAGACAATAATCTTATACTTATTGGTTCTTTTTCAAAAGTAACAAAAACCTTTGCGCCTTAGTGTCTTGGTGGTTATTACATTTTCTCATGTAACACAAAGACAATAATCTTATACTTATTGGTTCTTTTTCAAAAGTAACAAAAACCTTTGCGCCTTAGTGTCTTGGTGGTTATTACATTTTCTCATGTAACACAAAGACAATAATCTTATACTTATTGGTTCTTTTTCAAAAGTAACAAAAACCTTTGTGCCTTAGTGTCTTGGTGGTTATTACATTTGCTCATGCACCATAAAGGCACGGAGCCACAAAGAAAGTATTTATTTGTTAAGTATTTGCCAGAAAAAAAAACCTTTGTGCTTTCGTGTCTTGGTGGTTATTTATCTGTGCAATCCTCAAATCGGTGTAATCATCTTCTTAAAAATAGTCTTCCAACGCCGTCTTCGCAAAAAGCTGTGGCGCAAAGTTGACTAAATATAACTCTTTTTTCGCACGGGTTACTGCCGTATACAACCAGCGGAGAAAATCCAGGTCGATCATATCTTCCGTAAGATAACCCTGATCCGCAAAAACCGCATCCCACTGTCCGCCCTGTGCCTTATGGCAGGTAACCGCGTAAGCAAATTTAATCTGCAGCGCGTTGTAAAAAGGATCTGCTTTAATGGCCAGCATCCTTTGCCGTTTATTCGCAATATGTTCGTAATCCTCGTTCAGCCCGTCAAAAAGTTTCTTATTCTGCTCGTAAGGCAAATTGGCACTTTCTAAATTCAGGGTATCCAGCATTACCTTACAACTAATCTGCCCTGCAGTGGGGAAATCCATAAACTCCAGAGTCGCATCCGCAAAACGGAAACCATAACGCTCCTCCTCTCCCCTCACACGGATTACTTTGGCCATATCACCATTGGCAATAAAAGCCGTATCCTCATTCTCCGGCAACCAGAAATAATTGTTGCGTACCACCATAATCTGGTCGCCGCCTGTTAATTCCTCCTCACGGTATAACAACCTCGCCCTGATCTGCTGGTTATACACATTGGCCGATTTATTGGAACGGCAAACCACCAGGGTGTTTTCCATGCCGAATTTCCGGTAGGCGTATTCAAGCCCCTCTACCAAACGTGCACCCGGCATATTGTAAATATCCGTATAACTTTTAGTGAGGAATTTAGGTAAAGGATTTTCAGGGTTTTTAGCAATCTGGTTCCTCAACATGGTGGCATTGGCTAAAATCCCCGATTTTTTCCCCTGTCGCACCACTTCCTTTAACTCTACCGAACTAACCGTTAAAGCAAAGGTATCTTTCAGATATTGCTCGTTTAAAGCGGGGCTGTCTAAACTCCCAACCGGTGGCAACTGCGCCGTATCGCCTACAAAAAGCAGGAAACAGTTTTTGCTGTTGTATACAAATTCCAGCAGGTCTCTCAATATAGAAGAGCCTGTTTCATTAAACTCATCCGCAATCATCGATGCCTCATCAATAATGAAAAGTGTATTTTCGGAGAGATTGGGAGCCAGTTGAAACTGCATTTCGGGCGATGCAGCCGAACGTTTCCGGTAAATCCGTTTATGTATCGTTAAAGCTTTGCGGTACGAATATTGGCTCATTACCTTTGCCGCCCTTCCCGTTGGCGCAAGTAATTCGCTACGCAGGTTAAACTTGGTCAGGACCTTAACCAAAGCCGCCACTGAGGTGGTTTTACCCGTACCGGCATAACCTTTAAGCACAAAGCAGCGGTATTCATCTTCCTGCTGCAAAAACACCGACATGCGTTCGCAAAAAAGCAATTGCTCTTTGGTTGGTGTATGTTCGTATGCAGAGGCGATAAGCTGGCTTTTATCCTGAATCATTATTGGGGTTATTTGCTAAAAATGGTTAATCGGTTATTGGTAACTGCAAATTGCCAAGTGACTGATTGGTTCATTGGTCATTGGTCATTGGTCATTGGTCATTGGTTAATTGGTAACTGCAAATTGCCAACTGAAAACTGAACATGGGTTAATTGTATACCCTTCGGCTCCCGAATGTTCGGGACAGGTTACGCTCAGGGGGTTAATCGGTTAACTGTGCAGTGAAACTATTGTTAAATTGTGCGATTGTTAAATTGTTAACTACAAATTGCCAACTGATTGATTGGTTCATTGGTTATTGGTTATTCATTCAATCATTCATTCAATCATCCATTCATTCATTCCTTCGTAACTGCAAATTGCAAACTGATTAATTGGTTATTGGTTATTCATTCAATCATTCATTCATCCATTCATTCAATCATTCATTCATCCATTCATTCAGTCATTCAATCATTCCTTCATTCATTCCTAACTGCAAATTGCAAACTGATTAATTGGTTCATTGGTTATTCATTCATTCTCCATTCATTCAATCATTCAATCATTCAATCATTCATTCCTAACTGCAAATTGCAAACTGACAACTGGTTAATCGGCAGCTACATTTAAAATTACTGTCATCCTGAGCGCAGCGAAGGATCCCCAACCGATAAACACAGAACCCAACATGATAACCTGGCAACTATCGATTTCAATTTAGGCGGCAAAGATAATACGCTTTCCAAATAACAATAAAACAAGGTAACAATTAAACAGTTTTCGTTATAAGAGTAGTGTTTCGATGCGGTGCGCCATTACCATGTGCTGTTTTTGGCTATAACTGAAAATGGTAAAATGGCCATCCTGCGAGGCCACCAGTCCAACCGCCTGGGGCTGATCGTTTACAAACTGGGCTACAGAAAAATGTCTTGTTCCGCCAAGCTGTCCGGGATATAAAATCTTATCTTCGCCACCAACAATAGGCTCCGAAAATGCAATCTGCTCTACGGTAGGTTTACCCTTCGCACGACCGATTTTTGCGCCAAATGCAATCAGATCAAACTCTTCGTTGATAATCGTTGCACCATCAACCGCGGTTAAACCCGCTAAATGTTCTACCTCCCGGCGCACAGCACCCTGCGAGAAAATTTCACTCTGGTTACCATTCTGCTTCGCCAGGTTTGATAAACCGCAAAAAGGAGGTTCAATTAAATATTGGATTGGGTGGATAATCGAATCTTCCCAATTCGTATCACCTTTAGGTACAATCAACAATGCCCCGCCACGGCCGTGCGCCCGCATCGATACCGAAAACTGGATCAGGATATTGATCGGATCGTTCCAGCTGGCTAAAACCGTAAGGTCTAATAAAGCCTGCAAAATCGGCGGACAATCTTTATTCGAACAGCTTCTGTCGTCTACAATACGGATTTGCTCGCCTTTCAACACCGCAACATTGGTAAACTTACCGATGCCATAAATCCGGCGGTGTTTAATCACGATTAATCCGGGTTCAGAAACATCCACCACAAAACAGAAGTTTGGAATATTAAGGGTGGTACCCCAGATATAAAGTTCGCCATCCTCTTCCCATACACCGAGGTGAATCCCCGAGCGCTCAATTCCGGGTGCAATTTTGGTTAAGGTATTGGCATTGAGTGCCAGTTTCTTGGCAAAAACCAAAGGTTTAGAGGTTTGCGACGGTGGTAAAAACGCAATCGAAATGCGCGGCGAATGCCCTTCTTCCTTACGCAAGCTGCTCCAGAAAGCTACATCGATAATGGCCTCAATGATTTTTTTATCCGGTTGAGTAGCCAGATCTATCTCACCCTGCGCAATTGCATTTTTATGCAGTTTAACAAAATGTTGCTCAATAGTAGCCGCAATGGTGTTTGCTGCTTTATAGGTAGGCTTGTAACTCATGTTCCGAATTTAAGCCGAATATTTCAATTTCAGAATAGCGGAAAGGTTTGATTTTGGTAAAAAAATCTTTGGTTCAACCGTTCTTTGGTCATCACTTATTCGTTCATTGGTCATTGGTCATTGGTAACTGCCAACTTCCAATTGAAAACTGCTTCATTGTATTGCTAGCATTGTTAAATTGTAAAGCAAATTGCCAAATGCAAACGGCTTAAGTAATTGATCAAATTCCCGCGTAACGTTATCTGAACTTGTTTTCAGGATCTGTTACAGGAGATCTTCTGCCACTAATCACATTCAAACACTTAACACCAGCCGCCAAACGAAGTTGTTTTTCTTCCATCATCCGTTTTCCATCTTCCATTTTCCATCTTACATTTTCCATCTCCCGATTGGTCATTGAAAATTGATTATTGCTTATTGATTATTCAGTTAATTCACTACGAACCTCCAACTGCAGACTTCGGACTAAATCAACTTTTTTGCCATTAATTATTAAAAAACTCTATTTTTGTTTCAATGAGTAACAATAGTCTCTTATTGGTTGATCCGAACTTTAAAGCTGATGCATCTGCAAACTGCCATTTATTGTTAAAAATAACGAACGACAGTTTTTCTTATGCCGTGGTAAGCAGGGATACCGAAGAGATTAACATCATTTTTGATAAACAGGGCTGCGAAGATGTGCAGCAGGATTTAAAATCTGCCTTCGCAACCGACAAATACCTCTCTTTAAACTACGGCGCTATAAAAGCCGCGGTGCATACCTCAAATTTCATTTTTATTCCTGACGAGTGGTTTGATGATGAAAATTTAGCCGTTTATGCCCAATACCTGGGTTCGGATGCCAAAGTTTATACCAAACACAACAAAGCACTTGGTTTTAATACTGTTTTTTGCTTAAATGATGAGGTAAAAACAAACTTGCCCGAAAAAGCAGATCTGTTCCCCCACTCAGAGCCTTTGGTTGCCTTGTTTAACCACCTGGCCGACGAAGCTTTACTGATCGATTTTACTGCGGTATCTTTTAATGTATTGTATACCAGGGATAAAAAAATTGTTTTTCAAAACCATTACGAATCGGAAACTGCAGAGGAATTTAATTACTTCCTTTTACTGATGATCGAACAATTGGGTTTAAACGATAGCATCCCGGTTTATATACAGGGCATTATCAATGAAGACGATGAGCATTACAACTGCCTGTTAAAATATTTCAATCAACTTTATTTTTTCTTCCCTGCCGGAAAACAGAATAGCGAATTACTGGCCGATATGCCTAAACACTATTTTAGCGGCCTGCTTGCTTTAGATTTATGCGTATAATTGGTGGCAAATTAAAGGGCATCCGTTTACAGCCCCCTGCAAATTTACCTGTGCGCCCTACCACGGATATGGCCAAAGAAGCACTTTTTAATATCCTCAACAACAAATACGATTTCGAAAACTGTACCGTACTCGATTTATTCTGCGGGACTGGAAACCTTACTTTCGAATTTGCCTCGCGTGGGGCAGAAAGCATTTTAGCTGTTGATATGGATTATGGTTGCGTAAACTGGGTAAAAAACACAGCTAAACAACACCAGTTTGATCAGGTTGAAGTACGAAAAGGCGATGTTTTTAAATTACTAAAGCAGATGACGGGCAGTTACGACCTGATTTTTGCCGATCCGCCGTATAATATGCCTAATATCCCTCAAATTCCGGTGATGGTGAAAGAACAGCAGTTGCTCAAACCAGATGGTTTATTGGTGGTAGAACATCAGAGCAATATGAAACTGAATAGCCAGCCCGGTTATACCGAAACAAGGAAATACGGTAATTCTTCTTTCAGTTTTTTTGAATTAGGTTGATTGGTTAACTGTTTAAATTGGTTAACCGGTTAATCGACGTACGTTTTCCCAATGCCAACCACTCTCCCCAGTTCGTCATTGCGAACCGAAGCGCAGGATGATGCGCACTGGAGTGAAGCAATCTTTTATAAGCAGTTCACGCTTACCGCCAAACGCCTTGCGCTAAACTTACCGCAAAGGCACGAAGACACAAAATTTTTAGTATGCCATAATATTCTCAATCTCTTAACGCTAAAAATAATTCCGTGTAAATCTGTGCATCCGTGGCAAAAAAGTTATCCATAGTGATTTACCACAAAGGCACGAAGACACAAAATTTTTAGTATGCCATAATATTCTCAATCTCTTAACGCTAAAAATAATTCCGTGTAAATCTGTGCATCCGTGGCAAACGTTAACCATAGTGATTTACCGCAAAGGCACGAAGACACAAAACTTTTAGTATGCCATAATATTCTCAATCTCTTAACGTCAAAAATAATTCCGTGTAAATCTGTGCATCCGTGGCAAAAAAGTTATCCATAGTGATTTACCACAAAGGCACGAAGACACAAAATTTTTAGTATGCCATAATATTCTCAATCTCTTAACGCTAAAAATAATTCCGTGTAAATCTGTGCATCCGTGGCAAAAAAGTTATCCATAGTGATTTACCACAAAGGCACGAAGACACAAAATTTTTAGTATGTCATAATATTCTTAATCTTTTAACGCTAAAAATAATTCCGTGTAAATCTGTGGATCCGTGGCAAAAAAGTTAACCTTCTTCGTGCCTTAGTGTCTTGGTGGTTAATAATTCCATCACAAACAGCTATATTTGAAACATGAAGATAGCGCTATTTCCAGGCTCATTTGATCCGATCACCATTGCCCACGTAAACATTCTGCAGCGTGCCACGCCACTTTTTGATAAAATTGTAGTCGGCATTGGATTAAATAGTTCAAAACAGAACTTTTTGAGTGCAGAGCAGCGTCTCCAGATCTTACAAACTGTTTTTAAAGGTTATCAAAACATCGAAATCCAGACTTACGAAGGTTTGACAGTAGATTTCTGCCGTAAAATTGATGCTAAATATATGGTACGTGGCATCCGTTCGGCAGCCGATTTTGAATATGAAAGAGCCATTGCGCAGATCAACCAAACGATGATGCCCGAAGTAGAAACCATCCTCCTGTTAAGCAAACCCGAATATTCCGCCATCAGCTCAACCATTGTACGTGATATTTTGAGAAATCACGGCGATGTAAGTCCGTTTGTACCTAAAGAAGCACTTGCTTTTTTATAAATATTATTTTCAAATGTTTGTTCATTTTGGCAAAACCGAAAAACTGCTCAATGTCTATGAAGATGAGTTAATAAGTTGTGATAATTGCAACGAAACAACAGTAACCTATCGCATCGTTCAGAAATATTATCAAATCAGTGGGATTCCAATTCTTCCTGCCGAAAAATATACCGGAATGAGTTGCGATAATTGCGGTTATGGTAGCAATAACGTTATTAGCGAGAATGCTAAAACGTACGAAAAGCTCTCAAAAACACCATGGTACCTGTACACAGGTGTTGCAATTTTAATCGGTACTTTTTTATTTTATATTATTCATGCTATTTATGCCGCAATTATTAAATAATTTGTAGCTATACCTATTTTTAAGTTTAAGTTGTAGCCAAAAGATCTAACCCGAGATAGATCTCACAAGCGAGACGTCACCCTGAACTTGTTTCAGGGTCTTTCATGCATGATTAGATCTCTCCCCGCCTGTACAGGCAGGCATTCCACTGCGTTCCAGTCGATGGTTACCGGATCGATATGACGATGTTTTTCTTTCCCCCTATCTGTGTTTATCCTTTTTATCTGTGGTTAAATATTATTTTTTAACTTAACCTGTAACGTTTTCAAAAATCCGTTACCAATGGATTATACCTAAAATGAAAGAAACAGAAAATATATTTCTCACATTGATCAACCAGCACAGGGCGATTATACATAAAATCACAAAAATGTATATGAACGGTGCGGAAGAGCAGCGTGATCTGTTTCAGGAAATTGTGCTGCAGTTATGGAAAGCCTACCCCACTTTTAGAGGGAACAGTAAATTTACCACCTGGATGTACCGCGTGTGTTTAAATACAGCGCTGATCTATTTCAAAAAAGACAGCAGAAAAGTAGATAAAATGCCACTGGATGAAAACATCGACATTATTGATGTAAATGAGAGCGAAGTAAAGGAAGAAAAACTGGCTTATTTATATGCAGCAGTGCAGGAGTTAAATGTGGTAGAAAAAGCATTGATATTCCTCTTTCTCGAAAACCAATCGCACCGCGAAATTGCCGAAAACATGGGGATCAGCGAGGTAAATGCCCGTGTTAAACTCAACAGGACTAAAGAAAAATTACAATCCATCATAAAGAAAAACGGTTATGAATTTTGACGATTTAAAAAACGAATGGAATGCTGAAAACCCAGAGGGAAACAACATTTCTACTGATATGCTTAAAATAAAACAGGCACACACCCCTATCGATAAAATCAGGGCAAAAATGAAACATGAATTTTTCTACCAGCTGTTCTTTCTGGTATTTATGGCTTTTATTCCCTATTTGGCAGGCTTTTCTACCGCAATTAATCAGGTGTACCTGATGACTTATGCCATTACATGCGGTTTTACGGCTTACTATTTCTTTAAGTTTTACTTATTTTATAAAAACTCTTACGATATGAGTATGGATAGCCGAAAAAATATCCTCTGGTTTTATTACGAAATGAAACTGAACGTAGAGTTATATAAAGCTTTAACCTACATTGTGGCTTTTATCGCGGTGGGTTTTCTTTTTGCTTATTTGTTTATTGAGCAGGCATCTGTGTTTGCCCGGCTTTTAAAGAAATTATCCACGGCATATATCCTGATCAACTGTTTCGTCACCATTCTGGTTATTGGCGCAATAACCGAGCTATGGGCCTGGTTTTACTACGGAAAATACCTAAAACAAGTTAAAAAAGTAGTTGATGAACTTGATTATGAGTAGATATGCTGGTCGTCACCCTGAATTTATTTCAGGGTCTATTTTCTCGTGCTGTCCGATTTTACCATCTGACAGGTTATTATATTAATTAACAGAATTACGCGATAGATTCTGAAACAAGTTCAGAATGACGGATTGCACAACTAAACTCGTATTACAATATCCCGCCAGCCCTCAGCACATCCATAATCGATGGAAAGGTATTTTTAACCACTGGCGAAAGGTGGTTTTTATCCAGCCAAACGGCTTCATCAATACCCTCTTCTTTTTGAGGTACCAACTTTGGTTCGCCTTTCACCTTCATTTTGTACCAGTTGGTTTTCTTGATTACCATTTTATTACCCATAGGGTAAACGTGGTAGGTTTTACACAATTTATCTTCGCGTTTTAGAACCTTTATCCCGCATTCTTCCTCTACTTCACGAACGGCAGCTTCTTTCATTTTCTCGCCGTCTTCAAGCTTTCCTTTAGGTAAATCCCATTTTTTATTCCTGAAAATAAACAGGTAATTGCCATTGGCACTTTCTACCAAACCACCGGCTGCTTTAATAATGGTAGAGTCTTTTTTTAGCTTTTTAAAGGTTTCCTGCGGATTTTTTGTGAGAAAGATATAGCTCTTTTTCGATCCGCTTTTTAATTTTTTGTAGAAAGTTTGCAGGTCAAAATCCTGAAATTCGAGCTGTTGGATTTTTTCTTTCTGTTCTGGCAAAAAATCGGAGATAAACAAAGTGTTATCATTGATATAAATTCTATAATTTCTTGGCATATATTCTTAAAAAATCCGGTTATCTAAAGGTATAAAAAAAGGTTACAACAAATAAATGTTGTAACCTTATCTAAATTAACGCTCTCAATCAAAGATTGATGCAAGGCTCTCACCCCTTGCTTGGTACAAATATATAATAATTTCTTAAAGCGCTAAAAAAAATAACAAAATATTTTATTAATCCTTTATTTCCTTTTGTAATCAACTGATTCATAACACCATATTATTCACAATAAAATTTACTTAACGAAACACTGCATATACCAGATTGTTAAAAAAGTGGTTTAATAGTAATATTGGAACATTAAAACGGAAAACAACGCTTATAATTCCTGTAACGATAAATATTTTTTATAATTTTAGCTTTTTAATCTGCTATGCCCATACCATCATTGTCCGAAACCGATCTGGAAGCATACCGAACTGATCTTTCTAATCCTGAAAAATCAACAGGTGAGCTCTTTATCAAATTAAATGGGCTTTACCAGCGTTTTGCAGGTAATGAGCAGCTCCTTGCTGATTTCGAATATGTTTCGGCACTTAACAGTCTCGAAAACACCTACTCATCTAAAAAAGAGCATTTTAATAAAGAAATAACTGAGCTTAAACGGCAGTTTAAACAACTCGATAACCGTATTGTAGCGGCAGAACAAAAGCTACGCCATGGCATTCCTGAAGATTTGATGGTAATGGATAAAATCATCGCCGAGCAGGAATCGATTGTTGAAGATCAGGAGAAACTCAATAAAGCCGAATCCAGTATTGTAGAGCAGGTGAGAAAAATAGACATTGAGCATGGAAAAGATCTTCAAAAATTAGAGCAACAACAAAATAACAGGGAAGTTCCTTTTAAAAGTAAGTTTTCGGCCTTTAATGAACAAATTGCTAATGCTGAGAAAGGTATAACCTTTAAAGTAACTGGTTTTTCAATCCTGGCAATTGTTGGTATTCCATTAATAATAGATTTATTTTTTACCAGGATGGGCCTTCCCGCTTTCGCTAAGAATACCAATAACATTATTTTCAACCATTACCTTTTCCTGATCACCTTAATACTGATGGAAATATTCCTTGCTGATAAGATCAGGAACAGGATTTCGAGGATGTTATCCATATCTTACCTTAAAGATTCATTGAATACACTGGATCACCTTTTTAGCGAAAATGAAAAACAGATTGCCAGAGTTGAAGCAGAACATCATATTCCACTGGCCGAATTTATCAAAGGAAAAGAAACACTATAGATTACTAGGGTAAATTTATTTAGTAGTCAATCTTTTTTACATATTTCAAGTCTGTCCGTCACCCTGAATTTATTTCAGGGTCTATCTTGCAAAAAGATGCTGAAATAAATTCAGCATGACGATCGCATCAATAAAAGTGGCTAAAAATGGCCATTACTAATAATTATTAATCAAACTTGTGGTCAACAGAGGTCTAAAAAAAGGGATTTAGAAACCTTCTGTTCCCAAATCCCCATCATTTTATTGGTTAAATATGAACTACAAAGTAGCCATATCAATTACGAACCTGTAACGTACATCACCTTTTTCCATACGTTCGTAGGCGTGGTGAATGTCTTTCATATCAATCAGTTCGATATCCGAAACGATATTGTTTTCTGCACAGAAATCCAACATTTCCTGAGTTTCGGCAATACCTCCGATACCCGATCCGGCAAGGCTTTTCCTACCTCCCAATAAACTGAAAGCTGCAATTTCTGCCGGTTTTGGTGGAACACCCACGCAGATGTGCGTACCATCTGTTCTCAATAGAGATAGATACATGTTAAAATCATGCTCAGCAGATACCGTATCCAAAATAAAATCGAATGTACCTTTAGCTGCTTTAACCTGTTCATGATCGGTGGTTACCACAAAATGATGCGCACCCAGTTTTTTGGCATCTTCTTCTTTTTTAGGCGAAGTGCTTAATACCGTAACTTCGGCACCAAACGCTACACCGAATTTCACTGCCATGTGGCCTAAACCACCTAAACCCAATACAGCCAGTTTATGGCCTTTTCCAACTTTCCAGTGCCTTAAAGGCGAATAAGTAGTAATACCAGCACATAAAAGTGGAGCAACAGCAGCAAGGTTCAGTTTATCAGATACATGCAGTACAAACTCTTCCCTAACTACTATTGTATCAGAATAGCCACCATAAGTTGGTGTTTTTCCGTCTCTTTCTAAACCATTGTATGTTTGCGTATTGCCTTCTAAACAGTACTGTTCAAGATCGCGTTTGCAGTTTTCGCACTCCTGGCACGAATCTACCATACAACCTGTACCGGCCAGATCGCCCACCTTGAATTTCTTAACATGGTCGCCAACTTTTACTACCCTGCCCACAATCTCATGACCCGGAACCATTGGGAATATCCCGGGGAACCAATCGTTTTTAATCTGGTGCAGATCTGAGTGACAAACCCCACAGAAAAGTATTTCGAACTGCACATCGTGGGGTCCCACTTCCCGGCGCTCAAAATTCCAGGGTGCAAGATCCGTTTCGGCATTTTGTGCCGCATATCCTTTTGTTGCTATCATAAAATTTATATTAATTAGTACCATAACAAATGTAAACAGTGCTTTGTTACGATTGCTTACGCAAATCAAATAATTCATTGCAAAATTCAAACAATGAATACCATCACAATATAAATTTTACCCGTTAGCAATAGGTTAATGTGCCGTTAAGAAAATAAACCGTGGGTAATTTGTTCAACGGCATCATCCGCATAAAAAAAGATGGTAAAAAAGCTTGGAGCCTGTGTAATGGCTAAAATATCTTCCCGTTTAATGTGGTTTTCGTTGATAAAGCGGGTAAGGCGTTCGTGCGAAGAGAAATAATCAGATTTTAAAACTATCATAACTATGAAATATAAATTATGACGGCCAACTTTATCAATTGTTACATCACCGAAAGCTTAAAGCCAATGATAAGTTAATTATAGTCTGTTTTTAGCGCAATTATTCTTTATCCTGCTGATTTACAGCAAGTGGTAAGAAATACCTTTTAGCATCCATCAAAATTTCCGATATTTGTAGTATTGGATTGTCGAAACCAAATCCCGATTTCTACAATTTTCTTTTCCCCGATGTAAAACAAAGGGGTTTAATAAACGTTATGACAAACACAAATAAATCTGTAATTTTGAGCCATGTATAATAAAAGTGATATTGAATTAAAGGTAGCGGAATTTTTATTACAGATAAAAGCAATCAAATTACAGCCAAACAACCCTTTTACATGGGCGTCAGGCTGGAAATCGCCTATTTATTGCGATAACAGGATTACCCTTTCCCACCCTCAGGTTAGAACTTACATCCGTCAGAAACTTGCCCAGGCTATACAGGAAGAATTTGGCTCTGTAGATGTGATTGCTGGTGTTGCAACTGCCGGTATCCCTCAAGGTGTTTTGGTAGCACAGGAACTTGGTTTACCATTTATTTATGTAAGGGCCAAAGCCAAAGAACACGGTACCGGAAGTTTAATCGAAGGCGAAGTGATAGAAGGTCAGCGTGTAGTGGTAATAGAAGATCTAATCTCCACCGGAAAAAGCAGCTTACAGGCTGTTGAAGCTTTAAGGGCTGCAGGTTTGTCAGTTGCCGGTTTAGCTGCTATATTTACATATGGTTTCGAAAAAGCAGACGAAAATTTTGCTGCTGCAAAATGCCGTTACCTTACCTTATCAAATTATGCTGCTTTAATTGATTATGCTGCCGAGCACAGCATTATTGCCAAAAGCGATATGGAATTACTGGGTAAATGGCGTTTAAACCCTTCAGAATGGGGACAGGGACAAGTTTTGAGTTCAGAATCCTAAGTTTGGAGTAAAAACAAAATCTATAAAAATATATAATGACTGTTATTGAAAGCACAGTAGAAGTAAATAAACCCGTTGCCGAGGTTTATGCTTTTCTAACCAATATGAACAATCATCAGCAATTGATGCCAGAAAATATTTACAACTGGGAATCAACTGAAGATGATGCAAGGTTTACCATCCAGAATATGGCTAAATTGGCCATCAAAATCTCTAACCGGGTGGAAAACCAGGAAATAACAGCAATTCCTAGTGAGAAAGCCCCTTTTGATGTAGAGTTAAAATGGACGGTTGCAGATAACGGAAACGGAACAACCACTGCTAAACACATTATTTCAGCAGACCTGAATATGATGATGAAAATGCTCGCATCAGGCCCTTTGCAAAAACTGGCTGATCATCAGACAGAAAAACTGAAAGAAATATTAGGTTAAAAAAAAATTCACCGATTTGAGTGATGACACCGATAAATGAGACGAGTTAAAGCTCGTCTTTTTTTATGCGTAAAAATTCCAGTGAGGTTCTTTTATCAGCATATTATTTTAATACCTTAGTTTTTGGATAAGCCCTAAACTATGAACCAAAGATTTTTACAAATTACCACTTTACTTTTTGCCCTTTCTCCACTTTCCAAATCTTTTGCCCAATCGGGTACCGCTTTAAAAACCGAATATTTGGTTAACCCTATTGGCCTGGATAGCACAAACCCTCGTTTTACCTGGCAAATGGACGATGCCGGCCAGGGTGCCAAACAAAGCGCTTACCGTATTCTGGTTGATACAGATTCTGCCTCATTAATAAAAGCTAACGCAAAACTATGGAATACAGGCTGGGTGAAGTCAGATCAAAATCTGATCGTTTATTCTGGCCAACTACTAAAACCTTTTACCAAGTACTATTGGCGGGTAGATATCGCAAATGGAAATAATAAAAAATCAAATAAAGCCAACATCGCCAGTTTTGAAACAGGCATGATGAAAATGGAAAACTGGCAGGGCTCATGGATTTCGGATACCGAAAACACCAAACTTAAACCTGCCCCCTATTTCCGCAATACCTTTAACGCCAATAAAAAAATTAAATCGGCAAGGGCCTACATCGCTGCAGCGGGATTATATGAACTTTCAATTAACGGAAAGAAAATCGGCAACCACCGCATGGATCCGATGTATACCCGCTTCGATAGAAGAACATTGTACTTAACTTACGATGTAACAAATGCCATTAACCAGGGAAAAAATGCCATCGGCGTACTATTGGGCAATGGCTGGTACAACCACCAATCTATCGCTGTTTGGTATTTCGACCGTGCTCCATGGCGTAACAGACCCACTTTTTGTCTCGATATACGTCTAACTTACGAAGATGGTACCACCGAAACCATTAAATCGGGCAAGGACTGGAAAACTGCTTTAAGTCCTATTATTTTCAACAGCATTTATACGGCCGAACATTACGACGCACGACTGGAAAAAACAGGCTGGAATACTCCTAACTTTGATGATAAAGGCTGGAAAGACGTGATGTTCCGCTCTGCACCATCCAAAAATATTGTGGCACAGGCATTACATCCAATCCGCGATGTAGAAGAAATTGCCAGTAAAAGCATCAGAAAATTTAATGATACCACTTACCTGTTCGATTTGGGCAGGAATATCTCGGGGGTAAGCAAAATCACTGTAAATGGCCCTGCCGGAACAGTGATTAAACTAAAACACGGCGAGCGTTTATACCCTAACGGACATGTAGATATCTCGAACATCGATGCCCATTACCGCCCAACGGATAATACAGATCCTTTTCAGACCGATATTTTAATTTTAAATGGAAAAGGTGCGCAAAGTTTTATGCCACATTTTAACTATAAAGGTTTTCAATATGTGGAGGTAACCAGCTCTGCCCCTATTCAATTGCAAAAAGAAGATTTGGTAGGTTATTTTATGCACAGCGACGTGCCGGTTGTGGGCGATGTTAAATCGTCGGAACCGATTATCAATAAAATCTATTATGCCACCAATAATTCGTACCTGTCCAATCTTTTCGGTTACCCAACGGATTGTCCGCAAAGAGAGAAAAACGGCTGGACAGGTGATGCGCAGATTGCCATAGAAACAGGTTTGTATGGCTTTGATGGTATTACGATTTACGAAAAATGGCTGGCCGACCATCGTGATGAACAACAGCCAAACGGTGTGCTGCCTTCTATTATCCCTACCGATGGCTGGGGTTACGAATGGGGAAACGGACCTGATTGGACGAGCACCATAGCCATCATCCCATGGAATGTGTACCTGTTTTATGGTGATCAAAAATTGCTTGCTGATTGTTACGAAAATATCAGGAAATACGTAAACCATATTGATGAAACCTACCCTACGGGTTTAACTACCTGGGGCCTGGGCGATTGGATCCCGGTGAAATCAAAATCTCCGGTAGAGCTTACTTCTACCTGTTATTATTATGCAGATGTGATGATTTTAGCCAAAGCAGCAAAAATATTAGGTAAAAATGATGATTATATAAAATATACAGCGCTCGCTAAAAAAATAAAAGATGCTTTTAATGCCAAATACCTGAACAAAGAAAAAGGGATTTATAACACCGGCATACAAACTGAAATGAGTGTTCCGCTTTACTGGAAAATTGTTCCCGAAGAATCAGTTGCCCTGGTTGCCAAAAATTTAGCCAAGCGTGTAGAAGCTGATGGTTTCCATTTAGATGTTGGTTTGTTGGGCACCAAAGCCATTTTAAATGCTTTAAGCGAAAATGGTTACAGCGATGTTGCCTATAAAGTTGCCGCCCAGAAAACTTATCCAAGCTGGGGCTGGTGGATGGAAAACGGAGCGACTACTTTGTACGAAAACTGGCCGATTGATGCCAAATCAGACATCTCGATGAACCACATCATGTTCGGTGAAATCGGAGCATGGTTATATAAATCGCCCGGAGGAATTAAACCTGATGAAAAACATCCGGGCTTTAAACATATCATCCTTAATCCACATATTATGGAAGGTCTGGATAATTTCGAAGCGAGCCACATTGGCCCTTATGGAAAAATTACCAGCGCCTGGAAAAGGATTAATAACGGGATCAGGTATGATATTACCATTCCGGCCAACTCTACAGCTAGCATTAATTTGCCGGTAAATTCCGGCGTAAGTATTTCTGTTAATGGTAAAACTACTGGTGGTAACAAAATAGATTTAGCGGCTGGTAAGTACGTTATTGAGCAAAAAGTTGGGAAATAATTAAGATGCTACTATCTAGACCTCGCAGGTTTCAAAAACCTGCGAGGTCTGAAATAGAAAATGCTAGCGCACGTTTCCAAACGAGTGCATAAATAGTGAAACGATTCTATCGTTTGAAACGATAAATTATTCAACGCTCGTTAGAAACAAGCGTTAGCTAAAATCAGGTACAATATTACCATTCCGGCCAACTCTACTGCCAGCATTAATTTACTGGTAAATTCCGTCGCAAGTATTTCTGTTAATGGTAAAATTACTGGTAGTACTAAAATAGATTTAGCGGCAGGTAAGTATGTAATTAAGCAAAAAGTTGGGAAATAATTAACTTGCTACTGTCCAGACCTCGCAGGTTTCAAAACCTGCGAGGTCTGAAATAGAAAAATGCTTGCGCTCGTTTCCAAACGAGTGCATAAATAGTGAAACGATAAATTATTCAACGCTCATTAGAAACGAGCGTTAGCTAAAACGATATTACCATTCCGGCCAACTCTACTGCCACCATAAATTTAACGGTAAATTCCGGCGCAAGTATTTCTGTCAATGGTAAAATTACTGGTGGTAACAAAATAAATTTAGCGGCAGGTAAGCATATAATTGAGCAAAAAGTTGGGAAATAATTAAGATGCCACTGTCCAGACCTCGCAGGTTTCAAAAATCTGGGAAGTCTGAAATAAAAAATGCTTGCGCTCGTTTCCAAACGAGCGCATAAATAGCGAAACGATTCTATCGTTTGAAACGATAAATTATTCAACGCTCGTTAGAAACGAGCGTTAGCTAAAACGATATTACCATTCCGGCCAACTCTACTGCCAGCATTAGTTTACCGGTAAATTCCGTCTCAAGTATTTCTGTTAATGGTAAACCTGGTAGTAAAAAAATAGATTTAGCGGCTGGTCAGTATGTTATTGAGCAAAAAGTTAGGAAATAATTCAGATGCCACTGTCCAGACCTCGCAGGTTTCAAAAACCTGCGAGGTCTACCTAAATAAGGAAATCTATCGAGATAGATCTCTCCCCGCCTGTACGGGCAGGCATTTCGCTGTGCTTCAGTCGAGAGGATGGATTTATTTTTAAACCTGCGAGGTCTACTTGCGATACTCCCGCGTTAGGGATTGTAAGGGTTCAGTACCGATCCTTCATCGGTACCGGAGCGAAGCGCAGCCCTGAAAAGCCTGACCCTTTCCCGATTTTTCATCGGGAAAGGGTAACGCCCTAATCAGTTAACAGTTACCAATTATCAATACAAACCCCGCACGTTTCGAAAACCTGAGAGGCTCAACACTTACGACACGACAAATTTTCAGCACAAAATACTATAAATCAGTAATTTAGTCATTAAAAATAAAATCTTACCGACAAAATTTCCGATTCTAAAATCAAAATAACAGTGGCATTTGTTTTGACTTAAAAGGGAATATGAACTTCAACAATTTTACCATAAAAGCCCAGGAAGCAGTTCAACAGGCTTCTGAAATAGCCCAAGGCAATCAGCAACAGGCTATTGAAACGGCACACCTGCTTAAAGGTTTGCTTACTGTTGATGAAAACGTGGTTTCTTATGTTTTAAAGAAACTGAACGTTAACCTGAATACACTAAATCAAAACTTAGATGCAGAGATTGCCAAATTCCCGAAAGTGAGCGGAAGCAATGTCTATCTGTCATCAAATGCCAATAGCGTTTTACAGAAAGCGCAAACATTTTTAAAAGAATTTAAAGATGAATTTGTATCCGTAGAACATTTGTTATTGGGCATATTAGCCGTTAATGATAGCACTGCGAAATTACTAAAAGAACAGGGTGTTAATGAAAAGGACCTTAAAAAAGCCATTACAGAGTTACGTGGCGATAACCGCGTAACCGATCAGAATGCCGAAGCAACTTACCAGGCTTTAAGCAAATATGCCCGTAACCTGAACGAGTATGCCGAGAGCGGAAAACTGGATCCGGTAATCGGCCGTGATGAGGAAATCCGCCGCGTGATTCAGATTTTATCGCGCAGAACCAAGAACAACCCGATTTTGATCGGTGAGCCTGGTGTGGGTAAAACGGCTATTGCAGAAGGTATTGCTTTCAGGATTATTAAAGGCGACGTGCCCGAAAACCTGAAAAGTAAAGTGGTGTACTCGCTTGATATGGGTGCATTAATTGCAGGTGCAAAATACAAAGGCGAATTCGAAGAGCGTTTAAAAGCTGTAGTTAAAGAGGTTACACAAAGTGATGGGGATATTATCCTGTTTATTGATGAGATCCATACTTTGGTGGGTGCCGGTGGTGGCGAAGGCGCAATGGATGCCGCAAACATCTTAAAACCTGCCCTGGCCCGTGGAGAATTACGTGCTATTGGCGCAACTACTTTGGATGAATACCAGAAATACCTTGAAAAAGATAAAGCCTTGGAGCGCCGTTTCCAGAAGGTGATGGTTGAAGAACCTGATACCCAGGATGCGATTTCGATCCTCCGCGGATTAAAAGAGCGTTACGAAACCCACCACAAAGTGCGGATTAAAGACGAAGCCATCATTGCAGCTGTAGAAATGAGTCAGCGGTATATTTCTGATCGTTTTTTACCGGATAAAGCCATCGATTTAATGGATGAGGCTGCATCGAAATTACGCATGGAAATGGACAGTGTACCAGAACATGTTGATGCTTTAGACCGCGAGATTATGCGTTTGGAAATTGAACGCGAAGCCATTAAACGTGAAAAAGACGATAGAAAAGTTAAAGAACTTTCGGAAGAAATTGCCAATTTATCGGCAGAGCGCGACGAATTTAAAGCGAAATGGCAGGGTGAAAAAGACCTGGTAGATGCAGTTAACAATGAATTAGAGCAGATTGAGCATTATAAATTAGAGGCCGAACAGGCTGAACGTGCCGGAGATTATGGCAAAGTTGCTGAAATCCGTTACGGAAAAATTAAAGAAGCTCAGGATAAAGTGGAAAAACTTAAAGCCGATCTTGAAAGTCAGCAGACCGATAGCCGAATGCTTAAAGAGGAAGTTACGGCCGATGATATTGCAGGTGTGGTGGGCCGTTGGACAGGCATTCCGGTTACCAAACTGATTGCCAGTGAACGTGAAAAGCTGCTTCATTTAGAAGAAGAACTACACCAGCGTGTTGCCGGACAGGATGAAGCAATTGAAGCCATTTCTGACGCCATCCGTCGCTCTCGTGCAGGTTTGCAGGATAAACGCAAACCAATTGGCTCTTTCATCTTTTTAGGTACAACCGGAGTGGGTAAAACCGAATTGGCAAAGGCTTTAGCAGAATTTCTGTTCAACGATGAAAATGCTTTAACCCGTATTGATATGAGCGAATACCAGGAACGCCACGCCGTATCGCGATTGATTGGAGCGCCTCCGGGATATGTAGGTTACGATGAAGGCGGACAGTTAACAGAAGCCGTTAGGCGCAAACCCTATTCGGTGGTATTGCTTGATGAGATTGAAAAAGCACATCCGGATGTATTTAATATCCTGTTACAGGTGTTGGATGATGGCCGTTTAACCGATAATAAAGGCAGGACGGTGAATTTTAAAAATACCATCATCATCATGACATCAAACATCGGAGCGCATTTGATTCAGGATAATTTTAAAAATTTAAGCGATGAAAACCGCGACGAAGTAATTGCTAAAACCAAAAACGAATTGTTCGAGGTGTTAAAACAAACCATCCGTCCGGAGTTTTTAAACAGGATTGATGAGCTGATTATGTTTACCCCGTTAAACCGCAGCGAAATCAGAAACATTGTGAGCTTGCAGTTTAAACATGTACAGCAAACCCTGGCCGAAATGGGCATAGAAATGGAAGCCAGCGACGAAGCTTTAGATTGGTTGGCACAATTGGGTTACGATCCACAGTTTGGCGCGAGACCGCTAAAAAGGGTTATCCAAAAAAGAATCTTAAACGAACTGTCGAAAGAGATATTGGCGGGTAAGATAGATAAAGACAGCAAAATTAAGCTGGATATGTTCGACCACAATTTTGTGTTCCTGAACCAAAAAGCGGATTAAAACATAACACTTAAATTAAATCCCATCCCGATTATACCGGGATGGGATTTTTTTGTTTAATCCATCTACAAATGGTCGTTATCTCGACTGAAACGTTACGAATATTCGGGAGAGAGATCTGCCGCGAGATAGATTTAGCTTCGCTGAGCACTTCGTGGTTCCCGGCTGCGTTGTACTCCGCTCGAAATGACCGCTCAAGTTAGTCTGGATTTGTAATTCGGATCCCCGAACTGTGGATTTATAATCCACTTACAAAATACTTTATTTACGTAACTAACATGCTAGTTCATTTTCTTGTTTTTTAATTCAATAATGATTATTATTGATTACACACAAAAACACAAATAAAATGAAACCTAAATTAATCATTATGGCGCTTCTGTGCGCCGTTAGTTGGCGCAGCTATGCCCAAACTGAAAAAGGTTCCGGCTTTGTAGGCGGAAGCGTGAGTTTTGGAACCTCTAAACAAAACAATTCATCACCCAGCTTAAACACATTTACCTTAACGCCAAGAGGGGGCTATTTTCTTGCCAACAATTTTGCCATAGGCTTGGAAATTCCTTTAAATCTTTCAAAACTCCGTGGCGAAAGTTATATCGCATGGAATGATGAATACGGATATTACGAAGAACAGCGGGGAGTAAAAGAATTTAGTTTTGGCATCTCCCCTTTCGTTCGTAAATATGTGGATATTAAAGATCGTTTTAAGTTTTTTATGCAAGCTAACCTATTGCTGCAGATCAATACTTTTAACAGGATTGATGAAGAAGGTTATCTGATCCGTACCGATGCCAAAATAAAAGGATGGGGTGCAAGTATAAGTCCTGGTTTTAGTTATTTCATATCTAAACATGCGGCTTTAGAGTTTTCATTACCGGTGGTATCTTTCTTTCATCAAAATTATTATGCTGCAGAATCGCTTTACAATTATGATAAAACCAATAACCTGAGGTTAGCACTGCAAAACTTTACCCCAACATTTACTTTTAATTATCACTTTTAACAGCTCATAAAATGAAAAATATATTTACCAAAATATTAAGCTTAACCAGCATAATCTTAATATTACTTTTAAGTTTATCAAACCAGGCATATGCTCAGCGCTTTCGTGGTAAAATAGAATATTACAGCAGCGTATTCCCATCCGAAGATGGAAAAATAAAAACAATAGATAATACTAGAATTGAATATTATAATTCGGTTTTTAAATCAGAAGATGGTAAAGTAAAATCAATTGGCGATACAAGGGTAGAATATTACAACAGTGTATTCCCTTCTGAGGATGGAAAAATTAAAGCCATTGGTGATATTAGAATTGAATATTATAATTCCGTTTTTAAATCGGAAGATGGAAAAATTAAGTCAATTGGAAACATCAGGTTCGAGTACAATAACGCCGGCTCTCAAAAAAGTGATGGCAAAGTAAAATCGATCATTAACGAAAACGATGACCGAAAATCAGAAGACGCGTTGGATACCTATTACTTTATTGAAAGACTCAATTGCCAATAATTATCAATCGAATAAGCATTAAAATGTATGCTAACGTTTAGTCTAGATTTTTATCTACTGATCTTCAATGGTTTAAACATAAATCAACTAAAAAAGTAGTTATTCCCAAATTTTTATTTTATTATTGAACACACAAAAACATAAATGAACATGAAAAAACAACTATTAACGCTCGTAGCCGTATGGGCTATTGCGATGACTGCTAATGCGCAAACAAAAGGAACAAATGCATTAAGCTTTGGCGTAAACTCAAACACAAACAAACTATCCGGAAACAACTACGAAAACAAGGTAAAAAGTAACACTTTTACGCTAGGTTATGGGTATTTTTTTAAGGATAACAATAAGATTGGATTAGACCTAACTTATGGCCTAAGTAAAAACACTTATTCTAGCGGGAATACAAACGGCAATAATCAGGAGCAAAAAAGCTATGGTGGAAACTTAAGCTATCAGCACTATTTTCCTCTTGTAAAAACTTTATATGCTTATGCCGGTGGAAAAGCGGGTTATGCATACTCGAAAAATAATACCTCATTTAACAATACTAATTCCCAAGTATTAGATTATACCAGTAACCAATATGCCGTTGGTGCTTATGGCGGTATTACCTGGTTTGTTTCTAAAAGATTTGCCTTCGAAACCAGTTTATTATCGGCAGATATTATTTACACCAAAACAGAGCAAAATGAAGTCAATGCCAATAACTTTTTTACTAAAAGCGAATCTACTTCCTTCAATTTAAGCAGTCAGGGTTTTATCAATAACCTTGGTTTTAAGATTTATATCCTTTTTTAACCCCTCAATTTAAAATTTTAGCCCATCCTTTATAAAAGAGGATGGGCTTTTTTTATTTCTTCTTTGTTTCAATATTAGGCAGAAAACCTGTCAACAAACCAATCAAAGGCAGAAATGCACAAACATTAAATACATATTCTATACTCGTAGAATCGGCCAGTTTCCCCAATAATGCCGATCCGATACCGCCCATGCCAAAGGCAAATCCAAAAAATAAACCTGCAACCAAACCTACCTTACCCGGGATCAGCTCCTGTGCATAAACCAAAATCGCTGAAAACGCTGATGCCAAAATCATCCCGATGGGCACAATCAGTACACCAATCCAGAACAAGCTCGCGTGAGGTAACAATAACGCAAAAGGTGCTGTACCCAATATCGACGCCCATATTACATATTTCCGGCCTATTTTATCACCAATAGGGCCGCCCAATAGCGTACCTGCTGCTACAGAAAATAAAAACACAAATAAATAAATCTGCGAAGTTTGCACCGAAACATGGAATTTATCAATCAGATAAAAGGTAAAATAGTTGGTTAAACTCGCCATATAGAAATATTTGGAGAAGATTAACAATAATAAAATACATACTGAAAAGATTACTTTACCCCTCGAAAATTGATTTACAACCGTTTGAATATTTGCTTTTTTGCTCCTCGAAAGCATAAAGCCTTTGTACCAGTTACCTACATAAGTTAAAATAATAATCGCCAGGAGTGCAATAACCGAAAACCAGATTACGCTGAACTGTCCGTAGGGAACAATGATCCAGGCGGCGAGCAACGGTCCTAAAGAACTTCCGGCATTGCCGCCCAACTGAAAAACAGACTGGGCCAGCCCTCTCTTTCCGCCCGATGCAGCGTGTGCCATCCTCGAGGCTTCGGGGTGAAAAATAGAAGAACCAATGCCAATAAAAGCAACCGAAAGCAGCATGGTATAAAAATGTGCCGATTGTGAGAGCGAAATCAAACCGATCAGCGTAAAACCCATGCCTATTGCCAGCGAATATGGCTGGGGCTTTTTGTCCGTATACAAACCCACAAATGGCTGTAATAAGGAAGCCGCCAACTGAAAAGTTAGTGTAATTAAACCAATTTGCGAAAAACTTAAATGATAACTGGTTTTAATAATCGGGTAAATAGCGGGAATTAAAGATTGTATGGTATCATTTAAAAGGTGTGAAAAACTTAAGGCAAAAAGTATCGGGAAAACGGTTTTTTCAATAATGGAAGTGGTAGATGTATTTTCGGTCATAACGGATAGCTTATAGCTCAAAAATAACGATAATAAATTTTTAAACTGTACTTGTTGTCCTTGCAAAAGCCAAACATTTTTATCATGTTACCGTTTTATAGCTATGGAAAAGAACAGAAAAATTGTTGGTTTGTGCGGAAGCCTTAGAAAAGGCTCTTATAATGCGATGTTGCTCAAAATTGCAGGTAGTTTAATCCCTGAAGGAATCGAATTTGAAATTGTAGATTATGATGACATCCCGGTTTATAATGCAGACCATGATTTACCTGAAACAGAAGAACGGCCTGCAAGTGTAGTCAGATTTAGGGATGCTTTGGCCGCTGCCGACGCTTTTATTATTGCTTCTCCCGAATATAACTATTCTATTCCCGGCGGACTGAAAAATGCTATCGACTGGGCCAGCCGTGGAAAAGATTCGCCATTAATGCATAAACCGGTAGCCGTAATGGGCGCAACGCAAGGCCAGTGGGGAACCGTTAGGATGCAAACTGCTTTTTTACCTGTTTTCACCTTCTTGAATATGAATCCGGTATTACAACCCGAGGTGTTGATAGCGCAGGCCCAAAATAAATTTGATGATGATGGAAACCTTAACGACGAAAGAACCATTGGCATTATCCAAAAGAAAATAGAAAACCTGATTTCGGCATGTAAGGTTTAACTAAAATTTAAGAGACGGTTTAACAAAACCCTGCCATTTCTGCTACCTAAAAATCTGACATTTATACAAAAAAAGTCAGATTGTCAATTTGTCATGCCTAAAAAATTAATCGATCGATTGATTTTCAGTCACACGAAAATAATATTGACTTAACATTAAATTTACATCAGTTTGTGAGCGAACGAGTTAGCCAAAAACTGATTTTTTGATGACGTAGACAATGTTTTTTGGCACAAGTGTTGACTTTTAGGCGAATATAGTCAGACATTAAAATAGTAAAAATTGACTATATTTTAATAACAAATAAATAATAAAAAAGATGAAAAAACTATTATTATCTTTAGTAGCAGTAGCAGGTTTAGTTTATGGTGCAAAAGCACAAACTGAAAAAGGAAATTTTATGTTAGGTGGTAATGTAGGTGTAAACTCTACAAAAGTTGATGGCGCTCCAAAAGCAGATTTCAACTTTAGCGTATTACCGAGTGTTGGATATTTTATCAGCAATAATTTTGCAATTGGTACTGGTGTTGGTTACGAGTACGATAAAAAAGTAAGCAGCAGAACCCAGAATGGTGCATTTAAAGTTGCTCCATTTGGTCGTTACTATGTTGGTTTATCAGATCAATTTAAATTCTTCGGACAATTATCTGTGCCTTTGGCTTTCGGTACTTTAAAAGCTACTGATGTAAACGGCGATAACGCAGTTAAAGTGGGTACTACAACTAACATTGGTGTAGAACTTGCTCCAGGTTTTGCTTTCTTCCCAACCAAAAAAATCGGTATCGAACTTTCTGTTAAAGGTTTAAGCTACGACAACTATAGCGTTAAATCTGAAGCAACTGGCGCTAAAGTTAAAACCAATACTTTTGGCTTAAACGCTGATACTTTTGCACCAAGATTAGGTGTTCAGTTCTACTTTTAATTAAGTATCCGAAAGGAAAAAACTTAATAAATGACTTTTTTTCAAGGAGCGTCCCGGTTATAAATCGGGACGCTTTTTGTTTTATTTCTTTTCTCTGATGGCTTTAAATTCGGATTCTTCTTTCCATTTCGGGAACGAATCTTCGTTACTGATGCGGTAACCCATATCAAAAAGCATACGCACATCTTCGATAATGCCTGATAAATCCCAGGTTTTGGCATCGAAATTATCCTGTGGTGAATGATAACGGAATTTGGTAAAATCAGCTACCTGGTTTAATCCCCATGCTCTGCCATTTTTGATGTTATCTACACCCGAGCCGGTAAATAAGGACGGCACACCTACTTTTGCCAGGTTAAAATGATCAGAACGATAATATAAACCTGATGATGGAACCGGATCCGGTACAATTACCCGTCCTTGCTTTTTGGCAGATTCTGCAGCATAATCTTCCAGTTCAGATTGGCCAAAACCGTATACCACAATATCTTTTGTTTTACCCGCAATACCCATCATATCCATGTTGATGTTGGCTACAGTTTTAGCTAAAGGAAAAGCAGGATGTTTGGCATAAAACTCTGATCCCAGCAAACCCTGCTCTTCTGCCGTGTAAGAAATAAACAAAATGGTGCGACCAGGAGCTTTGGGTAACTTTTTAAATGCTGAGGCAATTTCGAACAAAGCAGCAACTCCGGTGGCGTTATCAACCGCGCCATTGTAGATTGAATCGCCCTGTATTTTTTCACCCACACCTAAATGATCCCAGTGGGCCGAATAAATGATGGCCTCATCTTTACGTTTATCACCGGGTATTTTTGCCAATACATTATAGGTAACCGATTTTTTGATGGTGTTTTTAACCTTTAACGATGTGGTAATATTTAAATCTACAGCTTTAAAACCTTTTTTGCGGGCACTTAAAGCCAGTTGATCAAAAGATTTTCCATCCATTGCAAAAAGTGCTTTGGCTTTATCCAAAGTAATCCACCCTTCTACCACAGCCCGGTTCATGCCATTGTCTTCACTTTGCAGGGTAAGTTTCGATTTCGACCAGCCACTGCGTACCACCGTCCAGGGGTAAGCTGCAGGTTCGGTATCGTGCACAATGATAATTCCCGTTGCACCCTGCCGGGCAGCTTCTTCAAACTTATAAGTCCAGCGGCCATAATAAGTCATGTTTTTGCCTTTAAACAAAGTAGAATCTGCAAAACCCGGATCGTTGATCAATACCACGACGGTTTTTCCTTTGACATCCAGATTGGCATAATCGTTCCAGCCATATTCGGGTGCTACAATGCCATAGCCGGCAAAAACCAGTGGCGAATTACTAATGCTGACTTCGTTTTGTACCCTTCTGGTACCAGCAACAAAATCAGTTAAATAATTTAAGGTTAGCGAAGCTGTTTTTCCCGTCAGCACCATTTTATCTTCAGGTACCGATTTAATTTCGACCATGGGTACTTCCTGAAAGAAACTGTTGCCATTACCGGGTTCCAAACCCAATTTTTCGAACTGTGTTTTTAAATAGTTGATGGTTTTGGTTTCGCCATTGGTAAATGGTTTTCTTCCCTCCAGGCTATCGGCTGCAATAACTGATAAATATTGTGTTAAACTCGAATCGTTAATGGCTTTTTTTGCTAAAGAATCGGCACCAGCACCCTCACTCTTAGCACCTTGTTTACAGGAACCAAAGAAAAGTAGTGCACAACTGGAAAATAGTATGATTTTTTTCATTTATAAGGGATTGGTTTAAATAACTGACCGCATTAGCTGAAAAATACAAAGAAAATGGGAATTTATACATTTACGTTAGAAACATTCCAATCTGCTTCCCGCTGATTATGCAGATTTACCCAGAATAAATTCATACTTGTCAAACCAATCTCTGCGTTGATCATCTTAAATCTGCGGGAGAAAAAGATGAGCAACCGTTCCTACTGGTCACGCAGATTTACGCAGAAAGCGCCGTCATCTCCGCAGTGGAGAGATCGATCCCGAGACAGATCTCTCCACTACGTTGTACTTCGCTCGAGATGACGACATCAAGAGAAATTACAGCTTCTTTTTTATCAGCTTAAATTTCTTTAATTGCTGGCCGTTTTTAACAATAACTCCTATATATACTCCTGTAGACAGTGCATTAAGGGCAAATTTATTCGAACTTGTAGCTTTTTCTTCAAAAACTTTTTGTCCAAGTATATTAAAGATAGACAGGCTATAATCTTCAAAGGATCCACTCAGAACGGTTAAATAATCACTTACCGGATTTGGATAAACAGAAAACTGATCTCCCTTAAGAAATACTACCGAAACAAGGTCGCTATGTACCTGTCCGTTAGCCGTTTCGAAGGTTACGCGGTAAAATTGGATACCTTCTTTTGGTTTATCATCGAAAATGAAATAATCGAGCTGATTGGTAACCGGTTTAGTCTGTTGTAAAACACTAAAGGTATTCACACCCGTTTGTTTTTCCCAGATGATATTTTTCAGGTCCAAAGTACTGCCAATGCTTAAATCTACCCTTATTTTATCATCATCGGCTAATGAAGCAAATAAACTCCTCACGTAACAGGCCACTCCCTGTTGGGTATAATCGATGGTGTAACTTTTTAAGCCTGTAAAACCAGTGCCATTGGCAGCCACAGCAAAGTATTTACTGGCAATTTTACCGATATCGATTTTGGTAATGGTATCGGTTAATGTTAATACAGGCGCTAATACATTATTTACAATATTATAAACCGTATAATCTTTGGCACCTGGCTGGGGATTCCAGTTCAACACAACCCCATCATTACACACATAACCAACTTTAACTGTTCTGGGGCTCGAAATCACAAAAGACTGGCTTAATATCGTATTGCCGGCAACTTCCATCTTGATCATGGCTTTTGAAAAGCGGTCTGGGCCACTCCACCTGTAAAAACCTTTGGCAAGGTCTACATTTTGGCTGATGGCCTCCCATGTTGCTCCGTCATTGTAGCTCACCGATAAATTTCCGTTTGTGGCCGGATAAGTATTCTCCCAGCGGATATAATTATCCTCATTGGCAAAAAAATAGCCATTCTGATCAGGACTGATGAAAGAAAAAGTATTCTTTAATGTATAATGATAAGCCAGTGCAAAAGCCTGATCGCTTCCCTGCGAAATCCGGTTACCTTTAATATGAACATTGTAAATTCCGGCAGCAGGATTATCGAGCGTAACCTGCTGAACCGTGTTAATCTGGTCAACCTTACGTACAGCGGGTTTTGAAAGTGAATCTAAATTAGGATAACTGCTTAACACCCATGGAAGCGTTAAATTCCCCGATGGATTTTCGAGGCTTAAGTCCAATCCATTAACCAAACTTTGCGCTGCGTTTACCGCTGCCGGCGGATCGTTCCAGGTAATGGTAAGCTTTACTCCGGCTACATTAGCAGGAATAGTTAAAGGCACAATCAGGTCCTGATTTTTGGCGACACGATATACCGACACACGGTTTTCATCCAATGTTTTTAAAGCCTGCGTCACATTTAACCTGCCATAACCATACACAAAATCAACCTGCGGCGTTCCCAAATCGTCTGCTGAATTAATTAAAGCAGCCCTGATCAATGCTGCTGACGGCGATTTTTTATATTTCTGCAAATAAAACTGTTCGAGCAAAGCGATTGAGCCGCTGGTTATCGCTGCAGAACCCGAAGTTCCGTCTTCACCCAGCGCAACAAGTTCAGGTTTTACACGTCCATCATAGGCCGGACCTTTACTGCTCAGGTTTTCAGAAATGTTTTCCCTGTTTATACCCCCTATTACCAATAAGTTTTTGGCTTGTTTAAAATTACCGGTTAAATTGGCCCTGGCTGTTATTCCCTGATAAAGCCCAACAGAAGGTGTAGATGTACCAATATTCCCCGCTGAAAAAACATGGATTATGGTATCGCTTTCAAAAATCTGTTTATCATAGGCCGCAGCTTCTATTCCATAATCATTATCGATACTGGTACCATACGAATGATTCTGGATCCTGATCTGCAATCGGCCTAAATCACTGGCCAGGTCGGGCATCAGGTTATCAAAATCAGAATAAGCCAGCTTGGCTTTAGGAGCAGCGCCCAGACCTCTTATAAATGAATTACCACTACCCAGTGCCAGGGTACCCATGGTAGTGGCATGACTGGTTGCTGTACCTCCAACAACTGCACCTGGAATAGTTTTCCCCAATAGATCGAGATCGTTCTGATCGTAAATTTTTTCTTTAAAGGAAAGGTTTATGCCTGTGCCATCAATGCCGGGAAAAAGCGTATGGGCATTCGAAATCTGGTTTAAACTAAGATCGAGGCCGTTGATAACCAATTCTTCTTTCGCAACAGGTACAACATCTGCGTATAAAATATCCTCATGTTCCAATAGTGCAATTAAATCATCAGGCAAAACAGCTACGGTGTAAATATTATTGACTCGATCTATTGATTTTACGGGCAAACCCTTAATCAAACCGGGCTGTTCAGCTATATTTTTAAAAACTAATCTTACTACAAGAGGATCGCGCTTTTTACCTGTCTTATTCAGCACATTCATTAGTCTATCGCTAACCTTCCACAAGCCATTAGCCTGTTCCTGATTTACAATGCTATTGGAAAGGTTTGAAAGTGCAGATTTTTGCACAATAAAGTAATCTCCTGAAAGTCTTTTCTTAGGATTTAACAGCCTGATTTCTGAAGCATTTAGCACATGGTTAAACCTGACCAAAACTGGCTGGTCGGCTACAACTTTAGTAAAACCGGGAGATTTAGAAATATATTTTTCAAACTTTTTTTCTATTCCTACAGGTTGTATCTGCGCGTTTAAACAAACTACAGACAGACAAAAACATATAACTAAAAATACAGTATTGACTTTCAAATATTATTTTATTATAAAATTTTGACTACATCGATTATCTTCCCTAAATTAGGATTTATTAGGTAATCCACAAACATTATTAACTAACTTATTCAATTAAAACAAAATCAAACCTAAACAAGATGAAAACATCCCAATTTTTATCGATTGCTACCGCATGTCTTTTATTCACAACTCTATACTCATGTAAGAGTAATAATACAGAGAATGCAGTAGAAAACAAAACTGATATTTCAGCAGAAAAATTATCACAGATCAAATCATTAGGCTTTAGTACAGATAATATCCGTAAGATAGACGAAGGATACCTGGTAGAAGGCGACATCCTTTTAACAGACGATAACTTAACTGAACCTTCTACAGGTGCAAATTTAAATATTGCCGAAACCGAGCAGTACCGTACCACAAGCGTTGTAAAATCTTTACCACGCGTAGTTACAGTATCAGTAACCAATTTACCACAAGTATATAGCGATGCGGTAAACACGATGATTTCGAGGTACAACTCATTGGGTTTACGCCTTACTTTTCAAAGAGCAAGCGCTGGTGCAAAAGGAAATATTGACATTGTTGGCTTTAACGAAGGTCCAAGCGGTGGCTTTATTACATTAGGCTCATCAGGCTTCCCTACTTCATCAGGCGCACCTTATAGCCAGGTAAAAATGAACACCAATGCTGCAGCTTATGGCACTAACCCTAACCTGTTGTACTTAGCTTCTGTTCTTCAACACGAAGTTGGCCATTGCATTGGTTTCCGTCACACCGATTACATGAACCGTGCTTTTAGCTGTGGTGCTAGTGGTGCAGGAAATGAAGGTCAATCAAATGTTGGTGCAGTTAGGATTCCGGGAACCCCTTCAAATCCTGATGCTGCTTCATTTATGCTTGCTTGCTCGAATGGTGGTAACCGTACCTTCAATGCAAACGACGTAATTGCCATTAACTATCTTTACAAATAAGATCAAAACACCCAAGGATTACCTAAAAACCTAAGATCAAGACCTCCCTAAGTAAAATTCGGGAGGTTTTTTATTGGAATTTTCTAAACATTTTTCGCCACGGATGCGCGGATCTGCACGGAGCTATTGGTATATAAAAATAGTACCTGTTATTATATTACCGGGGAAAAGATCGTATCTCATGCGACTAATAAGTTTTTTAACAGAAAGTTCCCGCCGATATTCAGAGATCTGCGGGAATTGAGCAATCGTTTTTAATACTCCGGAACATAAGATTTTCTTCCCAAAATATCGGTTTTAAAAAGCCCGATTTTTTTACCGCTGGCATCTTCTATCACCGTATTGCCATGGATATCTTTTTTATATTTCGCCAATACATCACCATGTTCATCCACGACAACGGTATTGCCGAAAAAATCTTTTTTCTGTTTCCCGATCGTTTTTCCATCACGATCTTCTATAATGATATTGCCCGAAAAATCCGTTTTAAAAACATATAAGGTTTCACCACGATCATTCTCAAACACAGTATTACCACTAATATCTGTTTTCTGCTTAATAGTAACTTCGCTTTTCCCGTCTCCCGGCACTAAACCATATAAAGGCTTAGGTACCAGGCTTTCCCCCCTTTCGATCTCCAGTACGGTATTGCCTGAAAAATCTTTCTTCTGGGTAGCTACCGTTTTTCCACCTTCGTTTTCTAAAACAGTGTTGCCGAAAAAGTCTTTCTTTTGTTTGGCTATGGTTTTACCATCTTTATCAACAACTATGGTATTGCCAAAAAAATCTTTTTTCTGTTTTCCAACGGTATTATCGCGCTCATCAACCAATATGGTGTCTCCATAAATGTCTACTTTATATTTATACTGTGAACTTTGGCTGTAAGCCACGACGGAAATTGAAGACATCATGATGCCTAGTGTTAATTTTTTCATATTGATTTCATTTTGTGTGTATCACTAAAATATGAAAATATAACGATAAAAGTAGTTGAATCAATTATTTTACAATAGCAGGTATTCAGCAAGGGTAAAGCGGTTAATTGTTTAAATCGGTTAACTGATCATCTATTTCCAACAATAGAACAATCAAACAATATAGCAATCGAACTTCCAACCTTAAACCTTTCAACAATGAAACAATTGAAACAATCGAACCCCTACTTCTTTCCTACCCTCAACCTTTTTCCCTATCTTTGCGCCTTATTTCAATTACAGCATGATTTCAGTTTCTAATTTATCATTACGATACGGCAAACGCACATTATTTGAAGATGTTAACTTAAAATTTACCCAGGGCAACTGCTATGGGGTAATTGGGGCTAACGGAGCAGGTAAATCTACTTTCCTTAAAATTTTATCGGGAGAGGTAAGCCAAACTTCAGGAAGTGTGGCTTTTACGCCGGGCGAGAGAATGGCCGTTTTAAAACAGAACCACTACGAATTTGATGAATTTTCGGTATTGGAAACGGTAATGATCGGACATAAAGAGCTTTACGCCATTATGAAAGAGAAAGATGCCATTTACATGAAAGAAGATTTTACCGAGAAAGATGGCGAGCGTGCCGGAGAGCTTGAAAATCTTTTTGCAGAAATGGACGGCTGGAATATGGAAAGCAATGCAGCCACCATGCTAAGCAACCTGGGCATTACAGAAGATAATCACTATAAATTGCTGAAAGAGCTTGATAACACGCAAAAAGTACGTGTGTTATTGGCACAGGCTTTATTTGGCAATCCTGATATTTTACTGCTGGATGAGCCTACCAACGATTTGGATATTGAAACCATTGCCTGGCTGGAAAACTTTTTGGCCGATTACCAGAATATCGTATTGGTAGTATCGCACGACAGGCACTTTCTGGATGCGGTTTGTACACATATTGTGGATATCGACTTCGCCAAAATGAGCATTTACACCGGTAACTATACTTTCTGGTACGAATCTAGTCAGTTAGCGTTAAAACAGCGCAGCGACCAGAATAAGAAAATGGAAGACAAAGTGAAGGAGTTACAGGAATTTATCCGCCGTTTTAGTGCCAATGCCTCTAAATCGAAACAGGCAACCTCACGTAAAAAAGCTTTAGATAAGATCGATATTACTGAAATTAAAGCATCAAGCAGAAAATACCCTGCAATTATCTTTAACAATACGGGCCGTGAGGCTGGTGACCAGATTTTACAGGTAGATGCTCTGGGTAAATCCGGAAATGATGGTGTTTTATTTGATAAAGTTACCTTTATGGTAAATAAAGGCGATAAAATTGCCGTTTTATCACAAAACAGTTTGGCCACCGCTGCATTTTATGATGTATTAACCGGTAGGGACACTGATCATAAAGGAGAATTTAAATGGGGTGTTACCATCAGTACTGCCGATATCCCGAACGATAACTCGGAATATTTTGCAGGAAAAGATGAAAACCTGGTTGATTGGTTACGCGAATATTCGGGTACGGATGCAGATGAGCAATTTGTGCGCAGTTTCCTGGGCAGGATGTTATTCTCAGGCGAAGAAGTACTTAAAAATGTAAAAGTGCTTTCAGGAGGCGAGAAAATGCGTTGTATGTTCTCGCGTATGATGTTGCAACAGGCCAATCTATTAATGTTTGACGAGCCTACCAACCACCTTGATCTTGAATCCATTGAGGCATTAAACAACGGCATGAAGGATTTTAAAGGTACTATCCTATTTACCTCGCGAGATCACCAGTTAACAGAAACGGTTGCCAACCGTATTATCGAAATTACGCCAAAAGGCACCATAGATAAACTAATGACTTACGACGAGTACATTAATAATAGCGATGTTGCTAAACTCCGCGAAGAAATGTACGCGTAGTTTTTCAGTTAAAAACAATTTTAAGAGCCACATGCTAAAAACATGTGGCTTTTTTTTATAAAAAATAATAGTGCCTGTAGCGTTTTCATTCCGTTAATCGTTTTACAAGAAAAAAGCGTTAATGGCCATTAACCAATTTTGTTCATAAAAATTGATTTAAACATTAAAATGAAAACGAATTTGAAAAATTTTAGCACTACGGCAAAAATTATACTCTCTCTATTTGCGATTACCTTAACTATAACGGCCTGTAAAAAAGACTATAGCGGAGATCCGATAGAAGCTGCAGGTATTGGTTTTGTACATGCATCACCCGGCACCGGCGCTTTGGATTTTATCCTGGATAACCAAAAAATCAATAGCTTTACCTACACCAAAGACCTTGGATACTATGCGGCCTATCCCGGCACAAGATTGGTTGGTGTGGCTAAAAAAGACACTTTAAAATATTTAACCAATGCTACCACTGCCTTAAAACCAGGTTTTTTCTATTCGGTATTTGTTGTTGATACTTTAAAATCGACCAAACTTTTAATCCTCGAAGATGATTTAAAAGCACCTGATGCAGATAAGGCGAAAGTGCGTTTTGTGAACTTAAGCCCTGGCACTGCAACTTACGATTTAGCGGTTGCCGGAACAGAAGCCCCTTTATTTACCGCAAAAGCATTTAAAGAATTTACCACTTTTACCAACATTGCTCCGAACGATAGTTACACCTTTCAACTAAAGCAAAGCGGAACAGTTAAAGTGAGTTTACCTTCTATTAAAATTGAAAAAGGAAAAATTTACACCATCTGGGCCAAAGGTTTAACCAGCAAAACCGACAGCACGGGATTAGGTTTATCGGTTATGACAAATAAATAAAACATTACTCTACCTGTGATAATGAAAATTGACACCACTCAAAAATTTGGGTGGTGTTATTTTCTTAAATTTGCAAGCTAATCAACCATGATAAAACTTTAATAAATAGTCCTTTACAAGGGTGACAAAAAAAATACTCAGTTTTGAGGAAATTTTAAAAGGCTGTGTAAAAAACGACAATAGCTGTAAAGAAATGATGTATAAATCATTTTATGGCTATTTAATGGGCATTATTTTAAGGTATACCAAGAATCCTTCAGACAGTGAAGAGCTTGTAAATGATAGTTTTATCAAGATTTTTAAGCATGTTGGAGGATTTAAGGCCCCAAAAAATCCGGAAGAATTGCAACGATCGTTCAAGGGCTGGATTGCGCAGATCGCCTCGAGAACAGCAATAGATAAAATACGGAGTTCGAAAGCACAGTTTTATGTTGATGACCTTGCAGAAAGCGAACATCCGGTTACACAGGTTTCGGTTGCTTCTGATCTCCATGTTAATGATATTTTAAATTTATTAAATCACCTACCAGATACACAGCGACTGGTATTTAACTTATATGAAATTGAGGGCTTTGCACACGATGAGATATCGAAAATGCTGAATATACCCGAAAGTTCGAGTCGTGTTTATTTAACCCGTTCTAAAAATAAGTTACGTACCCTTTATTTAAATACGATGGTCAATTCATACGAGAAAAATGGATAAGGAATTAATTGAGCATATTGCCACACAACTCCAAAACCATGAGGAAGTATATCCTGATGGCGCCTGGGAGCGCTTTTCTGAAAAAGGAAATACCAAGCGGACGATTGCGTACTGGCCGCTGTGGGCTGCTGCTGCCCTGATTTTAGTTTTCGGAGGTGTATTTTTGGCTACAAATAACAAAAACCAGAAAGTTAATGTTGCCGTAAACAAAGCAAAAACACAACAAAACTTACCTGCTGATGTTCATGCAAATATTACAATAGCACCAAAAACGAACATTTCTCCTGCTGATCATTTAAATAATGCTACAATTGCAGTAAATAATACTCCTGTTAACACCAATAGCTCTACCCCATTAACCAATAAAGCTAATCCTGTATTTATCGAACAAAACCGGGAATATACTCTTACAAGTTCTTCAGCAGATTTAAGCCCTGTAAATCCTAACCTGCTTGACAATAAATTGGCGGGCAACAATATTTCTACTTATAGCTCTAAAAATTTCGAAATTTTAACTGAAAAGAAAAAGCCTTCAACGAGGGAGAAAATAACATTCGAAGAACTTTTGGCACAGGATAGCCGCGCAAATCAGCTAAAACCCAGCGCTAAAACCAACGAAAATTCTAAATGGAAACCTGATGTATATGTTGCCCCTGCAATGGGTAATGATAATAAGGTAAATATGAATTATGGCTTTTCTTTGTCTTATGCCATTGCCAATAAATTATCCATAAGTTCTGGCGTTTCTTATGCTTCTATCAGTACCACAGAGTCGTTAGGTGCTTCCGCTCCTCAAACTTTGTCGGGCCGTAACCTCGAATCGGTTGATGCAAAGGTACGGGGTATTAATGTTCCGTTGGAATTGAAATATAACATTACCGATAAATTGTATACCGGTGTTGGTGTTTCGGCACTGGCTGTGTTAAACAACTCGCAACAGAACAACTATATTGTTAATCAGGTACAAAGTTTTGCTGCTCCGGTTGTAAATGGTTATGCCGATTCGAAAACATTTATTGTTCAGGAAAAAAAGACCGAGCCACAGCCTGAAAACAGTATTGATCCTGATAAATACATCGGTTTCTACAATTTCTCTTTAGGTTACAAGCAGAAAATATCCAAAAAGAACAATATTGCCATTGAGCCATTTTTGAGGTTGCCAATGAAAACATTTTCAAAGGAAAACCTTAACCTTACCAATGGCGGACTACGTTTGAAAATCGATTTTTAGGGAGAAAATCAGATATTTATTATATTTGGTTAAATGCCAATATGAAAAATATGAAACCATATCCAACTGAAGATGAGCTACCTCCGATTACAATGGTTAATGAGGTAGATTTTTCTGCTCATTACAGTTATGCTGATTATATGCGTTTCGAATTTGAGGAGCGCCTGGAAATCATCAAAGGGCGTATTTTCAAAATGAGCCCTACTCCTTCACGTATCCATCAGGGTGTTTTAACCAATATTTTTGGCCCCATCTATAGCATATTAAGAGGGAAACCATGTCATGTTTATACTGCGCCATTCGACGTTCGTTTAGCCAAGAAAACCAAAAGCGACAAAGAAATTTTCACTGTGGTACAGCCAGATATTGTAGTGGTTTGCGATCAGGACAAGCTGGATAAACGTGGTTGCATTGGCGCACCGGATATTGTGGTCGAAATATTATCACCGGGCAATTGTAAAAAGGAACTCATCAACAAATATGAGGTGTATGAAGAAGCAGGCGTTAAAGAATACTGGATCGTGAGTCCTGTGTATAAAACTTTTTTCAGGTATATTTTAGATGATCAGGGTAAATTTCAATCAACAAAACTGCTCACAGAAGGCGAAGAGGTAACTACACCGATTTTGCCAGGGTTTAAACTCATTTTAGAAGAAGTATTTCAGGATTGATAAATGGTATAAAACAAAAAGAGCCAAGTTTAAAAACTTAGCTCCTTTAAAATCATTTATATCTGTTGATTAGTGACCTGAGTGACCATCAGCACCGTGTGCATGGCCATGAGCCAATTCATCTTGAGTAGCTTCGCGTACATTCAAAATTACACCGCTGAACAATAAGTTTTTACCAGCCATTGGGTGATTTAAATCAACTGAAATGGTTTCATCATGTACAGCAGTAACACCAGCTCTGAACTGGTTACCATTGTTATCCTGTAAAGGAATTACATCACCAACATTTGGCAACTCGCCACCAGCTTCAGTAAACATCGTTTTTGGAAGGTCGGCAAAAGCACCCGGATCAATATCGCCATAACCATCTGCAGCAGATAGCTCGAAGCCATACTCATCACCAGTTTTTAAACCGGTTAAATGCTCTTCAAATTTAGGCAACATCATGCCAACGCCATATAAAAATACTAAAGGATTTTGTTCGTCAGCTTTTTCTACAAAAACTTGTTGTCCTTCTTCGTTAGTAGTATGCAATTCGTAAGTTAACGCTACTACAGAGTTTGGTGAAATATTCATTTAAATTAATTTATTGTAAATACTCTAATGCGTCCTCAACAGTGTTAACCGGCAACTGGCATACTTTATTTCGGCAAATATAAACTTTTGTTTCATTGCTTTGCTTACCTTTTAACAGTGGTAAGTTACTTTTTGTTCCGCCCAATGTAATTTTGTTCGGAATATAATGGCCGCTTAATTCTAATTTAACCACATCGGTTTCTAAACCCGTAATGGCAATTTCGTTGATGCCATAAATTTCGTTCAGCAATTGAATGGCCCAGTTAGAATAGGCCGAGCCGTAGGTTTTAATTTTCGGCTGTACCGCAGCAAGCATTGCCGCCGCTTTTTCGGTATAAAGATCAATATCGAAAAGTAAAGCCAGTTTTGCCAGGTTCTGCGCCATGGTAGAGTTTGAAGCCGGAATTACATTGTCCATTACTTCGTGTTTTCGGGCAATTAAATCTTCACTTTCGGCAGAGGTATAAAAGAACATTGGCGAATCTGCATCACTAAAATTTGCAATTACATAATCAGTCAGTAATTTTGCTTCATCCAACCATTTTTCGTCAAAATCGTATTCGTACAAGGCAATTAAAGCTTCAATAAAGAAAGCATAATCATCCAAAAATCCGGTTATTGATGCTTTTCCATTTTTATAATTGCGGTATAATCTGCCTTTTTCTGATTTGAGGTTGTTTAAGATAAAGCTTGCCGCAGCAGATGCTCTTTCGTAATACAAATTATGGTTTAAAATCGTAGCGGCATCGGCAAGGGCTTTAATCATCATGCCATTCCACGCGGTTAAACATTTATCATCCAAACCCGGACGAACCCTTTTGCTCCGCACAGCCATTAATTTTGCTTTGGCCGATTTTATCTTATCATAAAGCACCTCAGCTTCGATATCGAATTTGGCGAGTAATTCATCATCACTTATGGTTTTTCGCAAAATATTGGTTTGTTCCTCTTCCCAGTTCCCCTCTTCGGTAACGTTATAATAAGCGCCTAATAATTGAGCATCTTCACCTAAAACCTGATCAAATTCAGCCTTATCCCAAACATAAAATTTACCTTCAACCCCTTCGCTATCTGCATCTAACGCCGAATAAAACAAGCCATCGGCCGAAGTCATTTCATCAAAAACCCAGTTTATGGTTTCTACAGCAGTTTGTTTAAAAGAATTGAATTTGGTGCATTGATAAGCTTCTGCGTATAAACTGATCAGTTGTGCATTATCGTAAAGCATTTTTTCGAAATGCGGTACATGCCATTTATCATCAACCGAATAACGTGCAAAACCTCCGCCAATCTGGTCATAAATACCTCCCCTGCTCATTTCTTCAAGCGTATGGCAAACGGCAGTAAAAACCGATTCATCATCTTTTAAAAAGCCATAACGCAATAAAAACACCCAGTTATTGGGCAAAGGAAATTTTGGGGCACGGTTATATCCGCCATACCCAATATCGAAATGGCGTTTCCAGGGTTCGATTATTTCGGTAAGGTGTTCATTTGTGTATGCTTCTGTTTGGGGCGCAGCGATTATTTTTTCGCTGTCTTTAATGCCCGAAGTTAAACGTTCGGCGTATTGAATAGCTTTATCTGGTTCGTTTGCCCAAAGTGCAGCTACATTTTCGAGAATATTGATCCAGTCGTTTTTCCTGAAATAGGTTCCGCCGTAAATCGGGCGTTGGTCAGGCAAACAGATACAGTTTAGTGGCCAACCACCACTACCGGTCATCAACTGGATGGCATACATATAAATCTGGTCAATATCCGGGCGTTCCTCACGATCAACCTTGATACAAACGAAATGCCTGTTCATCACTTCGGCAACCTCATGGTTTTCGAAACTTTCGCGCTCCATTACGTGGCACCAATGGCAGGCCGAATAGCCTATACTCACTAATATTAATTTGTTTTCTGCTTTAGCCTTTTCTAACGCCTCCTGCCCCCATTCATACCAGTTAACCGGATTATGGGCATGCTGCAATAAATATGGAGATGAGGCGTGGATTAAACTATTGGTTTCAGACATGGCTGGTGATGTAAAATGTAAGCGGGAAAATGGAATTTTAATTTGAGGCGTAAATCTATTAATAATCTACAAACCTGTTTCTATTTAGTTTTTGTTTTTATACTTTAGTTGGAAATCTACTTAATGAATGGAATTGACCACTAACGGGTTATTTAATGACATAAGGGAGGTTATTAATCAAGCTCGCTTAAAAGTATTCCGTGCTGCAAATTCGGCGCTGCTGGAATCGTATTGGCAAATTGGAAAGCTTATTATTGAAAATGAACAGCAGGGAAAAATCCGCGCAGATTATGGAAAGGCAACTTTGAAAAACCTTTCTGTTCAATTAACTCTAGAGTTTGGAAAGGGGTTTGATGAAAGAAATTTGAATAATATGCGCTCCTTTTATACTGCATTTCCAATTTGGTACGCATTGCGTACTGAATTGAGCTGGACGCATTACCGGCTTCTATCACGATTAGATTCTGACAAAAAAAGGCAATTCTACATTAATGGATCTATAACATCTAATTGGAACAGCAGACAACTACAGAGACAGATTAATTCCCTATCGTATGAAAGGGCTATAACGGAACCTAAAGAAATAAAAATCCAACCCAATATTCAGGATTATATTAAAGACCCTTATATTTTTGAATTTTTAGGATTGAATCCTGATATTAAAAACACAGAGAAAAGTTTAGAACCTGCGATTATAAATCATCTTCAAAAATTTTTATTGGAATTTGGAAAAGGTTTTGCTTTCGTTGCCCGCCAACAGCACATTGTTACAGATACATCTGACTTTTACATCGATCTTGTATTCTACAACTACATTTTAAAATGTTTTGTGATTATAGATCTTAAAACCACAAGTTTAAGTCATCAGGATATTGGCCAAATTGATATGTATGTTAGGATGTTCGATGATTTAAAAAGAAACGAGGGCGACAATCCAACCATTGGTTTGTTACTTTGTACCGAAAAAGATGAAACAATTGTAAAATATTCCGTTTTAAGTGATAAAAACCACCTGTTCGCCAGTAAATATCTATTGTATTTACCTAAAGAAGAAGAATTAAAGGCAATGATAGAACAAGACAGGCAACGTTTCGAATTAGACAATCCATAAACCTTACACCTTTTACCCCCAAGCTTAAACCTTCAACCGTAAAAAATGAAAATCACCCACACCGAAATATACCGCTTCAGTATCCCAATGGAGCCCTTTGTAATTGCAACAGGAACCATGCATTTTGCGCAAAATGTACTGATCAGGATTTTTACCGATGCGGGTATCCACGGCACCGGCGAATGCTCTGCTTTCCCGATGATTGTGGGCGAAACGCAGGAAACCTGTATTGCCATGGCTAAAGATTTCGCGGCGATTTTAAAAGGCAAAGATCCTCTGGAGATTCCTGAAAGGATGAACGATTTACTGGGTTATGCCGATCATAACAACACCATTAAAAGTGCTTTTGATATGGCATTATTTGATATTGCCGCCAAGAATGCCGGATTACCGCTTTATAAATTCCTGGGTGGACAAAAACGGACCATCGAAACTGATATGACGATTGGGATTGATACACCCGAAGGAATGGCTGCTACGGCTTTGAAATATAAAAGCCAGGGATGCCGGATTATTAAAATTAAGCTGGGCAAAAAGGTACACGATGATATAGAAAGGGTAAAACACATCCGCGAAGCGGTGGGCGAAGAACTAACGCTGCGTTTGGATGCCAACCAAGGCTGGAGTTTTGATGATGCTTTATTTGCCCTAGGCGAACTGGAAAAATACAACATCGAATTTTGCGAACAACCCATGCGGACCTGGTATGATGATAAACTGCCCGAACTGAATGTAAATTCGCCAATTAAACTAATGGCCGACGAAAGCTGTTATAACCACCACGATGCCCGAAAACTGATTAACAACCAGTCTACCACTTACTTAAATATTAAATTTTCGAAATCAGGCGGAATTTTAGAAGCACAAAAAATACATGAAGAAGCCTTACAAAGAGGCGTAAAATGTATGATCGGCAGTATGCTCGAAAGCAGGCTTGCTTTAAGTGCCAACCTTCATTTTGCATTGGCAAGCCCGAATGTAGAATTTTTCGATCTTGATACGGCCTTATTGGGCCATTTAGTTGATCCTGTGGTTGGCGGATTAACGTATAACGGATACTTTTTGGATGTTCCTGAAGAAATCGGAATTGGTGCTGAAGCTGATGAGTTTTTCTTAGAAAAATGTGATCAATGGGTGGTTTAGTTCATTAGTCATTTGTTTATTCGTTTTCCTGTCTGGTGCCGAATCAGGCTACCGTCGGATTTTATTGAGATGTGCAGTTATTAAGGGGTGGAATGGATACTGAAATAAGTTCAGGATAACGGGATTCATGGTAACAGTTAACCGATTTTAAAAATTAACCACCACAGCTAATGATCAATATCCAAATTGCAATGATCAAACAGGAGCTATCGATTTAACAATAAACAATCTAGCAGTTTAAGTTACAATTAACCGGTTTAAACAATCAACCACCACAGCCAATGATCAATATCCAAATTGCAATGATCAAACAGGAGCTATCGATTTAACAATAAAACAATCTAGCAGTTTAAGTTACAATTAACCGGTTTAAACAATTAACCACCGCAGCTAATGATCAATATCCAAATTGCAATGATCAAACAGGAGCTATCGATTTAACAATAAAACAATCTAGCAATTTAAATTACAGTTAACCGGTTTAAACAATCAACCGCCATAGCTAATGATCAATATCCAAATTGCAATGATCAAACAGGAGCTATCGATTTAACAATAAAACAATCTAGCAATTTAACCTAACAATTGACCCTCTAGTGAACCAATATCTTGCTAAGCGCCGTACTATCTCCATTAAAAGCATTAAAATCGACCACATGGCCAATACCGTTAATTTTTGCTTTATCAGAATGTTGCCAAAATTTCCAGCGGCTGTTATCCAATCGTAACTTCGGCTGATAATAATGAGCAATCCACAGGGGATAATCATCAAAAAAATCAGTTAAATAATCCTTGTAAAATTTAAGTCCGGTGTAAATAATTGGTCTAACTTTGGTTTTTAGCTCTACATAATTAAGGAAATCAGAGAGTTCTGCCCTCATTTTTAAAGGAGAAACGCCATCGAGTGTTTCAATATCAACTACCGGAGGTAAATCCCCTTTCTCGATGTTTACCACTTGCAAAAAGAACTTTGCCTGTGTTTTTCCATCTTTTTTAGGTCTTAAAAAATGATAGGCTCCGCAGATAATACCTGCTTTTGGTGCTTCGCGCCAGTTGCGTTGAAAATACGGATCAACCAGCAATAAACCTTCTGTGGCCTTGATAAATGCAAAACTGATGTTCACATCATCCTCTTTCATTTCTTTTACCTTCTGCCAGTTTATTTTGCCCTGGTAATAAGAAACATCTATTCCGTGAATGGTATATTTTTTTGGGATTTTGATATTAAAACTCTCGTATGTGCGGTAATTCGGATCCTGGCCCCAGTCTTTAATCCAGCGCCATGTACCTACAAAACTCCTCAACACATAACCATAATAGAGCGGCGAAAGTAAAACCAATAATACCCCTACAAGAAATAATTTAAGCTGAATAGATAAAACACTTTTCTTTTTTTTATTGGCTGCAGGCTTTCGGGTAACAGTTTTTTTTACGCCAGGTTTTCTGGTTACGGGTGCTTTAGGGATTCTTTTCTCGGGCGGCATATTTGTTCTGATGCAGCAAAGTTGATGAAAAAGTAGGGAAATAAAAATCTGTTCGGAAATAAGTTGGCCGTTTAACATTAAAAACGATCAACTTAATTCTAAAGCATGCATTATTCGCTTCTATACGTTAATAAATCAGGAATCCGGGCATTTCCTTTAGTGTATACCTGAATTTTAAGCTTTCAGGGTTTAGTTTCTCGGTTTTTAATCTTTCCAGTAAGTTTAGAGAACAATCGTTAAAACCTAAAAAATTATCTTTATATACTTTAATTTCAGTAGAAAAATATAACTGCTCATCTTTTTCGACATTATTTTCAACAATTACTTCATCAAATTGCCAGTTAGTTCCGTTGGTTTGATTAACAAGTTTTTGCCTTAGAGAAGTATTAAACACCATCAGGCTCTTTATGAGCTTCGGCTTGATGTCACTTTTTTGCAAGGTGCTTAAACCAACACTTATTTCTTCCGGTAAAAAAATCACATCTGAGGGCAACTGTTTTGCAAAGTTAAGCATAATGGCAACTTGTGGCTCTTTTATAAGTGCCCTGCTCATGGTTTCGCTTAAAACGATATCAATATCTGTATCTTCAACCTGATAAAGGGTTGCATCTGCGATTTCGCACTTTTTTATATATTCTCTTACACCAAATGCATCCAGTATTTCCTGCAGCAGGTTAAAAGTTTGCGGGTTAATCTCCAATAAAGTAAACTGAACTTCTGAGGGGCTAAAATGCATCATAACCGGTAATGCCAAAGCTGCAAAGGGTCCTGTACCTGCATATATAACCTGAACCGGTTTAGGTTTTTGGTCTAATTTTTCCTTGATTGCAAGGTATAAACTCCTTACAAAGCGCTGCGTCCTTAAAACCTCTTTAACACATTGCGCCGCCCAGAATGTACCTATAGCTTGCCCCATTTCGCTTTGCACATGTTTTCGATGCTGCTCGTCATTACTATCAATGTTTACGATTTTTGATAACAAAGCTGCATAATCGGTTATGGCGGGAGCAAGTGTGTGGTGAAAGTCTCCAGGTTTTAAAATCTCTTCGCTAATGCGTCTTAATTCTTCCCTTAGTTCTATTATTTGCATTTATATGATTATTGAAGGTGGTTAATAGCGATTAAAGCTTAAATACTGCACATACCTGGGCAAATCCGAACAATTGGGTGTAGCTGCATGCGGAATAGCCTGCAACCACAAAATCAAATCCCCTTGTTTACCGGTAACCGGAATGGAAAGATTCTGTTCTTTTAGCTCTTCAATCAAGATTTTTGGATCTTTATGCTGCAGTTCTGCTTCTATTTTATGGTGATAACCGGGTATAAGGCTAAAAGGACCACGGTTTACGGGTACATCATTTAAATAAAGTAAACCCTGTATGTAATATTGGGGACCAATGTTAAAATCGATATCCCAATGCAGCGGACTCCCCTTAAAGGTAAAATTTCCGTTTACGGGTGGATTAAAACTTACCTTTTCGCAATTTGGCAATAAGGCATCTAAGCCATACAAACTTGCAAAAACAGCTTTTAAGCGCTCATCATTTCGGATATGATCAAGTGTTTCGTGCTGATAAAGCTGAAGCATTAGTCCCTGAAGAAGCTGATGATCGTTGTACCAGGTTTGGGGATTCGATATATCAACGCCAAGTGTTTCGTTAATCAGCCCGGTTACCGCATTACAGCGTTCCGCATCAATTAACCCTTCTATTTTTATATAGCCGTTTTCCTCCCAAAACCGGTGTTGTGCTTCGCTTAAAATACTAACAAAAGAAGTATTTGCAGCATTCCCCTCACCCTGATACCATTGGTTAAATTTTAAACTGGCCTGTTGATAAAAATCAGCACCTTTTAGTCCGATAATCCAGTTTTTAAAATGTTCATCGCCCCGGCATTCGCTATATAAAAAGTGATAGGTTTCGAACAATCCGATTTGAAAGATATTGAGAAAAATTTTCTCCTGCTGGGGATATTGCTCATCAACATTTTTGTTGGGAGATTTTGGATCATGATATCCCCTGACAATCGTTAAGAATGGGCAATCAGTTAGTTGTTGAGCGTTTTCGATAAACATAGCGGTAATTTATGGAGAACAATTCTAATAAAAATTATTGGCCTATGGAATATGGATTCATTCATTTTATTTCAAAACTATTACTAAGAGAGGAGTGGTATTCGCTTCTGCATTTCCTATTTTTGAAATCCTACACCACCATCTATGTTTACCGCTATTTACCATACATACAAAACCTCTTTCAGTGGATTAAGCAGGGAAACCTGGCTACTGAGCTTTGTGATCCTATTTAACAGGTTCGGAAGCATGTCTGTGCCGTTTATGGGGCTATTTGTTACCCAAAGTTTACACAGATCGGTAACAGATGCAGGCTTGATTATCATTTTGTTCGGCGTAGGCTCTGTTCTTGGTTCGGCAACTGGCGGTAAATTAACCGATATGATCGGTTTCCGACCGGTACAGGTACTGTCTTCGGTAGTAAGTGGCCTGTTGTTTATTTTATTCTCTACCTTAACCCATTTTTACAGCCTTTGTATTTTAGCAGTTATAATCAGTTTTTTCTCTGAAGCATTCCGTCCGGCCAATTTTACGGCAGTTGCCCATTACGCCGCAGAAGGTACCGTAACAAGATCGTACTCGTTAAACCGGCTGGCAACAAATATGGGCTGGTCTGTAGGCATTAGTTTTGCAGGTATAATTGCCTCTATCAATTACAGGTTGCTTTTTATTGTAGAAGGGGTGGTAAGCATTATTGTGGGCCTATTAATCTTAACATTTTTGCCACAGGTAAAAGGATTCATTAAAAAAGCGAAGGAAACAGCCAGTAGTATGGTTATTTTGAAGCCATGGAACGATGCTTTTTATGTAAAATTTATCCTATTAACCACCATATTTATTACCTGCGCTTTTTTAATGTTCAGGATTGTACCGGTATTTTTTAAACAGGAATGGCATATTGATGAATTTGCTATCGGCATTATTATCGGCATCAATGGAGCGGTAATAGCCCTTTTCGAAATGGTGATGATCAATAAAATTGAAGCCAAAAGATCACCCATGTTTTTTATCATCATCGGTGCTGTTCTGTTTGCCTGTTCTTATGTGATATTAAGTGCCCCGGTAAGTTTTCACGTGGTAATGGCCATACTCACTATTGTTGTTTTTACCATTGGAGAAATGTTAACCCTACCTTTTATCAATACCATCGTAATTAGCAGGAGTAACGAGCACAACAGGGGCCTGTATGCAGCGGGTTATACCTTAAGCTGGTCGTTTGCGCAGCTTGCCGGACCCTATGTTGGTTTTTTGGTGGCAGAAAACCTGGGTTATAACTGGCTTTGGTTAGGACTTGCCTGCATGCTTTTATTATGTACCTGGGGATTTAACAGCCTTAATAAAAAGCAGGCCAAAAAGGTTTTGGAAGAAAGTGAAATGCTGCTGGAAACGGAATAACATTTCCAGCAGCATTAATTATTTTACTTTTTGTGCTTTAACACCTTCGTTTGTAATTTTTACAGGAAGAATGTTTCCATCTGCATCAAATTTCATTTCATCAATACAGGTTACACGATGATTTCCATCAGTTTCGGTTAAAGGCCTGCGGTGATAAACAATATAATACTGCCCTTTTTTCTCGTTGATAATTACGGAATGGTGACCTGCTCCTGTAGCAATTGCCGGATCCTGTTTTAAGATTTTTCCTACCCGTTTAAAAGGACCAAATGGCGAATCGCCCACAGCATAAGCTACAGAATAATCAGGACCTGTCCAGCCGCCCTCGCTCCACATAAAATAGTATTTACCATTCCTGATAAACATATATGGCCCTTCTACATAATTATCGGGTGTAATTTCTTTAAAGGTAGTTCCATCTTCAAAAGGTACAAAACCATTAAAATCTTTATTCAATTTGGCAATGTTGCAATGTTTCCAGCCACCATAAATTAAATAATACTGGCCATCTTTATCTTTAAACACAAACTGATCGATAGGTTGCGCACCATTGTAAAATTTATCAACCAGTGGCTTACCCAAATGATCTTTATAAGGACCTTCAGGTTTATCGGCAACCGCTACCCCGATCCCTCCTTTTTCATTATCGTTCTGAATATCGTTGGCACCGAAAAAGAGGTAATATTTTTTATCTTTTTGCACAATTGAAGGTGCCCACATGGCTTTATTAGCCCATTTTACAGCTGCAGTATCCAAAATATGAGGATGTTTTTTCCATTTCACCAAATCGTCTGATGAAAAGGCATCCAAAAATACCTGTTCTTTGTACCTGGCCGAATATGTTGGATAAACCCAATACTTATTGTTAAAAATAGCAGCATCAGGATCTGCGTACCAACCTTGAAAAATCGGATTTCCGGATTGGTTAATCGTTTTAGTATCCTGAGCAAAAGAAGCGAGCCCGGATAAAAGTAAAAGAGATGAGATGAGGTGTTTCATGGCAGCAATTTAGAAAAAAATCTGCGCTTTAAAAATTTAACAGCCCGATGTAATAGTTAATGCCATCTTAATGAATACTATTACGGAAAATTTACCCTTGATTTTTGTTTCCCGCAGATTTAGCAGAAAAATAGCGCAGATTTTAAGAACAGGCCACTGTTAATAAGCCTGACAGATTTTGCTTAGCAGAGCCATCGGGTTTTAAACTTATTGATGTTTTTTTTAGAATTTAGTTCAGGCATGAGAACAGACCTTTGTTAATAAACCCGACAGAGCGGATAGCCCACAGTGAAGCGCAGCGAAACGAGGACTATAAGCGATGGCGGGACAACAGCACCTATGAAATACAGACCGTACATTTTCAAAAAAAAACAAAAAAATCCCTGCTTATAAATAGGCCGGGACTGGTATTTCAACTTCGCTTTAGAACAATAAATAGGCTCTTTAATGGTCGCTAATATCTTTCTTGCCAAAGAGCCTCAAAAAACACATAAAGATTTCTCTATTAAATTACGCTGATATACTTTAATAAAGATGGCCATCCTCTCAATCGAAATGCAGTGAAGCGCCCGCCAACATTGGGAAGGGAGCGATTTACCTCAAGATAGATTTAGCTTCGCTGAGCCTTCGGGTTCTCGGCTGCGTTGCACTCCGCTCGAAATGAAGGTACTGGAAGGAAACAAAAAAGGCTTCCATTACCATAATGAAAGCTTTTTCTTCAAAAAAATATCTGATTAACTCAATATAATCTGATAGTTTACATTTACTCTTTTCGGATAATTGCTTTCCTCATTATTTAAGGATACAAATGCGGCATTTCCGTGAACCTGGTTTTTTAAAGCATGTTCGTAATGCGCCTGGATAGTTTTCTGATCATCGTGCTGAAGACTTTTTGTCGTTTCGGCTAAAAGATTTCTGTCGTTCAGGTTTTCCGGTAATAACGTGATATCGCAATTCCCTTCACTGATTTCTTTGACTAAGTATTTCATTTTTGGTTTTAAATCTTCGTTTCCTGCTTTATGAATAACATTTCGAGAACGGCCAAAAATATACTAAGTCTTTATTTTTCATGTAATCTAAAAGTTAATTTTTTCGCCCAAATGATGTATTAATTTCAGTGCATCACGTATGATTGAAACCACAGCTTATCCCAGGCTTCAACAGCAGAGCCGGCATGGTAATTATAAATGATTATAAAAAAATCGAAACTTTTTAACTAAAGTCTTTGTTAACAATACAGAACCTACTTATTTACAATAGGTTAGTCTGCATTTATAAGATAAGGAAATGAAAAAGATATTGGTAGTCGATGATAACAGGGAGATACTGGAGGTAATAGAACTGATCTTAGGAACAGAGGGCTACGAAGTTAATGGTTTATGGGATGCTACCAAACTAAACCAGCGCGTTGCTGATTTTAAACCTGATTTAATTTTACTTGATGTGATGCTGGGGGTTTTAGATGGCCGCGACCTTTGCAATCTGCTCAAAAAAAATAAATCTACAGATCATATACCGGTAATTATGATATCAGCCAGTCATAATTTAGGCGATATGAACGACCGCTATTGCCATCCAAATGATTTTATAGCCAAACCCTTCGATATCAACAACCTGATTGATAAAGTGGGTACACACCTTGTTGCCTAAGGTTTCTGGAAGAAATTATTCATAAATGCCCCTTGAAATTTTATCGCATTTGACCAATATTCCCAGTTATGTGCGCCTGGCCTTGTAGTAAAATCGTGCGGAATATTATTGTATATCAGTTCATCATGCAGGCGTACATTAGCCTTATAAAAAAAATCATCTACACCACAATCGATAATTAGGGCTAATGATTTAGGTTTGATCAGGTAAATCAGATCAATTACGCTATGCTGTTTCCAACGTTCAGGAAATTCGTCTTCTGCCCCTAACCTTTTTGGGATATTCCACCCGTTCGGGAAAGGTTTAATATCCACACCACCGCTCATGCTGCCTGCTGCACCAAAAATATCCTGGTGTTTAATGGCCAGGTAAAGTGCCCCATGTCCGCCCATACTTAAACCCGTTATTGCCCTCCCCTTTTTCTCGGCAATGGTTTTATAATGCTCATCTATATAACCTACCAGCTCTTTGGCAACATAAGTTTCGTACTTCCATTCGGGATCAACCGGACTATCGAAATACCAGCTGGTAACATTTCCATCCGGGCATACAATGATAAACTGATACATATCGGCCAGATTTTTAATGGCCGGTACATTTTTAATCCAGTCGGCATAATTGCCACCTGCGCCATGCAGCAGGTACATTACCGGAAAAGATTTACCTGTTTTATAACTATCGGGTTTAATTACCACTGCCTTAATATTTTTTTTCATCGATTTGCTATAAGTTAAGGCGGTGTCTACTTCGGCAGCCCGGGTAATTGTGGCAAATAAGAATAAAAAGATGGTAACTAAAAAGCAGTTTTTCATTGGGGATTTTTAATGTTATCAGATAATACGATGCTAAATTTATAAAATAACTCAACATTCTTTGCCATTTCAAATCATTGAAATAAAAAAGATACCTGATTGCCATTAAAAGAAAATTCAAACTTTAAAACAATTTTGTTACATTATGGTTGTTGAACGGACGAACCTACAGAATATGAATAAAACCTACCCATTTTACATCAAAGCTCCTGTAATCCTGCTGGGATTGGTAATTGCAGTTTTTATGCTGAGCGTACTAAGAGATATTTTAGTGCCACTGGCCTTTGCGACCTTAATTGCCATTCTGCTTAATCCGCTTACCAACCGTTTCGAAAGAAAAATGCCAAGAATATTGAGCATCATCCTTTCTATGCTGATTGGTTTAATTGTTGTAATTGGCGTGTTTTATTTTCTGTCATCCCAGGTGGCACACTTTTTTGATGACCTGGATAGCATTAAACATAAATTATCGCAATTGCTCGGGGAAATAAAAAACTGGCTGCAAACAAGCTTTGGTATTTCTACCCAAAAGCAGATGCAGATGGTTAATGATGCTGCAAACGGCAGCAAAGCCTTGATTGGCCAAACCATTAATGGACTAATGGGCGTTTTAAGCGTTATTTTCCTGATTCCCGTTTATACTTTTTTAATATTACTGTATAAAACACTTATCCTGAACTTTATTTACGAAGTATTTTCAGAAGAGAACAAACAAAAGGTTGCCGAAATTTTGGGCGAAACCAAAGCAGCCATTCAAAGCTATATTGTTGGTTTGCTGATCGAAACTTCCATTGTTGCAATAATGAATTCTGCAGCGCTGCTTATATTGGGTGTGCCAAATGCCATTTTAATTGGCGTTATCGGTGCCATATTAAACCTTTTGCCTTATATAGGTGGCATTATTGCCATTGCCTTGCCAGTATTAATGGCCACCCTAACTAAAGATGGTTTTACCACTCAATTATTAATTATTGGCGCTTATGCTTTAATCCAGTTTATTGATAATAATATTCTGGTGCCGCGTATTGTTTCGAGCAAAGTACAGATCAATGCTTTGATTTCTATTGTAATCGTATTAATGGGTGCCGCACTCTGGGGCATACCCGGTATGTTCCTGTCCATTCCTTTTATTGCCGTGCTAAAAATCATTTTCGACCGCATAGACGGATTAAAACCCTGGGGTAAATTACTGGGCGATACCATACCTACCGAGCATATGGGGCAGATGAAAAGGTTTAGGAGGAAGAAGAGCATTACGGCTTAAAAGTGATGATATTCTATTTTTGAAAATGATGGTTCGGTAATTCTTCGGAGGCAGCAGCCCCGTTATCCGCTTTATCCCGATAGAAAACCTGTGAAACAAGCAAGCACTAAAACATAACATAAAGCAGTACTTAAATCGGGATGCACGCTCCTACCGGGTTTATTAACAGAGGCTGTTGCCCAAAGTTGTAAGCACTCAAAAAGATCAGAATCATTTATAATCGCCTGGCCGGTCATCTTCATACAGGCCAGGCCATCCAGACCCGATTGAAGTGAACACGAAGTAAAACGGAAAGAAGCCTCAATAGTAGCCGTAAATTGCTCTTTTAATGATGTTGCAGTTTATGAATCTCCGTTCTAACTGCTCGATAGATTTAGCTTCGCTGAGCACTACGTGGTTCTCGACTTCGTTGCACCCGAGCTATCCTATCGTGTGGACACAAATACAAATATTTTTTTCCCGCTCCTATGCCGCGGGGCATGGTACTTTGGAGCGCCAAAGTACCCAAAGCGCTTCGTCAATCCAGCAATGTGCGCTCACACAAGGCCCATGCACATCAAAAAAACAGCGGCACCTTGTTTTGTGCAGCAACTACTTAGTTAACGGTTCGTCTAAAACAGCACAAAACCACTGCATTTCATGTTTGGAGGTGCTAATTGTTCTATTTTGCAACTGTTTTTTTGATTCCCCTGCACTTGGGATTGACTGGCGTTCTTCGGTAAAACCTCTTTGTTTTTTAAAGCAAGCTAGTATAGCGTCTTAAAAAGATGTGTCCACATGGTAGGATAGCTATCGGGTCCGCTCGAAATGATGATTTGTTTTATTACATTTGAGCTACACGAATTACGATGAAACTAACCTCTTTTCTTTGCTTAACGCTATTGGCAACAGCCTTAATTTCTAAAAGTTTTGCGCAAAACAAACTGCAATCCGCTTCATTTATCACTTTTAATGGCTACAGTAGCACTTTCGCTGAAAAAATTGACAAAAAAGAGCCCGTAACTATTGCCTTTTTAGGTGGCTCCATTACTAATATGGAAGGCTGGCGAGGCCTGGTGTGCAATTATTTAACTAAAACCTATCCACAAAACCAGTTTAAATTTATCAATGCAGGCATCCCGTCATTAGGCAGTTTACCACATGCCTTCCGGCTTCAGCGCGATGTACTCGATAGCGGAAAAATAGACCTCTTATTTTTAGAATCGGCTGTTAACGACCATGTAAACAAAACTGCCGAGCAAACACAGCGCCGTGCTTTAGAAGGCATCATCAGATATACACTTTCCAAAAACTCAAAAACCAATATCGTATTAATGGCTTTTGCCGAAGAAGATAAAAACAAAGATTTCGATAACGGTAAAATCCCAACCGAAGTAAAAGTACACAGCGATCTGGCCGAATATTATCATTTACCTTTTATAAACCTGGCTTTAGAGGTTGATAAACGTATTGCAAACAAAGAATTTACCTGGGCGGGCGATTTTAAAGACGTTCACCCCTCACCTTTCGGTCAGCAGGTTTATTTTAATACGATTAAAACTTTTTTAGAGGAAAACCAGAAAAATACGGAGAGAAAAGCGAATACGAGCCTTCCGAAAATCATCGATAAATTTGCATACACCAAAGGTCAGTATGTAAATATTACTGCTGCCGAGAATTTAAATACTTTTAGCATTAACAAAAACTGGAAACCAACCGATGGACTGGAGGCAAGGCCAGGTTTTGTAAACATCCCTGTATTGGAGAGCAGTACAAGAAACAGCACCTTCGATTTAGTTTTTAAAGGTAACGCCGTAGGTATTGCTGTTTTATCTGGTTCAGACTCGGGCATATTACATTACCGTATTGATGGTGGTGAAGAAAAAACAATTGATTTATATACGCCCTGGAGCGCCAGTTTACATCTGCCCTGGTATTTGTTATTGGGCGATCAACTAAGTGGTGGCGAACATAAATTGAGTGTACGTGTAAGCGATTACCACAATCCAAAATCTACTGGTTATACCTGCCGGATTGCCCATTTCCTGGTAAACGCTAATTAACTGCTAGTCCGTATTTTTTTGGTCCGCATTTGCAATCCGGACCGCTCGAACTGCAGATTTGTAATCTGCCTCAACATTTTCAACTTGCAGATTACTTAATCGTTTTAGTTTAAAGCAAACAATATGGTTCTTCATTTGCTTATTAACAAAAAAACTTCTCATGAAAAACATCAGATTAATTATCCCCGCCCTTTTAGTATTGTTTTCTGCCTGTAGCGAAGCCACCAGAAATACGGCAAAAAGCGAAAGCACAACCGAAACCAGCATGCCTGGCAAAACCGATTCACTTGAGGCCAGAATTAAGGTAAATGGTAATGTTGCGCCCGGCGACCCCTTATTATTGAGGTTTGTGGTGTATAACAATACCGATTCTACCAAAAGTTTCTGCATCTGGCATACCCCTTTTGAACCTTTAATGAGCAATTATTTAAGTATCACCAATGAAAAAGGTGAAGAAGCGCAATACAAAGGTCCAATGGCTAAAAGGGTAATGCTTCCTCCGGCAACCAGTTATTCGAAAGTAAATGCCGGTGATAGTTTAGTGGCAAATGCTGATCTGCTTAAAGCTTACGACCTGAAAAAAGGATCAACTTACAAAGTTTTTTACAACGGAGGGAATATGAGTGGATTGGCATCTAAAGACACGGTGACTTTCATTTATACTGATTTACATTAAGCAATTGGTATGTTGGTTAAGGGTTGGTACAGAATAGAAAATATTTATATGTGTTTATCCTGTTCATCAGTGGTTAGTAATTAGTTTTTATAACAGTGGTATTTACCCCTCTTTTTGTCGCAATTACTCTCTTTGGCTTGTAAAAGTTGCCATAACTTTATCATATAAAATTTAAACTTAAAGAAAATGGAAAATACAGCAACAATCACCGTAGAAACAACAGTAAATGCACCAGTAGAAAAAGTTTGGGAATTCTGGAATAATCCGGATCACATTACCAAATGGAGTTTTGCTTCGCCAGAATGGCATACACCTTACTCAGAAAATGATTTAAAAGTAGGGGGTAAATTTAAGAGCACCATGGCTGCAAAAGATGGGAGCATGAGTTTCGATTTCGGTGGAACTTATACCGCGGTTGATACCAACAAAAAAATTGAATATAGTTTGGAAGATGGCAGAAAAGTGAGTATCGTTTTTGAAGCGTTGAGCGAACAAACCAGGGTAATTGAAACTTTCGATCCCGAATCGACTAACCCGATCGAAATGCAGCGCGGCGGATGGCAGGCCATTTTGGATAACTTCAAAACCTATACTGAAGAGGGGTAGACAAAAAAGTTGTCATTGCGAGGAGGAACGACGAAGCAATCTTAAAGCGGATGCTAATATCGATCGTTGTAAGATTGCTTCCTAGGCTGAAAAAGCCTCATCGCAATGACGACTTATTTTTAAAGTAAAAATGGCTTATTGTAATCCTTTTGTCTTATTTTAAGGCATAATCTCAAATTGGATCCCGCTACATTGGTAAAAAGGGTGTTTTTATAGGTCATTAAGTAACATTTCGATTATTATTTGATTCGCATAATTTTTGATTTGAACCAAATACTTTGATATTGCTGCCATAATTTACATTTGCCGTGTAAATTATACACTATGTCTCGTACATCTTTATTTTATTCTTCACTACTATTATTTATTAGTTTATCTGCTGGTGTTAGTGCTCAAACGCTTAGCCTTAAACAAGCTGTTAACACCGCAATTACCAATTATGGCACTATTAAGGCCAAAAACAATTATGCAGATGCATCAAAATCCTCTATCCAGCAGGCCAAAAGAGAATATCTGCCCAATTTCAGTTTAAGCGCCCAACAAGATTACGGAACCATTAACGGACAAAATGGTCCGCAGTATGGTTTAGGTGGTTTAGGAACAGCTTCGTCTGGCCCAGCTTTAGACAAACAGAACTGGAATGCTGCTTTCGGCGGACTTTACCTGGCGAATATTAACTGGGATTTTTTCACGTTTGGAAGAATCAGGGATAGGATAAAAGTAGCCAATGCAGCTTACCAAAGGGATAAAAATGACCTGGAGCAGGAAAAATTCCAACAGGAAATCCGTGTTTCGGCCGCTTACTTAAACTTGTTGGCCGCGCAAAGGTTAACTAAATCGCAACAGAAAAATCTCGACCGCGCCATTACTTTTCAAAACACGGCCATCATCAGGGCAAAAAACGGACTTATTGCAGGTGTAGATTCTTCATTTGCTAAAGCAGAAGTTTCGAACGCCAAAATCGCATTAACGAAAGCAAAAGACCTTGAGCAGGAACAGGCCAACCGTTTGGGTGTTTTGATGGGCTTAACCGCCACCTCTTACGACCTGGATACCGCATCTATTGCCCGCATTCCCGGAAACCTGTTAGAAGATACTGTGGTTAAAAGTTCACATCCCCTCTTAAAGTTTTACCAAAACCGCGTTGATGTAAGCGATCAGCAGGTCAACTATTTCAAAAAACTTTACTATCCAACCTTTACTTTTTTTGGTGTAATGCAAGGCAGGGGATCGGGTTTTGGCCCGGGTTATGCCCTCGATCAGAGTGCTTATTCTACCAGTTATGCTGATGGCATTAACCCTACAAGGGGAAACTATTTGATTGGCATAGGAATGACCTGGAATTTATCTACTTTACTTAAAAATCGCCCACAGGTACGTGCACAACAATACATTAGTCAGGGTTTAAAAGAAGAGTATAACCTGGTCGATCAGCAGTTAAGGGCACAACTGGCCCTTGCCGAAACCAAACTCAACAATGCGCTGGCCAATTATAAGGAAGCGCCTATACAGGTTAAAGCTGCCTCTGATGCCTACTTACAGAAAAATACCCTCTACAAAAACGGTTTAACCACTTTGGTTGACCTTACACAGGCACTTTTTACGTTAAACCGTGCCGAAACCGACAGGGATATTGCTTTTACTAACGTTTGGCAGGCTTTGCTGTTAAAATCGGCAGCTTTGGGCAACTACGACATATTTATCAATGAATTTTAATCTGGCTATATAAATGAATTTAATACGTTTCGCACTCCGCAAACCCATATCCATCTTAGTTTTAGTAGCAGGGCTGTTCTTTTTCGGTATTGGAGCCATCAACCAGATCAAGGTTGATATCCTGCCACAGATGAACCTTCCGGTTATTTATATTGCCCACCCTTTTGGTGGTTACACACCAGATCAAATGGAGGCTTATTTCGGTAAGCAATACGTTAACATCCTGCTTTTTGCAAACGGTATCAAAAGTATCGAAACCAAAAATACACAGGGTTTAATGCTGATGAAATTAACCTATTACGAAGGTACCAACATGGCGCAGGCCGCGGCTGAGCTGAGTGCGCTGTCTACCAGGGCACAGGCCATTTTCCCGCCGGGTTCGCAACCTCCTTTCGTAATCCGTTTTGATGCTTCATCACTACCTGTTGGTCAGCTGGTATTAAGCAGCCCTATCCGCACCAATAACGAACTGCAGGATCTGGCAAATACCTATGTGCGCCCTAGTTTCTCGGCAATCCCGGGTTTACTTTCTCCTGCGCCTTTTGGAGGTAGCCCGCGTACGATCGAGATCAATGTTAATCCATCATTGCTTCGTTCGCACAATTTAACGGTCGATCAGGTGGTAGAGGCCATCAGGTTAAACAACCAGACAGCACCTTCAGGAAACGTGAGGATTGGTGATAAAAACTACCTTACCCCTACTAATTATACCATCAAAAAAGTTAAAGATTTCGAAAATATCCCATTGTTTAAGGGCAGTGTACAAAATCTTCAGCTCCGCGATGTAGCAACCGTTAAAGATGGTGCTGACCTGGTTCAGGGGTATGCCCTTGTTAATGGTAAACGTTCAGTATATTTGAGTATTGCCAAATCAGGCGATGCTTCTACCTGGGATGTGGTTAAAAACTTAAAGAAAAACCTGCCTAATATCCAGAATACTTTACCCGAAGATGTTAAGCTATCGTATGAGTTCGACCAATCGGTATATGTAATCAACTCTGTAAAAAGTTTAATCAGTGAGGGGGCAATCGGTGCCATTTTAACCGGTTTAATGGTGTTGCTTTTCCTGGGCGATAAACGTGCAGCGCTGATTGTAATACTTACCATTCCAACTTCCATCATTTCGGGGGTATTGTTCCTTAAATTATTCGGACAAACGATTAACATCATGACTTTGAGTGGATTGGCTTTAGCCATCGGCATCCTGGTCGATGAATCAACGGTAACGATAGAAAACATCCACCAGCATTTTGATATGGGCAAACCCAAGGCGCTTGCGATATGGGATGCCTGTAAGGAAATCGCTTTCCCTAAATTACTGATCCTTTTCTGTATTCTTGCTGTGTTTGCACCAGCATTCACCATGACAGGTATTCCGGGTGCTTTGTTTTTGCCACTGGCGCTTGCAATCGGTTTTTCGATGGTGGTTTCGTTCCTGCTATCGCAAACATTTGTACCAATTATGGCCAACTGGCTGATGATTGCACATCCTAAAAAAGGAGCTGCACATCATCCGGGCATTACACAGGATGAGGCTGATTTTAAAGCAACAGGAATCAACATCGAAACAGAAAACGATACCCTGAACCAAAAAAGGGTTCTGGTTGAACGTGAAGATTTTAGCGGCGATGGCAAAATCGGCTTTTTCGACAAATTCAGAAACCGTTTTATGCGTTTTCTCGACAGGATATTGCCTTACCGAAAATCAGTGGTTTTAATTTATTTAGTTGTAATTATAGGTTTGGCCGCCTTGTTATTAGCCAATATTGGTCGTGATGTTTTACCACGTGTAAATTCAAGTCAGTTCCAGCTTCGTTTGCGTGCACCTGATGGAACCCGTTTAGAGCGTACGGAAGAAAAAGCTAACGTGGTACTGGCCGAACTTAAAAAAATGGTTGGCGCAGAACATGTGGGTATTTCTTCTGTGTATGTAGGTCAGCACCCTTCGCAGTTCTCCGTAAACCCGATTTATCAATACATGGCTGGTCCGCATGAGGCCGTTTTCCAGGTCAGTTTAAAAGATTTTGAAGAAGACATGGACGATTTTAAAGATCAGTTCAGGGATAAAATCAAAAAACTTTTACCAGATGTTAAACTTTCGTTCGAGCCTATCGAATTAACCGATAAAGTATTGAGCCAGGGCTCTCCTACCCCTGTTGAAGTACGTATTGCGGGTAAAAACAAAAAGCTGAATGAAAAATATGCCAATAAAATACTTGCAGAGCTGAAGCAGATCCCTTATATGCGTGATGTTCAGATTGCGCAGCCGATCAAATATCCGTCTTTGAATATCGATATCGACAGAACACGTGCGGCACAGATCGGGGTAGATATGGCCGATATTTCGAGATCATTGATTGCTTCAACTTCATCATCACGTTATACAGATAAAAATATCTGGCTGGATGAAAAAGCAGCCTTACCTTATAACGTTCAGGTGCAGGTACCGCTAAACCAGATGAGCAGCAAGGATGATATCGGAGAAATACCTTTGTTAAAAAATGCTGCCCGCCCGGTATTGAGCGATGTGGCTAAAATCACCCCTGATACCACTGCCGGTGAAAATGATAACATTGGTGCCATGCCTTTCTTATCGGTAACGGCAAACCTTTACCACACCGATCTGGGCACAGCATCAAAAGACGTAGATAAAGCCATTAAAAACCTTGGCGAACTGCCGAGGGGATTAAATGTTAGCCCAATTGGATTGAGCAGGGTATTAAATGATACCTTAGATAGCTTACAATCGGGTTTATTTGTGGCGATTGTGGTTATTTTCCTGATGTTATCCGCCAATTTCCAATCGTTTAAAGTTCCATTGGTAATTTTAACCACGGTACCAGCTGTAATTTTGGGTTCATTGCTGTTGTTAACCCTTACCGGATCTACCTTAAACCTTCAATCATATATGGGTATCATCATGTCGGTCGGGGTATCTATTGCCAATGCTGTGCTCTTGATTACCAATGCAGAACAGTTAAGGAAGCATAACGGCAATGCCTTACAATCGGCACGCGAGGCAGCAGCTTTACGTTTACGCCCGATCATTATGACCAGTATTGCCATGGTTGCAGGTATGTTGCCAATGGCTATCGGCCATGGCGAAGGTGGCGGAGCAGTTTCGCCGCTGGGCAGGGCAGTTATCGGTGGTTTGATATTTTCAACTTTCGCGGTATTGATTATATTGCCATTGGTATTTGCATGGGTTCAGGGCAAACAAACTACCGATTCGATGTCGCTCGATCCGGAAGATAAAGACAGCATCCACTACATTAAAGGTTTAGAAGAAAACGAATAAATTTATCATCACAAATGAATACGAAGATATTTTCAACAGGATTATTGAGTGCAGGATTTTTAATGCTTACGGCCATGTATGGCTGTGGGTCTTCAGAATCAAAAGCTCCGGCAAAAAAAGAGAAAGAAGCGGCAATAGCAACTTTCGATCTTAAAAAAGAAAAATTATCGACCCAATTGAACTTACCGGGCGAACTGATCGCTTTTCAACAGGTAGATTTATATGCCAAGGTGAGCAGTTTTGTTAAAACCTTAAATGCAGATATCGGTTCGGAAGTAAAAAAAGGTCAGTTGTTAATGACTTTAGAAGCTCCGGAAATGACTTCGCAACTGGCTGCAACACAATCAAGGATAAAAGCACAGGAAGCCATTTATACCGCAAGTAAAGCCAATTATAACCGTTTGTACGAAACCAGCAAAACTCCCGGAACCATTTCTACCAACGACCTCGATCAGGCGCTGGCTAAAAAGAACTCCGATCTGGCTCAGCTCGAAGCCGCAAAAGCCGCTTATAAAGAAGTAGGATCGGTTCAGGATTATTTAACCATCAGGGCACCTTTCAGCGGTGTTATTTCGGCCAGGAATGTAAATTTGGGTGCTTACGTTGGTCCAACAGGAAAAGGTTCTGATTTACCTTTGTTTACCTTACAGGATCAGAAAAACCTGCGTTTGGCTGTATCTATTCCTGAAGTGTATACCGGCTATTTAAAAGCTGGTGATGAGATCAGTTTCACCGTAAAATCTTTACCAAACCAAACATTTAAAGCCAAAGCAAAACGTTTATCGGGTGCTTTAGACCTGCGTTTACGCTCAGAACGTGTGGAGATGGATGTACCAAATGCCTCGAAAGTTTTGTTGCCGGGTATGGTTGCAGAACTGAATATACCTTTACCAGCCAACGCCAGCACGTTTGCCATTGCTAAAAAAGCCTTATTGGATACCAGTGAAGGACTATTTGTATTAAAAGTAACTGATAACAAAGCGGTTAAGGTAGCTGTAAAAAAAGGCAGGGAAACCGACGATAAAGTTGAAATTTTCGGCGATTTAACAGAAGGTGACAAATTAGTGGCAGAACCTACCGAGGAAATGCATGAAGGAATGGTGATTAAACCATAACTTTACGTTACTAAGGATTAATTATGTTATCAAAAAATCAGGAGCTTTCTACCCTTCAAAAAAAAGAAACTTTAGAGGATTTTTATAATAGGCTGAAAATTACGCGGCCAGAGATCCCTACGCCAAGCTTAGGGATGATCAATGATTTAGGGCACTTTAATGTTTTTAACAGAAGTACCGTTTGTACCAATATCCCTTCGGCTTTTAGCCGGAGGGACTTTTATAAAATCTCCCTGATCATTGGGAACGGGATTTTGCACTACCCTGATGCACAGATTGAAATTAAAGGCAGGGCTTTATTGTTTACCAACCCCAATATCCCCTATTCGTGGGAAAGTACTTCTCCAAAACCAGCTGGTTTTTTCTGCCTCTTTACTGAAAATTTTATCCATAACCGCAACGAAACCCTACGCGATTCGTTATTATGGCGCATAAACGACAGTCCGGTAATCCATATCGATGAAGAGCAGGAAATTACCCTGAGGGATATTTTCTGCAAAATGATGAAAGAAATGGATGGCGATTACATCCATAAATATGATTTGTTAAGGAACTATGTGCAGCTCATTGTTCACGAAGGTTTAAAGGTAAAACCCCAGGATGTTCTTTTTAAACAGAATACCGCATCTGCACGATTAACAGCTTTGTTTCTCGAATTATTGGAAAGGCAATTTCCGATCGGCTCTACCGAACATATTTTGGAGTTAAAAACAGCCCACGATTTTGCCTGCCGTTTATTGGTACATGTAAATCACCTCAACCATGCGGTAAAAGAGGTAACAGGTAAAACAACTTCAGAGCACATTTCGAGAAGGATTGCAACCGAAGCCGTGGCTTTACTAAAACATACCGAGTGGAACATTGCACAGATTGCTTATTGCCTGGGTTTCGAATATCCGGCCAATTTTAATATCTTTTTCAAACGCCAGATGCAGTGCACCCCAAGGGTATTTAGGGTTAATTAATATAACATCTTGTCTTAACTTCTCATCTTGGTCTTAGCGTCCCGCTAAGACTCTAACTAAGATTCGTCACCCTGAATTCATTTCAGGGTCTATCTTGGAAGAAAGATACTGAAATAAATTCCGCTAACGCTCGTTTCTAACGAGCGTTGAATAGTATATCGTTTACAACGATAATCGAAACTATTTGTGCACTTGTTTATTGTTTTAAAATACAGAATGTCGTAGCGCGACGCTACGACTATAGAGGGATCTATCTAGATAGATTTCTCGACTTCGTTGCACTCCGCTCGAAATGACGCCAATGTAAATAATTGATAATTAGGCTATTTTTTTTACCATATAAGACATTTTAGGGCATATAAGTTACATGATCCTTATATTCCTTATATGGTCAAACCGAATCTAACGCTACAAAAAGAAATATCCAATAGCTTAGATATTCTCAGGTGTATAAGGTGGTTAACCATTTCCGTTGAACAGTATATCGTTTACAACGATAATCGAGCAACTATTTGTGCACTTGTTTGGAAACGAACGCAAGCATGAATGACGAAATGAACGGAACGACGCCTCTTTTACTCCACAACCACAACATGATCACTCCTATCTGCATCTAACAAATACCCATAAGGATCAACAGCTATCGTTTTTGGTTTACAACCGGCAATAATTGAAATTTTGCTTTTTTTCTGCCTGATGTTATACTTCCTAAAATAAATCGGTTTTGTCTTTACATCCCAATCCTTTTCCAGCTGGTTAAAACAGGCCAAATCTATTTCCAGATCAGGCAGTTGTTTATTGCCATCACTTAACCTTTCAGCAGCTATTTCTAAATCTATTTTATATTTACCATTTTCCAGGGTTTTACAAGTAAGTACTTTGATGCCTAAATCGTAAGTCACCACCTGGTTAAAACAATCATTTATAAACTTTTTTTGTTCAGGCGAAGCTTGTTTTAACAGCGCATTTACAAAATCAGTAGCAGTAGCTTTAGATTTTGGATATTCGTGATCTGCAATAAGTTGCTGCAATACCGAATTAAACTGCTTCTCGCCTATCAATTCTTTTATTGCGTACATGATCAATCCACCTTTTTGGTAATGCACATAAGGCTGATCTAAGGTTTTAGCCAATGGCAATTCCTTTGCATTATTGTTCCTGTTCAAAAAATAGAGATTATTATCGTAGGCCAGGTATTTGCGCAGGTACATTTTACCAAACCGCTTTTCAATCAGCACATTTTCAGTGTATTTAGCCAGTGCTTCGGTAAGCATGGCATAACCCGGTCCATCCATTGGCGACAGCTTATTTGCCCACCACTGGTGCGCAGTTTCGTGAGCTGCAATGGCATAACTCTGATCGATAGTATTATTACTATAATTACCCAGAAAATTAATGTTCTCGGCACTAAAAACCACGCCTGGGTAAGCTGTGGCCGCCCCTTTGTATTGTGGAATTTCGGCGATGGTGAATTGTTTTAAAGGGTATTGGGCAAAATTTTCAGTACCATAATCCAATGCATCTTTTACGGCATTAAACATGCTTTTAAGGTTATATTCCTGTCCTGGCTGATAATAAATACGCAGATCTACTCCTTTATGTTTTTCTTCTTTAACCGAATATCTTGCACTGCTCAATGCAAACATAAAATTGATTGGTTGAACTGTTTTATATTTAAAATACCTGCGTTTTTCCGAAAGCCACTCTTTTTGTAACTCACCAACCGTAATCACTTTTTGATCAGCTTCGGTAGAAATGGTGGTTTCTAAATCAATTAATTCGTAAGTGCGATTGTATGTGGGAGGCGTAGCAATTTCGGGCAAACCTGCTTTTTTACGCTCTGGCTTATTATCACTTTCAAAACTATAACAGTAACCAAAATGGGGGACAAATTTCTCCAGTTCGATGTAGGTTCCGTTTTTTACAATAGCATTTTCCTTATTTATAGGGACAAATCCTGATCGGATTACCTCCATAGAAAAACTCATGTTGATCTCTTCATGGGGTAGTAATGGTTTTCTCAAATCAATAAATTGCTGACCAAAGCGTTCATCCGTTTCTTTGTTTCGGCCACCAATAATGTTTACAGAAAAAGAAGTTACTTCAGGATCGATATAAATCCAGATTTTGGAAACAGGGAGTTCTGTTTCATTTTTCAGCAGATAAGTGCCGGTTACTGTATATTTTCCTTCATTTGGATATAAATCTACCTTCGTTTTAACCGATTTGATAACCGGTTGAGGCAAATTTGCTAATGATTTATATTTCTTTTCATAAGTTAAACGCCACTCCAGTTGTGCCTGTTTATTCTGATATTTCCCGATAGTATTGGTTTGATGGTAAATAAACGCAGCAGCGGAAATCCAGATCAGCAATGCAGAAATGGCCATCCAATTATGTCGTTTAAATGTTTTAACGACGGATTTAAACCCGTTACCGGCTTTTATTTCAACCATATTTTGCCACATTCCGATAGTTAAAAGGGCAATTACAACAGCGAAAGCTGACCAATATAACATGTACCAGTTAAATGCCGTGGCATAATAACCGAAACCGTTGAAATAAGAATGCAACAGATCGGGCACCGTAGCAAAACGGAGCAGGTAATGTTCAATTCCGAACCTTTCGGCATACAAAATCAAAAACACCACAATCATACCCAATACCATCCCCAGGTATTTGTTGCTGCTTAAATTCTGTATAAACATCATCAGCACCACAAAAAGCAACATTGGCAACGCACTATAATAGTATAAAGTTAAATAAAGAGGCAGTTCGATCTGGAAATAACCGTGCGTAACCTGTAGAACAATACCGATCCCAATGTTTAAAGTAATCAGCGTAAATACCAAAAGAAAAAGACTTCCACATTTTGCCATCCAGATGACTGAATTTTGAACAGGGGTACTATAAATTAACGCATGGATATTGACCGTTTTTTCTCTGCTGATGCTTTCTGCTGTGTAAAATAAGATCAGGATCAATCCAAATTTCATGGAACGCATTTCTTCGATGATCATACCGGTTGCGGGATAACTGTGGATGCCATAAACACCGCTAAACAACTGATCTTTTAATTCGACCCCGTACAGAAACACCCACAATAAAAGCATCACCATAATGGGGATATTTTTAAACAGGAAAATCATTTCAAGCTTAAATTGTATTTTTAAAGTAGCGAAATAATAGCTTAAACCATTTGATGAAACCGGCAAAAGGCGATATGGGATAAATGCGACCTGCTCTGATTTAACAGTTTTTACCTTCACCTGCCGCTCGTGCTGCGATCCGAATTTGAAGAGCCTGTAAGAAATTATAGTGATTAATGCGGTAATGCCGATCCATAACATCCTGTTGAACAGAAATGTTCCTTCTAAAGGAAATAGGTTTTGATTGCGTTGCAGATCCGTCCAGGTTCTGGTTTCACCAAAAAAGGATGCTAAGGCAAAAGGATCTAAAAGTAAAGGCAAAACGTTAGGTGTACCAGCTTTCATGGTAGAAGTAGCCAGCAAAGGTGAGTTGCCAAATATTGATGCCAGCATGTATAAAATGTAAAGCAGCACACCAGCCACATAAATGGCCCTGACACTTTTGCTTAATACAGCTGTACAGAATAATGTTCCGGTAGCAAACCATACATTTGGCAGTGCGAAAATGAAAAGTGGCTGTAAAAAGTAGGTAATATTTAAGGGACCTAAACGATCTGCATCGATAAAAAAAGAACCTATAAAGATCCCAATCGGTACAAGGATATACAAACTGAAAACGGCCAGGAATAAACCAAAAAACCTTACTCCAAAATAAGTTAGTTTGTTAATTGATGTAGTAAAAATAACCGACTCCATCCGGTACATGGCATCCCTTAATACCACATTTGCACTAAATATGGTACCCGAAAATATAGAAAACAGCGAAAGTAACGCCGTGATATTGGTAATTACATAAGGCGAATTTTTATGAACCTCTGCCGAACCAAAGCCACCTTTAACTGCACAGAAATAGCCCAATATAAAAAACAGAAGTGCAGCAACTTTATAAGATACCTGCCCGAAATGATATTTCAGTTCGAATTTGAGTAAACTACCGATCATAACCTTGCCTCCAGATTCTGATTTACCGAACCAAATAAAGATGAAAAATAAACCTCTTCCAAACCTGGATAAACCGCTTCAAAACCTCCAGCCGGACTTTGATCAGCCAATACAAACAAATTCAGTTTACCTGATATGATTTTAGTCGAAATCACATTATAAAGCGCAGCATAATGTGACAAATCAGCTTTTTCAATTACCTTACGCCAGATTTTTCCATCCAGTTTCTGCGTTAAGTCTGCCGGTTTGCCCTGTAAAATCAATTTACCATTGGCCATTACAGCCATTTCAGAGCAAAGATCGTTTACATCTTCAACTATATGGGTGGATAGAATCACCACCCGGTCGGCACCGATTTCGCTCAGCAGGTCATGAAAGCGGTTCCGTTCCTGCGGATCGAGACCAGCAGTAGGTTCGTCTACAATAATCAATTGCGGGTTGCCTAATAAAGCCTGTGCAATGCCAAAACGCTGACGCATACCACCAGAAAAAGTACCTACTGATCTTTTCCTTACTTCGAAGAGGTTGGTTTGTTGTAAAAGTGAAAGCACCTGCTCTTTTCGCTCCTTTTTGTTTTGCAGGCCTTTTAAAACCGCTAAGTGGTTTAAAAGATCTAAAGCCGAAATTTTGGGATAAACACCAAAATCCTGAGGCAAATAACCCAGTTTATTCCGCATTTCCTGCGGATTTTGCAGCACATCATTCCCGTCAAATAAAATCTGCCCTGCATCTGGTAGCTGCAGGGTAGCAAGTGTACGCATCAATGATGATTTACCCGCACCATTTGGTCCCAATAAACCAAACATACCATTACCGATGTTCAATGTAATATCATCAAGGGCTTTCACCCCGTTCTGATAAGTTTTTGTAAGTTGCTGTATTTTAAGCCGTACCATTTTATTTTAAATAAGATGGAAGCAAATTATAGCGATTAATCTGATCTGTTAAATTTAAGTGATGAAAGAAGCTGAAATGATGATGAATGGAAATAACAGGTATGAAATTACTTTCATCATGAAAAACATAGCTTTCATCATGTAAAT
>NZ_QNQU01000027.1 GCF_003315595.1 Pedobacter miscanthi | reverse complement strand
CATACCAGACTTATAAATAGCTTAAGTTAATAGCATTGGTGCAGACACAGACCATGACGTTACTTTTTCTTTCTTTCCTCCAGATAGGCATGCCACAGTAACATCGTGGCGATGGTACGATAAGGTTTAAACTGATCTGCCACCGCCAATACTTCTTCTTTACTTATACCGGCTTTAAGACCTTTTATGTTCTTTAATGCATTTACCGCAGCCAGATCGCCTATCGAAAAAACATCCGTATGGTGCAGCATAAAAATCAGGTAAATATCTACTGTCCAATCGCCTATACCTTTAATCGTTTTGAGTTTATTTCTAATGGAAAGATCATGCATTGTTTCCATTTCGCGAAGAGACAAGGTTCCACTGATCAGGCTTTCAGCCAAATGCCTAACATAAACCGTTTTTTGCCGACTGAAATAACAATCCCTTAATTCCTGGTCAGTAAGCAATAACAACCGGGCTGGTGTTACCTCCCCTATTTTTTCTTTCAGTTTATTCAGCGTAGCCAATGCCGAAGCCAAAGAAACCTGTTGTTCTAAAATAATATGCACCAGTGATTCAAAGGTATTTGGCCTCGACCAAAACGGCGGATAACCATACCGATTTAAAATCGACTGCAAATCCGAATCCTTACTACCCGCTAAATCGCAAAGCTGATGAAAATTGGTCTGATCAAATGTTTCGAACATGGAAATGTTTTTGGTCAAATATAATAAGGATGGTTAATAAATGGCACCAATTTCGGTGGTGTCATTTGCTCTCTTTGCTATTATTCCATCTCCTCATTCTGCGTCCCACATATCGAAACAAAAAGTAGTTTCAAATGGTAGTTAGCGAATAATCTTTTTGGTTATCGACCTGTTTTGGGTTCTGTTTTTCATCGCTTGCAGATTCTTCGTTGCACTCAGAATGACAATCACATCCTCGGTCTGTGTTCCCACAGATCGAAACAAAAGACTAACTTAATTGGTCTGAGAGCATGCAGACTAAGAATTAAGTACCATTAAAACAATTGCCAACCGCCTGCATTTCTACCCAGCTAGGCCAAGGCACTACCTCTCCGTTCTCTTTAAATCCGGCCTAACAAATTTTTCGGACTCCACGTACTAAGCCAACTTACTGGCTTCCAAAGAAAAATTTTCAGCCGGCGTTTTTTGGTTCTTTTTGACGTCAAAAAGAAGGAGCCCTTCGGCGGCGGCGAGCCGAGGCAAGGCTCTGCAGCAGGGAAAAAAAACAATTAGAATAAAAATAGTTTAAATGGTCTGTGGAGACACAGACCATGAACGACAACACGTCATTTCAGCTACAACATAACTCATTTTGGATCATCCGGCTTTTTAAGCATTGTCCACTTTTGTAGTGTAATATTTAAACCATTAAAAATGAAAACAATCTTTATCACAGGTGCTTCAACAGGTTTAGGCAAAGCCACCGCAAAACTATTTCAATCAAAAGGCTGGAAAGTGATCGCCACCATGCGCAATCCAGAAAAAGAAACCGAGTTGCAACATCTCGAAAACGTGATCCTCTTACCGCTGGATGTAACCAATAGCGAACAAATCGAAACAACCATTACAAAAGCAATCTCAACGGGCAATATCGACCTCGTATTCAATAATGCGGGTTATGGTTTGGTTGGTGCGTTAGAATCTTATACCGAAGCACAGATCATGCAACAAATTGACACCAATCTTATTGGGGTATTACGGGTGATCAAAACTTTTATCCCCTATTTTAAAACACGTAAAAGTGGTTTATTTATCACCACCACATCTGTATGCGGTTTTTCTTCCAATCCTCTATCTCCGGTGTACAATGCCACCAAATGGGCTTTAGAAGGATTTAGTGAAAGTATTTCTTACGATCTTGCCCAATTTAACATCGGGATTAAAACTGTAGCGCCGGGTGGCATTAAAAGTGATTTTGTTAAAGGCATGCAGGCGACCATTGATCAGGATTACGAAACTTTGAACCAAAGATTGGGCGAACTTTTCGCCGATGGCACACTCATTACCTTTACCGAAGCGGAGGAAATTGCAGCAATAGTGTACGAAGCCGCAACCGATGGCAAAGACCAGCTGCGTTATTTAGCCGGAGAAGATGCTAAAAAAATTGCACAGCAGCGTCTGGATCAAGGCAGCGAAAACTTCAGGATCAACCTGCGTCAGAAATTAAATCTTAATACACCCGAATTAATTTAAAACCATGAAAAAATCAGAAGCCGTAGAAATCACTACCTTTAAATTAAAAGGCTACAGCTGCGAACAGTTTATAGCTGCCAATAATGAAATTGATGAATTTTTGAAACGTCAGCCAGGGTTTATCTCCAGGCGGATTTTCCAAAAAACAGACCGTACTATTGTCGACATGTTGATCTGGGATAGCGTGAAAAACGGAACCAAGTCCATGCACCGGTTAATGGACGAACTAAGTGAATCTGGTGTACACGATATGATTGACCAAAGCACCGTAGAATGGAATATCAACCAGGTTGAACACCAATTAGTATAAATTTGTAATATGAAAAAGGAAGAGCGCCTGCCCAAAAAATTCGATTCGATCTCCGAACTGCACCGTGCATTGGGTTTGCCAAAGCCACTGCATCCATTGCTGAGCCTGGTTAACTATGCCGATATTACTACACCTGAGTCTGAATTGCCAAACCTGCTTTTGCTTGGCTTTTACAAGATTTCTTATAAAATAAATTTGCAGGGCAAAATAAAATACGGACAACACCATTACGATTTTGAAGAAGGCGGCATCTCCTTTGTATCGCCCAACCAGATCATTTCGGCAGCAGAAGATGAAAAAGATTATTCGGGTTATACTTTATTGATTCATCCTGATTTTTTAAGGAGCTACCCATTGGCTAAAAGTATCAATAATTATGGTTTCTTTTCTTATGCTGCCAATGAGGCTTTGTACCTGTCCGAAAAAGAAAAAATCACCATTTCCGAGGTTTTCGAACACATTCTGCAGGAACTGAACAGCAGGATCGACGATTTCAGTCAGGATGTAATTATTGCTCATATCGAAGTACTGCTTAATTATAGCAACCGTTTTTACAAACGTCAGTTTATTACTAGGAAAGCAGCAAACCACGATATCCTTACCCAACTGGAGGCCATTCTGAACCAATATTTCAACGATGAAAAAGCATTGACTAAAGGATTGCCTACGGTTTCGTACCTGGCGGAAGAATTAAATCTTTCGCCACGATACCTCAGCGACATGCTCCGTAGCCTTACCGGACAGAATACGCAACAGCATATCCATGATAAAGTGATCGAAAAAGCCAAGGAATTTCTGGCTTCCGACAAATTAAGCGTTGCCGAAGTAGCCTATCATTTGGGTTTCGAACATCCTCAGTCGTTCAATAAAATTTTCAAAAAGAAAACCAATCAAACGCCGGTAGCTTTTAAACAATCATTTTATAAAAATTAGATGGAAAATTTAGATTTAGCAGCAATAAAAGAAAGATCATTAGCCCTCCGCGAGCTTTACCACGAACTCGAACGGCAGCATCATGGCAGCGAATGGACAGTTGAAGAAGATGCGCTGGCTTTCCTTACCGATGCAGGTTTGGTGGGCAGGTTAACCATGTCGCAACAGGGGCGCTGGCCCAAAGGCGAACAAACCATTCCCGAACTCGAACACAAACTGGGCGAATGTATCTGGTGGCTCACCGTGCTGGCCAATCGTATGAATCTGGATATCAACGATGCTACCGCAAAATTCCTTACCAAAACCGAAAATCTGCTCAAATAACACAAAGACCATCCATTTTAATCCCGTTTTAAGATGAGATGGTTACTTTTGTTACATGCTAAAGATTGGAATAGCGGAAGACGACCCTAAAATTGCGGCACTTTTAAAATCTGCACTCGAAGAAAACGATTATCAGGTACTCACCGTAGCCAATGGGATTGATGCGCTGGAACTTTTTTTGAAAGAAAGTTTTAGCCTCCTGATTATCGACGTGATGATGTCCGGCCTCAACGGCATCCAGCTTTGTAAACACCTCAGGAAAAACAACTTGCAAACACCAATCTTCATACTCACTGCTATGGGTACCATTGATGATAAAGTTACGGGCCTGGAAGCCGGTGCGGATGATTATCTCGTAAAACCCTTCCACCTGAAAGAACTTTTGGCCAGGGTGGCAGCACTTTTGAGGAGGCAACCTGCTGCCGTAACTAAAACAGACCCTAAATTATATTTCGAAGACCTGGTACTCGATACCTATAGCAAAGAAGTAAGTCGTGCAGGGAAAACCATTGAGTTAAGTGCCAAAGAATTTGTGCTGCTCGAACTTTTTATGCGCAATCCCAACCGCTTACTCTCCAGGCAGTATATTGCCGAGCAAGCCTGGGACATCAATTTCGAAACCGGAACGAATGTAATTGATGTGTATATCAATTTTCTGCGAAAAAAAATCGAAAAGGATTTTGAACGAAAACTCATCCACACCAAAATTAACATGGGATATATTCTCAAATAAATGAAAATAAAAGACCGGATAGCCTTATATTTTACCCTGATCAGCACGTCAATGCTGTTCGCGGTGCTCTGTACGGTGTATTTCACCTTTATGAAATTTCTGGAAGCTGATTTCTTTGAGCGCCTCACCGACCGTACCATGGTTACGGCAAAACTGTACCTCGAAGCCGACGAAATCAGCCGGGATGCCTTAAACACCGTACGCCATAAATACCTGCAAAAGTTAAACAGCGAAGTGATCCGCGTTTACGATAAAAAAAACAGGGCCACCTTTATTGGCGATACCGCACAGTACTGGGCACCCGCCACCATCGATGAAGTACGCCGGAAAGGACGTTTAAAATACACCGACGGGCAGCGGCAGGTGGTGGGTATTTATTATAAAGACAATCAGGGCGATTTTGTTATCCTCGCTTCGGCCGACGATCAGGGTTCACATAACAGGCTCGATAAACTATTGAAGATCATGATTTTTATCTTCATCCTCATTTCAATGGTTGTATTGCTATTAAGTCGCTTGATAGCTCAAAAAATGCTCAAACCCCTGCAAAAATTCATGCTCGAAGTAAAACAGGCCGGTTCGCAAAACATGGAATTCAGGGTAGAAGAAAACAACAATAAAGACGAGATCAATCTCATTGCCCAAAGTTTTAACCATTTAATGGAAGAACTGGAACAGGCTTTTATCTTGCAGAAAACTTTTGTTGCCAATGCTTCGCATGAATTAAGGACGCCTGTTACCCGCATCATGATGAATGCAGAACTGGCTTTATCAAAAGAAAGGGATCTGGCGGCTTATCAAAAAGCGATCAGCTCCATGCTTGAGGACTCCGAAAAAATGGAACACATCATTAGCGGTTTAGTTGCCCTTGCAAAAATGGACCTCGAACTGATCAATTCGCAGCTTGTTCCGATCCGGCTGGATGATTTACTTTCAAAAATCCAGGCCGAATGGAAATCGCAGAAAAACCTTGATCTTCGAATTATTGATCAGAATTCCTTTGAACCAAATCCTGAAATTTTGGCCAATGCCGTTTTATTACAGATTGCCCTGGATAATATCATTTCAAACGCTTTTAAGTTTTCGGATAATCAGGAAGTTAATATTCTTGTAGAAGCTGTTGAAAATAATTTCCTCATCCACATCACCGATCAGGGAACTGGTATTTCCACCGAAAATCAGGCTGATATTTTTAAACCTTTTTACACCCGCGCAAAAGACCATGGGTATAACGGAGAAGGCATGGGACTTTATATGGCCCAGAAAATTATCGATCTGCTTAAAGGTGAAATAACCGTAAAGAGTCTTAATAAAGGTGGCTGCACTTTTACCGTGAGGTTGGGGAAACTATAATTACCACTCCATGAGCTCGTCATCTCGACTAAAGCGCAGCGAAACGGAGAGATCTATCTCGAGACAGATTTCTCGACACGCTAACGCTCGTTTCGAACGAGCGTTTAATAGTCTATCANCGAGACAGATTTCTCGACACGCTAACGCTCGTTTCGAACGAGCGTTTAATAGTCTATCATTTACAACGATAAAATCGTGTAACTATTTATGCACTCGTTTGGAAACGAGCGCAAGCATGATACACGCTAACGCTCGTTTCGAACGAGCGTTTAATAGCCTATCGTTTACAACGATAAAATCGTGTAACTATTTATGCACTCGTTTGGAAACGAGCGCAAGCGTGGTATTTATTTTCTCTACCATTTAAGACATTTAAGGACTTATAAGCTTACATGGTTCTTATATTCCTTATATGGTCAAAAAGAATAAAAAGCTGTAAAAAAAAGCACTTAACAGCTTAGATGTTCTCAGGTGACTAAGGTGGTAAATGAAACAGCGTAGTCTTTATTTTTATCACCACCTGAGACACCTAAGCTCACCTGAGTTTTTACTAAGTGTAAAATATTAAATCTAATACTCCAAGCGTTATTCCATTTCTTTAGCAAAAGCTATGTTGGTTAATCCCAATGAGCTGTTACTTATATGGCAATCCCCAACTTTAATCCCCTTTTAAGTCCGATTTAATCCCCTTTTAATTCGGCAGGAATAGCTTTGCCGGATGACAAGAATATCTACGTTGCTTCTTCTCTTTTTAGTCCTTATAACCAGAGCAACTTTCGCACAAACCGATACACTAAGCTTAAACCTGAACCAGGCCGAAAACCTCTTTTTAAAAAATAATTTCGATCTCCTGGCCAGCAATTATGACATCGACAAAGCTAAAGCCGAAATTACTACCGCCAAACTATTCGAAAACCCTACTCTCGAATATGAAAACCTTTTCTACAACCACGAAACAAAGAAATTTCTGCAAACCTCTTATGCTTACGGACAATATGCCGGATCCATTTCGCAATTGTTTAAACTGGCCGGTAAGCGTAATAAAAACATCAAACTGGCCCAAACAGGGGTTAAACTGGCCGAATACGAGTATTTCGACCTGTTAAGAACGCTTAAATTCGAACTCGTTAATACATTTTATAAAACCTATTTTGCTGCGCAATCGGTTAAAGTTTATCAGGAACAGATCAGCTCTACCGATCAGTTGCTAAAAGCTTACGATATACAGTTAAAAATGGGCAATGTTGCCGCAAAAGATGTAATCAGGATTAAATCACTTTTGATCAACCACAAAGCCGAACAGGTTGGTTTATTAAACGATCTGGAAGACAATTACAAAGATCTAAAATTGCTATGTGGCCTAAATGCAGATGCTTCCATTTCATTGGTTTTGGATCATGCAGATCACTTGTCGCCCGATAAAGTACCTTACAACGCGTTGCTCGATTCGGCAAGGGCCAACCGCGCCGACCTTAAACTGGCCAAAACCGACCTGCTTTATAACGAACGTAATTTAAAACTGCAAAAGGCAATGGCTATCCCTGATGTAGAAATTGGCCTGAGTTACGATCTCAAAGGCAATTATCCCGAAAAATATACGGGTTTGGGCATCAAAATTCCCATTCCACTTTTCTCCAGGAACCAGGGTGAAATTAAAAAAGCACAGGTTGGCATAATCGCATCCGATTTGCACCTAAAAAAACAGGAAGCCCTGCTCGAAAATGAAGTATTTAACAGCTACAAAACCGCTTTACGCAACGAAAAACTGTATGCAGAGATCGATCCCACCTTTAGTACCGATTTCAATACGCTCATTTCCGGTCTGATTAAAAATTTCAAGGCAAGGAACATCAGCCTGATCGAATTTTTAGACCTCTACGATGCTTATAAAGAAAATACACTGCAACTGAACAAAGTCCAATTCGAAAGAATGAGCAGCCGTGCTGAGCTCAATTATGTAACCGGTTCTAACATTTTTAAATAAATCTCATGCAAGATCTCTATAAAAACACTGTACTCATTGCTACTGTCAGTTTAATCTTTGGCTGTAGCGAACATAAAACGGCAGCCCCCACCGAAAAATTCGCCATCACCGATTCATTGATCAACCGTTTATTAATCGATACCGTACAACAGGCTAACAGCAAAACCGAACTCATGTTTTCGGCAAAAATAGCTGCAAATGAAGAGCGCCGATCGGAACTTTTCCCCATGGTTAGCGGAACGGTAAACCGCGTTGGCGTAAGGTTGGGTGATCAGGTTTCGGTCGGACAAACGCTGGCTACCCTCACCAGTTCCGAAATGGCTGGTTTTGATAAGGAGGTTATTGCCGCCAATGCCGAACTTAAAAATGCAGAACGATCGCTAAAACAGGCCGAACAACTTTTCCAGAGTGGTTTATCATCGGCAAAAGAACTCGAAGAAGCCAAAAACGATTACCAGATCAAAGAAGCAGAGGTAAAAAGAGCAAGTTCCGTATTAAAACTTAATGGCGGCAGTAGCAGCGGATTATATGCCATTAAATCGCCAATTAATGGTTTTGTGATCGAAAAAAACGTTACCCAGAACATGCAATTGCGTGGCGATAATGATAAAAGCCTTTTTACCATTGCCGATCTCTCCAACGTTTGGGCCATGATCAACATTTATGAATCTGATATTTCGCGGGTTAAAGCCGGGGATGAAGTCAGCTTATCTACCCTATCATACCCTGATAAAGTTTTTAAAGGCAAAATAGAAAAATTATACAACCAGGTTGATCAGGACAGCAAAGTAATGAACGCTAGGGTGGTGATCCCAAATCCAGGCTTTTTGCTAAAACCGGGTATGCTCGGAACAGTAAAGGTTTCGGCAAATTCAGCTATCGATCTACCTGTTTTAAATTCGAGGGCCGTTATTTTCGATGAAAACAAAAATTATGTGCTTGTTCTGGGCCAGGATCATAAAGTAAGTATTCGGGAGATCAAAATTGGTCGCAAAACAGCCGACAAAACCTACATCAGCAAAGGTGTACAAGCCGGCGACCGCATTATTGCTTCCAAACAGGTTTTCTTGTTCGAAAGCCTGAAAACACAATAATTTCTTTTCATCCCCTAGATTTTAAAAATGAATAAATTCATAAAAAGCATTATCGGCTTTGCACTGAAGAATAAATATTTCATCTTTTTTGCCACCTTTATTTTAATCCTGGCCGGTTATCTAAGTTTCAAACACACCACTATAGATGCCTTTCCCGATGTAACCAATACCAATATCACCATCATTACCCAATGGCCCGGCCGCAGTGCCGAGGAGGTAGAAAAGTTTGTGAGCAGGCCATTGGAAATTGCCATGAACCCCACCGAAAAACGCACCAGTATCCGTTCTTCTTCCCTGTTTGGTTTATCTATTGTAAAGGTAAGTTTCGAGGATGATGTAGATTATGCCGAGGCACGTGTACAGGTAAACAACCACCTCGACGAAGCCGATCTGCCCGAAGGGATCCAGCCTGAGGTACAGCCACCTTACGGACCAACCGGAGAGATTTTCCGTTATACATTAACCAGTGATAAAAAATCGGTCCGCGAGTTAAAAACCCTGCAGGATTGGGTGATCCAACGCGAACTTTTATCCGTTTCGGACATTGCCGATGTAGTGAGTTTTGGTGGTGAGGTGAAAACCTATCAGATTACTGTCGATCCGCAAAAAGCTATCCAATATGGCGTAAGCGCGACCGAACTTTTTGAGGCGGTATCCAAAAGCAATATTAATGTGGGTGGCGATGTCATCGTACAAAGTGGTCAGGCTTATGTGGTACGCGGTATCGGCGTGCTCAATAATATCGACGAAATCAGGAATGTGGTGGTCGATAACATCAATGGCACACCCGTTTATGTTAAAACAATTGCCGATGTTGCCGAATCGGCCCTGCCACGATTGGGTCAGGTTGGCCGCGACAGGGATCCTGATGTGGTTGAAGGCATTATTGTAATGAGAAAAGGTGGTAACCCCAGTGAAGTAATTGCTAGATTGAAAGAAAAAATCAACACCATAAATAGCACCATTTTACCCGATGATGTAAAAATAAAACCCTTCTACGACCGCGAAGACCTTGTTAATTATTCCGTACATACCGTAATGGGCAATATGCTCGAAGGTATTTTGTTTGTAACCCTGATTGTGTTCCTGTTTATGGCCGATTGGCGCACCACCTTAATCGTTTCAATCATTATTCCACTCGCATTACTTTTTGCCTTTATCTGCCTTAAACTAAAAGGCATGCCCGCCAATCTGTTATCTATGGGCGCAATCGATTTCGGGATCATTATAGATGGTGCGGTGGTAATGGTAGAGGGTATTTTTGTGGTTTTAGATATGAAAGCCAAAAAACTGGGTATGGAAAAGTTCAATAAAATGAGCAAGCTCGGTTTTATCAAAAAAGCATGTCTCGAAAATGGAAAGGGCATTTTATTTGCCAAACTGATCATCATTACCGGTTTACTACCCATTTTCACCTTTGAAAAAGTGGAAGGTAAAATGTTCTCTCCCCTCGCATGGACCTTAAGTTTTGCGCTATTAGGTGCTTTGATCTTAACCTTTACCCTGGTACCAGCCATGGCCAGCGTACTTTTGAAGAAGGATGTAAAAGAGAAACACAATATCTTTTTAGAATGGATTACCAAAGCAACCCTTAAATTTTACGATGTATGTTTCAAAAAAAAGAAACTCGTTTTTGGTATTTCCATCATTGTGCTCCTGTTAGGTGCTTTTAGCTTTAAATTTTTGGGAACCGAGTTTTTGCCCAGTTTAGATGAAGGCTCCATTTACGTACGCGCTACCGGACCTTTGAGTATTTCGCTGGATGAAACCAAAAAGCTTTCGAACGAAATGAGGAAGATCTTTTTAAGTTTCGAAGAAGTAAAACAGGTAATGTCGCAAACTGGCAGGCCAAACGACGGAACCGATGCTACCGGCTTTTATAATATGGAATTCCACGTGGATATCTATCCGCGAAAAGAGTGGAAGCGCAAGCAGACCAAGGAACAACTGATTGAGCGCATGCAGGAAAAACTGAAGAGTTTTCCAGGCATTAGTCTGAATTTTTCGCAGCCCATTTCTGATAACGTGGAAGAAGCCGTTTCGGGTGTTAAAGGTTCTATTGTGGTAAAGCTTTTTGGCGAAAACTTCGAATACATCGAACAGGAAGAAGAAAAAATAGAAAGTATTTTAAAAACGGTTGATGGTATTGAAGATCTGGGGATTTTAAGAAATCTTGGTCAGCCTGAACTGCAGATCAACCTCGATCAGAAAAAAATGGCACTTTATGGCGTAAGTACAGCCGATGCCAATGCGGTAATCGAGATGGCCATTGGCGGAAAAGCCGCTACCCAGATTTATGAAGGCGAGCGTAAATTCGACCTGATTATCCGTTACCCGGAAGATTTCAGGAACGATGAAAGTTCGATCAGTAAATTACGTGTACCTACCTTATCCGGATCGAATGTACAGTTGGGCGAAATTTCCAGCATCCGTAAAATTACCGGTCCGAGTATGATTTACCGCGATAAACACAAGCGTTATGGTGCGATAAAATTCTCCATCCGCGGCCGGGATATGGGCAGTGTAATAGCAGAAGCGCAGGAAAAAGTAAATGCAAAAATTAAATTGCCACAGGGCTATCAGCTCGAGTGGGCAGGCGATTTCGAAAATCAGCAACGGGCCATTGCACGTTTATCGCAGGCGGTTCCTGTAAGTTTATTACTGATTTTCTTTATCCTATTTGTACTTTTCGGTAATTTCAGAGATGCTTTATTGGTGTTAAACAACGTCCCTTTTGCCATGATAGGGGGTATAATGGCCTTATTAGCGGCTGGTGTAAACTTTAATATTTCGGCAGGGATAGGCTTTATTGCCTTATTCGGTATCTGTGTACAAAACGGTGTGATCCTCATTACCCGTTTCAAAACCAACATTGCCGACCTCAAACACCATCCCACCTGGACCTTTACCGATGCCATGCGTGATGGAATTGCCAGCAGGTTCAGGCCGGTATTGATGACGGCTTTAATGGCAGCCATCGGTTTAATGCCCGCAGCACTTTCTACCGGGATCGGCTCAGAGGCCTCAAAACCATTGGCCATTGTGGTTATCGGCGGATTGATCACGAATACGCTATTTAACCTTTTTGTTTACCCGATCGTATTTTATTGGTCGTATAGGAAAAAAGTGATGGGAAATGGATGATGGAAAATGTAAGATGGAAGATGTAAAATGGATGATGGATTATCCATTCGATCTGTCATTCCGCCTTGCTCCAGTCGAGACGACTTGAGATGGGGTGCGAAAAGTCGTCATTGCGAGAAGGCTTTTTCAGCCGACAAAGCAATCTTACAACGATCGCTACCCCGCGTACGAATTAAGATTGCTTCGTGCCTCGCAATGACGGACTTTTTTAAGGACCAAACTGTATTCTTACCATTGCTATTAAAAAACGCGAGCTACTTCAGCTCACTAATATACTTCTTCATCAACTCCACCCCTTCTTTATCAATAACAGTTGTACCCAATTTTGGCATGTGGAATTCGCCCATCTGGTTTGTTCTGATGATGATATTGCTTTTATTAAATTTAATTCCCGTATGTTCTAAATCTGTTCCAAAATCGAGGTTTAAAGTGGTATTACCCGCAAATCCACCAGCCTGATGACAATGTGCACAGTTGATATCCATATAAGCCCTCGCCCGTTGCACTAATGGCAAAGTATCATCGTGATAATCTGGTAATCCTGTAATAGAATTGATCCTGCTTTGTTTGATTACACCTTTTTTCATCAGGTAAATTAACTGATTGATGTTTTTACCACCTCTTTCAACCGTAATATTCAGATTCCTTGCTTTTGGCCCGATTGGGATAATCTCATTATTTTGCCTGTGGCAGCTTCCGCATTCCTGTTTGGCGGGAATATGATAGGAAATTTTTCTCCACTCCCCATCCAAACCGGTAAAGTTAATCGGAATGTTTGCTCCGTCATTAATCAGATCCGCATCAGTTTGTGTAGCATTCCAACGGAAAGTAGCCACATTCCATTTTGATTGATGCAAGATCAACAGACGTGTTTCGATCAACTGCCTACCCTTACCTTCAACTTTCGAATAATAAAAGGTTTTGGCAATGATAGTTCCTTCCGGAAAAATGGGCAGTCCGTCGTCATTTAATACCATTTGCTTTCCTTTGGGCAATTTAATCAGGCGTTGTTTTTCTGCATAATCAGTAAAAAGTGTAGAAGAAAGCTGAAAGAGTTCTACCCCATCGGCCGGTTTGAGCGCTAACATCTCCCCTTTAAAAAGCTGATAAGAAGAAAGTTTAGCCTTAAAACTGATTCCGTTATCAATATTTCCCCTTCCCGAATTGTGGCAGCTCCATACATACACAATGGGGCACACCAGTACTGCTGCAATGATGATATACTTTTTATATTTCATTTAACCAGCCTGATTCAGATTATCGTCTCCTTCGTGCAGCACGGATTGCGGCACCAGTATATACTTGTCGATATAAAAAGTACCAAATGGAATAATGCAGGCCAGAAGTACTTTCCACGTTATTTTAGAAAATACCCAATTATAGGCAACACCTACACTGAATGTGATAAAAACGAAGAGGCAAAAAAGTAGTCCGTGGATAGGCCCCATCAGTTTTACCAGTTCGGGCCTTTGCATGATGTATTTTAGCGGAACGGCAACAAATACAAGTATCAATAAAGAGGTTCCTTCTAAGAAACCGATAATTCTCAATCTTCCGATCGGAGTTTTTAACAGATTTAACATAACAATTTGAGGATTTTAAAATGATCTTAAAAAAGGACGGTTTGCAAGGGGTGAAAATGGCCATGGAATAGCAAAGAGGATAATTAAAAGTGCCGTACTAAACCCAAACAGTATAGTCGAAAATTTCTGATCATCTGCTTGCATCCTTTTGGCCTTTGCCGAGCCAAGCGTAATCAATACAACCGAAATGGCCATGAGCCAGATATGGATATACTTAAAAAATATATGTTCGCTAACTAAATTTCCGGCATTGCTTTCTGCCATGGCATACTTCACCACCGGACTGATCATGTACAAACTTAAACCCAGCAAAAGCTGAACCTGTGAAATAGTAGCAGTAACATGCCTCATAAAATTAGCATGGGCATTAAATTTAAGGTGCTGTAAACGGCCCCTGACAGCTAAATAGATACTGTACAAAAGTGATAAAAGCACAAGCCAGCGGTTAATTGAATGTAGGCTTAAAAGAATCTGATGCATATAAACAGGAATTAAAACATACTAATTAGTATGTTATTACGTAAAAAAAATTAAAGATTTGTTAAATAGGTTTTAAGCCCTTTTAGATAGGTTTTATAACTCGATTTGCCTAGTGCTTTACCTATATTCCTTACGCCGCCATAACCTGAGATGACTACCATAGCAACTTCTTCGGGCACAAAAGTACTGGCAAACAAGTTATCCGCCTGGCCTTTATTTAGCGCAGCTACAATTGCCGTTTGCCACTGTTTAACTAATCTGGACAGTGCTTTTTTAAATGTGGCATTCATCGGCGACATTTCTTCGATCAGGTTAATGGCCGGGCAGCCATAATCGGGATTAAAGAAAACAAAATCGTTCAGCAGGTTTTCCATTACCTTATAGATAGCTTTCACAGGGTCCTTTCCTTCTTCCAGGGGTTTGATCATCACATTGTACATGCCGGGATACAAAACTTCGTTGATCAGGCTCAGGCCCATGTCGTCTTTCGTTTTGAAATGATAATAAAAAGCGCCTTTGGTTACCTGCGTGGTGGCAATAATTTCATCAATACTGGTTGCCTGGTATCCCTTCCGGTAGATCAGTTCAAAAGATTTCTGTAAAATCATCATCCGGGTATCGGCCGCTTTAGACATAACATACTAATTGGTATGTTGGCAAAGATAGAATCATTGAAGATTAAGAGTTTAATTGATATGTCATTTTTTAAATGATGGAAGATGTAAAATGGATGATGGAAGGAAAAACGGTCAATTCGAAAAGAAATTAAAAGGTTTAAATTTTGAAACGTTTTAGAAGTCTAGCAAGCGCTGAATATTACAACATTAAAACGTTACAATAAAAATAAATCAGTGTAATCATTTAATCTATGAATCATCCGCGAAGCGAAAAAAAAGTGTAATCAGCAAAAAGGCTGATACCTCTCCGATACCAGCCTTATTAAATATGATTTACGAATTATCCCTTAAAACTTGAAAGTGAAATTACCCGTAACCTTAGCAGGGCTTTGAGCAGCAAACCTGTACGACCAGTATTGTTCGTTGGTTAAGTTATCAACCTTTAAACCGATCCTGTATTTTGGTTGGTCATAAAATACAGCTGCATCAAGCACGGTATAAGATGGGATGCTGAATGTAAACGTATTGGTATTGGTTTGATTGTACTCGCTACCATAAATTCCACCTATACCAAAACCTAAACCTTGGGCGGCTCCATTAATTAAACGATAACTAACCCATAAATTGGCCATTTTTGGGGCACCTGCAGTAGATGGTCTTAAGCCATCAACATCGGCTTTGGCCTTGGTGTAACGGCTATCATTATAAGTATAACCTGCAACAATATTTAAACCTGGTACAGGGTTGGCAATAAGCTCTGCTTCAAATCCTTTGCTCAACTGCGTACCATCCTGTAAAGAAAAGTTTGGATGGGCCACATCATCATATAATGTATTGGTTACTTTAATATCGTAATAACTAAATGTAGCACTGATTTTATCCAGATCAAATTTTGCGCCGCCTTCAAATTGGTTGGCATAACTTGGTTTAAACGTATTTCCATTAAAATCTGAACCGCCATTGTTACTGAAGCCATTCATATAATTACCAAATACCGATACCTTATCTTTTACAATCTGATAAACCGCACCAAACCTCGGTGAAAAAGCAGTTTGATTGTACTTCCCTTTAGTGATATCCGTAGAAAAGTCATAGGTTCCACCATTAAAATAACGGTCTACCCTTACACCTGCCATAATCAATAACCTATCGGTAACGTTCAATACATCAGATGCGTATGCACTGTAGGTTGTTTCATCATTCGAAACCAGATTAGCGTATGTAGCAGTGCTGAACATTGGGGCAATCTTGGTTAAGTTAAAGTTGTTATATGCAGCACTTGTGCTTCTGAGACTTATAATGGGCATATTTACATTTGCATCATTACGTGTGGCACGCAGACTATAAAAATCGAATCCCAATACTACCCTGTTGCGCATTCCCAAAATTTTAAAATCACCATTGAAATTCTGCTGGATATCGGTCCCATAAAAAGGAGAATCCTGGTTGGTAACTACTTGCCTTAATGTTGTATCGCTTACCAGGTTTAAAGCTACCGTATATCCCTCTGAAGATGAACGGGTACGCGATACGATAGTTTGTGATTTCCATTGCTCGGAGATCTTATATTTAGCCTGGGCAAAAATATTGTACTGCTGACTGGTATAGGTAACCGTATTATTGGCGAAAGAAAGTTTATAAGGAATTCCTAATTCGGTAATACTCCTTGCTTTCAGGTTTACAAGTGTCGGTGCAATCGTTAAACGTGTTGGCGAAGTGGCTTTCGAGCCGCTCATCTCCACATCCAAAGCCAAAGTAAGCCGATCATTTACCACATAAGAAAAACTTGGCGCAATTAAATAGCTTTTGTAAAAACCTGCATCCTGAAAACTTCTTTCGCTATGTAAAGCAGTATTAACCCTTAATAGGGCTGTTTTTTCTTCATTCAAGGGCGTATTCACGTCGGCGGTTAAACGGTTCAGGTCGTAACTGGCACCCGAATAAGAAATTTCGCCTTTAAAAGTATCGAAAGGTTTTTTGGTTACCCGGTTAAACAAACCGCCAAAAGAAGATATGGTACTACCGAATAAAGTAGCTGCCGGACCTTTAATTACCTCAATACGTTCTAAATTGGCGGGATCGATGGTGTTATAGGTAAAACTTCCAACACCATTTCTTACCAGTTGAGGTGTGGCAAAACCCCTCGAAATATTGGTTGTCCGGCCCTGGTTACGCACTTCGGCAATCCCTGCTCCCGGTACGTTTTTAAAAGCGCTGTTGTAATCGGTTACCACCTGCTCTTTCATTAACTCTTTACTAACCACGCTGTACACCTGCGGATTTTCGATGTTTTTTAGAGGCATCTTAGAAACATCCTCACTCTCTTTTTTCGCAAACCTGTTTCCTCCGCTGCTAATGATGACTTCTTCCAGCTTTTGAGAAGTATAATCCAGTTTCAGTTCCAGGTTGGCTACAGGATTTTGAGGGCTAATTTCAACGCTCTGTGTAGTGCCGTTAAACCCTATCATCGCCATTTGCACGGTATATTTACCAAAAGGAAGGTTTCTAATTTCGAATTCTCCGTCGGCATTACTTACGGTCGCTTTTTTAATTTCTTTGAGTTTTATGGTTACCCCCTGGGCACTGCTACCATCTATAATGGTAATTTTACCGCTGATTGTACCTTTCTCGGGTTTACTGCCCTGAGCCATCGCCGACCCCAAAGTAAAAAGATATATGAAAAACAAAATTATAGCACCTGCTTTCGGTTTAGCAATACCATAACTTGAAAGTAAATTTATGATCATTTTAATTCTTATTTAGACTGTTTTAAAATTAGGATGCAAAGAACAGTATTTTGCACATCAAAAACAACAGCTAAAAAAAAGTTTTTTTAAGGATTAAAACTTATTAAGATATGTTTAAAGTACGTTTATAATTATTTTGGGCATGCCAGTTCCGGACGTTTTTTGGTATTTTATCTTTCCCCATTAATCATTATTTTGTAATTCCTCATTTTGGCTACAAAAGCCCTCAATTAGGCTACAAATTAAAAACCCAACTTGCTCACCTTTGATCCATCATTTATTCAGATAAAAAATTATGGAACATCAACAAGAAAATCAGGGTAAAAATACCCAAACAGTTAATAAGGTTTGGTTTATTACAGGTGCATCGCGTGGGTTTGGACGTGTGTGGGCAACAGCGGCTTTAGAACGTGGCGATAAGGTAGCAGCAACAGCACGAACACTTTCAAGCATTGCCGATCTACAGGAAAAGTATAAAGAAAATGTATTGACACTTGAGCTGGATGTAACCAATTACAGCCAGGTAGAAAAAACCGTTCAACAGGCGCACGAACATTTTGGACGCCTGGACATTGTATTAAACAACGCAGGTTATTCGCTTGTGGGCACCATTGAAGAAGCCACTATCGATCAGGTTAAGGCCATGTATGATACCAACATTTTTGGAACTGTGGCAGTAATCCAGGCTGCGCTGCCTATATTACGCAAGCAAGGTTACGGACATATTTTAGGCACTTCGAGCAACCTTGGTCATGTAGTTTTACCTGTTATTGGTTATTATGCTTCATCTAAATGGGCATTCGAAGCCATTCACGAAAGTTTGGCAGCCGAGGTAAAATCATTCGGTATTAAGGTAACCATTATCGAACCAGGGGCTTATGCTACTGAATTTGGAAGTCAGGCATCTTTAAAATTTGCAGATGGCTTAGATGTGTATACCGACTTTAAAAACCAGTTTTTTGAAGGTTTGCAAAATATGGAAAGAGGCAATCCGGAAGCCACACCAGATGCGATTTTCAAAGTTGTGGATACAGAAAACCCACCGCTACGGTTATCCCTCGGTAGCCATAACCTAACCTGGGTACGTACGGCTTATGCTGAGCGTATAGCAAGCTGGGAAGAATGGGAATCGGTATCGAACGCAGCGCAAGGTTAATCAAACAGAAAATCACCCATATAACCGATAAACAAAAGCTTATCGGTTATATTTGTATTACATCAATATGAAAAAGGAAGACCATATCCCGTATAAATTCAGTTCGTTAACGGAAGCACACCGGATGATGGGCCTGCCCCAACCGAAACATCCGCTGATTAGCCTGATCAACAATGAAGATCACCCGGTTGAAATGAACGGACAGCCCAACTCGCATATCTTAAATTTTTATAAGATTTCTTATAAACCCAAATTAAGTGGCAGGTTAAAATATGGACAGAGTTACTATGATTTCGATGAAGGTGGTTTATTATTCGCTGCTCCAAACCAGATTATCGGTCACGAGGAAGATCTAGAATCAAGCGTTTGCTCTTTATTCACCTTATTGATCCACCCTGATTTTTTATTGTCGTACCCCATCGCCAAAAAAATTAAAAGTTATGGTTTCTTTTCTTATTCTACCAACGAGGCATTGCACCTCTCTGAAAAGGAAAAAGCCACCATTATTACGATTTTTAAAAGCATTGAGGAAGAACTGAACAGCAGGATCGACGATTTTAGCCAGGATGTGATGATTACGCAGATCGAACTGCTTTTAAATTATAGCAACCGTTTTTATAAGCGCCAGTTCATCACGCGTAAGGTACTTAACAGCGATCTTTTGCAAAAACTGGAAGAATTGCTGGAAGCATATTTTAACGACAGAATGCCAATGCTGAAAGGTTTACCAACGGTGCAATATCTTTCTGATCATTTAAATGTTTCGCCTAGTTATTTAAGCGATCTGCTCCGTTCGCTCACCGGACAGAATGCGCAACAGCATATCCATCAAAAACTGATCGAGAAAGCAAAAGAAAAATTATCGGCCACCAGTTTAACCGTGAGCGAAGTGGCTTATGAACTGGGATTTGAACATTCGCAGTCTTTTAACAAACTCTTTAAGGCAAAAACCAAAATTTCGCCACTGGCGTTTAGAAAAATGTTTAATTAAAAAACAATTTCCAAGTAGCGTTTTGGTAATCTGCACCGTATAAGCTGTAAATTAAAGCTTTATGAAAAAGATATTCTTGTTCCTCTTAGCAATTGCAGGCATCTTTTATACCTCCTGCAAGAAAACGGACAGAAACGACACCGAAGATGGACCTGGCGAAGTTTACGGAAAATGGAAACTTACAGAAACCATGTTTGATCCTGGTGATGGAAGCGGCAGATACAAAAAAGTAACCGGTGATGCTAAATACCTGACTATAGAAAAATCAGCAGATAAAGCAGGAAATTTTAAAGGTGACGCTGTTCCGGATATATATGCATTCAGGATTTTAGATAGCGTAAGAATGGAAGTTTTCAGCAACACTTATAAAATGCCATTGACTTACCGCTATAAAGTTTCGGCAAAATCGCTCCTGCTTAATCCACCCTGTATTGAGGGTTGTGGATATAGGTTTGTAAGGGAATAGAAATACAGATATCAGCCCCTCGAATTACAGATTTCCTGCTGAAATTTCAGGTATTTTGACGGACTAAGGTTGAGATAATGTTTAAAATCGTGGATTAATTGGCTTTGATCGTAAAAACCACAGGTTTCGATCACTTCGAACCAGTTTACCTGCTTATTATCGATGGTACTTTGCTGTACAAGTTCGATTGCTTTTAGAAAGCGCATATAACGGCCAATTTCTCGTGACGAATACCCCAGGTGCTTTTTCAGGTTCAGCTGTACTGATCTTTCAGAAAGCTTTTCCCGGGCAGAAATTTCCTTTACCGGACTTTTCGGGCTATCACCTAAGGCAATAATCTGTTCTGTTAAAGGATTTCGGTCGCGTATATAAGGCCGGCTAAAATTAAGGATCTGTTCAACTTTTGCATCTACAGTATCGGTTTTACTGAGGCTTGTCCAAAGGGCAGTAAAGCAATTATCATTCAGTAAATCATCCGGATGATGATATTCGTTAAGTGATGCGGTACCAAAAAAACGGTAAAAAGCATCGTCCTTAAAATTTACAACCAGCATTTTCCCTCCTGCCGGAATTACGTAAGTAAAAGCCTGCTTAACAGGGCCGAAAACCAGACATTTATCCATTGATATTTCTTCGTTCTCTTTTGTAAGTAATAGAAGCGGCGCACCAAAACTGAAAACCATCATGGTTTGAAAGGTAGGCAATAAGGTTTGGGTAATGGGTTTACTGGATTTGTTTTCTGCAAAATAAATGTGCGAAAAAAGCTCATCAAATTCAACCGGTACTGCAATGCGGTAACCATCGTATGCTTCTTTATTGCCCATGATCAAAGATGGGCATTTTTTAAATAATCCGGTAATGGCTTTAATATCGGCTTTTTTAAATCATCGCAAGGGATCCTTCGACTCCGCTCAGGATGACAATTCAACAAAAAAACGTCATCTCGATCCGATAATTATCGGATGAAACGGAGAAATCTATCTCGAGGCAAATTTCTCCCTGTCCGAAGCAGGCGGGCATTCCGCTGTATTTCATTTAACAAGCCGGGCGTCATCTCGACCGTAGCGGAGAGATCTATCTCGAGGCAGATTTCTCCGTTTCGCTACACTCCAGTCGAAATGACGGTAACCTGAGGAAGTTATCCAGGCAACAACATCATTTCTCTGAAACAGTTTTCAAGGCATTTAGCCAATAAATAAGCGAAGCTTTGTTTACAGATTGAAATTTACTACTTAACAACCAAACCAGCTAGCCTTCCATACTTTCTTCAACCTTTACAACCGTTTTGTTCCCCAGTTTAATGAATTGCCAGTTATGTATGGCAAATGAACCGAATGCCGGACCAGACCATCCTACTTTGCTCTTATTTTCAACAGTATGAAAGGTAGAGCGGATGGTTAAGCCATGTGTTTTCCAATCGAAAGAGGTCCCCACCTTCAAAGGGCCGTTAATTTTACTATTGGGATTTCCTTTTGCCATTGCGGCCACTGGTTTACATCGGCAAAAATTTTCCAAACGCTATCGATGGGTGCATCAATAACGATTTGCAGTTTGGTAACCACCGGAGCATCTTCGTGAATATTTTTGGTTACGTGGTAAGAACTGCTCATTTCCAGTCCGGCAATGGTTAAAGCCAATAACACTATAACAAGGCCTGCTACTTTGATTAATCTTTTCATCATTATTTTTATTGAGATAATGATTCAAAAGTAAAGCCCTAAACCTTGCTAAAATTGTAAGTTTCCGAATCAGTTAAACGATTGCCGGAATGCAATCGGTGATAGATTGGTTTTGGATTTAAACAATTTACTAAAGGATTGCGGGTGACCAAAACCCAATTGATAGGCAATTTCGCTAATGGTAAGTGTAGTGGTTGATAGTTTTTCCTTCGCCCTTTCAATCAGTTTATCGTGGATATGCTGCTGGGTACTTTGCCCTGTAGTAACCTTTAACAAACTACTCAGGTAATCGGGCGAGAGGTTTAATTCTGCGGCCAGATCATTTACAGTGGGCAAACCATTTTCCACAGCATTTTCGTCGAAATAACGATCAAGAAAACTTTCAACCTGATCCAAAACCTGTTGGTTGGTAATCCTCCGGGTAATAAACTGGCGATGGTAAAAACGTTCGGCGTAGTTAAGCAGCACTTCTATCTGTGAGATAATAATCTGCTGACTAAAGGCATCAATATTGGCCTGGTATTCCTGCTGGATATTTTGTATAATACCCGACATGGTAATTTCTTCCTTTTCGGAAAGAAACAGCGCTTCGTGTACCGAATAACTGAAATAAACGTATTTCTTTATGGTGGTAGCCAGTGGAAAATTCCAAAGAAAATCGGGGTGAATTAACAACATCCAACCTGACTTATCGGGTGAATCGTCTGTTACTTCTACCCTGAAAACCTGTCCGGGGGCAATAAAAAACAAAGTACCTTCGTCGAAATCATATTCCTGTTGTCCGTATTTAAATCTGCCGGTCATGTTCTTTTTCAAAGCGATGAAATAGAAATCAAAAACCCAGCTTACCGTATTAATGGTAGGCGAATGTTTCATATCGCCGTAATCTACCAAACTGATGAGCGGGTGTTCGGGTTTGGAAAGTCCCCTCACCCTGTGATATTCGGTAATACTTTTTATCCGTTGAACCTGCTGACTGGCCATTGATTGAGATGTTTATAATACATAACTAAGAAAAAATACTGATATGGTAAAATTACCATGGAATTTCGCCATCCTCTTTGAAAAATTTACCCGTTGTACCCGGAGGCGGTTGATTAACAAGACTTACAATGGCTTTGGCTCCCTGTTCTACCGTTTTTACGCCCTGAAAATTATTCAGATCGGTAGCCGTGTAACCTGGGGTAACACTGTTTACACGAAAGTTTGTGCCACTTAACTCGTTTGCCAGCATTACCGTGAAAGTATTAAGTGCCGTTTTAGAGGAACCATAAGCATGGTAATTATCCCAATTGGTGTTTCTACCGGGTGTGGTGTGCATGGTTAAAGAACCCACTTCGCTCGAGACGTTGATGATTGATGGCGCTTCGGCCTTTCTAAGCAAAGGCAAAAACTGCTGTGTAGTTTGGATTACGCCAAAATAATTGGTTTCGAAAATTTCGCGGAGGTTTGTCATCTCGCAGGTCGAAATATTTTGTGGCTGATCGCCGGGAATGCCTGCATTGTTGATCAATATATCCAACGCAGGCAACTCATTTTCCAAAAGTGCTTTTGCCTTATTGATGGAGTTTATATCAGTAACATCAAGTTTAATCAACGCAACATTTACTAAACCTGCAGCTTTTAACTGTGCTTCGGCCTCTTTACCATTATTTTCGTTCCTGCTGCCTAAATAAACAAAATAACCTTGTGTTAGTAGCTGTTTTGCGGTTTCGAAGCCTATGCCTTTATTGGCTCCGGTAATTAAAACTGTTTTCATGTGTAATTATTTTTGTGAACCGTTTAATGCTGGTTCTTATAATTACAAATTTCTAATTTTCAGAAATGGCAGATGTAGGCTAATCCGGTAGAGTTGTAGCCGAATCCTTTTTTTCATCAGGTCCGTCATGCTGAATTTATTTCAGCATCTTTCGTGCTATAAAGACCCTGAAATAAATTCAGGGTGACGACACCTCATATTAAACAGTCAAACTCTCCCAAATTACATCATAAACATCTGGCGCATGCAAAGTTTTACCTACAGGTTTCGAAGTAACCAAAACTGGTTTGTACTCATCTGTTACATTGGTACGGCCATGCGATCCTTTAACCAATGTTGCATCCAATGGAATTACATCCATCACATAACGGAAACCTGCTTTTTTCCTCAATAATTTATAACCTGCGCGGAGTTTAGAAGTCATAAACATTTCTACCGGATCGTAACCGGGTTTTTTATGGATATCAACTACCCTTGCATAATCGGGTGCTTTGGCATCATCTAGCCAGAAATAGTAGCTAAACCAACTGTTTTCTTTGGCCACCAATACCAGATCGCCAGAACGTTCGTGATTGATGTGGTGTTTTTCCTGCTCTTCTTTATCTAAAACCAATTCGATACCCGCAGCATTTTTTAATAGAGATTTCACCTGTTTGGTTACACTTTTATCATTGATGTACACATGCGCAATCTGATGATCGGCCACTACAAAAGCTTTTGAAGCACCCGGATCCAATAACTCCAATCCCCTTTCTTCGCGGATCTGGATTAATCCATTTTCCCTGAATAAACGGTTTAAATGAATCGGATTGTTAACCGGCGCAATGCCATATTCGGAAAGTAATATGATACGGGCGCCCTTTTCTTCGTAAAAACGCACCAGATCAGAAACCACCTGATCAATTTCCTGTAATTCGGGCTTGATTTTTTCCAAATCTGGTCCGAATTTTTGTAAACAATAATCTAAATGAGGCAAATAGATCAAAGTAAGCGTAGGATTATGAAGTTTTTCGGTTTCCATTGCCGCATCTGCAATCCACCTGGTTGATTTAATGTTGGCTCCCGGTCCCCAAAATTGAAATAAGGGAAACTGACCAAGTTTATCCTGCAGGTAATCGCGCAGCTCGGCAGGTTGCGAATAACAATCGGGTAGTTTACGGCCATCGGCGAGGTAATTTGGGCGTGGTGTTACCGAATAATCAACCGTTGAGTACATGTTGTACCACCAGAACATATTGGCACAGGTAAAGTTAGGATCTTCTTTTTTAGCCTGATCCCATATTTTTTCAGCATTTACGAGTTTGTTAGACTGTTTCCAGAATTTAACTTCAGCATCGGCATGATCGTACCAGCCATTACCTACAATACCGGTTTCGGAAGGAAATTTCCCGGTAAGGTAACTCGATTGTACAGAAGTTGTAACCGCAGGCAGCAAAGGCTCAATGGTGCTGAAATGATGCTCTGAAATATATTTCTGGATAAAAGGCGTATGTGCTCCGATTACGGATGCAGACAGGCCCACTATGTCGATAACTACGGTTTTATGCATAATTTTAATATTCTAATAATGTTTTTACCCAGGCCAGTTCCCTGATAATGGAATCGTTTAGAGGGGCTTTTAAAGCAGTTGGCAAAACTTCCCAGGTATAGGTTTCTACTTCGAGATGGGCAGTAAAAGGTGCTCTTTTTTGCAGGCTCAATACTTCTGTTATATCACTCTGGGTTGATTGGATCAGGCCCATATCTTCTACAAAAATAGGCACATGGAAATGCGCCCGCCACTCTTCTACCGATAAATCTCCACCCTCTGCCAATGCATCTGCAAGATCGGGATAGCGCATTAAAGTACCGTCGTTTTTGCGTGCAATTACCTGATGCAGGTAAGTTGGTTCATCAAAACGGCTTAACTGATCCAATATCGAAGTTCTTTCTGTTGTAGAAGCGGATAATTTTGCTTTCAGCGCAGCGCTAATCTGGATTTTACCAATTTTAATGCCTTTATCATTCAATTCGCTAATAATAGCTGTGTGTGGTTCGTATCCGATGGCAAAATGACAAACATCATAACATAAATTGATGTGTTTTTTAATCAGATTTTCATTATTTCCGGCAGGTAAAAGCACATTTTCGTACCAGTGGATAAATTCAGGACCAGATTCAAGAAAACCATCAGGTTCTGGTTCGATATCCAGGTGGATCAATCTGCCGGTCTGTTCCTGTATTTGCTGCAAGCCTTTGGCAACTTTTATAATATTGGCGGTTGCTGTAGCTGTGGCATTTTCTCTTGCCTCAGCATCGGTAAACCAGGGCTTATAACTCAATGGAGAGGTAGAAATGCCGCCATCCATATCTTCCGGAAGCAATTGTGAAAGGATATCAGCCAAACGGAGCGTATAATTTACCCTATCGTCTGTAGTCCAATCAGGTGCATGTACCTGATCTTTAACCCTGGTATGATGAAAACCCCCATAAGGAAAACCGTTCATGGTAAACACATAGCCGCCTTCATCCTGAAGCCATTGTTTAAAAACCGATAAATTGTCGTTTTCTAAAAGTTCGGTGCTGGCGAGGTTAGAAAGGCGTAAACCAATCCCCATCGGCGAACCGGGCGATAATTGTGCTTTTAACACTGGAAAACTAGCTTTCAACACCGCGAAATGCGCTTCCCAACTTTCGCCGGCATAAATATTGGTACAGAAAGTTAAATGTCCGGAGTTTAATTTCATGGCCTAATGTTGAATGGTAGCAGTTTGGTTATTTAAAATTTCGGCGGCCTGTTTTAAAATCTCAGCATCGATTTCGTGTACTTCTTCGCCACTGCCAATGCCGGTAAGCAGGGTAATGGTTAACTGGCCGCCAAGGTGTTCGCGGAACTCTTCGAGCCCCTGTAAAATCGGACTATTGCCTTCGGTAACCTGTAATAAAGGATGCGTTAACTCAAAACCCAATTGCTGGATCAGGTTAATTACCCTTTGGGCTTCTTCGGCGGAAATTCTTCCTGATAAGTTAGAATATACACTATCCAAAGCAATGCCCATAGCTACTGCTTCGCCATGCCTTACCTCAAAATTGGTGAGGTATTCGAGTTTATGGGCACTCCAGTGACCGAAATCCAATGGCCTGGCCGAACCGTTTTCGAAAGGATCGGCACTACGAATATGCTCTAAATGTAATTTGGCGCATTTCCAGATCTGGTAATTCATTGCTTCAATGTCTCGTGCAGCAAGTGCTGCTGCATTGGCTTCGAGCCATTCGAAAAATTCAGCATCTTTAATCAGGGCCACTTTAATGGCTTCGGCAATACCTGAACGCCAGTCGCGGTCGGATAAAGTGCTTAAAAAAAGTTCATCATTAAAAACAGCAACAGGTGGTGAAAAAGTACCCAGAAAATTCTTTTTATTGAAATAGTTAATGCCGTTTTTTACGCCCACGCCAGAATCATTTTGCGAAAGTACGGTACTTGGTATCCTGATGTGTTTAATGCCCCTGTGTGCTACAGTTGCAGCATAACCCACCATATCGAGCACGGCACCACCACCAATTGCGGCAACAAAAGAGTGCCTGTCGATACCATGGATATTAATGGCATCAAGCACCTGATCGAAATAACGCGTATCGTTTTTTACCTGTTCTCCCCCCGGGATGATCAGCACATCCTGGATCAGTTGTGTTTTATCATATCTGGAGAAATAGGCTTTAATTTCAGCAACAAGCCCCACGTGTGCATTGGCCACGCCTTCGTCGATTACAAATAAAATTTTCTTTACGGTAACCGCCGGGTTTAAGTTGAGTAAAAAACTATTCAGCAATTCGTTTTCTGGTGAAAACAAAGCTGAAGTAAAAAAAACGTTGTAGTTATATTGTACGGTGAACGATTGATGTAAATGTTCCATATCAGTGGATAATGTGTGTTGTTTAGGTAACGGCGAATAATTTAGAGAGCCATAACGATAAAGGTAATAAAGCGGCAATTACAAAAGCGAGAATCAGCGCATCGAAAGTTACTGCCCAGGCGGCATCCATCAAAACTAAAGATATTACCCCGGCTTTAACCGCAGCCCCTATATTTTTGCCAACAGGTTGTTTAATCGCCTTTAAAAGAGGCCTGAAAATCATAAAGGCAAAAGGCACCAGAAAAAGCAGCGACCACAATAAACGATCGTTCGCAAAAGCGAAAGAAGCAATGGCAAAAATTACAATGGCATATAAAAAAGCTGCGATGTATAAGTTTTTAGCTTGTCCGCCATGCACTTCGCCACGGCTTGTCATGGTAATGGAGAAAATATACACCACCGGAATAACAGCCAGGTAATAATGACTGCAAAGCATTTCGGGCACGATACTTAAACCGAGCAATAAATTAAAACCACGGCATAAACCCATATTTAGCGGACCGAAAAAAGAATGGTGTTTACCAAATTTATTGTAGAGTAAGGCAAAAACAGCAACCAATAGCGCCAGTATGCCCGAAGTAAAACTATTTAAAGCTGCTAATATAATTCCACCAGAGAGTAAAAGGGTACCAAAAGTGGTCGCATTCTGTAAACTGATCAAGCCGCTTGGGATGGCGCGCTCAGGACGTTCGATTTTATCAAGCTCAGCATCAAATACGTCGTTAAAAACGATGCCTCCACCATATAAACAGGCGGTTGAGGCAGCTAAAAGCAAAATTGAAAGCCATGGAATGGAAAATCCACTGCTTAAAACACCCGAAATGGCGATACCTGCTAAAATATCGGCTACAGAGGTAACAATATTGGCAGGGCGCATCATGCGCAGGTAAACAATTAATTTTTTCAATACAATTTAGCTAATGATGATCGAAGATTTATCGGGTCTGGGCTGTTGTCCGCCGCGCAAAATGGTATTGCCTTCAAATTTTTCCGTAAGGTCTGCCTGTGCGTTAAAATCGGCTTCGTCGATCTGTCCGCTTTGGGCAAAGGCTGTAATCGCATTGCGGTAGGTAACCAGTTCAATATCCTGATCGCTTAACCCACGCATTTTCATTAAAGCTGCAGTTTTTGGTACTGCTAACGGATCGCTGATACCCCAATCGGCAGCCGAGTTTACCATAATACGTTCTGCGCCATACTGTTTTACAATTTCGACCATACGCTTGTTACCCATTTTAGTAAAGGGGTAAATGGTAAAAGCTGCCCAAAAACCACGGTCTAATACCTCTTTTACGGTTTCTTCATTATTATGGTCGATGATAACCTGGTACGGATCGAGGCCATGCTCCAGGGCAATGTCCATGCTCCTTTGGGTACCTTTCTTCTTATCGCGGTGCGGGGTATGCACCTGTACCGGCAAGCCTGCTTCTTTAGCAAGTTCGAGCTGTAACCTGTAATATTTTTCTTCGGCAGCAGTCTGGTCGTCGAAACCGATTTCACCGATCCCCACCACACCTTCTTTATAAATGAACATAGGAAGGATTTCCATTACCTGCTCGGCTAAACTTTCGTTATTGGCTTCTCTCGAATTAAGTCCGATAGTACAATAATGTTTAATACCAAATTGTGAGGAACGGAAACGCTCCCAGCCAATGAGGCTGCTATAATAATCCCTGAAACTATCCAGCCCTGTACGCGGTTGCCCCAGCCAGAATGCTGGCTCAATAAGCGCAACAACACCGGCATCGGCCATGGCTTGGTAATCATCAGTAGTTCTTGAAGTCATGTGAACATGTGGATCGAAGAATTTCATTCCTTTTACGCTACTGATATCAAAAGCCTCCGGCTCCCCCATCAATGCTTTATCGCTTGCGATTGAACTGCTACAACACATATCTTTATCTTAATTTTTTTATTGGTTAAATTGAATCCCAGTTTAAACTTCCATCAGCAAGCGCCAGTTTCAGTTCGGGAAAGGTATTGATATAATCTTTTGCCGGCTGGTAATCTGATCCGGCTACGGCCAGTGCAATGGCACGTTGCTCGGCTTGATCATAACGCTGCAGACTGGTTTTGAGGTCTTCAAAAATTTCGGCGTTGATAAATTTGCCTACCAGACGCCAAAGCTGTGGATTGACTTCCCTACCGGCAGCCCAGCGTTCTTTTGCATAATCAACCAGTGTTAGCGCGAGTTGAACATTAGCGCGTTCGTCTAAATCAACAATATTTTTAATGTTCTTTTCAGTAAAAAAAGCCTTTAGTACCAGTTGGTTCCAGGCTGCTTCATCAAGATTTGCCGGCGGATATGGATTATTTTCCATAATGGCTTCGAGTACTGAACCAATGTTGCTCCTGATCCCTTCGGCACAGCGTTTTACCCAGATTTCAGGGTGGGCCAAAAATGGCAGTGCCGAATATAATGCTACGGCTTCGTTCACCTCTGCTGATAGAAATAAACGATCGATGCCTGAAAATAAAAGTTCTTTATTTTCCAGCTCCATACCGGCCAATAACCACACCCGGCTAAGCCTGTCGATCGTCCAGTTACGGATATAGCCAAAGCCTGCCGTATCCAGTGCTTTTTGTTGATCATCGTTAATTGCAACCGATAATTTGCCTGTTTTACGTGGCAGCATCACAAATGTTTTAGCCAGCTGTGCTGGTTGATCTGGCGATTGCATAAAGTCTTCCAGCCACTTTTCGGCCTCCAAACTTATATTGTTTTTAACAACAGACCATATTATTTCTTTTACCGCCTTCATATTATCATCTCTCATAAATAAAATTGCCGAAAGGCATTTATGCGGTAATACCTGCCGAACAGAAATAGTTAATCAGCAGTGCACCTGCAATAATTAAAAGGCCAAAAAATTCGCGTGTTTGCTCAATATATGGTTTAGTGGCCTGCATGCTCTGCACGAGGCTCTCGCGTCTGTATTTCGTAATCCAGTCGCGCACACCATCTTTGGCAAAGAAAAGGATAATGGCATATATAAGGTAGAAGGCAACTAAAACCAGGTAAGCTACAGGATAAAATTTACCAGCAGCGGCCAGGCCACAAGATATTGCGGCACTTAAATAAATGGATACCCAAAGAAAAGCATCATTATCATTAAGGTTTACATAGGCAAAACCTAAAAACGAGATGCAGAAAATAATGTTAAGAATAATTAAAGGCATTTTAAATTATTTGGTTTAAAACAAGCTAAATCGATTTCCCGATTCTCCGATTGAAAAACAAAGTTATTTAAACTGAACACTTTTTTTGCACTAAAATTGTAAATTATACACTGCTATAAAATATTTTTTTGATTAATAATAATCAAATTTCAGCGCCCACTGTCCCAAAGGCCAGCTATTGTAAATAGTCATTATGCATAAATAGAATTACCCTTCAAAAACCAGTTTCAAAATGTTCGCCAATACAGGATTATGATCATCTGCCCGCCAATTGATCAGTAAATCGGTTTTAAAAGGCAGCGGGATAAACCGTAGTCCGGGGCTTTGATGGTGCATATAAGAATCGGGCAGAATGGCAATCCCCAAACCTTTTCTTACCAATGCGATAATTGTTGATCCAAATTCGGAGTGGAGAAATACATCAGGAACAAAATCATAAGATTTAAAAAGGGCCTGGATAATTTCACTGTAACTACTCCCCCCATCATTTGTGGGCAGGATAAATTTCTGCTGTTTTAAACTTTCGGTTGATAAATCATCAAAGCTTTTAAACGGATGCTCCAGCGGCACCACCAGCGCCAGATGATCGGAATATATTTTTTTTGCCCTGATTCCTGGTTCGCTATTGATATCGCGGGTAATGGCAAGATCTATCTTGTAATTCTTTAAAAATTCAAGCTGATTTTCATATAAAACTTGAACCAGTTTAATCTGAAGTTGTGGAAATTCACGAGTAATCATCGCTAAAATATCGGGCATCAGCGAGGCAGATATCGAATCGGGATGCGCAATAGTGATTGTTCCGCGTTCACCAAGATGGAGCTGTTTGGCAAACTGGTGGATGTATTCGAGTTCACTTAACTCTACCTCCCATTTTTCTTTTAAAAATTTTCCGGCAGGAGTGAGTTTTACATTGCGTTTATTGCGTTCGAAAAGCTGTAAACCCAGTTCGTTTTCGAGCGACTGGATTTGCCTGCTAAGGGCTGATTGCGTGATATTTACCTTCTCGGCTGTTTTCCAATAATGAAGCTGCTCTGAAAGGGCTAAAAAATATTTGATTCGCTGAAGATCCATTAATGCAAAATATGCATTAATAAATGAAATAATAGCATTTCATATCATTTAATAACTTGTTACATTCGTGCCATGGAGCAAATCATCATCGAAAGGGTAAGTATTACCGACATTAAAAAACTACAGGAAATCGGGAGAACTACATTTTTTGAAGCTTTTGCCGGGGTAAACACGGCAGAAAACATGAAAGATTACCTCGAAAACAGCTTTTCGGAAGAGAAACTGGAAACGGAACTGAACAACAAGGATTCTCAATTTTATTTTGCCCTGGTGAATGGAAATGTGGTTGCCTATTTAAAAATCAATACTGGCGAAGCACAAAATGAAAAAATGAATGATGCACTCGAAATTGAACGTATTTACGTATTAAAAGCATTCTACGGGAAAAATGTAGCACAAAACCTCTATCAAAAAGCAATTGATATTGCTTACGAAATGCAAGTTGGTACGGTATGGCTTGGTGTTTGGGAAGAAAACTACAGGGCTTTAAGGTTTTATGAGAAAAATGGTTTTATACCCTTTGGCAAACATTCGTTCTGGCTTGGTGATGATGAGCAAACAGACCTGCTGATGAAAAAAGAACTGGCTATACGAACGAATTAAAAGCATCTTAATGGAAAAAAGAACACTTTTCCTGATTTTACTAATCCTGGGTACCGCTTTCTGGGGCATTTCCTTTTCGGTTACCAAACTGGCCATTGGCCAGAGCCAGCCACTTTTATTTTTATTTTACCGTTTCTTTCTGGCCACGATGGTTTTATCGGCGATTTTTTGGAAACATGTAAAAAAACTCAATTTAGCTGCTATAAAAACAGGTACAGGCCTCGCGATTCCACTGGTGCTTGGCATTTACCTGCAAACATTGGGCATTACCCATACCTCGGCATCACAATGTTCGTTTGTTGCAGGCATAACGGTGGTGATGATCCCGGTGATTAAACTAATTATTTACCGGAAATCTACGTCCCTAAAAATATGGCTGGCTGCCTTTACCGCGCTGATTGGTTTGTTTGTGATTTCCATTAACGATCATCTTCGTATCGGAACCGGCGATTTGTACACCATCGTTGGCGCATTTTGCTTTGCCATATACCTGATACAGATTGAGAAGGAATCGAAAGCTGGTGATATTGTGCCTACCATCGTACCCATGTTCGGCACCTGCGCCATATTAACCTTTTTACTGGCCGCTTTTCAGAACGATACAGTATGGATACCGCAGCAGCAAACCTTTTGGATAGGCATTATTTTCTGTGCGTTATTTTCGACCGCATACATGTACACCATATCCAACATCGCCCAAAAATACATCAGTGCCGAAAGGGTATCCATCATTTACCTTTTCGAACCGGTTTTTGGAGCCTTTGCAGCACATTTTATTTTAGGAGAAGAAATTACATCCCGCTTGATTATGGGAGGCGGATTGATATTTCTGGCTACACTGATATCGGAACTTAACTGGAGGATACCAAGCCAGCCTGCAATATTGGGGCTATTGAAAGGAAAAAAGGGTTAACATATTTTGTCAGGTTAGTATATGTATTTCTATTCAGGGATTAATGGTAATGCCCTTTTCTTCGCGGACAAGTTGAAAAAGGTGATCCGGACGAACAACTAAATAATCCTCATTAAGTGAATTAGCTACATTTTTAAAACTTGTTGGCGATATATTTGTCCAGGGCTGCGCCTGTATAATGATGAAACGTGGCGAGGTTTTATCCCAACCTGATGCCGCTCTGGCAATATGGTCCTTCATTGCCTGTTCATTTGTACAATAGTTACAGCTAAGTGCCATTCCTGGCAAACTGTTATTATAGATTGTGAGCCCGCCTCCGGTATTCTGTGCCGTTACACCTAATAAAGTTTTTGACTGATCGGCATAGACCTTCCCAATTTCAGGATTAATACCGCCCACAATGGTATTCCAGATGGTAATTACCCGTAAACCCGCACGTTTATTATAATCTTCGGTTTTAGAAACAAACTTTTTTAATAATTTTTCGTCAGGCCAGGTATTAGGATAAGTATAACCGTAGCCGGATGGTCCGGAAATCAGGTTATCATTATTGGTAGCACTTTGCCAATAGTAGTTAAGTGCACCAGGCATGGCATCCAGCATGGCAGGCGATACCGTCCATCCCATTGGCACAGCACCCCGGTCCGGATTATTCCAGAGTTTACGCATCAGATGCTCGGTAAACTGTAAATTATCTCCATCGCTCAATATAAATGCAACATAAATCTTATTGTTAAGTTCCGGTTTTTGGGGGATCGGTTTTATTTTTACAGTTCTGGATGTTCCGCTATGTACCGTTAAGTTCGAACACCAGTCGCTGGCAATGGTGGCAATGCCATACTTCGAAGCGCGCTCTACCCCTGGCCCTTCCTGTGGCCACCAGCCCATAAAATTTCCTCCAGGCGACATTGAAGATAAAAATTTGTTCAGCAACTCACTTTCACCGGTTATTTTAGGATCGAGCCATATTACTGCGGTACCCAGGGCTACTGCATACTCGCGAAGGGCTGCTTTATGTGCATTAGGATTTAACGCTATCAACAAACGGTGATCAAGATGTGGCCAGTATTCGTCATATAGCGATTGATAAACTTCAAGCTTACTATTAAATTTCCCCCTCAAATCCAGCAAAACAGGCAGGTTGTAAGGAGCAGCTGTTAATTTAGATAACAACAAAGGCGAGGCAATCAGTGCATTTTTGTTTTTTGCAAGTACCGTGGCGAGGTTAACCGTATGGATCTGATCGGGATCATAAACAATTAATCCTGAAATTTCTCTCCGGTATTTGGTAATCAGATCCCATTTATCTGCAGGTTCTGCCCAGCTCAACCCTAATGATTGTAGCCAGGTATGCGGTCCTTCGGCAAAAGCATCGCCCTCGTAGGAAAAAATACGCGGTTTAGTTCTATTGATAGTTCCTTTTAAAGAAGCAAACAGATACATTTCTGCCGAAGTGTAAGGCGAGTTTTGCCGCAGCGTGATTAAATCCTGCACGGGTGCCGCCGCCGGAAAAGATGGAAGCAGCTGACCAGCGGGCCATTTGATCTGTGCCATAGCTGGTGTAATAAACAGATATAAAAAAAGAAAGCAAAGGCTTTTGGTGCTAAGCATTTTAATCAGTTTTATCATCTGTTAAATATAGTATTATTGTTAACAACCGGAGAAAAAATACCCATTTCTAAACCCAACAAAGAGGCCGTAAAACAAGGCTTGCAAACGTGTTAAGTGGTAAACATATAATAATTAATAAACAACAAGGTCTGCCCCTTTAATAAGAGCAGACCTTGTACCCATCAGCATAAAAAACTGATGATAAACCAGAAAATGAAGAATAATTAGTTCATATCTCCTTTTACTTTTCTTGCTGTTCCTCTACCTGGCAGATAGATCTGGAATCCGAAAGAAAGATTTAAATTGTTCTGCATGGTTGAGCTTCCAAAACCTACAAGGCCTTTGTATTTAACCAAAGTTTCTAAACCAATGTTAGGGGTAATAAAGTACGCAAAACCAGGACCAACACTTAAATCCAGTCCGTTGGTATTACCACCGCCATTACTCACATTCACACCACCCACACCAACAGTTGCTTCAGCAAAGAAACGTCCGTGTTTTAATACTTCCACATCTTTACCGGCATAGTAACGTCCTAATGCACCAACACCATAACTTGTTGTTGTAGCCGAATTTTTAGCCGTTTCTAAACCGAAGTTTACATAACCACCCACTGCTAAATTGTCTTCGATAAACCAGGCAGCTTTCGGCGTAATATCAATACTGAAAACATTTGGTGCATCTAAACCAAGATTAATGTTGGTTAGATTTCCACCAACCATAACATTACCTTTTTGAATCTGTGCTTGTGCACTTCCGGCAAACAATAGCCCTGCAAATAGAAATTTTAATAGATTTTTTTTCATAATAGACGAATTATATATTTATTCCGTCTCAACATCACTACAATCACATAGTTTTAATTAAATGCAGAAATAGATTTAAGTCTCTGAAAAAGAACGGCATAATTGCACTCCTAAAAGGGGTATAATATCTCGGCTTTTAGTATGGGTACACTTCTGTAGCCTGCATTTGTTTTTTAGAGGATGGACAAAATTCCATTCGTGAATATGTATATCAGCTCACCAGGCGTTGGATTCAAATCAGCCATTTCTTTATAGAAACCGGAACCATCACCACCAACGGAACAATAGCCTCTCGTTTTTTGCCACGCATGTTCAATATACCACTGGGCAAACTTTATAAACCAATGGTATGCGGAGAATGGGTATGGGCCGATCAACATCCGCAGCACCCAAAACATAACCAAAAAGGATCGAGCAAAAATTTATCAGCATTAATTGCTATTGCAAACCGTAGAAATGATGTTGTTTATCACCAGATAGAGCCAGATAAAGTGTTTTGTGGCATTCCTTTCGAAAGTAGATCAGCCTACTTTGAAACCGGTGATATTCCTATCGGATATTTTAAAAAAAACGGAATAGAATATATGGTTATTTATAGTTATGTGGCTGATGGGAAAGGGAGTTTTGGGTGAAGGGGAGGTAAATCAATTAAAGCCCTTACGGATTGTGAGGGTTTTAATATAATGATGCCATCAGTGATAGGCGAAATTTTGATAAGCCTCTAAATTTTTAGGGGGGGACTACTAATTACCTACAATGCAATATAAAAAAGAGCTATAAATCAAAAAAGCCACCTGATTTGGTGGCTTAAGCTTTTAACTAATAAGATTAGTACTATACTAATCAGATGTTTGTTTATCTGTCTCCCATGATAATGTGATTGTTAGGTTTCTTATTCGTATTGTATTGCCACTTTCTCAGCAACTCGCTTAAGCAAATGCAAATATGGTAATAATAAATTGGTATTTTTCTTAGTTGGTAAAATTATTTTATTTTCCCTACTTTCTCTAATGTGTACTAATACATTACGTATTTTTTCAATATTTGTTTTAATTAATCGTAATAAGTTTTTTGGAGGGGTATCTAAATCCTTCACGTCATTAATTATTGCTGATAACACGAATCCTCCGTCAAAGATTATATCCTTTTTAAAATAATCTGCATTTTCGATAATTTCAGTCTTTATATCCTCGATATTTATATATTCTAGTATTAACTTTTCTAATTTAGAAGAATCATCGTTTAATCTAAAATTATCTTTAAACTCTTCGGTAATCAATTTGCCATAATATGATGAATTCATCAACAAATCCGGTCTCTTGATTATATTAGTTAATTTTTTTCTAAATTCTTCAGTAAGGTGATAATAAGAACAATATTCAAGTACCTGAAAATAAAATAGAAATTTTAAGCGGGTGTTTGCCGTTAAATGAGCTACACCAAATAGATCAACTAGAACAGGATCTATTTGCCTTGCATTCAACACAGCAGGAAAATCACCTTCATTACTGTAACATGGGGTATTAAACTTTTCTTCTTCATCATCCTCTTCAAAAATTAAGATATGAGGTGATTTTCTGTCAAAGTAACCCATGTAAAAATTGAGATTTTTGGCAAATGGAACGAAATCATATTCTATAGATTCAAAGTCACCTGATACCTTAAAAACTATTGGAGTTCTACCTGTATAATATGTTTTTATAAAAGCCGGCATTGTGTCAACCTTATAAAAGTCTCGCATTCTTACCAAATTTCTATAGTTGGTTGAACTGCTGGAGCTAACTTCGCGAAACCCTTCGGAAAGCAAGGTTAATGCAGCAGAGGGTTCAGAATACTCGCAAATAAACTCCACCCCCCTATAATAAAAGGTAAATTTTCTATTTATTATTGGGTTCTCCAATAGTAGCGGCTGATAGATAAATTCTAAATATTTCTCAGATCTATTATATAAAGCAGCTAATTCACGTGGTAAACTAATATTTGTTAAAGATGTAAAATCTTGGTCAATTTTGAATCGACACATAAAAGTTGAATCACTCCAAAGATTTTCAATATTTATATGTTCTGTCTCAGAAACAAGATTTATGTTAGGATTATTCTTTTTAAATTTATCTAGATTATTTTTCACTTGGAGAGTTAATTTTTATCTAAACTATAAGTTAGCGATGGCATTTCCAAATTTAATACATCTAATATTTATTATTCTTTCAACATAGGTTTATTTATAGTAAAAATAGCTCCCAATCTTCCGTTTTAAATGTAAAACTACCCGTAAAACATCCTTATGCGATTGCAATCACTGTAGCAAATCGAGGCAACTTCTATTATAAAAATGATTTGATTTTTCAGCAAAAAAAAAAAAAAAAAAAAAAAAAAAAAAAAAAAAAAAAAAAAAAAAAAAAAAAAAAAAAAAAAATAAACTGATACCATATAACAAAAAAGAGTTTGATTTTTACCAAACTCTCCATACACTTTGGAAACCTGTTATCACTTGAGTTCTTGAAAAATTTGGAGCGTTTAGCCAACCCGAATGAAGGAGCAGTAGCGCCCCCACACTAAAGACTTTTTTAAAAAACATCAACCTAGATTTACTGAAAAAGAATGTCTACACATGCCATCTCCTAGCTCTAATCTTAACATTTGGGCAATTGTTGTCGCTGGCTTTTGCTTTGCAAAACTTAATAAATTAATTATTCGTAGTAATCATTTTTACTAATCAGGAGCTATAAAAGTCAAGATAATTTATTCTTAAATCACCTTGACTTACCCAAAAAACTGATCACTAAGACTGAATAAATTCTAAAAGATCTTTATTAATGGTTTCGGCTTCGGTAGTTGGCATTCCATGCGAAAATCCTGGATAGGTAATCAGTTTACCATTTTTCAACAATTTAATGGATTTTAATGCTGCATTTTGATAAGGAACAATCTGGTCGTCTTCACCATGAAGCACCAGAACAGGAATATCAACTGCCTGTAGGTCTTCTGTGAAATCAGTTTCAGAAAATGCTTTAATGCCATTGTAGTGGGCCACAATTCCGCCCATCATGCCCTGTCTCCACCAATTTCTCTGTACGCCTTCTTTTACATCGGCACCTTCCCTGTTGTATCCGTAAAACGGAATGGTTAAATCGATATAAAACTGCTGCCTGTTGTTAAGCGTTTGTTCTCTGATTCCATCAAAAACCGAAATTGGAACCCCATCCGGGTTGCGCTCGCTTTGCACCATAACTGGAGGAACCGCACTGATTAAAACTGCTTTTTTCGCCCTGCCTTTAGCATATTTATTTATATAACGAATTACTTCGCCGCCACCTGTAGAGTGGCCGATGTGAACAACATCTTTCAGATCAAGAAATTCTACCAGCTCAGCGGCATCAGCAGCATAGGTTTCGATATTGTGTCCATAAATATTCTGGCTGGAGCGGCCATGGCCTCTTCTATCGTGCGTAATTACGCGGTAACCCCTCTGTAAAAAGAAGATAACCTGCGCATCCCAATCATCCGATGATAACGGCCAGCCGTGGTGAAACATTAATACCGGTCCTTCGCCCTGATCTTTGTAAAAAATCTCTGTTCCGTCTTTTAATTTTAGTGTGCTCATGGTTTTAAGTTTATGTTGTTTATGATCGATTATTTTAAGTATAATGCCTTATTCTTTATCAAAGGTAGTATGGCGAAGTTAAATCAATCTTGACCTATGATAAAATTATTCGCTTATTGTTATTTTATTTAACCAGCGCTGCTGTCTTTATTTCGCCTAAACAGAATTATTCTTCCGGTGCAAGTGTAATTGTTTTTTGTTTATGTTTGACAAAGGAGACATCATTATTAACATAAATTTAGGTCTTAATCGCTTTTTCTTTTTTGCCTATTTCTTATCTGACTTACCATTGGCTAAGAAACGATATCATAAAGATTCTTCTTTACGCTGATTTTTATTGCTTTTGATAGTAATAACCAAATTCAGGGGTCTTTTAGAGATCAACATAGTATCTTTATAAAATTTAAAATGCCTTCCTCTAAAGAAGCGGGGGGAATGAAGGTTCATAAAAAAAAGAGTTTGGTAAAACCAAACTCTCCGTACCCAGAAGCAGATTCGAACTGCCACGCCGTTGCCAGCGCCACCCCCTCAAGATGGTGCGTCTACCAATTTCGCCACCTGGGTTTATGTTACACAATATTTCGATAGCTACGGTAATTGCTACCTAAATTTGTGCTGCAAATATAATTTAATTTTAGATTTTCGGAACAATGATTTACAATTCTATTTGTAAACCATCATAAGCCAGCCGGATATGATTTGGAAGCTCTTTTTCTATATCCTCATGCTTGCCCAAATTATGGCTGATGTGCGTAAGATAGGTGGTTGCTGCGCCTACTTTATCTGCAAAGGCAATCGCCTCGCCAAGTGTAAAGTGCGAAATATGCGGTTCCTTTTGTAAAGCATTAATCACCAATATTTTTGAACCTTTTATCTTGCTGAAACTTTCTTCCGATATGGTTTTTGCATCGGTAATGTAGGTAAAATCACCAATCCTGTATCCCGTAATCGGCAATAGGTGGTGCATGACTTCAAAAGGAGTAATTGTACTTTCCCCAATTTTAAAATCCTGGCCGTTGGTTACGGTATGCAGGTTAATCTGCGGTAAACCATGATATTTGGTTTCGGCAAAAATGTAATAAAATTCTCTTTTTAATGCCGTTTGAACCCTTTCTGTAGCATAAACATCTATTACCTTATGCAACAGGTAATTAAAAGGTCTGATATCGTCTAACCCCGCAATATGGTCTTTATGTTCGTGCGTAAACAAAACCGCATCCAGATCTTTTACATTTTCGCGCAGTAGCTGATAGCGAAAATCCGGTCCGCTATCTACAACAATGGTTTTATCAGCCGTTTCTATTAAGATAGAAGTTCTTAAACGTTTATCTTTTTTATCCGGAGATAAACAAACTTCACAATTACATGCAATTACAGGAACGCCCTGCGATGTACCAGTACCTAAAAAAGTAACTTTCATCGGCTTAAACTTTCCTTTCTAACCAAATAATTCTCTTGCTGCATCTCCATTAAAATAATTCGGTTTGTTGTAAGGATAAATAAAACTGCCGCTGTTTTTCTTCCAGCAGGTTTTCATCGGTATTGGTCTGTTTTACCAGGGTAACCAATGCAGCAATTTTTCCTTCCAGGTTCGAAAATTTATTTACTACAATAACTTTATTGTGTTCCAACAAACAGGAGCCTGTTTTAAAGTTTCCCTTTTCGTAGCGTACCTTATAACCCATTGCAAAAAGCAGGGCTTCTAATTTCTCTAATGTATGGTTTGTTAGCGGCAATGACATTGGAACAAACTTAGATAAATCTGCGCAGCATTCATAAATCCGTTTGTAAAAAATATAGTTTTTTATGTTTCACTATACTTTAGTAAATAGAATATATTGATTTACAAATTTCTTAGTTGAACTCAGGTGTATGAGGTGTTCAATTGAAAATAAGCGAGATATATCTAAATTATTAACCTGAGTTCGATTAATATCCATTAGTTTTAGCAATATCTCCATAGTGCAGTCGTCACCCTGAATTTATTTCAGGGTCTTTTATGCTAAAAATATGCTGAAATAAATTCAGCATGACGAGTCGATCTAATCAATAGCATCTGTAGAACAATATTTTTATTAAATAACTCATCGAGCTTAGATTCTTATTACAACCCAAATTAGTAAAAACAAAAAAAGTTCGGCTGTTTCCAACCGAACCTTTCAGGTTTCATCCCGCCTTGGCGGTAATAACAATTATCTTAAATCTACTACTTCAACACCAGGGTATTTTTTGGCATCAAAAGCAAAAGTAGTTTCAGGTACATTTACGTTAGGCGAAAAAGTTTTAACATTGTAAGTGTATTTGTTGCCGTTTTTATCAAACAATACCACATTAGCAATCTGCTTAGCCGCTTTATCAATACTTAAACGAACTTTAAAGATCGATTTTTTAGCATCAACCGGGGTTAAATCGATCATTTCGTAAGTTTTGCCACCTACTTTTTCATCGCCGGTGTAAATGTATTTAAATCCTTTTTCGTAAACTGTAAAAATCTTAGCAGGATTAATGGCATCGCCACTGTTATCTACATTGCTTACCTGTACTTCTTTATCTTTTTTAAGATAAGTCCACTGGCTTTTGCCGTCACTAAACAATTCCTGGTTCGTCATCGCCACTTTATATTTATTAGAGTTGGCTTTAACATATAATGTACCTTGCTGTGTTTCTTTTACTTTAGCTTTTGGGTTATCCAAAGTGAAAGTAAAATCTGTTTTTACAATATTGTACGATTTGTATTTTTTACTCACATCAGCTAAAATAGCTTTAGCCTTCGCATCAGTTTGAGCATAAGTTGATGTTGTAAAAGCAACTACAACCATTAATGCTGAAATTAATTTCTTCATCTTTTCTTTTTTAAGTTTTTCTTTGAAACGTTAGAGTAGATTTTTGTAAAATAGTTTAATCTAATCCTTGTCATCCATACTATTCAAGAACTGTTCCAAAGAATATTCATCGGGATATAAAACTTCGCGTGCCTTACTTCCTTCAAACGGACCAACAATACCAGCCGCTTCCAGTTGATCGATAATCCGCCCCGCCCTGTTATAACCCAGTTTAAGTTTACGCTGTATCAGTGAGGTAGAACCCTGCTGGTGCATTACAATCAGCCTTGCAGCATCTTCAAAGAACTTATCGCGCTCATTAGGATCGAAATCGGCCTTGCTTCCCTCCCCTGCTTCATCAATATATTCGGGCAGTTGATATGCATCTGCATAACCACGCTGGTTACCGATATATTCAGAAATCCGGTCTACCTCAGGTGTATCAACGAAAGCACACTGTAGCCTGATTAAGTCGCTACCTGTAGATAAAAGCATATCACCGCGACCAATTAACTGATCCGCACCGCCACTGTCTAAAATAGTCCGCGAATCGATTTTAGATAATACCCTAAAGGCCAGCCTAGCAGGGAAGTTGGCTTTAATGGTACCGGTAATGATATTTACCGACGGACGCTGGGTGGCCAGCACCAAATGAATCCCGATTGCCCTCGCCAGCTGCGCTAAACGTGCAATAGGCGCTTCAACTTCTTTACCCGCAGTCATCATTAAATCGGCAAACTCATCCACCACCAGTACAATGAAAGGTAAAAATCTATGACCGTTATTCGGATTAAGTTTACGCTTGATAAATTTATCGTTGTATTCTTTTAAATTCCTTACCTGTGCATCTTTTAACAGATCGTAACGCTGATCCATTTCGATACAAAGTGAATTTAAAGTATTCACTACTTTTTTGGTATCGGTAATAATGGCATCAGCCTCACCAGGTAATTTTGCCAAAAAGTGGCGTTCTATCCTGTTAAACAAGGTTAACTCTACCTTTTTAGGGTCAACCAATACAAATTTTAGCTGTGCAGGATGTTTTTTAAACAATAACGAAACCAAGATTGAGTTAATACCCACCGATTTACCCTGACCGGTTGCACCTGCCACCAATAAGTGCGGCATTTTAGCTAAATCGGCAATAAACACCTCGTTACTAATGGTTTTACCCAATGCAATGGGCAAATCCATTGTATTTTGCGTCCATTTTTCGGTATTTAAAATACTGCGCATCGGCACCATCTCCGGATGCTGGTTAGGAACTTCAATACCAATTGTGCCCTTACCCGGCATTGGTGCAATAATACGGATACCCAAAGCCGCTAACGAAAGCGCAATATCATCCTCCAGGTTTTTGATTTTCGAAATCCTAACCCCCGGGGCAGGAATAATCTCGTAAAGTGTAACCGTTGGGCCAATTGTTGCCTTAATCTTATCAATTTCGATATTATAGTGGTTAAGTGTTTCAACAATTTTATTTTTATTGGCTTCAAGTTCTTCCGCATTTACCGAAATTTTATTGGTGCCGTAATTCTCTAATAAATCGATTGTCGGATATTTATAGCCCGATAAGTCCAGTTTTTCATCATAATTGCCAAACTGTTCAACCAGGTCTTCTGACTTTTTCTCTTCTTCGGTTTTCTCGATCGTAAATGCAGGTTCCTTTTCCGCTTCAACAGGTGGTTCTACAGTTAAGGGCATTGCAGCAGCCGCAGCGGTGGCTAAAGGCAAGTTTGTTGCCAAAGGTGATAGCACTACAGGCGCTGTTGTTTCTTCCGCCTCTTCTTTTTCTTCAAAACGGCTTGGTTGTAAAACCACATTTTGTTGTTTGCGCTCGTTGTTTATTGGCGATTTTTCGCGTACCGGGAATTCTATCGGCTCAGGAGTTTCATCAACTATTTTATTTTTTGTAGTATGTTCCCTAATGTCGTTTACATAATCGGGCGTTTCATTATCCAGGTAAACTTCTTTCGCTTTGCGTTCAGGGAATTTGAAATCGATATTATAAGCAATAATCAGAATGGTTAATCCGGCAAAAGCAATTAAGCCGGCTACACCAGCTGCTCCAATTTGAGCACCCAATAATTTATTGCTCCAGTAGCCAAATTCACCTTCAAGATAATGCGGCGATTCTGACCAGAAACTATGCGTAAAACCTAAGGTTAGTGAAATAAAGAGTAAAAAGAAAAAGCTATAACCCAGTGTTTTGGAGATAGAAAGGATTTTAACTTTAAACAATAAACGGTAACCAATGATAAAAAAGGCCAAAACAAATAAGAAAGATGCCACGCCAAACCATTCGTAAATAAACTGATGCGATAACAAAGCGCCAAATTTACCCAGCCAGTTCTGAACAACCGGAGTAGTAACACCTGCAGTTTTCAGCTCTTCGGATGTTTTAAAAAGATTGCCCCAGCCACCGTTAGCATCAATTACGTAACTCTGATCATCCTGCCAGGTAAAAAGATACGAGGTAAAGGCAATTAAAAAATATAGGGATAAGATCACAAAAAACAACCCTACAATTTTAATTGCACGTCCATCTGCCAGATCGAACCTTGGTAAAAATTCTCTTTTCTCTTTTGGCTGGCGGGCAGACGATGCCCTGCCTGTTGTGCCTTCCGCACCTTTATCCCTGAATGTATTGGTTTTAAACTGGTTACCCCGTACCGACATTTTCTATCCTAAATAATTTAATATTGAACAAACTTAGATAAAACTGCGCAGCATTAATAAAAAAAATAATCACAAATCGTAACTGATGCTGCTATAGGCTGTTTTATCGTTTTTCTACTGCCATTAACCACCTACTAACCGGTAAAAGCATAACGGGTTTTAAATACAGTTGATATAAACTGCCTTAAATTAAATAAAAATATCCATTGGGCATTAAACCTTAAACAGAAATTATAGTCTATTATTTTAACAACGCACAAGTTGTTACGTTTTGTCAAATGAAACGGATTTTGTTTTAGGTTTTATCCCGTTTTGCCTGGAGAGGTTTAGCGGGATTTTTTTTGCTACAAAACCTATAAGGTCTGGATGCGGTTCGCTAATATTATTTTGAAAAGCAGGGTTCGGTTCGTTTCGGTTATAACAGTCCTGCTATCGCTGCAAATCCTCACTCGTTCCTCGCTCCGGGTTTTCCGCTTTATCAGGTTTATTTTATCTGGGTCCGTCGGTCTTAGGTTTAAAACTAAATGCTATCAAGACCTCGCAGGTTTTAAAAACCTGCGAGGTCTAATCTTTGCTAATTTGCTTCACACTATATATATTTAGGCAATAAAGTTTACAATTCCTTAATTTTTGGTAATTTAAGTCGATTTTTAAATAACATTATGGGTATAGCGCAGCTCGAAGAACAAATTGAGGCAGGAAATCTACAATCAGTAAAAGAAATTTTGGTAGAAAATCCAAAATTGGCCAATGTTGATACTTCTCATCATATTTCGCCATTATTACTGGCCTGTTATTATAAAAAGCAGGAAATAGCTAATTTAATCGCCGAATTTGTAGATAATTTAACATTATTCGAAGCTTGCGCAGTGGGCAAATTTGATGCCGCCAGTCTGTTAATTTTTCAAAACCCCGAAAGTATTAACCAATTTTCTGAAGATGGTTTTACGCCACTTGGTCTGGCCTGTTATTTCGGCCACGAAGATTTAGCCCGTTTTTTAATATCAAAAGGAGCAGATGTTAATCTAGCTTCGAAAAATGGTTTTAATGTGTTCCCGATCCATTCGGCAGTTGCAGCCAATAATTTTAATATCACCAAAATGCTCCTCGATGCCGGTGCATACCCGAATGTTTGCCAAAAAGCAGGTCTGGCCCCTTTACATACCGCAGCTCAATTGGGAAATATTGAAATGATTATTTTACTATTGGAACATGGCGCCGAAGTTACCTTACGCATGGAAGGCGGAAAACTACCTGCTGATTTAGCCGCAGAAAAAGGCTTTAACGAAATTGCCGAAATTTTAAGAGACGATGATTAATCAGTCCTGAGTCTGAAGTCGTGAGTCTTTAGTCCGACTGACCTTAGAAACCGTTCTCCATCATCCATCTTACATTAACCATCTTACACACTTACTCCCATATCCTCAACCGCATTCTTTTCATATACGTGCGGATATCAAGCACCACTGCGGCCAAAAAATAGAAGAGGATTGGGAAACCCACGGCTAAAAAAGAGGAATAAATAAAAAATAAACGCACTTTTGCCGTACTCATATTGAGTTTACTGGCTAAATAGGTAGATACACCAAAACTCTGCTGCTCAAAATAAGTTATAATTCTCTGAAACATTTTCAGCTTGTTTAAAAACCCTAATAACGGCAATGCACAATAAATTATTGCTTTCAGGATTGTGATTTTGTTTTGTTACCCTAATTTAATAAAATTAATTAGTTAAACTGACAACAATTTAAATTTCAGGCTTTAATTATTGCAGAACCAGTTTTTCAAAATCCTGTTTATCTTCATGTTTGATAAAAAGTGTCTGATGTTCTTCCAAACCCGAAAACCTTTTAACGATTTCGGCTTTAAATTTATGAATATCAGCTTCTTTGCGCAATATAACCGTTAAGGCATCTGCGTTGCCCCTAACTTCGATAATCTGATCGGGATAAAGTTCTTTTAGCTCGTGTGGAAATTCCATATTGGTTTAAACGGATTACAGGTTAGAAAGTTTGGAAATATTGAAGAATTAAGCTTGTTTTAAAATTTTAATTCCGATACCACAAGATAAACATTTTTTTGTATCACAATACTGCTTTTTCAATTGTAAAATCCCCTGCGAGGTAAATGCATGCCGAACATCTACTCCGGCTGCAACATATTTATCAATAATTGCATTTTTTTCTGCCGGTAAAGTTTCCAGTAATTTTACAGCCCTGTTAATGTAAAACCTTGTATCAGTGTGTTTTCCGTAACTAAATAAGAATAAGGTAACTGTATTTAACAGGATATTATCAACCGATGTTTTGCCGATTTGGGTATTTACCGAAGAAGCTTCTTTTTTAAAATGATAATGTGTTTTCCAATAATCATTTACCGGAAGGTTTTCGAATAAAGAACGTAATCTATCCACCTCATTTATTTCCATAATCTTCGAAAAAAGATGGTTGGCCTTGATAATTAATGCTGCAAACTGAGCCAAACGGATGGTTGGAAAATTCTGTGGGCGCATCCTCATAAATTTCCAAACGGAAATCTCAACAGGTTTAATGTTATATTTTTTCTTGAGGAACTGGAATTCGGCCTTTAGTTTTTTAGGATATTCTTCCACAAACTGATCAGTTAAAAAACCTGCAACACCAAAAACCAGGGCTTCAATTTGATGTGGATTGTTTTTATGTTTTGCATAAATGTGCTGTGGAACTGCTTTGGCCAATAACTCGAAAGGCAGGGCATTAATCTTGAAGCCAAAATTCCTGGCCAGGAAACGATAAAAAGTTTCATCCCAGTTACCCTTCAGTTCGTTTAAACACTCGGTTACCGCATGCGTTTTTTGTTCGAAACGTTCAATCAAGGTCCTCGATAAAAATGAATCGATAACTAACTGATCAACCCTTCCAATCTGGGCAACACATGGGAAATCGGTCAGGGTGAGGAACAGGTTTTCGTATTTTTTAATCAGATCGGCAGAAATACGTTTTTTCAATTCTAGAACAGGCAAAACCGTGTTATCCATTCTTTTTATTTCGGCATCGTGCTCATAAACTACGTGCAGGATTACATTTTCGTAAGATGAATCTTTCTGGTGGTAATGTTTTAACCAATCGGATGATTTGATGTGTATTTCTACATTGCCGGCCCATATCGTATCTCCGATTTCGATTTTGGCATGAAAAAAATCCGGTCCGGCATTTTTATTAAGCAACCCCGGATTAATGATTTTCAATGCCTCACCACTGGTGGTTTGCAGGTCGTTATAATCGAACGATCTGAACTGCCATATATAATGAAGAAAATCTTCCGGAAAATTCATGCTTCAAGATAAGGAATTCTTGAAGCTTGTACACTAAAATCTATTGATATGTAAAAGAATATATCACTTTGTCCTTAGAAATCGTAAATCAGATCTTTGGCTTCAGGAGAATAATTATTGAATACGTAGGTAATTAAATATCTGTTATCATTTTTTTCAAATACAAAATACCATGTAGTATTTGGGTTCATATTAAAATGAATGTAATAGCTACCATGCTTCAGAAGTGAGTTTGAGCAGGGATAATGCTTTTTAAGGTGAATTGTATTTTCTACGTTGTAAATTATTTTTGACACGTATTTCAAAGCACTTTCTTTATATGAAAAATAGCCCTCATAAAATAAGTCGTTAATTAAATGATTAAAATACAGCAGAACTAAAGGCTGAAAATTTACAACTGCTTCCAAGGCAATTGTTGTATGTTATTATGAGCTAATTTCTCAAATTCTTTTGCTGAGAGACTTTGTTGCCATTTTTCCTCAAAAGAAATCTCATCACTTTTTAAATAAGCAACAGCAGTCTCCTGCACAATAAATTGTTTTTCTTGCATTAAAATATTCATCAGGCTTTGTTTTTCTTTATTGCTTAATGCCTTAACAAGCTCTGTTAACTTTTCAAACGTTATTTTAACTGCCGAATCATCCATAACTATAATCTTAATACCTAAAGATAATCATTTTTTGCCACAATCTATCCAACCTATTCATCATGTTTTAGCGTCCTTGTGGTCAAAATTTCCTACACTAACCCTGCTTTTTCCAATATCTGCTCCATTTCTTTTTGGAGTTTCAAAGCTTCTGCCCTGGCTTTTTCAGCAAAATCTTCGCCCTGGCCGGCGTAAATAATTCCTCTTGATGAATTGATCAGCAATCCACATTGGGCATTTAAGCCATATTTACAAACTTCATTCAAATCTCCACCCTGCGCGCCAACACCAGGTACCAAAAGGAAATGATCTGGTGCCAGTTTACGCACATCGCCAAAGGCTGCACCGCGTGTTGCCCCTACAACGTACATCATCTGCTCCTTTGTAGCCCAGGTTTGCGAGGTTTTAAGCACTTTTTCGAAAAGTTTATCTTCACCAATTTTCTGTAATTGAAAATCGGCATGGCCACTGTTCGAGGTTAAAGCCAGCAGGATTACCCATTTATCTTTAAAAGTTAAAAAAGGCGTAACCGAATCGCTTCCCATATAAGGTGCAACCGTAACTGAATCGAAACTCATTTCTGATGAAGCCTCGTTAAAAAAAGTTTCAGCATACATAGCAGAAGTATTGCCAATATCGCCACGTTTCGCATCAGCGATCGAAAAAATATCTTTTGGAATGTATTTCCAGGTATCGATTAAAGTTTCCCATCCTTTTTTGCCATAACACTCGTAAAAAGCCGTATTGGGTTTATAAGCTACGCAAAGATCTTTTGTGGCATCGATAATCTGTTTATTGAATTCGAGAATCGGATTTTCGTATTTTAACAGGTGTTTCGGGATCTTATCTAACGAAGAATCTAATCCGACACATAAAAATGAACGTTTTTTTTGTATCTGCTCAAAAAGTTGCTGCTTTGTCATATATGGGCTTATTTGCTGCAAATATGAAGATTTTTAAAATTTATGAGCCATAAAAAAGTGCCCAAATAAATTATTTTTATAAACATTTTAAACTTTTGCTTGCAGATTACGTTTCAAATACATACAATTGCACCATAATTTCTCAACCGTTTATCTGAATATCCCAGAAAAATTTTATCAAGATTTGTTTTTTGTTCCAATTTTTTAAAAGCAGCGTTTGCTTTTTATTCAGCTTATAAACAATTATGAAACAGTTTGAGCATTGTCCCGATGAACTCATTAAATGTTTTATAGCCTTAAGAATTTATACACAATTGAAACTGCCTGGCTTACGCTAACACAAATATTTTTAGGCCTGCAGATTTATAACAGAAAACATCCGTTATAAACAAATGAAAAATTTCTTGAAACATATATATTTAGAATGTTTAGCAAAACAGAATTAAATGATAAGCTCACAACAGAATTACGTGAGCTAGCAAAAAGCTATGGCATTGAAGGTGCCGACTCCCTAAGAAAAATCGACCTTGTTGAAGTACTTTTACACCAACAGGAAATTATAAATGCTGCTAAAGCGGCTTCCTCAGATCCTTATAGCGAAATCGAACCTATTGCAGCAGCACCTGCGCCAAAAACCAAAAGAGCACCAAAAGTTGCTGCAGCAGCAGCGGCCGCTTCAGAAATGGTAGCAGAAAAACCTGCGGCAACAGAAGACAAACCAGTTAAAAAAAGAGCGAGGTTAAATAAAGACGAAGTTGCAGCTCCGGTACAAAAAAGAAGAGAATCTGTTACCTTATTTGATGAACCACAGCACCAGCAACCTGAAAGACAGCCAGACAGGATTGTTGAAACCGAAGAAAGCGTAAAACCAATTTCGGCTTTAATTGAAGAAAGTGCAGAAGTGCTTCCGGTAGCGCCGAAACAAAAACAGGAGCCTAAAGAAAAACAGGAAAAACCACAACGTGATGAAAACCGCCAGCAAAAACAACCAGGCGGAGGCAATCACCACAAAAACGAAAACAGCTATTCTAACCTCGATTTCGATAATGTAATTACCAACGAGGGTGTTTTAGAAATTATGCCTGATGGTTATGGGTTTTTACGCTCTGCAGATTACAACTACTTAACTTCCCCTGATGATATTTATGTATCACAGTCGCAAATAAAACTTTTCGGATTAAAAACAGGCGATACCGTTAAAGGTAGCATCCGCCCACCGAAAGAAGGCGAAAAATATTTCCCGCTGGTACGTGTAGAAACCATTAATGGCCGTATTCCTGCCGAGGTTCGCGACCGTGTTCCTTTTGATTATTTAACACCGCTTTTCCCTACCGAAAGATTAAATCTGTTTACCGATACGAATAACTATTCTACGCGGATTATGGATTTATTTACACCAATTGGTAAGGGTCAGCGTGGTTTAATTGTGGCACAACCAAAAACGGGTAAAACCAATTTGCTTAAAGAAGTGGCAAACGCCATTGCCAAAAACCACCCGGAAGTTTATCTGATTATTTTACTGATTGATGAACGTCCTGAAGAGGTTACCGATATGGCACGTAGTGTAAGGGCTGAGGTAATTGCCTCTACTTTTGATGAGCCGGCTGAGCGCCATGTTAAAATCGCCAATATAGTTTTGGAAAAATCTAAACGACTGGTAGAAAGCGGACATGATGTAGTAATCCTTTTAGATTCGATTACGCGTTTGGCCAGGGCATATAATACTACAGCACCAGCTTCGGGTAAAATATTATCTGGTGGTGTTGATGCCAATGCACTGCACAAACCAAAACGTTTCTTCGGTGCGGCACGTAATATCGAAAACGGAGGTTCATTAACCATCTTAGCTACTGCTCTTACAGATACAGGTTCTAAAATGGATGAGGTAATCTTTGAAGAATTTAAAGGAACGGGTAACATGGAACTTCAGTTAGACCGTAAATTATCTAACAAACGTATTTTCCCGGCTATAGATATTACAGCATCGAGTACCCGTCGCGACGATTTATTGCACGACAGAGATACTTTACAACGTGTATGGATCCTGCGCAACCACCTTGCTGATATGAACAGTCAGGAAGCGATGGAATTTGTTCAATCACAGATTAAAGGAACAAAAAGTAACGAAGAGTTCTTAATTTCGATGAACAGCTAGAAAAAGGTAAAATGTAAAATGGTAAATGGATGAGGTATGTATTCCATTTACCATTTCACATCTTCCATCTTACATGATATGAAAAGGCATCTCCCTAATGCGATTACCTGTGCAAATCTTTTTTCGGGTTGTATCGGAATCGTTTTTGCATTTAAAGGCCACTTAGAAACCGCAGCTTATTTCGTAATCTTCTCAGGAATTTTCGATTTTTTTGATGGCATGGTTGCCCGTTTGTTAAATGTTAAATCAGCGATTGGGAAAGACCTCGATTCATTGGCTGATATGGTAAGTTTTGGTTTTTTACCGGGCGTAATCATGTTCCACCTTTTAAAAGCCAGCGATTATTCTTCCGATTACCTGCCTTATTTAGGTTTTATCATCACCATTTTTTCCGCATTGCGTTTGGCTAAGTTTAACAACGACGAAAGGCAAACGCAGGATTTTATCGGTTTAAACACCCCGATGAATACGCTGTTTATCTGTTCGTTGCCCTTTATTTCAAAAGATTATCCTGAGGTAATTTCATCCACTATCCTACTCCTTGCCATTACGGCCATTACAGCTTTTTTATTGGTGAGCGAAATCAAAATATTTTCTTTGAAATTCAGCGACTTAAGCTGGGCAAAAAATAAAATCAAATTCATTTTCCTTATTTTATCGGCTGTATTGATACTATTTTTAAATTTCGCCGCTATACCTTTTGTGTTGGTGCTCTATATTGCGTTATCGATATTGCATTTCAGAGGCGCAACGGCAAGCACTGAGCGATAAGCGTTGTGCGATAGGCGGTGAGCGCTGGGCGGTAGGCTTTGTGCGTTTAAAGCGAGGCACTCAGCCTTAATTTCTCCTGCTCAAGCTGTAAAAGTACCTCAGCGAGTATTAGTTTTAGCTTTTCTACATCAAGAGAAATCTGTTTTATTGAAAAATCATTTTTGACCTGATTTTCGATCTGATGAACAAAGTCTTTAATATCATTCCGTCCGATATAGGTAAATGTAGGCTTAATCTTATGCGCATAATTGGATATTTTCACTCTGTTTCCGGCTATTAATGCTTTGTCTATTTCAGTTATAAATGCCGGGATCTGTACAAGAAAAGTATCAATTAGCTCAATCAAAAACAAAGGTTCATTTCCCACCATATCTATTAAATAGGAAAAATCTAAAGGCCGTTTTTCAAAGCTGTCTGCCATCAGTTTAAAGTTTAGCTAATTTTTTCACCTCAAGCGGGTCGACCATATTTTTACTGATGGTTAATATCGTTTCGCCCAATACGGGATGGACCACATCCGGTGCAATTTCGGCCAGGGGTTCCATCACAAATTTCCTGTTCTGCATGTGCGGATGCGGCACCTGGAGTTTATCCGGAATATTGATCACCTCATTTCCAAAAAGGATAAGATCAATATCGATCAACCTTTCGCCCCATTTATCTTTCCTGATCCTGCCGAGTTCCTGTTCGATATTTAATGCATGTTCCAAAACTTCCAGCGCGCTTAAATTGGTCTGCAGGGCCACCGCCTGATTTAAAAAAGCAGGCTGATCTGTTTTGCCCCAGGCAGCAGTTTCGTACAGCGATGAAACCGATATTACCCTGCCTGTTTTTTGATCCAATAACTCAATGGCCTTTTCCAGATTTCCCTCCCTATCGCCCAAATTTCCACCCAGTAACAAATAAGCCGTACTGTACTCTAAAGCTTTATTAAGCATCATGTATTTTTATATCTTTACAGCACAAAATTAAAACATTTAAATGAGAGAATTCTTTAAGTATTTATTTGCCTCCATGTTGGGCTTTTTCTTATCGATGGTAATTATCTTTATCATCTGCATCATAGTAGTTGTAGGAGCCATATCATCTATAGATAGTGATAAAACAGTGGTGGTTTCCAACAATTCGGTGCTCTTTCTAAATTTAGATCAGGCCATTACCGAACGTACCCCTAAAAATCCATTCGGTAGCCTGCCGATTGTAGGAAGTGAAGAAAAAGATGGAATTGGTTTAAACGACTTTATCAAAGCACTACAAAAAGCAAAAACAGACGATAATATCAAATGTATCTATTTAAATGTGAGCAGTCCAAATGCTGGTTATGCTACCTTGCGTGAGGTTAGAAATGCTTTGATTGATTTTAAAAAATCGCATAAAAAAATCATCGCTTACAGCGAAGTTTATACACAGGGGGCTTATTACCTGGCTTCAGTTGCCGATAAAGTTTACTTAAACCCTGAAGGAGCCTTAGAATTTAAAGGTTTCAGCTCTGAATTAACCTTTTTCAAAGGAACTTTAGAAAAAGTTGGGGTAGAAATGCAGGTAATCCGCGTAGGAAATTATAAAAGTGCTGTTGAGCCCTTTATTTTAGATAAAATGAGCGATTATAACCGCAAACAGGTTACGGCTTATGTGGGTGGTTTATACAATACTTTCCTGAGCGATATTGCACAGAGTCGTAATATCTCAAAAGATTCTCTTTACACCATTGCCGATAACTATAAAGTACGCGAACCACAGGATGCGGTAAACTTTAAAATGATCGATGCCTTAAAATATAAAGATCAGATTTTAGAAGAGCTGAAAGGCTTATCCGGCAGAACCAGGGGTGAAAATATCCGTTCGGTTTCGATTAACGATTATGCCAAAAACAATACTGATACCGGCGAAGGAAAAGATAAAGTAGCCGTAATTTATGCCAATGGCGAAATTAACGGTGGCGAAGGTTCTGATAACCAGATCGGTTCGGAACGTATTTCGAGGGCCATCAGAAAAGCACGTTTAGACGACGACATTAAAGCGGTTGTACTACGTGTAAACTCACCAGGTGGTAGCGCTCTTGCTTCGGATGTAATCTGGAGGGAGATTGTATTAACTAAAAAAGAAAAACCGGTTATTGCATCCTTTGGTGATGTGGCTGCATCAGGCGGTTATTACATCGGTTGTGCTGCCGACAGTATTTTTGTTCAACCAAACACCATTACGGGCTCTATCGGGGTTTTTGGCCTTATCCCGAACTTCCAGAATTTAATGACCAACAAACTGGGCATCACGTTCGACGGTGTTAAAACCGGAAAATATGCCGATATTATGGCTACTAACCGCCCTATGACGGAAGGTGAAAGATTTATCATCCAGAATGAATTAAACAGGATTTACAGCGGTTTTGTGAGTCGTGTAGCCGATGGCAGAAAGAAAAGCAAAGCTTATATTGATAGTATTGGCGGCGGTCACGTTTGGATCGGTACCGATGCCGTTCAGATTGGCTTAGCCGATAGGATCGGAAGTTTTAACGATGCCATTAAAGCTGCAGCAAAAAAAGCAAAGTTGAAAAAATATAAGGTGGTAGAATACCCGGATGTGATTGACCCTTGGAAATCGTTAATGGACGAAGGTACCGACAAAATTAAAACCTATTACACCAAACAGGAACTCGGCGACAATTACTTTTTATACCAGCAGATGAAAAAAGTGATTGCAAGCTCTGGTATCCAGGCAAGAATGCCGTTTGAAGCAATAATTAAATAATGTAAGATGGAAAATGGGTGATGGATGATGTGGCTGGATTTATAAAATAGGTTCGTGAGTCATTCAGACCTCGCAGGTTTTAAAAACCTGCGAGGTCTGGTCCGGTTCACCATCATTCATTTTCCATCTCACGTCTTCCATCCCATCATCCATCTTACCTCTTAAATCATCCATCCTACCTATTCCACCAACTTCCATTCCGGATGCAGTGTTAAATAAGTTCCGTTAACCGGAATATTTGCCTGATGCACGGTTAAAGAAATGCTCTTTCCTTTTAAAAACTCAAAACCAATCCCCTCTTTTTTAGCATCATAAACTGTTACGGTATCTTTATCTTCATTTAAATAAGCCGAAAGTTTTTCAATACCCGGAAATTTGAGTTTAGTTTCTTCTAAAGTAGTTCCGGTAGATAAGCCATCTTTTGTTTTAAACTGATGTGAAGTAATCCTGATCTGTTTTACATCTTTAATCCGCATGCTCGTATCCCGATAGGAAGAATAAACAGCAATTTCGTTAGGGTGTTTTGCCGTAGAATCGTTACTGTACCAAATGCCCCAGGCTTTCCCCATTGCAGCATCGCCTGCATTTGGTCTGCCGAGTTTTTTACCAACCTGTTCCATATCTTCGCCAATAGAAATTTCACCAACGGAGCGACCAGCAACAACTAAAAATTTTTCATTAGGAATTTGTGTAACTGCTGAAACATGAGCGACTGAATCGACTGTCTGATCATCAGTTTTATTGGCAGATTGACAAGCGGCCAAACTTACACTTAATCCTAAAAGGACGTATTTTATAGATTTCATGAGTGTAAAACAACACTTTAATAAAATTGTGTTTATAAATCGGTGAGCTGGAGAAAAATTTGGGGCATTATTTCCTAATTTTACCCCTTATGGAAAATAAGACCATCGCCCGCACCCTGCGCCTTTTATCGCAGCTCATGGAACTGCATGAGGAAAATCCTTTCAAGATCAAATCTGTAGCAAACGCCTATTTTAAGGTTGATAAACTGCCTTTTGCATTAAAAGACAAACCTTTAGAAGAGCTTGATAAAATTGAAGGAATTGGTAAAGGCCTGGCTTCCAAAATCATAGAACTTCTTCAAACCGGAGAGTTACAAGAACTTAAAGAAATCCTCGAAAGAACCCCCGAAGGTGTAGTAGAAATGCTGGCCATAAAAGGCATCGGACCGAAAAAGATTTTTATCATCTGGCGTACCCTCGGTATAGAAAGTATAGGCGAACTTTATTATGCCTGTAACGAAAACCGCTTAATCGAAGCAAAAGGTTTCGGTTTAAAAACGCAGGAAGAAATTAAAAATGCCATCGAATTTAAACTGGCCGCTAATGGTCGGTTTTTATACACACAGGTAGAAGGTTTTGCCAAAACTTTGTTTACACAGCTTTCAACCTGGACTGCAAAACTTGATAATAATGCAATTTTAGGATTTGCCGGGCAATACCGCCGTGCATGCGAAATTATTGATGAGCTCGAAATTGTAATCGGTGCAGAAAGTATCGAAACCATCAAACAAAATTTACCAGCTTTCGAACAACTTTCGTTGATAGAAGCCGAAAATTCTTTCATCTGCACTACTGAGGCAGGTTTTAGGATAAAAATCTATGTAGTTGAAAAATCAGCTTTCTATTTGCAGTGGTTTAAGCTAACCGGAAATACCGAACATGTAGAAAAAGTATTGGCCTTAGCCGGCGATGGGCCTTTTGCAAATGAAGAAGAAATTTATAGCAAGGCAGGATTAATATTTATCGAACCCGAACTCCGCGAAGATTTTGATGAAATTGAACTGGCTAAAGCAAATAAACTTCCAACCCTGATCCAATACGAAGATTTAAAAGGCAGCTTGCACAACCACTCTACCTGGAGCGATGGCGTACATACTTTAGAGCAGATGGCAGTTTATTGCAAAGAAAACTTAAACCTCGAGTATTTAGGGATTTGCGATCACTCTAAGACTGCGGTTTATGCCAAAGGACTAAACGAACAGCGCGTTTTTGGTCAGCACCAGGAAATTGACGAACTGAACAAAAAACTGGCTCCATTTAAAATTTTCAAAGGCATTGAAAGTGATATTTTAAGCGATGGTTCGCTTGATTATTCGGACGATATCCTTAAAACATTTGATTTTGTAGTCGCCTCTGTGCACAGCAACCTCCGCATGGAAGAAGCCAAAGCTACGGCACGTTTGTTAAAAGCCATCGAAAATCCTTATACTACTATTTTAGGCCACCCAACCGGGCGTTTATTGTTAAGCAGGGCCGGATATCCGATTGATTATAAAAAAATTATAGATGCCTGCGCAGCAAATAAAGTGGTCATTGAGATTAATGCCAATCCTTTACGTTTAGATCTCGACTGGCGCTGGCACCGTTATGCTTTGGAAAAAGGCGTTTTACTTTCTGTAAACCCCGATGCACACCGTACCGAAGGTTTCCACGATATGCATTATGGTATTTTAGTTGCCCGTAAAGGAGGATTAAGCGCTGATAAATGTTTAAACGCTTTCTCTTTGGAAGAAATAACGGCGTATTTTAATAGCAAAAAGTCAAATTAACCACAGAAAAAAAACGATGAACACAGATAAGTTTAAATCCGTGTTTATCTGTGAAAATCTGTGGTAAAAAAACATAACTTTGCCCCATGATAAGTGAAATTGCCAACCGCATATTTAATCAGGTTATTACAGACTATCACAAGTTTGATGATATTGACCACCCGGTTGAAAACCCCTACGATGCTGAAAGTTTAGAGCATCTTTTTTACATCAAAAACTGGATCGATACTGCCCAATGGCACATGGAAGATGTGGTGCGCAATCCACAGATTGACCCTGTTGAAGGTTTGAGCTGGAAAAGACGCATTGATGCACAAAATCAGGTACGTACCGATATGGTAGAGTTTATTGATGGCTATTTCTTAAATCTTTATCAGGGAATTACAGCTTTACCAGATGCGAAAATCAATACCGAAAGTCCGGCATGGGCGATCGACAGGCTTTCTATCCTTGCACTGAAAATTTACCACATGCGCGAAGAGGCTGAACGCGAAACAGCCTCTGCCGAACACCGCGAACAATGCCAGACTAAATTAAATGTGCTGTTATCACAACGCGATGATCTATCAACCAGCATCGACGAATTATTGGCTGATATAGAAGCGGGCAAAAAATACATGAAAGTATACAAACAAATGAAAATGTACAACGATCCGAGTTTAAACCCGGTGTTGTATAATAAATCATAAATAAATTGACCACAAAGTCACGAAGTCACAAAAACCTTAATGTATTAGTGCCTTTGTGGTAAAATAACCTATGGCTGCAACCCAAAAAATAATTGTTTTACGTTTTTCGGCCATGGGCGACGTAGCCATGGTTGCTTCCGTTTTACAAGAGTTTTCTGAACAAAACCCATCTGCAGAACTCATCATGGTAAGCCGGCCAGCTTTTAAGCCATTTTTTGATCATATTACTAACCTCACCTTTCACCCCATCCAACCTAAAACCACACATAAAGGGATTGATGGATTGTATAAACTTTATCAGGAGCTTCGCAGTTACAAACCAGATGCAATTGCCGATTTGCATGATAATTTGCGCAGCCGGGCCATTTCTACTTTCTTTAGGTTAACAGGTATCAAAATCAGGCGGATTGATAAAGGCAGGGCAGAGAAAAAAGCTTTAACCAGAACCAGCAATAAAGTTTTTAAACCGCTTAGAAAAACCGTTGAACGTTATGCTGATGTTTTCCGCGAGCTGGGTCTTAATCTTAAATTAAGTCATAAAATAAATAAATCTCCGCAAGCTATTCCTGCAAAGGCGAAAGGTTTATTCACAGATAAAACCACCAAAAAAATAGGGATTTCTCCTTTTGCGCAACATGTATATAAGGTTTATAACTTAGAAAAAATGCAAGAAGTAATTGCTGAATTAAGTAGTTCAGGTTACGAGCTTTTCATTTTTGGAGGTGGTAAAACCGAGCAGAACATTGCAGAAGATTGGGTAAAAAAACATGCAAACACCTACAATTTAATCGGCAATTTTAACCTGACGGAAGAACTGGCTATAATATCAAACCTCGATTTGATGTTAAGCATGGATTCGTCGGGTATGCACATGGCATCACTGGTTGGTGTACCGGTTGTATCTGTTTGGGGGCCAACACATTCCTATGCAGGCTTTTTAGGTTACGGTCAATCGGAAAGCGATTGTATTCAGATCGATCATCCGTCGCGTCCAAATTCTATTTACGGAAACAAACCCTGCCTCTGCGGTGTTGACAGTTGTATAGACTTAATTGAGCCTGAAACGATTGTAAATAAAATTAAAGAGAAACTAAATGGCTAAACAACTACTTTTAGTACGTCACGGAAAATCGGATTGGGGAAATTTAGAGTTAAAAGATTTCGACCGCCCGTTAAACAAACGCGGTAAGGAAAATGCACCGGAAATGGCCGAAAGATTGATTAACCGCGGCTTTAAAATCGATCAGATGGTGAGTAGCCCTGCGAAAAGGGCCAAATCTACCGCAAAGTATTTCGCCGAAGCCTATAATATTGATAAAATCATATTTGAAGAATCTATTTATGAAGCCAATTCTTCAACTTTACTTAAAGTTGTGAATGGTTTAAATGATGACGTCGATAATGTGGTTATGTTTGGCCATAATCCTGGTTTTACCGATTTCGCGAATGAGTTAAGCGGCGCTGATATTTACAATATCCCAACTGCGGGTATGGTATTAATTTCTTTCCCTTTCGATTCGTGGCAGATGGTAAGTAAGGGTACCGGAGAATTGGTTTTTTTTGATTACCCGAAAAATAGTGATGAAATTTAGACTTACCACTAAATAATTAAGATTCTTTTTTAATCACCAATTTTCAATTGCCAGTTAACCCATCAGCCACGGATTCACAGATTAACACGGAAAATACTAAAATTTACTTGTTAATTCTTTACAGTTGACTTCAGTCAACTGATTGTTAACTTTTAAAAACATCACAAATCAAATAATTTTATTAACTTTGAATATATAAAACGAAAATCTGGCAATAGACATTTCGGTGAATTCATAACCTCAACTCCTCTGGTTATTTCATAATTCGTATCGCCGGATAATTTTTTCCATTAATTTATCTGAACATGAGTTTTGACTATAATACTACACGTAGCCATCTGATTTTATCCGAATATGGCCGCAACGTACAAAATATGGTGAAGTATATCTGCGAATTACCAACCATAGAAGAACGTAATAAATATGCCCAGGCGGTGATCGACCTGATGGGATTTTTGCAACCACATTTACGTGATGTTGCCGATTTTAAACACAAACTTTGGGATCACCTGCACATTATTTCTGGTTACCAGATCGATGTGGATAGTCCTTATCCAAAGCCATTGATCGAGAATGCCTATATCAAACCAGAGCCCCTGGCCTATCCTCAGCAGCGGATTACCTACAAACACTATGGTAAAACAGTTGAAAATCTGATTGAAAAAGCCATGCGTGAAGAAGATGCCGAAATTAAAAAGGCAATGGTGCAGAGTATCGCAAACTTTATGAAAATGGCCTACGTTACCTGGAATAAGGACAATGTAAGTGATGATACCATTATTAAAGATTTAAAATACCTTTCGGGCGGATTATTATCGCTTGATGAAGGTGTTAACCTGGCCAAAGTTGAGTTCAGGGCTCAAAATCCGCGTCAAAATAATAACAACAATAATAACCGCGGCCGGAACAACAATAATAACAACAACGGTAAAAACCGTCAGAATAATAACAACAACAATAATCGTCAGCGGAATAACAACAAACCTAAATATTAATAACCATGCGTCATCCTGAACTTGTTTCAGGATCCCGAAAATGAGTTATAAAAAGAAAAATATATGAACGCATTTGAAATAACAGGCGGAATTAAATTAAAAGGCGAAATCACTCCACAAGGTGCCAAAAACGAAGCTTTACAGATTTTATCTGCAGTATTGCTTACAGAAGAAAAAGTAACCATCAGCAATATCCCTGATATTAAAGATGTAAACAAACTGATCGAATTATTAGGCGATTTAGGCGTAAAAGTTGAACGCATTAATAAAGATACTTACACTTTCGAAGCTAAAAATATTGATTTAAACTTCTTTGAATCTGATACTTTTAAAGCTAAAGGTGGTGGTTTACGTGGTTCGATTATGATTGTTGGGCCATTGCTCGCACGTTTTGGTAAAGCAGCCATTCCTAAACCGGGAGGTGATAAAATTGGCAGAAGAAGGCTGGATACCCACTTTATCGGTTTCGAAAAATTAGGTGCAAAATTTGTTTACGACAGCAAAAAAGCTTTCTTTAACGTTGATGCAACCAATTTACAGGGCGCTTATATCTTGCTAGATGAAGCTTCGGTAACTGGAACGGCAAACATTGTAATGGCTGCTGTTTTAGCTAAAGGTACCACTACCATTTACAATGCAGCCTGCGAACCTTATTTACAGCAGCTTTGTAAAATGCTTAACCGCATGGGAGCAAAAATTTCGGGCATTGGTTCTAACTTATTAACCATCGAAGGTGTTACCGTTTTAGGTGGTACAGAACACCGGATGTTGCCTGATATGATCGAAATTGGTTCTTTCATCGGTATGGCTGCAATGACGGAGTCGGAAATTACCATTAAAAATGTTTGTTATGATGAACTTGGGGTAATACCTGAGGTTTTTAGAAAACTGGGTATTAAATTAGAACGCCGTGGCGACGATATTTATGTTCCTTCTCAAAAACATTACGAAATTGATACTTTTATCGATGGATCGATTTTAACCATTGCCGATTCGCCTTGGCCGGGTTTTACACCTGATTTATTGAGTATTGTTTTGGTTGTGGCTACACAAGCAAAAGGAAATGTTTTAATCCACCAGAAAATGTTCGAAAGCCGTTTATTCTTCGTGGATAAACTGATTGATATGGGTGCTCAGATTATTCTTTGCGATCCGCACCGTGCAACGGTTAACGGTATAGACAAAAAATACAAATTACGCGGTATCAGCATGACTTCTCCTGATATCAGGGCCGGGGTTTCATTGTTAATTGCAGCTTTATCTGCAGAAGGCAAATCTACCATCTACAACATCGAACAGATTGAACGTGGCTATCAGGATATCGACACCCGTTTACGTGCCTTAGGCGCGCAGATTAAGCGTGTAAACGCTGATGCGCCGAGTCACTAATAAGGTTGAAGGTTTAAAGGTTGAGGGGAGAAGGTAAAACCCAAAGCGAAATAGCGTAATAAAAAAACGCCCCGGTAAAAAATTTACCGGGGCGTTTTTGTTTGTTAATATTTTATAAGAATCGTCATGCTGAATTTATTTCAGCATCTTTTGTATTAATTAGACCCTGAAATAAATTCAGGGTGACGCCCGCGGGAATTAACTTTGTTAGTCGGGATTTGCAATCCCATCTTTTGAACAAGGATTTTTAATCCTTAAAATGAATTGAAAATTCATTACTCAGCGGTCGAAATTACAAATCCCGACTAATGCGAGGCGTCATCTCGACCGAAACGCAGTGGAGTGGAGAGATCTACCTCGAGATAGATTTAGCTTCGCTGAGCACTGTGTGGTTCTCGACTTCGTTGCACTCCGCTCGAAATAACGGTAAATTAGATGTTAAGTATCGAAACTTTCTATAGTTCATTTCCCATCTCACATCTTACATTTCCCATCTTACATCCTACCTATCCTGATATCGCGTTAATAATATCATACTGTGTAATAATTTCGATCTTACCTGTTTCATCTTCCACTAATACAGCAGAATTTTCTTTATTAATTAGTGAAGAAATTTTATCAATTGAGGTATTCAAATCAACAAACGGGAAAGTAGCCGTCATGATTTCTGAAATCGGTGCAGATTTCAAACCTGGGTTTTCCAATAAGGCACTTAAAATATCACTTTCTGCAATCTTACCTACAATCATTCCCTGTTGAGTAACTGGAATTTGAGAGATATTCATCGATTTAATGGTATTTATAGCTTCAAGCACTGATTTTTGGGCATCCAAGGTTACAATTTCAGTATTTTCTTTTTTAGCCAGGATTGATTTTGCTGTTAGTTTCTCATCCTGTAAAAACCCACGTTCGCGTAACCAGTCTTCATTATACATTTTACCCATATAACGGCTACCATGATCGTGAAAGATCACCACCACTACATCTTCTGGTTTTAATTGATCTTTTAACTGGATTAATCCACCAATGGCAGCACCTGCCGAGTTACCTACAAAAATCCCTTCTTTACGGGCAATATCACGCGTCATCAAAGCTGCATCCTTATCGGTAACTTTTTCGAAAAGATCAATTACATCAAAGTTTACGTTTGCAGGCAGAAAATCCTCTCCGATTCCTTCGGTGATGTAAGGATAAATTTCGTCCTTATCAAAAATGCCGGTTTCTTTATATTTCTTGAAAACCGAACCATAGGTATCAATTCCCCAAATTTTAATATTTGGATTTTTCTCTTTTAAGTATTTGCCGGTTCCCGAAATTGTACCACCAGTGCCTACACCAACCACCAAATGGGTAATTTTACCTTCAGTCTGCTCCCAGATTTCAGGACCGGTTTGTTCGTAGTGTGCTTGTGAGTTGGCTAAATTATCATATTGGTTAGGTTTCCATGAATTTGGTACCTCACGCTCCAAACGTGATGAAACCGAGTAATAAGAACGCGGATCTTCCGGCTCTACGTTTGTAGGACAAACAATTACTTCAGCGCCAAAAGCACGCAAAGCATCAACTTTTTCTTTGGATTGTTTATCAGTAGTGGTGAAAATACATTTGTAGCCTTTAATAATGGCAGCCATGGCCAAGCCCATACCTGTATTTCCTGATGTTCCTTCAATAATGGTTCCGCCCGGTTTTAACTTCCCGCTTTTCTCGGCATCTTCGATCATTTTAACCGCCATACGGTCTTTAATTGAGTTACCCGGATTGGTTGTCTCAATTTTTGCCAGGATTGTACCCGGAACACCTTTAGTAATTGTATTTAATTTTACCAGCGGCGTATTGCCAATGGTTTCTAAAATATTGTTGTACCACATTATGCAAAATTAAGTAAAGGCATTTAGTATTTTATAAACTATATTTTATTTGAAACATAATTTCGAAAATTAAAAATAATTAGAATTTAATTGCATAATCTATAATTATGATGGGCATTATAGATTGATTATTGGGCAAAATGCAATTCTATAAAGGGCACTCGTCATTTCGAACGGAGTGTAACGCAGTCGAGAAATCTACCTCGATGTCAAAAAAGCAATAATTTATTACACCAACTTATAAATCTTCCCCGGTAGCGAAACAATAATCCCCTGCATCTCTAAGGTAAGAATTACGATGGATAGTTTGCTCTGCTGAATATTAAGCTGGATGCAAAGTTCATCAATAGAAAGCTGCCCTTTTTGCAGGGCATCTACCACCAATTGCTCATTTGGTGTCAGATTTAAATGTAAAGTGGTTTGAGTTTCTTTCTTTTTCTCCTTTACCTCATCATCCCAGCCTAAATAATAAATCAGGTCGTGCGCACTGTTGATCAGGCCTGCCCTATTGGTTTTAATCAGGAAATTGCAACCTTCAGATAAAGGATCATGTGTTCTACCCGGAAAAGCATATACATCTTTATTATAAGAATTAGCAATTTCGGCTGTGATCAGTGCCCCTCCTTTTATTGAAGCCTCCACTACGATAACAGCATCGGCAACACCGGCAATAATGCGGTTCCGCTGTGGAAAATTCTGTCGGTCGGGATTGGTTAGGATTGGAAACTCAGTTAACAAACCGCCATTCAGAACCATTTTTTGCGAAGTACTTTTATGGATTTTTGGGTATAAACGATCTAGCCCATGCCCCAGCACCCCAACAGTGGAGATATTATTGGTTAAACATTCTTTATGTGCAGTTACATCAATGCCATAAGCGAGTCCGCTTACTACCAGCACATCATAAGGTGCCAACACCTCACACAATTCCTTACAAAGGTTTTTCCCGTAAATAGTTGCATTTCTTGTACCAACAATACTGATAATGCGCTTATGATTGAGATCGGCAGTACCTTTGGCATAAAGCAAAATGGGCGAATCAAAACAGTTTTTTAAGCGTTTAGGATATTTCTCATCAGAAAAAAACAGTACTTCTATGTCATGTTTTTCAACAAAATCGAGTTCCTGCTGTGCCCTTACCAGCGCATCGGTGCCGCGGATGGCCTCAACAGTTTTCTCTCCAACTCCCGGGATCTGCAGCAGCTGTTTTTTTGATGCCGAAAATATATTTTCGGCACTCCCGCAATAGGCAAGAAGGTTTTTGGCCGTTACCGGTCCGATAGATTTAATAAAAGTTAAGGCAATTTTATGTAGCGTGCTCATATTTTTAAGGTTAAATAAATGCGGGATGATTTATTTCCTTATAGCAAGCTTAAAAATCGATGTCGATCAAACTTTTTAACGGAATATGTATATTATTTTTTAGCTGTATATATTTTTCTGTAACGGCCCAAACCGTAGTATCAACACGTTTTGCTCCAATGGTGGTATTAAAAGTGATAACGGCTTTCGATTTAAATTCATTACCCAGGCGCTGGGCTTCGTTAAGTTTTGTTTTTAATTCTTCGGAGTGATCTTCTTTTGCATTGATGATATTTAAATAACTGATGTGTTCCTTTTCTACAATTTCTATTGGCATGATGTCTCTTTAACGATTAATGTTAAACAAGCTTATCGATTTTTTAGAAAAAATGCAACACCTTTCTACACATTTACTGTAATAATTATATAAAAAAAGGCCGGTTTTGAACTACAAAGCCGGCCTTTTCTGTATCAATATCGCCAACTACATAAATTTCAGCTTTCTGGTTTCAACCATGCCTTTAAATTCGTGGTTCAATTTTTCATTTGCATTATCGGATAGTGCTTTACCTGCTGCACTGGTGCTGCTTAATGCATTTTCTTTAGTGTAGGAAGTAAAGTTTCCGTTAAGACTATAATATAAGGCTTGTGACAATAATTTCTCATCAACATCGCCAAAGTCTTTTGTCAGGTCGTCGGCAACGCTTTTATCTACATTCATCCCGTCAAAATAATCCCCAAAATCAACCGAGTTTTTAGTTTGGAACTGCGGTATATACAAATCAGACTTATCGATACGCAGAGAGAAAAATCCAACTGGTTTACCATAGGTTTTAGATCCGATTAACTTTACATCCATTACCGGTTTCAAATTATTGATCAGCAACTCGCTGGCCGATGCGGTAGAGCCTGTAACGATAAAATAAACCCTGTTTAAATTTAACGAACCGCGTTTTGTAAAAAGCTCCTGGTTTCCGGCAGCAATTGTAGGCTTAAAACTATAATCGAACATGCTTACCAGTTCGGTTTTTCCATTTGGAAATGTATAATAGAACTTTTGATTCTCCAGGATTTTTGCACCTGCATCCTGCATCAATTTATTATAATACGTGGTGTACATTACTTTTCCATTTTGAGATACCGGAGCAATAAGGTTTGTAAATCCATCGGCAGTAGCAACAGAGCCACCCCCGTTATACCTTAAATCAACAATAAGTTCAGTTACCCCGTCACTTTTAAACTTGACAAAAGCATTATCAAGTCCGCCCAGAATATTTGTAGTAAAACTGTTAAACACGATATAACCTACTTTTTTGCCATTAACGCTATAAGTATTGGTATATAAAATTGGATTAATATTATAACTACCGCGTGTAACAGTAACATCGGTAGCCGTTTTATTTTTTTCGATCGTTAATGTTACAGAAGCATTATCACCAAAAATGGCATTGTTTAAAAAATCAATTTCTGCTGATGAAGCCCTGGAAACAGCCCTGCCGTTAACTCTGGTTATTTTATTTCCCCTCGCCAGGCCAGCCTGCGCTGCCGGTGATGTAGGGTATACATATTTAACCCTGAGTGTATCAGTATTTGCTTCGAAATTGGCTGAAAAACCATAATCGCCGCCCACACCTCCTAATTCGCCGGCAACTGTACCATCATCTATAAATGAATATTTATCTTTGCCACCATTACTCGATAACGCCCTTATGGCCGAAACCACCTGTTGGTTACTTGCATATTTACGCGGATTAAAAGTATCGTAACTTGGCATTCCAACATTCCAGAAATAGGTTTGTTTGGCATAAAGAAAAATGGAATCTTTAGTCAGAAGTGTCCGGTCGGTGGTTTTTGTTTGTAGTAAATTTGATTCAACAACGGCATTGGCATCGGTTTCCGAATTGTTTTTCTTACACGATACCGTAAATCCAACCACAATAAGCAAAGCATACAAAAATGCATTTTGCGAAATCAATCTTTTAAGCATATTTATTTGTAAATTTCTAGTGACACAATATACGGCAAATTAATTAATCTGGATTGTTGCTCATCAAATTTATTTGCACCAACAACTAACGCATGATTAGGTGATAAATTGTTGCTGTTTAGTATGTTCTGAAAAATTTCTGATTTAGATTGATTAAGTTCTTCAGTAAAATAAACGGTAAGGTATTGCTCTAACCCATTCCATTCGGTTTGCCTGATTTTATTCAGTTGTTGCTCGGGATTTCCGGCTGTTACAATAAAGATCTGTTTGCGGTTGATCACAAGTTCCTGCATAAACTCCAGCATATTTTTATAAAGCAAAAGTTTAAGCGGCAAACGGGCGTTTAGGTGTAAAAGATCGAAATTGTATTTATACTTTTCATCAATCCCGAATTGTTTGGCCGTTTTTTCGAATATTTCTGAGGTTCCGTTATGTTCATATTCGCCCTGCATAAAAGCAATAATAGGCTGAGCATTTTTTTGCTCGGTATATTCGATAAACTGGGCAAACAGATAATAAACCTGTAATAAATAGTCTTTCTCCGGGAACAATACGTCGTCTAATTCAAAAATAACGACCTGCTTGTCCTTTACATATTGATAAGCATCCATATTATATTGTAAAAAGTTTTAAATCGTTTGCATTGTCATAACCAAATACCCCGTTAAATGATGCAGAAAGCTTTTTTGGAGCGAAATTTTCTTCACTGGAGAAAATGCAATCGCCATGGATGTATACCGCAAAATATTGGAATTGCTGTTTTTCATCGCTTAAATAACCGGTTACCACATCCGCATCAGGAAGCAGCACCTGAATGCCATATTCGCCAAAAAGCACAGCCGATTTGGCCAAAGGTTCAACTTCGTAGCGCTGAAGCGGAATGATACAATCTATTGCTTCGGTAATGCAAAAATTAAGTAAAATATGGGCAATGCTATCCTTATTTAATACACCCAAAGTTGAGAAAGCATATTTTTCGGTAATAATACCAGGTACATCGCCATAATCGGCAAGTAAAACAAAATGACTCGGAAATGCTTTCATGAGTTTTAAAGCCTTTGCATTATTTCCGCCTGTAATGAGAATTTTCAATTTTGAATAATAGGGTTAGTAAATGATTGAATATTGAAGGAGAGAATTAATGAATGATTGATTGAATGAGAGAATGAATGAATAAATTCTTGAATGAATAAGGGAATGATTTAGTTTTGAATGCTTTTTACGTTATTCCTAAAATCATGTAATCCTTTAATCCTGGCTATACGATTAGTCCATCTTTCATGCTTACCACGCGATCACTCGTTCTGGCCAGATGTTCGTTATGTGTTACAATTACAAAAGTTTGATTAAAATTATCGCGCAGGGTTACAAATAACTGGTGCAAACCAGCAGCATTTTCAGAATCTAAGTTACCAGAGGGTTCGTCGGCAAATATAATTGAAGGATTGTTGATAAGTGCCCGGGCAATGGCCACACGCTGTTGCTCGCCTCCCGATAACTGATTCGGTTTATGCTGCCCCCTGTCTTTCAATCCCAACAAATCTAAAAGCTCCAATGCCCTGGTTTCTGCCTGTTTTTTATTCACTTTAGCTATAAATGCCGGAATACAAATGTTCTCGATGGCACTAAATTCAGGCAATAAATGGTGAAACTGGAATACAAAACCAATGTTCTGGTTTCGGAAAACGCCAACCATATCGCCAACTAATTTATTTATTACAGTACCTTTTAGCTCTACGCTTCCGCTGTCGGGTTTATCAAGTGTACCCAAAATGTGTAACAAAGTGCTCTTTCCGGCGCCTGAAGGCCCGATTATACTTACAATCTCCCCCTTTTGCACCTCAAAATTTACACCTTTCAATATTTGCAGATTTCCGTACGATTTTCTTATTCCAGTGGCTTTTAGCATGCTTCAAATTTAGTAAAAAAGCTTAAAGGGCAAAGACCAAAGACTTAAAGACTAAAGCATAAAAGGACCAAAACACAAGTTGCAAAGTGTAAAGATCAAAACTAACAGCAAAAAACTAGCTCATTAAAATCTGTGTAATCTTTAAATCGGTGTAATCATTCCGAAGGAAAAACAAAAAAAGATTTGCAGATATCAAATTTCTATTTAACTTTGAAAAACAAAGCACTTTTAAAATGAGCGAACAAGAAGAACAACTAAATGCCTTAAAAGATATCAGACAGATGATGGACAGGTCGTCGAGGTTTATTTCCTTAAGCGGCTTATCTGGCGTGTTTGCAGGTGTTATTGCTTTAATCGGTGCTTATTTTGCGCATGATGAGATTAATAAATTCGTTAATAAACATGGTTATGGCTATGGTGTTGATGGAGAAATGGACCTGGAATTTAACCTGATCAAACTGGGCGTTTTTGTATTGATTATCGCTTTGGCTGGTGGAATTTTGTTTACTTATCGGAAAAGCCAGAAGAATAACCTTCCCATCTGGGATAAAACTTCGAAATCACTTTTGTTCAACCTATTTGTTCCTTTGGCAGCAGGAGGTTTATTCATTATCGCTTTATTAATCAACCACCCAAATACCTATAGCATTATTGCACCGAGCTGCCTTATTTTTTACGGTTTAGCACTAATCAATGCCAGTAAATTTACTTACAGCGATATACGTTACTTAGGCTTTTGCGAAGTATTACTTGGTCTAATCTGTATGTTTTATGCTGGTTACGGCTTAATATTCTGGGCCTTTGGTTTCGGCGTTCTTCACATTGTTTATGGTCTTTTAATGTATTTTAAATATGAGAGAGGTCAGTAAGGATGAAAAACCCGATAGCAGATTTAAATAAAATATTCGATAGCCGGATCAGGCTCGGCGTAATGTCGATGCTGGTGGTGAACGACGAAATTAGCTTTAACGACTTAAAACAGATGTTAGAATTAACTGATGGCAACCTGGCCTCGCACCTGAATACTTTAGAACAGGCCGAATTTATCAAGGTACACAAAGGTTTTATCGGCCGAAAAACCAGTACCACCTACTCTATTACGGCTTTGGGCAAACAGGCCTTTAAAGCACATTTAGATGCACTTGAAAAAATGATCAGGAAACTGTAATCTATTTTTTTTGGTTAATTACTTTGAAATACAAAGCACTTTTAAAATGAAAAATATTGAACTTTTAATCATTAACATAGGAAAGAAAACCACACTGGTTTCTTTTCTAGGGGGAACAATTTTATTTCTCAGCTTTTGCCTTTTCAGGGCCGACTTTCTGATCCCGTCCGGTATAATATACCTTTCAACCGCTATTATTTTTAACCTATTGGTAATGCTTGCCCTGATAATTTCAAGTTTCATTTATGCTGAAAATAGGTCTTTATCAGTATCAACCATGCTTCTACAGCTTGTTAACATTCCCATTGCCATTATGTATTTTTTAATTGTAACCACAATCCTATTATAAAATGAAGAATAAATCAAACCTTTATCTGCTCTCTGCCCTATTGGGTGGTCTGTTGTTCAGTTTCCTTTTTTGGCAACAAGAACTGGCTCTTAATCTGCTTATTTATAGCATTTATCTATTGGTAATCACTTTCGTAAACCCCGATGTAATTAAAACCACCAAACTGAAAATTTACGGTCTGGCACATTTAATAGCGGCAATTCTCGTAGTAATCAACAGTTCCGATTTATCGATTGTTACTTATTATATCAGCCTTTTACTATTTATTGGCTTTGCTCATAACCAGCAGATCAGAACGGTTTTTACAGCCTTTGTTGCAGCACTTTTACAAATTGTTACGGTTCCCTTTAATGCCATACAACACCTAAGCAAGGTAAGTGTTGGCAATTTTAAACTGAAGCCCCTTTTTACCCTGATCAAATACATTTTTATCCCGGTAATTATTGTAACCATATTTGCCTGTTTATATGCGGCGGCGAGTAATGTTTTTGCCCATTATGCCGAAGTAATGCTCACCAATATTGGCAATTTCTTCGATAACATCCTTCATTTCTTTTTTAGCGATCTGAGTATCGAACGCATCGTTCACTTTTGTTTTGGATTGGTTTTAACAAGTGGCTTATTACTGGCCTTTTTTGATAAAAGTCTGGAAAAAGCAGAGTTAAAATGCAAAGATCAGCTATTGCGCATCAGACGGGGCTTGGGCCGTAAAACGATATGGTATAACATTATCGAAACCTTTAGCGGTAATCTGCTAACCCGAAAAATGGCTTTAAAAACCGAATATATTGTAGGGGTTATTTCATTCGTTGCGCTTAACCTTTTATTGCTTTTGTTAAACACGATCGATATTACCACGCTCTGGTTTGGTTACGAACCTTCGGGTAATTTTTCGGGAGAACTGCACCAGGGTACAAATGCCTTAATCTTTAGCATTATAATGGCGATGGCGGTAATCCTTTATTATTTCAGGGGAAATTTAAACTTTTATCATAAAAGTAAAACGCTCAGGTTATTGGCCTATACCTGGATGGTCCAGAATTTTATTCTCATCATTTCGGTTCTTATCCGCGATGGTTATTACATCGAATTCCATGGCCTAACCCATAAAAGAATCGGTGTGCTGGTATTTGCCCTTCTTTGTATCATTGGCCTGGCAACAGTCTATTTAAAGGTGGCCAAACAGAAAACAATATTCTATTTATTTAAAATGAACGGAAATATCTGGTTTGCATTATTACTTACATTTAATGTTGTTAACTGGGATATTTTAATCGTTAAATACAACCTAAACCATGTTGATGCTGTTTCTATAGATCCGTATTATTTAACATCCTTATCCGAAAAAACACTTCCTTTTCTGGATAAAAACAGATCAAAAATCCATCCTCCAACGCAAAACGATACTGAAACAGCCAAGGTAGACCATCCACAGGAAGTTTTAATGCAGAAACTCGATCGGAGGATTGGCTATTTCAAAGAACGTTATGAAAAATCAAGCTGGTTATCATGGAATTTACCGGATTGGAATACGGCTGAATATTTTGGATTGAATAAGCTAAAGCAACATGAATAAAAAATTTAAGGTAATGGCGATGGTTTTGGCACTTTTCGCATTGGCATGGTTCATTATGGACCGCGCCGTAGATAAAATTTTCAACCTATTCTAACCCCAAAATTTAACTAAATATGGAAACGCATCTTTCAGGATATTGGACAAATTATTTCGCAAAAAACCTCAAAATCAATCGGATTGATTGGGATTTACAAGCAAAAATAACAGCAGAAGAAAAGTTTAACATTTTAAAATCGCTGCAAGCCTGGCAGCTTGGAGAAACATCAGAAGGAGATCATTTAATTAATGCATCAAAAAAATATGCAAACACGATTAATGATCCGGAATATCTGGATGCTGTTAAGCTTTTTATAAAAGAGGAGCAAAAACATGGCAATAATCTTGGTAAATACCTCGATTTAATTGGCGAACCAAGGATTAAAAAGGATTGGGGCGATACTTTATTCAGAAAAATAAGGTATTTCAACACAAACATGGAGCTTTGGACAATTGCCGTAATTACAGTGGAAAGTGCAGCGCAGCTATTTTACCAGGCATTAAAAGATGCAACAAATTGCGCATTGTTAAAACAGATATGCACTGACATTTTAATTGATGAAGCGGCGCATATCAATTTTCAAAGAGAACGCCTCTACATTATTTTCAGCCAAAAAAATGCCATTTCAAAGTGGATTGCCTACCATGCTTATTCCTGCTTTTTCATTTGCACCAGTTTGGTGGTTTGGTCTGCCCATAAAAAATTATTTAAAGCTGGTAAACTTAATCTTCACGGTTACTTCAACAAAATGAAGCTTAAACTCGCAAAAGTTGCCGGCAAAACTGTTTTGTACGATCACAAAGAAATTTTTAAAATAACAATAAAAATAAACAAACCCACTTATAATTAACCTCTCAACACCTCCAACTCCGCTTGGATTTCCCCTGATGCAAATTGTATCGGGGGAATTAAAAATTAATTATTTATACGTAAATTAAACCATTAAAATCATGAAAACTCAAGAAACACTTGGTTCAGGCAAATTCAGGATCATTGCTATTTTAGCAATTACAGTAACCATTTTGTCCATTCCTTTAATTGCTATGCAGTTTACCAGCGAAGTAAAATGGACTTTAATCGATTTTACCACAGCAGGAGCGCTATTGCTTAGCACCGGCTTAGCCATCGAACTCGTGATCAGGAACCTAAAAACAGGTACTTTACGCACCGTAATCCTGATCACTATTTTATTGGCTTTGTTCCTGATCTGGGCAGAGCTGGCAGTAGGAATCTTCGGAACGCCCTTTGCAGGTAGTTAATCATTTTGTTCCCGCAGATTTAAGATAATTAACGCAGAGGATTTTTTTTGCACTTGGCAGGAACTAAATTGGTTTTTAAGTCTGGTTGAAACGACCGCCAGCCGCCACAAAGAACCGCGCCCTCCATTCAAATAAAAAATCTTTCCACAGATCTTCGAATCAGTATAACACCATAAACCAGCATACATTACAGGCACTGATTTCCCGATTAACATAAAACGTTCATTTTCTGAAAAAATCGGCATTTGCTATTTGTTTAAAGGGTTTGAAATTGTAGCTTTGGGCAAATTTTGTAGCAAATGAACCCGATACTATTAAAATAATTATTTTGAGAGTAAAAGGCTCCATCTGACAGATAAAGACAAAAATATAAACAGATGAATATTCACGAATACCAGGGTAAACAGATATTAAAAAGTTTCGGTGTTAACGTTCAAGAAGGAATTGTTGCCGATACTCCTGAGCAAGCTGTTGAGGCTGCTAAGCAACTGAAAGTAGATTACAATTCTGACTGGGTTGTAATTAAAGCGCAAATCCACGCTGGTGGTCGCGGTAAAGGTGGTGGTGTTAAATTGGCCAAAAACCTTGATGAAGTTAAACAACGTGCAACCGACATTATCGGCATGCAATTGGTTACCCCTCAAACCGGTCCTGAAGGTAAAAAAGTGAACAAAATTTTAGTGGCCCAGGATGTTTATTATCCAGGTGCTTCTGAAACCAAAGAATTTTATATTTCAGTATTGTTAGATCGTGCAAAAGGCCGTAACATCATCATGTACAGTACCGAAGGTGGTATGGATATCGAAGAAGTTGCTGAGCACACACCACATTTGATCTTCAAAGAAGAAATCGATCCTAAAGTTGGTTTACAAGGTTTCCAGGCACGTAAAATTGCTTTCAACCTTGGTGTAAGCGGTAACGCTTTTAAAGAAATGGTGAAATTCGTTTCAGCATTGTACAAAGCTTACGAAGCAACCGATTCTTCAATGTTCGAAATCAACCCGGTTTTAAAAACATCTGATGATAAAGTAATCGCAGTTGATGCTAAAGTTAATTTAGATGAAAACGGTTTGTTCCGTCACCCTGATTATGCAGCAATGCGTGATGTAACTGAAGAAGATCCAATGGAAGTTGAAGCAAGTGCTTCTAACCTTAACTTCGTTAACCTTGATGGTAACGTAGGTTGTATGGTTAACGGTGCTGGTTTAGCAATGGCTACTATGGATATCATCAAATTAGCCGGTGGTGAGCCTGCAAACTTTTTGGACGTTGGTGGAACCGCAAATGCTCAAACCGTTAAAGCGGCTTTCAACATTATCCTGAAAGATCCTAACGTTAAAGCAATTTTGATCAATATTTTTGGTGGTATTGTACGTTGCGACCGTGTTGCGCAAGGTGTAATCGATGCTTATAAAGAAATCGGTAACATTCCTGTGCCAATTATCTGCCGTTTACAAGGTACAAATGCCGAAGAAGCTAAAAAATTAATTGACGAGTCTGGCTTACAGGTTTATTCAGCAATTGCTTTAAAAGAAGCAGCTGATCTGGTAACCAAAGTTTTGGCAGAACAAGCATAGTTTTTAAGCTAAAAGACTAAAGGTTAAAGACCAAAGTTTTAAGCAATATTATATTCAAAGCCTTTCAGTAAAACTGAAAGGCTTTTTTATTCCCCTCTTTTTCAAAAAAACCTATAAGGTCTTTAAGACCTTATAGGTTTGCCAGCACTGTAGATAAATTTCTTTTTTTGAAAATGAACGGTTCTGTTTTTATGGCAGCCTTTTGCCCTGCTATCCCTTCAAGCCTCACTCGTACCTCGCTCCGGGCTTTCCGTTCTATCAGGTTTATTTAAAGAGGGCTTGTGGTATTTAAGTCCGATCAAACCTCGCAGGTTTCGCAAACCTGCGAGGTTTATTCAGGGCGGAATTCCAGAATATCACCAGGCTGGCAATCCAAAACCTCGCAAATGGCTTCCAGTGTTTCGAAACGGATTGCTTTTGCCTTACCTGTTTTTAAAATCGATAAATTAGACATGGTTATCCCTACCCGATCGCTCAGTTCGGTAAGCGACATTTTCCGTCGCGCCAGCATTACATCTAAATTAACTATTATGGCCATTGTAGGATTGGTAAAGTTAGGAATGTTCTTAAAAACCTAAATAGTTAAATCATTTTCCTCTTTAAGCTTAAACCCTCTTTTAAAGGCCACATAAAGCGCAATAAACAGCACACCCAACATAACAAGTGAAATATCGCTGCCTGAGAGTTTTTTTGTATATATTACCTCATCCGACAATGTTTTAGCATAGATCAGATATAATACACCAGAAACAATATAAGGAAGAAGTACCGAGGTAAAACAACACATCGAAATCCAGAATAACCTGCGAATATTGATGGCTTCAAAAATCTTATTTCTCGATATCCCTATCAAAAACTTCAGGATTAAAAGCAAACCGAACATAAAAATAAAACAGGTAACCAACGCCACTGCTACAGAAAAGATTTTCGCCGTTAATATCCCCACATCGCTGAGCATCGGGATTAAAACGACATTGCTTCCCGGATCATACCTGTAATCAACCTTTTTATCGGTATAACTTATTTTGTACGTATGCTTGCCAATTTCTGTAAGCTGTGGAACCTGCAGGTGAGATATTCCGTCCTTAAAATAATATTTTGATGAATTTCTGTAATCGAAACTATTCTGGTTTAACCCAAAATCTGATAGTTCAATAAATGTTTGCTTATTTTTCCGTGCCGTATCAGTATAGGACGAAACGCCTAAAAATCCGCTATACTTGAACCCTACAGCCGGCAAAAGATTGCTTTTAATGTTCGCAGTCTTTGATTTAAGGCGATTAAGGTTATTTTCAAGCTTTATTATACTATCATCCAGCAGATCATATTTACTTGGCGGATCTGCCAGTTCATAACTTTCGTAATCGTTGTTACTCCCTGTAGAGCGACCTGTAACAACTGTACTTAGCATCATCCATATAAAAAGAGAGCAAATTGCCACCAGGACAAGAGCACCAATAATATCACCAAATAATGATTTTGACCGTTTTAAATTCTCCATGGTTTTATATAGTTAAATCGCTTTCCTTTTTGAGTTCAATTCCCTTTTTAAATACGAAAGCAATAGTTAGAAGCGTTAAGCCAAAAATCAACAGCCAGATCTGGAAATCAACATTTTCGATGATACTTAAAGTCAGGTTCTTATGGTTTCCCGATTGATCGGCATATTCTAAAGCATTAAAAAAGAATAACGCAAACGGTATGAAAGTACAATACCATCCCATGCGTTTAAGACGTTCGGCATTTTCGTTGCTAAAAACATCGCCAGCCTCTACCGAATCGATAAAGCGGTACAGGTAAACCAATATCCTTATACCGAAGAAAGTGATCAACAATATGAATATCCCCGCAAACAGACCGAATAAACCTCCTTTTCCGCCTTCACTATAACCATCTTCAAAACCCCTAACCGCATCCTTAAATGCAAAGAGAAATACGGCTACAAGCGTCATAATATAACCCATTTTGACCAACCTGATTTGATTATTCGCTTTCATATTATATCGTTAAATCGTTTTCTTTTTTTAACCTGAGTGAATAATTGATTACAAGCAGTAGGGCCCAAACAATTACATTGGCGATAAATAGATCTGTAAAAGGTTTTATACCCACCTTTACTCCATAACCCAAAACCTCTGCCTGTTGCACATCAGCCAACCGCGGCAAAATAAACCAGCTTATGATAGTAATAAAAAAGAATTTAAAAATCAGATAGGAAAATATCGTATACCAGATTGCTTTAATTTTTTTTATACCCTTATCCGAAACAATTGTAGTAGCAATATGCTGTCGATTATTGTAAACCAGTTTAAACAGCAGCCATCCAATACAGAAATAAAAAACGAGTGACACAGCTTGCTTTACGCCATCGATAAAAAGAATAGAATTGGTTGGAGATCTAAAATCCTTTATTATTTCGGAGATTCCAGAGATAAAAAATATCAGCCAAACAACCAGCCACATGCCGACCGATATTTTTTGAATTTGTTGAAGCCTGTTTTTCATAATTTCCATGTTAAATCATTATCGTTTTAGGGATTGCGCAATTAGGTTAGAAAAATATGATAAGAAATTGGTCATCCATCTGACAGAAATTCTCACTAGAAAAATTCTCTGATAATTTGCGAAAGTATTTTTTATCGAAGTAAAGCTGAATTTTAAGAAACGTCATTTTTATTTAATTTTTATAGCACAAACATAAATAATAAATTATTACAATTCAAAATATATTTATTGTTTTACAATAAATAATATACGAATAACAGCTATATCTACCTATATAACACAAACGATGTCAGAAATTTATTTGGAATGATTTTTGTAGTAAGTAAAACTGTAAAAAAATTGTGCAAACGGCAACATTTTCAGCATTTTATCCTTTCGGATTGCCATACAATTTCGTAACTTTGCACACTCAATAATTAAAGAGCACACAATTCGTATAAATGAGACAACTCAAGATAACGCAATCCATTACCAACCGTGAAAGTCAATCCTTAGATAAGTACCTGCATGAAATTGGTAAAGTAGATTTAATAACAGCAGAAGAAGAGGTAATTTTAGCTAGGAAGATTCGTGAAGGTGATCAGGCTGCATTAGAGCGCTTAACTAAAACGAACTTGCGTTTCGTTGTATCTGTTGCAAAACAATATCAAAATCAAGGTTTAACTTTAGGAGATTTAATTAATGAAGGTAACCTGGGTTTAATTAAAGCGGCAAAACGTTTTGATGAAACCAAAGGTTTCAAATTCATTTCTTATGCCGTTTGGTGGATCCGTCAATCAATTCTGCAGGCAATTGCCGAACAGAGCCGTATTGTACGTTTACCATTAAACCAGGTAGGTTCGTTAAGTAAAATCAGCAAGGCCTTCTCTAAGTTAGAGCAGGAATATGAGCGTGAGCCTTCTCCGGAAGAACTGGCCGATATTTTAGAAACTACAGTGGATAAAATTTCGGACACTTTAAGTAACTCAGGCCGTCACGTATCAATGGATGCTCCTTTTGTTCAGGGTGAAGAAAATACATTACTGGATGTACTGGAAAACCATGAGCCAAACACCGACAGCTCATTGATCAACGAATCTTTATCAGAAGAGATTAAACGTTCTTTATCTACTTTAACAGAAAGAGAAAGAGAAATTATCGTTTTATTCTTCGGTTTAGGTTCTAACCATCCGCTTTCTTTAGAAGAGATTGGTGAGAAATTTAACTTAACACGCGAGCGTGTACGTCAGATTAAAGATAAAGCGTTACAACGCTTACGTCATACTTCAAGGAGTAAAATCTTAAAATCTTATTTAGGATAAGAGATTAGGTTTCATTGAAACAAAGAAAGATCGGCTATTGGCCGGTCTTTTTTTGTTTATACACAACTAAGTTTTCCGTTTTGATTTTATATCTTTAAAAGATGTCGGTTAGCTTACTCAAAAAATCTATATCTGTTTATAAACCTATTTTTGTATGGAATATACTGGTGAGTTTATTGGCATCTGCGTTTTTTATTTTAAACGGATTTAAAGCACCTGCTATTTATTCATTTGCTTTATTCCTCAAACTTACAGGCTGGCTGTTTTCTATAGCGATATATTACATGTTTTACCAGAAGACAATCTACTATTTTAAAAACCAAGGCATAGGTTTTAGAAAAATCATGATAAATTTAATTTTATATGATTTAATCGTTTTTACCGCAATTTTAATCCTTTCATTAATATGCAGAGACTTTTTATCGATAGCGTTAGCAAATCTTTTGCAAATAGAAAAGTACTAAGCAGCGTTTTCCTCAATTGTGAAATTGGTGAAGTAGTAGGTTTATTGGGCAGAAACGGATCTGGCAAATCTACTTTGTTAAAAATCATTTTTGGAAGTGTAAAAGCAGATTTCAAGTATCTCAATATCGATAATAAAATATATGATAAAGGTTACTTATCAAAAAACCTATGCTACCTGCCTCAGGATAACTTTATTCCAAACAGAGTAACCGTTGCCGTTGCAATTGAAGCATTCTGTAAAATACACAAAGAGAAATTACTTCAAATCCCTTTTGTTTCGGACAATTTAGGAAAGAGATTCAGGGATTTTTCGGGTGGAGAATGCAGGTTTTTGGAAGCTTTAATCATCATTTATTCTGATGCAGATTTTATCCTCCTAGACGAACCTTTTTCGCAATTGGCGCCATTACTTATAGAAGAGTTAAAACGGCACGTTAATGATTTAAAATTATTTAAAGGGTTTATTATAACTGATCATTACTACAAAACCATACTTGATGTTTCGGATAGGATCGTACTCCTGCACAATGGCTGTAATTACGAGATAAATAATAACAACGATTTAGTGCTTCATGGCTATTTGCCAAACCTGAATGGTTAAGAATAGGGCATAAAAAACCGGATATAGCCGGTTTTTCGTTCAATTTCTATCGAAACTCCAAAAATAGTCGTCATCTTGACCGGAACGCAGTGGAGCGGAGAGATCTATCTCGAGATAAATTTCTCGACTGCGCTGCACTTCGCTCGAAATGACGTCATGGTTCGGATGTGTTCGCCCAGCTACAAAGCCTTAAAACAACAAGTGTTTCACCGTTAAACCGTTATTAATCAACTGCTTTAACGAATCGATACCGATGCGCAAATGTGTTTCCACATATTTTTCGGTTACACTGCTATCGCTTTCTGCGGTTTTAACACCTTCGGGGATCATCGGCTGATCTGACACCAGAAGTAATGCGCCTGCGGGTATTTTATTGGCGAATGCCGTGGTAAAAATCGTTGCGGTTTCCATATCCACCGCCATGGCACGCAGCGTTTTTAAATACTTTTTAAATTCTTTATCGTGTTCCCAAACCCTGCGGTTGGTAGTGTAACAGGTTCCGGTCCAGTAATCCCTTCCATGATCGCGTATGGTGGTAGAAATTGCTTTCTGCAAGGCGAAAGCAGGCAATGCAGGCACTTCTGCAGGCAGGTAATCGTTTGATGTACCTTCTCCCCTGATGGCTGCAATCGGAAGGATTAAATCGCCTAATTGGTTTTTCTTTTTTAAACCGCCACATTTACCCAAAAACAATACTGCTTTAGGTTTAATCGCAGTCAATAAATCCATCATGGTAGCTGCCAACGGACTTCCCATACCAAAGTTGATAATGGTGATTCCATTTGCAGTAACGCTCTGCATGGGCTTATCTAAACCCATAATCGGTGCGTTATCATTCCACTCCGAAAACATACTTACATATTTGCTGAAATTGGTCAGCAGGATATAATCTCCGAACTGATCCAACGGACGGCCGGTATAACGTGGCAACCAGTTTTTCACAATTTCGTCTTTAGATTTTAATCCTGCCTTAACAGGACTTTCTACTTCTTTAACTTTTTTTGATTGCTCTACAATGGCCTCATCTTTTTTTATGTCTTTTTCTTCGTTCATATCATTTAGTTTAGAGCTGGCGCATAGCGCATAGCGTTAACAATACTATATTACAAAAAATCCCTCCCGATTACGGGAAGGATTTGATTTTTTTAAGCGGCCTGCAACTTTTTAAAGTCGGCCTTTTCAAATTTCTCTATCGCGTAATCGAGATTGATATGCAACTCCTTGACATCCGTTTGTGTTGGTGTATCAAACATTGCATCCAGCATAATCGCTTCACATATCGATCTTAAACCACGGGCACCCAATTTATATTCCATTGCTTTATCTACAATAAAATCTAAAACGTCTTCATCGAAAACAAGCTTTACATCTTCATAAGCAAAAAGCTTAACGTATTGCTTGATCAATGAGTTTTTAGGAGCCGTTAAAATATTCCTTAACGATTCTTTATCCAATGGGTTTAAGTGCGAAAGAACCGGAATACGACCAATTAACTCGGGAATTAAACCAAACGATTTCAGATCCTGAGGGGTAATATACTTATAAAGGTTTTTAAGATCTAAAACAGTCTCATCTTTCTTCACTTTATATCCTACAGCCTGTGTACGTAAACGGTTGGCAATTTTACGTTCTATGCCATCAAATGCACCACCACAGATAAACAGGATATTATTGGTATTTACCGGGATCATTTTCTGGTCTGGGTGCTTACGTCCGCCCTGAGGTGGAACATTTACTATCGTACCTTCTAAAATCTTCAGTAAAGCCTGTTGCACACCTTCTCCTGATACATCGCGGGTAATAGATGGATTATCACTTTTACGCGCCACTTTATCCACCTCATCAATATATACAATACCACGCTCAGCAGCAGTTACATCGTAATCTGCAGCCTGTAGTAAACGGGTTAAAATACTCTCCACATCTTCCCCCACGTAACCGGCCTCTGTTAACACAGTGGCATCGCAGATACAGAAAGGCACATGCAGGATTTTAGCAATGGTTTTAGCCAAAAGTGTTTTACCTGTACCGGTTTCGCCCACCAACATGATATTTGATTTTTCAATCTCGATCTCGTCTTTATCAACCTTTTGGTTTAAACGTTTGTAGTGGTTGTAAACGGCAACGGAAAGTACCTTTTTGGCATCATCCTGACCAATAACATACTGATCAAGATGTTGCTTAATTTCAAGAGGCTTTAATAAATTTATCGCCTCCTGAATATTTTTTGTCCCTTTGGTTCCTAATTCCTGTGCAAGCAACTGGTTGGCCTGGGTAACACACTTATCACAGATAAATGCATCCATACCTTCAATTAACATTAAAGTTTCATGCTTGCCAGAATGGCAGAACGAGCAACGGGATTCTTTATTTTGTTTCGCCATCTTTCTTTGCGTTTCTCGATAATACTTCGTCAACCATACCAAATCCTTTTGCCTCATCGGCAGTCATCCAGTAATCGCGGTCTGAAGCTTTCTCTACCCAGTCGTAAGTTTGGCCAGAGTGCTCTGAAATAATATCATATAATTCTTTTTTCAATTTCAACATCTCTCTCAAATTGATCTCCATATCAGATGCCACACCTTGTGCACCTCCTGATGGCTGGTGGATCATTACTCTTGAGTGAGGTAAAGCAGCACGTTTACCTTTTGCACCTGCAACCAATAAAACGGCACCCATTGATGCGGCCATACCGGTACATATAGTAGCTACATCAGGCTGGATATACTGCATGGTATCATAAATACCTAAACCAGCATAAACCGAACCACCTGGTGAGTTAATGTAGATCTGAATGTCTCTATCAGCATCTGCAGACTGTAAAAACAACAGTTGTGCTTGGATGATGTTGGCATTCTGATCGTAAATAGCATCACCTAAAAAGATAATACGGTCCATCATTAATCTTGAAAAAACATCCATTTGTGCTACGTTCAACTGGCGTTCTTCAATGATATATGGTGTCATGCTCTTAGGATCTAAATTAGCCTGAGCAATAAATTTATCTACGTGTAAACCGCCAATTCCCTGATGTTTAACGGCAAATTTTCTGAATTCTTGTGAATCTATGTTCATGAGTTATAGAGTTTGGCGCTTTGCGGTAAGCGTTTGGCGCTTAAGCGAAATACGCGGTTATTTTAATAAAAATTTTCTGAAGTTGGTTAATTTCCGTGCCAATTTATCCAATTCTTCCAGATAATCATTCAGTTCTATGTCAGAAATATATTTTCTCCGTTCTAAAACTACTAAAATATTTGCATTCTCAAAGGTGGATCGATGCGCAATATTCAGATAATGAGCGAATTCCTTATTAGAAACAGAACCAGATCCTTCAGCAATATTATTGGATATGCTAAGAGCAGCCCCATTGAGCTGCTCTGCAAATCTGTATTTTTTATCAACTGACAATCGGTCAGCTATATCAAGTAATTTATCAGTTAATGTAATTGATAACTGCCAAACTTCGAGCGATTGAAATTTAAATTGTGCCATAACTAAATATAGCGATAGCACAATCATTTTCAAAACGGCATAAGCTTTACGCTCAGCGCCATACGCCAATCGCTATTACTTTTTCTCAACAAGCGCTACAAACTTATCATAGCCTATATCTTTTTGTTCTAAAGTAACGATAGATTTAATTTGCTCGAAAGTTTTTAGTGCTTTTACCTCTTCGAAAACACGGTTAGCATTTTCTTTATCCTGTAAAAACTGAACAGCATATTGTGCTAGTTGATCTTCAGGAAGCGGGCTTGGGCTGTACATTCTGAACTGCGCATCTAATTTTGCTTTAGCCGCCTGAACTACATCCTCATATTTAATTTCGATGCTGTTATCTTTAATGATTTTATTTTCGATTAAAGTCCATTTCAGGTTTTTAGCGAAATCATCATAACCTTCTGCCAATTCCTCATCGGTTAATTTTTCGTTTGTTGCTTTTAACCAACGACGTAAAAACTCATCCGGTAATTCGAAGTTATGCTTAACCAATAATGCTTCATAAATATCGTTTGATAGTTTACGTTCAGCATCCTGTTTAAACATGCTTTCTACTTCTTCCGTAATTTTTTCTCTGAAAGTTGCCTCGTCAGTTACAGTACCTTCGCCAAATAATTTATCAAAAAACTCCTGGTTTAAGTCTGATTCTTCCAAACGGTTTACATTTTTGATCTGCAATTTGAAATCTGCTTTTAATTCGGCAGCCTGCTCTTCAGAAATGTTTAAAGCTTTTGCAATTACCGCAGCATCTTCAAGGGCTTTTTGAATATCGATGGTAACTTCATCATCTTTCTTTAAACCGATTAAAGATTTAAGGATCTTTTTATCTTTTATCTGGTCTAAACGGATAGTTCCGGTGCTTGTGATACCACCTTCAACAGCAGCACCATCTGCTACCTGGGTTAGCTCAGCATAAAGTACATCACCATCAGCGGAAACTTCAGGGTTTGTCATTTTGCCATAACTGCGACGGATATTTTTGATACGGCTTTCTAAAGTTTCCTGATCAGCTTTAACAACGTACTCAGTAAATTTATCTTTTGATGAAACATTTACCTCGAAAGCAGGCGCTAAACCTAATTCGTAATCAAATTCGAAATCATCTGTATTATCCCATTTAAATTCGCGTTCATCGTCCATTTTAGGAAGCGGTTGACCTAAAATTTCCAATTTTTGTTCTGCGATATAGTTAGATAAGGTATCGTTCAATAAATTGTTAACCTCTTCTACCAGGATACTTTTGCCATACATTTTTTTAATGTGGGCAGCAGGAACCATTCCTTTACGGAAACCAGGTAATTGTGCTTTTTTAGCCTGATCTTTAATTGCTTTTTCTACTTTTCCGGTATAATCAGCAGGTGCGATCTTGATTTTTACAACAGCATTTAAGTTGCCGGTTTTTTCCTGTGTAATATTCATTTTTGTGAGATATAAGTATCAGAGATATGCTATTAGATTTGAGTATCAAGATAGGAGACAAAAGCCACATATCACTTCAATTAAAACAGCACCTCATTTTTATTAATCAATGTTTTTAAAAACAAAACCGTTCCGATGTTTAAGTCGGAACGGCCTTTATCTTGTTGTGCGGAAGAAGGGACTCGAACCCCCACGCCGTGAAGCGCCAGATCCTAAGTCTGGTGCGGCTACCAATTACGCCACTTCCGCAGTTAGGATGTTGTAAGGACTGCAAAGATAGAAACAAGATTGAATAATCAAAAGCCATCGGCAATATTTTATTGATTATTTTGATCAAAAAACGATAACTATTTAGTTTTTAAGGAGAAAAAATTATAAGAAAAGGTTTTCGGGAGCTTTTGAGATGGTTTGTGGAGACACCAATGCTATTAACTTAAGCTATTTATAAGT
>NZ_QNQU01000026.1 GCF_003315595.1 Pedobacter miscanthi | reverse complement strand
TGCGGTTAAAAATGGATGTTATAAGATGGAAAATGGATGATGGAGTGTGTTTTAAGATAATTGTCAGCTCTGCGGTTAAGCCCTAAACCTTACACCTTCTGCCTTCAACCTTCCACCTTTTCAGACACTCAATTGTAAAATCATTTTTTAGTTTTTGTTGGCCCGTGGCTTTATTTTACTTTCGGGACAAACAATCAGATCAATGAACAGTTCACTTTCTATTTTCCGTAAAGTAGCCGTAGCCGAAGGAATATCCTATTTGCTTTTATTATTTGTAGCCATGCCCTTAAAGTATTTTGCGAATCTTCCTTTATATGTGAAATATACAGGATGGGCTCACGGTTTATTATTTGTGTTGTATGCAGCTACGCTCATTTTAGCCTGGCAAGAGCAAAAATGGAAATTTGGCAAAGCTGTTTTGATCTTTTTAGCCTCACTTTTACCCTTTATGCCCTTTGTAGTAGACCGCAAATTAAAAGATGAACGGCCAATATAATTGGACTTCAGTAGGTTGAGATTTAATTGAAAATAATTTTTGGATTTTAAGTTTCAATTTCTACATTTGCAACCCCGTCCAACACGAATGCCCGGATGGCGGAATTGGTAGACGCGCTGGTCTCAAACACCTGTGGGAAACCGTGCCGGTTCGACTCCGGCTCCGGGTACCAAGGCGGAGTGAAGATTTTTCGAAATTTTTACTCCGCTTTTTTATGCTCTAAATTCTTGTTAATCAGGTAGATAAGACATACGGCAGGATTCATTGCAGCGGTCAATTTAAGCCTTTAAAGGTGGCCGCTTTGCTGAAACATAACCAGCCACTATTTGGATAATCTCCGCTTTTAATTATTGGTTTTGTTCTGATTTTGAGCTTGTGCGATGATAATAGCATCGGCAACCGTGTCTACGTTATAGATTTGCATTATTCCCTGTATAGTTGCAGCCTGCTCCAGGATATTTTGCTGGTTTTGTGAATCCAATGCATTTTCAAACATATCCCCTGTAGCTTGTGCTATGGTCTGGTAAAGATTTCCTAAAGCAATTGCCGGGTCTTCTGCAATAATTTTATCATTGGACTGCGTTACCGCGTCTGTAATCTGGTCATTCATTGGTTGTGGAACATTGTTGGTTGCTGAGTTACTGTCTTCTTCTGGATTCATGATATAGTTTTTTTAGATTTAGCTTAAAGGTAAGAATTACATCCTCGCAATCTTTGAATTTTTTGTTTCAATTTTCGATTGGGTTAAATCTCAAGGTGCTACACTTGTTGTAGATAAGGATAATCTGCTCTAAATGCGGAGATGTTCTTTGCCAGACTGAATCCTTTCATGGATAATATCCACTATTTCCCTTTTTTCAGATTCACCAAGAACACCCAAGGCAGTTAATGTTTGATTTTCACCCTTAGTTTTTAATACTAACTGATGGCCGGAAAAAAATGATTTCTTAACGGTAACATCCTCGATTTCTTTATATGGCATGAATGTAAGCTTTCCTACATCCAGGGATATTTTATCAAGCCTGCTTCCTGCAGGGATGGCACGGAAGTAAAATCCTTTATCGTCGAGCCTCGCGCGCTCAATTCCCTTGGCAAATCTGATGTAAAAATAGCCCCCTATAAAAAAAAGTAACTTGAAGAACAGCATCAATATCGACATGAGAAAGCTGCCTAAGTCTTCAAAACTGATCAAAATCCTTTGTAAAACCGACCAGAACGGTAGGTTGTAGTTCACCATTCCAAAGGTTACCGCAATCCCCATACAAATGAAAATTGTACCGATAATGATCGATCGCCAGGGCGGCAGAAAATAGGAGCGGGGCAATCCCCCACTATAGATTAGCGGCAACTTGATATTTTTCTTTTTCATTTTATTCAAATGTATTCCTGGCAGACTCAACAGTTACAAACAGCATTCTCAGGTAAATGTTAGGTAATAGTCCTTTTTTTAATCTTTAAAATACCCAAAAATTAAATGAAGATAGATAGATCAGCATTCAACTGACGATTATTTTTACCATAATCCGTAAAACAAAGCTGTAAGCAAAACAGATGATATTTCAGAGATCATTTTGATACTACATTGGCTTTGAAATTTTAATTGTTAGCAGGCTTAATCAAGGCAGATATTAAGCATTACTTAAAAAACTGATGATATGATCCGCACATTCCTGCGGTTTCTCTGAAAGTAAAAAATGTCCGCAATCTTCGATTTTCACCAGTTTAACATTTGTGGCATTTTCCCTTAATCCACTTTTTAGTACCTCGTAGCCACTGCCGCCAATAGCCAGCAGCGGAACTGTGATCTTGTTGTATTCTCTAAAGTCTGCGATATCATTGTTAAATGCCTGGTACCAGCTGTTTGAAGCCCGTATGGCATCCTTACTGTTATAGGCAAATGCATAAACCGACCGGTCAAAGCGCGTTACAGCCTCTTTGTGCACCAGGAGTTGATCAAACATCCAGTCGATGAGGGTATTCATTCTTCCTTCCATAATTTCTTCAGGCAATTCTTTTATCTGATTGAATGCCAGCCACCAGGGATATACATACTGCGCTCCGGGGATAGGCAGCATTGGGAGCTGGTACATTCCCTCCTCGGGATGCGGTGTATCAAACAAGATCACTTTTTCGGTTGCACCAGGAAAATTCGCAGCAAAGCTGTAGGCTACGTGGGCGCCAATATCCTGCCCGGCAATACATACTTTTCCAAGCTCAAGCAGTTTGGTCAGTTCGTAAACGTCTTTTGCCATATTCTTTTTTTCATAACCATCAGCTGGGTTATCAGAATCGCCCATTCCACGCATTTCAACTACAAAAATCCGGAATTTTGATGCGAGCAGGGGCATAATCTGATGACAACTCCACCAGGTTTCGGGGTAACCGGGAAGGAGGATGAGGGGCTGGCCCTGTCCACCTTCAATATAATGTATCCGGGTGCCATTCACCTGTTCAAAGTGACTTTCGAAGCCCGGGAGGCTTTTCAGGAGTTCTGTGCTGCTAAAGGGATTTTCCATCGTACTTATCTTATAAATTCAATAATGGTTATTTTCAAATGCGAAATTAGACAGTAAATTTGTAGGGCACAAGTATACAGTATACTTCATAGTTCAACTTTATTTTTCCACATCATGAAACTTATCCATCAGCTATCCAAAGAAACCGGCATTCCGATTCCGACATTGAGGTTCTACGAAAAGAGCGGACTGATCAGCGGGCGAAGAAAAACCGACGTCAATACCAATAACTATCAGTTTTACGATCAGGAGGCCATTGATAAGCTGAATTTTATTCAGATGGCGAAAGCGGTGGGTTTTACACTGAACGAAATCAAAGAAGTTGTTGATCTATGGTACAAAAAGGAGATTACCCAAAAGGCTCAATTTGAGGTGCTGGACAAAAGGTTGTTGCAGATTGATGAGAAAATTGCAGAACTGAATGCTATGAAAAAGCAGATTATGCTGTGTAAGGAGAACATTAAAAATAGAAATTTATAAGGACTTAGAGGATAAAATAAAGTTTCTAAATTCATATTTTTTAATGATTTTGAGAAACGGTTTTTCAAATTTTTCCTTGAGCCAGGCTTCCCAGTCTATCTCTTTTTCTGGAATGCTCATCCCTTAAATTTCAGTAAACCAAATAAAGATCAGGGTTTGGTATGTTCATTAGTATCGGCTTTTTAAAAGATTATGGATTAAAATTCCAGCCGTTCAAAATCGGTTCTGTATAATCTGTCGTTATGCAATTTCAGCCTTCGTTTTATTTACCTTTATATTCCGATTATCAGAATATATTATATGCAAGCGAGCAAAGGAAAGATACCAGTCAATATAATGGATGATGCTTTAAGGCATGGTATTGCTATGGACACAAACAGCATAAAAACTACTGATTTTCCGTCAGCTATCCAAAGGCAGCAAGCTACCCAGTCGCACCGTGATGAGGGATATACATTTCATATCCTCGAGAGGGGTAAGGTAGTAGTTGACATCGACTTTCAGACTTACCATGTATCTTCGCCGGCAGTTGTTTTTCTTCGTCCCGATCAGGTGCACCGAATGCGGGAAATAGATCACATCATTGTCAGTTCGATTTCGATTGATAGTGAAAAACTTAATGTTGCCTATCATAAAATACTCGAAGACCTCACACCGGCTACTCCACTTTCTTTGTCTGAGAATGCTTTTTCATTGATTTCAGAATATTTTTCTGTCTGTTTGAAACTCTATCGAAAAAAAGCCGAGAAGATGTACCATCATTTAGTACGGGAAAGTTGTAATGCCCTGGTTGGATTATTGGTATCTGAATTTCTAAATCAAAAAAGCGGGGAAGAAACGGTATCACGCTTTGATAAAGTTGCCAAATTTTTCAGGAAATCATTGGAAAGAAATTATTGTACGTTAAAAAGACCTGGTGAATATGCCGCTTTGCTTAATATCTCTACACCCTATCTAAATGAATGTCTTAAAAATGCAACTGGGTTCTCAGCATCTCAGCTAATTCATGACAGAATTATTTTAGAGGCAAAGCGCTTGTTATACCATACCGATAAGTCGGTTAAAGAAATTGCTTTTGATTTGGGCTATGCAGATTATCCTTATTTTTCCAGACTATTTTCCAAATCTACTGGTACTACAGCAATAGCATTCCGGAATCAAAACCTCGATTAATCCAATTCTTGCCTCGGTTGGTTCTTTACCGGAGATTTCGGATTGAGGATCTTTGTTTCATATTATTATTAAAGGTAAATGGAACAAATAAAGAAAAGTGTATTGATATCAGGTGCCAGCTTTGCCGGCCTAACCACTGCATATTGGATGATCCGGTTGGGTTATAAAGTAACAATAGTCGAAATAGGGCCATCACTAAAGAAGGGGGGTACCCCGGTAGATATCAAAGATAACACGATAGAAATCGTTAAAAGGATGGGGCTTTTCGAGCAGATTAAATCCAGGAGGGTAGGCCCCGAAAAATGGGAATTTAAGAATGCTGCAGACCAGACGGGCTATGAGCTGATCCTTAAAGACCCTCAAAGAGGATTTTCAGATGAAGAATTTGAGATTGAGAGGGATGATTTGCTTGATATGATCTATAAATTAGCTAAGAACGATGTAGAATTCATTTTTAACAATAGCATTATAGCGATGGAAGAAAATGCAGATTGCATCAAGGTAAACTTCAAGGATGGCTCAAGCGCTCTGTTTTCTTTTGTTTTCGGCTGCGATGGAATTCACTCTGTTGTACGCAGGATTTGGTTTGGTCATGAAGTTGAATATTCTCACTTTCTTGGGCAATATTTCTCGATTGCAGTTATAGATAAACTACTGGTTGAAAATGGCACCTACCAAATGTATGCTGAACCCAATAAAGGTGCTGCCCTTTACGCTCATAACAATAAAACCGATTTGATTTTTACTTTTAGGCCTGAGGGTGAAATTAAATATGATTTTCGGGATCAGCAGCAATTGAAGGACATAGTTTCTACCCAAATGAAGGGCATGGGTTGGAGGACCGCAGAATTGGAAAATGAATTACTTCAGTCTTCATCATTTTATTTCGACAAATTTTGCCAGATAAAGATGCCTTCGTGGACAAAAGGTAGGGTCGCGCTCATAGGTGATGCCGGATATTGTGCATCGCCGGCGGCTGGTATGGGAGGCTCTTTGGCCATCATTGGAGCGACAGCGCTATGTGATGCTTTTGCCCTTAATAATGAGGATTATCAAACTGCTTTCTATACTTACCAGAATGGGCTACGGCCATTTGTAGATGAAATCCAGGAAACAGCCATCCAAACATTGAATAAGCTGTTACCATACAATGAACAGGAAGCATTGGAAATGTGGAAACATGGAATATCTTTTTAGCTACTGGTGTGCCAGCGTGGTTATTTCGGTAAAAATTGCCGCGCGTTACGCTTTTAAAATATCCAATATTTAAAATAGTTATGCCCACGCCCAGTGTTAAGATTAATTGAAGGGAAGTGTACTAAACACTTCCCAACAAAATGCCCATCATAAGCAGTAAAAAGGAAACGATAAAGTATTTTCGCCTTTTTTAGGGAAATGAAGTAAATAAAAATGCAATAGATAGGTCAATAAATTCGTTCCAAAAAATAACGCAATCCCTGCCGCTTTCGCGATTTTAAAATGTAGGGTGTTAATGGCGATGATTTAGCTATGGCTTTCCGTTCTAAGGGCGATTAACGCTAAAATTATAAAGCGTTGTGATGAATGCTTAAAATCAGATGGGTTCAATTGGTCCTATGCTATCCATAGTGTGCCAACAAAATACGTTCTGGCCTTACCGCTGATGATAACCCTTTCCCCACAATCAGAACAGTATAGCGTTCCACTGCGTTCAGAGATCTGGGTTGCAAGCAGATCATTTTTATGCATTTGTTCGCTCCAGTAAGGAATAAGTGAACAATGCGCCGAACCGGTAACCGGATCTTCCAGGATGGTTGACTGCGGTGTAAAGTACCTGGAGACAAAATCAACCGCATTGCCTTTAGCCGTAACCACCACACCACCCGGGTCGAGGTTAATCTGATCAAATATCTGTCTGTCGATCACAATATCTCTTACTTGCTGCTCGTTTTCGTATACCAGTATATAATCCCTTGATTTCAGAACTTTTTTTGGCTGGATATTTAAAGCCTTAACAATTATTTCGGGAAGTTGGGCAGGTATGGGTTTTCTGGAAGGGAAATTCAATGAATATAAATCATCTTTTATCGTCACGGTGAGTTCTCCGCTTGCGGTTGCAAAAACAATTTCTTCTTTACCATAATTTAGAATGGTATGGAGTGCGTAGGCAGCGCCGAGGGTGGCATGACCACATAAATCCATCTCTATTTCAGGCGTAAACCAGCGCAGGTGTATGTGGGTGCCCATATCTACAAAAAAAGCGGTTTCTGCAACGGCATTTTCTTTTGTTATTTTGAAAAGTATTTCGTCCGGAAGCCATTCCTTAAGCGGAACAACACAGGCCGGATTGCCACGGAATATTTCATCGGTAAATGCATCAATCTGATAAAGGTCTAATTTCATTGTATTTTATTTGTGGGTTCCGAAAATAAAAATAATAATTCTAATGCAAACCAGGCATTTCGGCAAAAGTGTACGCGCGATTCACCGCTATAGGTTAATATCTTGTTTTAATCCGTTAATTGCCGGTTGTTATCATAATTGGTGTTTGTTAAATTTGTTTGGTAGTTTTCGTTGCTGTCCAGATCAATTCCTTTACCCTTATTTAGCAATTACAGGATGTCACACTTATGCCTTAGCCAATATTTATGAGATATTTCTTTAAGTTACTACTATTCGTTTTCATCTTTTTACGCTATTTAAACGCTCATTCACAAAGTACACAGCTTCCTGCTTCAAAACCCAATATACTATTGGTTTTTGCAGACGATCTTGGCTACATGGACTGTGGTTTTACCGGTAGCAAAATCATGGAAACACCCAATATTGATGCCCTTTCGAAAAAAGGAATGGTATTTAACAATGCCTATGCTGGCGCGGGTAACTGTGCACCGAGCCGCGCAGCATTGATTAGCGGGCTGTATTCGCCACGAACTGGCGTTTATGCTGTAGGGAGCACAACCCGCGGTCCGGTGGGATTGATGAAACTTGTTCCGGTACGCAATAATGTTTCCCTCAATCCGTCATTTAATACCATTGCCGAAGGACTGAAAGGCCAGGGATATGCTACCGCTATTTTTGGTAAATGGCACCTTGCTGATTCAAAAGAAACACAGCCCGAGGCGCAGGGATTCGATTTGTACAAGGAAGGCCAAAAAGAACAATCAGCGAAAGGCAGCAATGAGGCCGCAGATCCGAAAGGGGTATCGTACCTTACCGAAACCGCTGTTAAATTTATGCAGCAAACAAAAGACAGGCCTTTTTTTGTTTATCTGGCACACAATGCGATCCACTCTAAATTAGAGGCAAAAGCTGAAACTATAGCCAAATTCAAGAAGAAAGGCTTAACTGATAAATTGGCTCTTTATGCTGCCTGTACATACGATTTTGATGCCAGCTTAGGTGTAATACTGGATTTTTTGAAAAAATCGGGCCTGGAAAAAAATACACTTGTAATTTTTACCAGCGACAATGGTGCCACCCAGCAATCATCTCAGGAGCCATTACGGGGAAATAAAGGATCTTACTATGAGGGAGGAATCAGAGAACCATTTATTGCCTACTGGCCAGGTCATATCAAACCGGGAGCTGTTAATTCCACTCCAATCATCAACCTCGATTTTTATCCCACCTTTATGTCGTTGGCTGGCGATCATCATTTTAAAGGTGATGGCGAAGATTTGATGCCACTTTTGCTTGGTCAGCAAACAGAAACTATTCGGAAATCGATATATTGGTATTTCCCTGGTTATCTGGATAACCCTGTGATCAGGGGGCGCGATAAAGTGTTCCGCACAAGACCGGTGGCTGTGGTCAGAAAAGGAGATTTTAAGTTACATCTTTACCTCGAGGAATGGATACTTGATGGAGGAAAAGATAAAATTAACGAAAATAATGCTGTAGAATTATACAATATCAAAACCGATGATGGTGAACGCCTGAATCTTGCCGGTACCAACCTGGCAAAGCGAGATGAGCTTTTGGCGGATCTTTTAAGCTGGATGGAAAAAACTAAAGCACCACTGCCAACAAAGATTACTGCAACCAATAAGCCGGTTCAGGGTACGGTTGGAGGAGAAAATTAATTTATATATTGCAGAAAATCAACCACGATTGTACCGAATGAAACCTGTTATTTACACACTGCTACTTAGTCTTCTACTTACATCGGGTAACAGTATTGCCCAGCAAAAAAATAAAAAAGCACCCAATATTATTTTTATACTCACCGATGACCTTGGTTATGGAGATGTGGGGGTGTTCTTTCAAAATAAAAGGGCAGCAGCTCAGGATAGAAGCAAACCATTTACCCTAACACCAAACCTCGATAAAATGGCTGCGTTGGGGGCTACACTCCCGGAGCATTATTGTGCCGCCCCGGTTTGCGCTCCTTCAAGGGCATCGCTTCTGCTTGGCCAAAGCCAGGGGCATGCCAATGTTAGAGACAATCAGTTTGATAAAGCATTAACCGATAACTATACCCTGGGCAACGTGATGCAAAAGGCAGGTTATGCTACTGTAGCTATAGGTAAATGGGGGCTGCAAGGAGATAAAGAATGGATTGCACATCCACTTAACAGAGGCTTTGATTATTATTATGGTTATATGCGCCATTCGGATGGACACGAACATTATTCAAAAGAAGGTTTATACAGGGGCAAAAAAGAAGTTTGGGAAAATAGGGCAGAGGTAAGCAAGGATCTCGATAATTGTTATACCGGAGATTTGTGGACTGCAAGAGCAAAAAAATGGATTGTTGACCACCAAAAAGATAAAGGGAAAGATCAACCATTTTTTATGTTTCTGGCCTACGATACTCCGCATGCTGTTTTAGAACTCCCCACTTCGGCATATCCCAAAGGAGGGGGCTTAAATGGTGGAGTACAATGGCTGGGAAAGCCTGGGGAAATGATTAATACGGCCAATGGAATTCCCGATAGCTATACACATCCCGATTATAATAAAGCTACTTATGATGATGACCATAATAAAGCAACAGCTGAAAAACCCTGGCCTGAAACTTATAAAAGATTTGCTACCTCAACCAGAAGGATCGATGATGAAGTAGGCGATATTTTACAATTGCTAAAAGACCTTAAAATTGATTCAAACACACTGGTGGTATTCAGCTCAGATAATGGCCCGTCTATCGAATCTTATCTTCCAAAACCGCAGTTACGTTACGATGCCAATTTCTTCAGTAGCTTTGGGCCGTTTGATGGTATAAAAAGAGATGTGTTGGAAGGTGGCATGCGCATGCCGGTGATCGTTAACTGGACAGGCCATATCCAAGCAAACACAGTTGTACATTCGCCGAGCATTTCTTACGATTGGATGCCAACTTTTCTAGATGCGGCAGGTTTAGCTGCGCCAGCAGTGGCAGATGGCGTATCCTTATTGCCATCGCTAACGGGAAAGGGAAAGCAGCGTGAGAGTATGATTTACTCAGAATATTTTGAAGGTGGTAAAACACCGGTTTACCCTGATTTTGCAGCGGTTAACCAGGGCCGCACCAGAAAGCAGATGCAGATGATCAGAATAAATAATATGGTAGGCATAAGATATGATATAAAATCTCATGCGGATAATTTCCAGATTTTTGATGTATCTAAAGATTTTCATCAAGAGTTTGATCTGGCTAAAAATAAAAATATGGCCGGCCTTCAAAGTCAAATGAAAGATATGGTACTACACGTGCGCCGCTCAGATGTAGAAGCGCCAAGGCCATACGATACTGTAGCCGTGCCCGCCATAGCAAATCGTAAGCTAAACAAGGGGCTTTTATGGAAAACCTATCAGTCGGCTACCGAGTGGATTTCCAATCCTTATGGACTGAGTTTAATTTCAAATGGTACAAGTGCAGGTCTAAACCTGGGCCTAACTGGAAAAGGTTCGGGAAATATGGTAGCTTTCGAAGGATTTATCAAAATTCCTGCTGATGGCGATTATATTTTCCACCTCAGTGCTGCAGGTAAAACATTTCTCAGGATCCATGATGCAGTACTGATTGATGAAGACTATAAATATACGCCTGGAGATGAAAAAGTAACTAAAATCAAGCTCAAAGCAGGTCTACATCCCATTAAACTTTATTATCAAAAGCCCGCACAGGGGGTAGAGAAAGTTAATTTAGAATGGTCTGGAAACTTGTTTGCCAAACAGCCGGTTTCACAAACCGCATTTTTTCATTAGTGGTGCTGTTCTTGCTGCTAAATGCATTGCAAATTATTCTGAATTAAAAAAACCGCACATCAATACTGCGGTTTTTTCCTTAACAGCCTGCTTCAATTATGGTAGTTAAAATTTCTGGTAATTAGTTTAAAATCTCCAGCCGATAGCCTTTTCCGCGTATTACTGCAATTTTGATGTTCGGATCAAATTCCAGTTTTTTTCTGAGTTTTGATATAAACATATCCAAACTGCGCCCTACAATTACACCCTCATCTTCCCATATTTCTTTTTGCAACCGGCTCCGTGCTATGGTTTCATTTGGAGACAATGCAAAAATGAGTAATATACGGGTTTCCGTTCCGGTTAGCTCTATTGTTTTTTCATTTATGATGAGTTTCCGGTTTTTAGCATCGAACAATACTGAACCCAAAGTGAACATATTATTAGACTGTGCAGGAGGTAAAGCTTTTTGTGGCTTAACAGATCTCAAAAAAATAAAACCGACAATCGCTAAAAATGGCAGGCTGCCTAGCAGATATCCATTCCTTGCCTCATTTGTTCCTGTTGATTTAAATTTAATATTGATTAGGTAGCGTGCCATAGCTTGCTTTCTTCCTATGCAGGCTATAATATCATCTTTTTTGTTTTTGGATATGGCGAATCCATAGGCTATACCGGAGTTACCGGAATTCAAAACCTTAACAACGTAATCATCTGTTAACGGATCTTCTGTTAATATACGCTTTGTAGTACTCACCAGCGAAGCCGGTTCAAAAGTTAGCTCATGCTCAAAGCTGATCTGGTATTCATTCTCATTGATCTTTTTTACCGGCAACACCCTTGATGTACTGTCGCCCGACTGTAAGAGTATTTCATGCCCGATCCTGCGCAACAAAATTTCCCTTCTGCTGATATCAAAGTCATAGTTGCCTCCATTTATACTAAAAGCTACACATATTCCAGATATAAACAGGAATAGTATCAATCCGAACAGGTACTTGCCTTTCCCGGACAGAAGATTTCTGCTATCAAACATAGTGTCAAGTTTTTATTTACAAAGTTTACATTTTTATTTACAATTCTGGTTATCAGGATGGAAAGATATCAAAGTAATTTCGCTGAATCAGATTTAAAAATAAATTATGTCATTTCCGATCTGATTTATCAAGAAAATCTATATGTCATTTAAAAAAAACTAAAAAATTATGAAAAAAGTATTTTATGCGCTGATGTTACTACTTGTTGTGGTGAGCGGACTAGTATTTGCCAATCGTGAAATCAATAATGAAAGCACTAAGAAGCCATCCCTAAAGCCGCTTTCTGCTGCTGAAAGGAAAGCAGAATTGAAAAAATGGGAGGCTAGCCCTGCTGGTATCATGTACAAAAAATGGGAAGCGTCTCCCGCAGGTAAAAAAGTGCATGCCGCTGAAGCTAAAATAAGGAAAAACATTAAAGATTATACCAATATGGAGGGAGTTGTAACCTCACTTTCTCTTCCGCCAGGATCAAGATTAGGTTTCGGAGTTATGGTGAGGATAAATGGTGACGATTATATTGTAAAATTTGAGCCGGAGAAGTCTCAGCTTGAGCAATTACATAGCCTGAAAATTAACGACAAAATAATGATAAGAAGCCATAGCGTATCGCATGCGCCTAAGTATTCATATCCAATAATATCGTGCGAATATGCAGAACGGGATAGTAAAGTAATTTTTAAACGTGCTCCCCGCAAAGGCGGTTGCTGAGCAAATAATTATGGAATACATTCACTTATATATTTTATTTGTAAACAATATCCTCCTGAGGGAAGCTAATGAGAATAGTATTAATTTGTTTTTTATTGTAATCATCACAATTGCTGCAAGATAGAGCTGTATTTCCATGAAATACTGATGTCAATTAACTTTGTTGCCGCTATGTTACATGGTTAACTTGCAAGCTATCTTTTAATCAGTTAAGTTCGGGATATCCAAATATCAATCCATTCCCGAGTTATGAAACGATTATTACTGCTCTTGTCAATTTTTATTGCCTGCCGCTCTTTCGCAGCCGATATTTCTGTTTACAGCCAACGGCCAAACGATCCCGAAGCCTTTTATTTTTCGAAAGAAAAATATGGTATTGCAAATGATGGTAGTACCGATGTTTCTGAGGCTCTTCAGAAAGCCATTAATGAACTCAAAAAGGCAAAAAATTTCGGCATCCTGTTCATCCCGGAAGGGAAGTATAAGATCAGCAAAACCATTTATATTCCCAACGCCATTCGTTTGATTGGATACGGAAAAAAGCGTCCGGAATTTATTCTGGCCAAAAATTCACCGGGCTTTGATCAGGTTGTGCCAGATGATAAAGGAAAATCGAAATATATGTTCTGGTTTACCGGTGGGATAGTAGAAGGTACGCAGCAGCCAAGAGATGCCGGTGCGAGTACTTTTTACAGCGCCATGTCTAACATCAATTTAAAAATCGAAGATGGGAACAGCCAGGCCATTGCCCTCCGTACCCACTATGCCCAGCACAGTTTTATTAACCATGTGGCTGTTTACATCGGCAATGGCCGTGCGGGATTGTTCGATATTGGCAACGAACTCGAAGATGTTTCGTTTTATGGTGGCGATTATGGTATTTACACCACAAAGGCCTCGCCAGGCTGGCAGGTGATGATGGTAGATGCACGTTTTGAAGGACAACGGAAAGCTGCGCTTCATTGTCAGGAGTCAGGCTTAACCATGGTAAACCTTCAGGTTAAAAATGTACCCACGGTATTTGAAATCGATTCGAATTACAGCGACCGTTTATTTGTAGAAAACAGCCGTTTCGAAAACATAAGCGGACCGGCTTTAATTGTTAGCAACCAAAATAACAGCAATAATCAGATCAACTTCAGGAATGTCGACTGTTCGAATGTTCCGGTTTTGGTAAAATACCGTTTAAGCGGTGATCAGGTTCCTGTATCGCATAAAATCTATCAGATCAAAAACTTTTCTCATGGTTTACAGCTCGATAATATGCAGGCAAAAGCTGAGTACCGTACGGTAAGCGATTTGGTTCCTTTAAGCAAAATGCCTGCTCCCGCCAAAAATGATATACCGGCATTGCCGGCAATGGAAAACTGGGTGAATATTAAAGACCTTGGTGTAAAAGGCGATGACCAAACAGACGATACCAAAGCTTTTCAGGCTGCGATTGATCGATACGACAATATTTATGTTCCTCAGGGATGGTATATTATTTCCGAAACCCTCCACATGAAGCCAAAAACCAAACTGATAGGTCTTCACCCCTTTGGTACGCAACTAAAACTTGCAGAAAGCACAGCCGCATTTAGTGGTTTTGGTGGCCCAAAGGCGCTGATCGAATCTTCAGTAGGCGGTGCCAATGTATTTAACGGTATTGGTATCAATACCGGTGCTTATAACTACCGAGCGGTTGGGCTGAAGTGGATGGCTAGTGCCGATTCTTATGTAAACGACGTTAAGTTTGTGGGCGGACATGGCGGTTTGTCAAAACCTGATCCTGCTTCAGGGAATCAAAGTCAACAGTTTTACCGTCAGGGAGCCGGCCGTATCAGTTCGCCATCAAATCCGGTAACTGCACAGGGTGTGGATCTGGCATGGGATAACCAGTACTGGAGTTTTTGGGTAACCAATAACGGTGGCGGAACGATTAAAGATGTTTGGTCGGCATCTACTTACGCAACCAGCGGTTTATATGTTAATAATACCAGTACACCCGGCAGGATTTATGCCATGTCGATCGAGCACCATGTACGTAATGAAGCCCGTTTTAAAAATGTAGCAAACTGGAAGATCTATGCTTTCCAGCTTGAAGAAGAAAGCAGGGAAGGTACAGATGCCCAGCCTATCGAACTCGACAATTGTAAGCACATCAGCTTTGCGAACCTCTATATGTTCCGCGTAATCAGGATCAACGAACCTTATCATAGCTCGGTAAGGAACTGGAATTCAACAGATATCGAGTTCCTGAACATGCACAATTACTCACAGATTAAATACACCACCAACGTACCTGTTTACGATATCAACAAGGATATAGAAGTGCGGCCATGGGAATTTCAGCGGCTGGTAATTACAGGAACCGAGAAACGGAAAGAGCCTCTGACAGATGAAATTGGAAAGGTGCAGCAACTGGCCTCGGGGTTTGAATTTGCCGAGGGCATTACGCGGGATAGTAAAGGAAATATCTATTTTTCGGAACAACGGCTCAAAAGAATCTACAAATGGACTGCAGAAACCAACACGCTTTCTCTGCTCGCCGATTTTCCATGGGAACCTTTATCGCTGGCTACCGATTCGAAAGATAACCTGCTGGTTGTTTTCAGGTATAAACCACAACCTGGCTATTTGGTTAACGGCCAGCAGGAAGTTCCTAAAACATATCCCGATGTTAAAGGAACCTCTTTTGCCGGTTATGGAAACAACTCTTTTGAAACAAGGGTTTATTCAATAGACCCAAATCATCCGGAAGAAAGCATTTCGCTGCTGCAAAAGGTACCTATGGGATCGGTAAAAGAGGTGTATAAAGCCTTGTATACCTCGAACAGGTGGCGCGATTTTCACGACTTTAATGATGTGGTAATCTCCAAACCAGCACTATGTTTCGTTGCACCTGATGGCAAAACAGTTATACCCGAGCAATATGACCTGGCACGTGGATCGTCAATTTTAGAAGCTTATCCGGGCAAAACTTTTTATGCTTCTGATGAATACGACCGCCGCATGGTAAAAATGGATGTTGCTACTGATGGAACTTTATCAAACCTTAAATATTTTGTAGAGTGGGGCGAGTTTGGTTCGGCTGTAGATGCGAAGGGCAATTTGTATGTGGCCGATGGACAGATCCTGATCTTTGATAAAGATGGTAAAGAAAAAGGAACGATAGAAGTGCCCGAAAGACCTTCAACAATCCAGTTTGGAGGAAAAGATAATAAGACATTATTTATAACCGGACGCTCGAAATTGTTTAGCGTACGGGTGGAATAAGTTTATAATATACTGTCGTCACCCTGATTTAATAGCTATCGGATTTATTTCAGGATCTATCTAGCCATAAAGAGGGATCAGGTTCAGCATAACGACCGGATTATTCGTAAGTCTTATCTATCAAAAAACTCAGGGCTTCCTCAATTTCCGATCTGCCTTCTGCGGTTTTAAGGTCTAAACCGCAGAAGGTACAATCGTTAGTGGTGGCGTAAATATCCAGGTAGTAGATGCCCGATATCAATAGCGCAATGATGGCCCGGTATCTTTTAGCGTTTTCCTTGAAATGCGGGTCGGTGATGCTTTCAAACAGCATTGCGCCATTTTCTTCGCGATCGTCCGCCAGTTTTTTTAACGATTTTCTGTTTTCAAGCAATCCCCACAATAAAATTTTCTGAAACTCCTTATTCTTGAAAACATAATCGAACTGGGATAAAAGCATTGCTTTCGAAAACATTTTTCCGCCATCGTCCGCTATAGGATCGCCCGGTTCATTTTTTACATTGCTCCAGAAATCCTGTGAGCGGATATATTCATCAATCAGCTGGTCGCGACCGCCAAAATAAGTGTACATCAGTTTTTTGTCCAGCCCGGCGGTACGTGCAATATCGTTAACCTTTAGTCCCGAAAAACCTTTGCTATGCAATATTTTTTCAACGGCATCCAAAAATTTTTGTTTACTCTTTTCTTTGTCTCTTAGCTGTTTAACCTCTTTTTTCTGTTCCATTTTAATGAAAAATATTGCGTTGGAAAATTACGCAATCAAAATTAAATATTTTTATCACCGATTGGTGATATGTTGTATATTTGTTCGGCCATATCATGTATCTGAATATTGTGCCGCAAATTATTAACCAGACAATAAACAATATGAAAAAAGTAATTCCACTTACCGAATTATCTATCGAAGAATTATACAAGAAAAAACAGATGATAAAGGGTGCATTAATCGGACTTGGTTTGGTGATGCTTGCCGCATTTATTGTTTTAATTTATCTTGTTATTACAGCTAAAACGCCGAAAGTTCTGGCGGCTGTTCCGATATCCTGCATGCTGGCGTTGTTACCGGCGTTTATTAGCCTTGGCCAGATTAATAATGAGATTAAAAACCGCAATTCAAAATAACGATTTCAATGTCATCCGATTGCCTAAATTGTTCCGCTCCGGTAACTCAGAATTATTGCGCTAATTGTGGGCAAAAATCTTCTACGCACCGTTATTCCATCAAACATTTTATAGCCCACGATTTCGTTCATGGTATATGGCATGTTGATAAAGGTATTTTATTTACCCTTAAAGCACTTTTTACCCGGCCCGGTCATAGTGTGCGCGAGTTTATCCAGGGCAAAAGGGTTCCATATTTTAGTTTTGTTACGCTCATCCTGCTGATCTTGACGGCATCAAGTCTCATCGCACCATATACGCATGGTAGCATGACGGACCTGATGCCTCAGGCAAGCAAGGCAATGATGGGTGAGATCGAAAAATTTATCTCCGACCACCCAAAGCTGATACTAATTATTACCATTCCCATATATTCATTTTTTACTTTTATATGGTTCCGGAAAGCAAAACTTAATTATTCCGAACACCTGGTGTTAAATTCGAACCGCATTATTGTCGAATTGATTATTGGGTTGCTTTTCTCGGTCATTACTATTTTTTACACCAATAGCAAAGTGTTAGTGTTGTATTTTGGTGCGGTAACACTATTTGCATTTATTTATAGCATTTGGTTTTATTACCAGTTTTTTTCTGGATTTAATTATAGTAAAAAAGGATTGTTGCTGCGGAGTATCCTTGTTCCTGCCTCTTACTACATGGTGTCATTTTTAATTGGTGTGGTATCTGCCATTATTAATTTGAAGCATTGATTATTTTTCATCTACCTATGGAAAATAATTTTTACACGATAAACGCTTAAAACAATTAAATGGAAAGCTTTTCGCCCTGCCAGCCAGTGGTTCGAAGAAATTGTTCCCAGTTCAGGCTATCCGGATCTGTTAAACGGCTCCATAACAAATCACGGTCTTTACCGAAATAACCATAATCAACAGCATATTCTGCCATTCCAAGTATTTCACGTACTAAAAGCTCGTTTGAACTAAATTCGGGAAAATGATCAAGAAAATCTGTTCGTGTAAAAGCAGAACTATATACCGCTTTTCTTCCGGTAACACTAATAAAAGTATTCACCATTTCCTGCGGGGAGATAATATCACCAATTACGGGTAAAGATTTGCTTGCATATTTGTCTGGATTTGATAAAATTTCTAAAACAGCAGGTCCTGTAGCAGTAAGCGGATCAACAAATGGGGCACGGAAATTCTTTGGCAAATATATCGGAAACACGAGTGTATCGCCTTCAATCTTTGGCGTATAGAACTCCATTAAATTAGTGTAGAAAAAAGCCATGTAGATAAATGAACTTCTAATTGGAAGTGTGCGGATGTATGCCTCAATATTCGCCTTATCAGTAAAGTGGGGTGCAAATTTTTTACCTCCAGTAATTTTATCTACATTTTCCAAACTACTGAAGATTAGGTATTTAACACCTGCTTTAACTGCCGAGTCTGCCAATTGTTTACCCAACTCAAACTCATGCGTTTGCGGAGGAGCTATATTGGGTGTCATCATAAAAACACCATCTGAGCCACGGAACGCTTCTACAAAATCTTTTTCATATCCCAGATCTAGTGGTATACTGATCAGTTCGGCACCCTTTTCGATTAAATTAAGTGCCTCAGGCGAATCAATACGGCGGGTAATACCACGCACACGATAACGCCCACTATTTAATAATGTACGGGCAACACTAATTCCCTGCTTACCTAAAATGCCGGTGATTGTGATGAGCGGTTTATCTTTTTGTGTTGATGCATTTTCTGCTTTTAGATTAGATCCCATGATTGTAAATGATTAAAAAATTAAACTATAAAAAGTATAGTTGCAAAACTATTTATAGTTTAATAAATTTGCAATAACTATCCAATTGGATAGGCTTAAAGAATTAATGGTTATGAATATAGAATGTGAAAGTGACTATATAAAAGTTAACGAAAAGTTATACCCCTGCACGGTAAGTTTAGCGATGGATCTGATCGGTGGAAAATGGAAAACAGTGATTCTGTATCATTTAAAAGATACAGATAAACGCTATAACGAGCTCAGAAAAGAAATGCCTGGCGTAACAGAAAGAACATTGAGTTTGCAATTAAAGCAATTGGAAGAGGATGGCTTAATCTCAAGGAAGGTATATGGTGAAAAGCCGCCTATCAAAGTTATTTATGGCTTAACAAAATTTGGCAGATCGTGCATACCCTTACTTAACGCCATTCTTTTATGGGGCAACCACATCGCGGAACAGAAAGGAGAATTTATAAATACGCTGGCAGCGAATGCCTGATTTAATGTTATTGATACACGTTACCATGAGTGATAATTTAAATAAAATTCATTCTTATTAGTTTAAAGGTAATCCTGATAAAATTTTCTATCCTTAAAGTTACTTTCCCTTAATATTTTCTTAATCATTACACAACCTTACGGGCATCTTATCGAAATACCTTCGCGTAAAAATAATTTTATGAAGAAAATAGTTTCGCTGATCGCCTTGCTTGGGCTTTCGGTAGGGTATTTATCGGCCCAGGAGAATCATGTAGTATTGATCAGTATAGATGGTTTACGACCAGAATTTTATTTAGATCCGCAGTGGGGTATGGTTAATGTGCGTCAGGGAATGAACAAAGGCTCTTACGCCGAAGGTGTGCGTGGCAGTTTTCCTACCGTAACTTATCCTTCGCATACTACTATTGTAAGTGGTGTATTACCAGCAAAACATGGTATTTATTATAACACACCGGTTGAGCCTTTGGGCATTTCGGGCAAATGGTTCTGGTATTACAAAGATATTAAGGTACCTACCATCTGGACAGCTGCTAAAGATGCGGGTTTAACTACTGCAGGCGTGAGCTGGCCGGTTACTGTAGGCGCACCGATTAACTATAACCTGCCCGAATATGTAATCCTGCCACAGGGTAAAGGCGAAAAGAAAGATGAAATTAAAGCCATGTTGCAGGAATCGAATCCGAAAGAACTTTTTCAGGAAGTGCAGGATAATGCCATCGGTAAGTTTGGTGAATTCGGTGCTTCGATTGATTTTTTTACCAGCGATCAGAACAAATCTAGAATGGCCGCTTATATCCTGAAAAGATATAAACCAGCTTTTTTAGCGCTGCATATTGCATTACTTGATCATTTTGAACATGAGCAGGGTAGAGATGGTGATAAAGTAAGATCGGCTATTGTTGGTGCTGACGTAGCCATTAAAACCATTATAGATGCGGCAGAAGCTGCCGGTATCAGTAAAAATACCACTTTTATCATTACAGGCGATCATGGTTTTGTAGATATCCATACCCAGGTTAACCTAAATGTAATGCTGGCTAAATTGGGCTTGTACAGCGATACAAATAGAGAAAGCTGGAAAGCTTATTTCCAGCAGAGCGGTGGTTCTTCTTTCCTGCATCTGAGAGATCCAAAAGATAAGGCCACTTTAGAAAAAGTTAAACAGGCTTTAAACGAACTTCCTGAAGGTATTAAAAAAACATTCCATGTATTGGATAAAGAAGCGTTAACCAAAGCACAGGGCGATCCGAATGCGTTTATGGCACTGGCTGCAAACCAGGGTTTTAGTTTTGGTGCTGCGGCATCGGGCGAAATGCTTACCCCTGCAAGCGGAGGTACACACGGATACCTGCCTACTGATTTTAAAGAAATCCAGACTGGTTTTGTTGTTTTTGGTAAAGGCATTAAACAAGGTACTGTGTTGCCATTAATGGGTCAGGAAGATATTGCACCTTTAATTGCAAAATTGTTAAACCTGAACCTTAAAACCGACGGGGTTTTATACCCGGGTTTGCTTGCGCCGGTTAAGAAATAGGATTCTCTCTTGTCTCTTTTTTAATAAGATCGTCATTTCGAACGCATTCGAAGTGACGATTATTCTAGCGGGTCGTCACCCTGAACTTGTTTCAGGGGCTTTTATAAAAGATTAGATCTCTCTCCCGAATATACCTATCGTGTGGACTCAAATACCAATATTTCTCCGCTCCTATGCCGCGGGGGCATGGAAGTTTCACTTTAAATTTTATTTTTAATTGTGTTCAAGAATACTCNCTTTAAATTTTATTTTTAATTGTGTTCAAGAATACTCCGCATTTTGGAGCGCCAAAGTACCCAAAGCGCTTCGTCAATCCAGCAATGTGCGCTCACACAAGGCCCATGCACATCAAAAAAACAGCGGCACCTTGTTTTGTGCAGCAACTACTTAGTTAACGGTTCGGATAAAACAGCACAAAACCACTGCATTTCATTTTTGGTAGTGCTAATTGTTCTATTTTGCAACTGTTTTTTGATTCTCCCCGTCCCGATAAATTTCATGTTTGGTAGTGCTAATTGTTCTATTTTGCAACTGTTTTTTGATTCTCCCCGTCCCGATAAATTTCATGTTTGGTAGTGCTAATTGTTCTATTTTGCAACTGTTTTTTGATTCTCCCCGTCCCGATAAATATCGGGAGGATTGACGGGCGTACTTCGGTAAAATCTGTTTGTTTTTCAAAGCAAACTAGCATAGCGCCATAAAAAGATGTGTCAACACGATAGGAATTTTCGGCACGTTTCAGTCGGGATGACGATTTTTTCCATCCTACATCATCCATCCTACATCATCCATTTTACATTTTTCCCTATTACATCCATTATTAATGTTAATTTTCGCCAATGGATACGATTACAAATTTTCCAACGCTCGATATCAGCGAATTTTGGCCCAGTCAGGATGCAGGAAATAATTTATTGTACCACGAAATCATCGGGGAAAGACATATCGAAAAGCCACATAAACACGATTTTTTTCTCTTTATGTTATTTGAAGAGGGGAGTGGCACGCACAGCATCGATTTTATTGATCACCGGGTTGCGGGCAGGCAGTTACACTTATTGTTTCCTGAGCAGATCCATAAATGGGAATTGCAGAAAAATACCCACGCGCATCAGTTGATGATCAGCAGAAGTATCTTCGAAACCCTGGCTAATTCTTTACGGTTTTCGTTAATTCTGTACCAGAATTATCCGGTTATCAATTTAAGTGCCGAAGCCTTCCAGGATATCTTATATGAGTTTAAACAGATTAAAAATGAACTTGCAAAGCCTGATATATTATGGGAAATTGTACTGTCCAGAACCAGGCTCATTGCCCTGATGATCAGTCGGGAAGCGGAAACTATTTTTAATAACCACACCGTTTACCAAACCAAACCCTTGCTTTTTAAATACCGATCGCTGATTGATGCCCATTATAAAGCAGAAAAACTTGTGGCTTTTTATGCCGATCAATTGAATATTTCGGCAAATTACCTGAATATCCTCTGTAAAAGATATTTCAATGTATCTGCTACAGCACTCATTCACGAAAGATTGATCCTTGAGGCTAAACGGATCTTATTAACTACCGAAAAACCAATTAAAGTAATCGCTTTCGATCTCGGCTTTTATGATGTAGCCTATTTTTCTAAATTCTTTAAAAAACATACGCAGATTACACCACATGCTTTTCGGGAGCAGTGATGAATAAAACTGTAAATTGTACTCCATTATTGAAAAATTTGAATCAATAGTTATAAATGATACAATTTTTGAAATAAATCTTACTAGTGAAAAAAACTGACAGCGTTTTACATTTGTGAAAAGAAACCCTGTTACGATGAATCCACAACCGATCTCCCGAAAAGATTTTATCAGAAGCTCTTCTATTTTGCTTGCAAGCACCTGTATTCCTTCAACAGAGGTAACAAAGGCAAATGAAATACTAATGGAAAATTTTGCAGATAAAACGCTTACCTTAAAAAATGTAAGGCTCGAAACCGGGTTCGATTACGATGGTGATGAGGTAATCCATACCAAAACCGAACTCTTTACTGTAGAAATCGAAAAAGGGAAGATCAAAAATGTGCTGCCTAATCAACCCAAAGCAAAAGCGATTGATGCTAAAGGGTTATTGATGCTGCCGGCTTTCAGGGACATGCATATCCACCTCGATAAAACCTATTATGGTTTACCGTGGCAGGCACATTTAAAAAAGAACAAATCGGTAAAGGATATGATCGCTTTTGAGCAACAGGTAATTCCTGAATTGTTAAAAACTTCCATTCCGCGTACAGAAAAACTAATCGGGTTGCTTCAGTCGTACGGAACCAGTTATGCACGGTCGCATGTAAATATTGATCCTACTTCTCAACTCGATTCTTTAAAACATTTACAAACTGCCTTAGAAAATAAAAGTAAATCTTTCGGGGCTGAGCTGGTGGCTTTCCCTCAGCATGGGCTTTATTACACCAAATCTGCTGATTTATTAAAAGAAGCAGCCAAAATGGACATCGATTTTATCGGCGGACTCGATCCGACTTCTATTGATGGGGGTATCGAAAAACACATGGATTTTGTGATTCAGCTAGCCCTTGATAATGGAAAAGGCATTGATATCCACCTTCACGAATCAGGAGAATCCGGAATTAAAACCATCGAATACCTGATTGATAAAGTAAACGAGAACCCGGTTTTGAAAGGGAAAACTTATGTAAGTCATGCTTTTGCCTTGAGGTATCTTGACAAATCGAAAACCGAAGAAATAGCTGAAAAATTGGGTGCTGCAAAAGTAGGTATTGCATCAACCATTCCACTTTCGGGCAGTCCGATGCCCATTCCCACGCTTTACAAATATGGCGTAGAAGTACTTGCAGGCAACGATTGCATTGTAGACCATTGGAATACCTTTGGCACAGGCAGCATTCTGCAAAAAGCAAACATTGCTGCACAGATTTACGGTTACCGTACCGAATTTGAACTTTCGAGGATATTAAAACTGGCCACAGGTAACATTCTTCCTTTGGATGATAAAGGAAAGAGGCAATGGCCTGCAGCTGGCAATCAGGCCAATGTGGTGCTGGTTGATGCGAGCTGCTCAGCCGAAGCTGTTTCGAGGGTATCGCCTGTCAAATCATTAATCCACGAGGGTAACCTGGTTTTCTGATCGAATAATTGGTTCATAATTTGCTAACTTAAATTATGATTAATGTTAGTCCCGAATTACAGCAAGAAGCACAATTACTTATCGCCAATAACAAGAAAATATTGGCAGTAAAATTAATTATCGATCATACCCGCTGCGGTTTAAAAGAAGCCAAAGATTATATAGACGGTTTACAGGCAGGTTTTCAGAAACCTTTATCAAATCCTGTTCATCTGGATGAACAGGTGTTGGCTATTTTAAGTCAGGGTAATAAGCTGGCTGCCATTAAACATTATAAAGATGCCACGGGTTTAGGCCTAGCAGAAAGTAAAGATTATGTGGAAAAGCTGATGCAGTACAAGGTTAGTGGCAATATTGCACAGCAAAGCAGGGATACCGATATTCAAAATCTCATTTCCAATAATGCCATCAATAGTCAAAATCCCCTCAAAAGGTTTTTAATCAAATTGTTGATTATTTTCCTTGTGGCGATAGCTTTAACTTATCTCATGTTCAAAATTTAGCCTTAAACAGATTGCAATATTTCTGATAGAATGAAAATGTGGCGTTCAAAAGTCTTATCTTGAATTTACACACAAATAAATCTTTAGAATATGAAAATTACATTGGACACCAAATTCCTTTTATTGGGATTTTTAGGCGCTGGCTTAATGTTCACCGCCATCAGTTTTAAAAACGAACAAAGCCCTTTTATCGGGAAATATCACACAGAAGTAAATGCCAATAATATGGTGGTTATCCTGGATAGCGAAACCGGAAATTACATCATTGCACCACCTATACAACAAAGTGGAAAAACGACCTGGATAAAAGGAGAGTTTAATAAAACTTTTAGTGCTGCTATTGATAACAAAAGAGAGGCGAAGCAATAACGGTTTGTTAACTAGGCAGACCGTCATTGCGAGAAGGCTTTTTCAGCCGACGAAGCAATCTAATAACAATTGCTACCTCTCGTGCATTAAGATTGCTTCGTCGTTCCTCCTCGCAATGACGACTCTTTTCATTGAAATCTGTCAATGGTAGCAAAGTCGAAAGACTACTTTACACTTACCCTTTCCACAATAGGCTTACCAGTTGCTTCATCAGTTCCCTCTATCTCAGCATATTTTACATTGGGTAGCCAGAAACTTCCGCCCTGTATCCTTATAAACAAGCGGCTAACCTTAATCGTATGGTTATTAATCGTTACCCAAGCATGATAACTTTTATCAGCGGAGCGTTGCAGATAAAAGGGTAGCTTTTTATGCGATACAAAGCGAAATTCGTATTTATCGCCTCCTAATGCTTTTGTATCAATACCATAGGCAAATTTTCGCTGGATATAACCAAGATCTTTCTTTTGCCCTTTCTCTCCATAACGGATCCAGTATACCTGGATGGGCGAATCGGCATCAACATTGCCGTTTTCTTTCAGGTTTAAAGCATAAATAAGTGTATTCGTGTTCGGATCGCGCTGAAGATAGAACAGCATGTGATCTATATTTTTAGGCGTAGGAAAATTAATGGGAGAGGGGTCTTTTGCTTGTGCCCTGGATTGGGTTGTGAAAAGAACAAGGCTTAAAACGGTTAAAAATAAGTTTTTGGTCGATGTTGAAAATGGCGGTGGTATTATATGCATTTCAGGATTTTTATATGAATGAGCCGTTTATTTGAGCTCAGGTGTCTGTTTTTTCTTGATTTTCCTTTGGGGTTTCTTCTTCGCTTTCTTTTAACTGTTCGTTATAAAGCCGGTCTGATTCGGCCCTGCAATGTTCATAGTCGTTTAACTTTTCGCAGGATGTATTTCCATGGATTTCAAAAAAATCCCTGATTGATGGGTAATCAAAATGAATTGACATTTCTTAAAATTTAGGTTACCAATTTCAGAAAGAGGGGATTGCCGTTAGTCATTCGTTGAAAATAAGCACATTGGCTATTTTCAAACTCATCTTTTCTGCTACCTGCAGCTGGAATTAGCACCTTGTTAAAACAGGTTGCTAAGACATCAAAGGGCCATTCCCTCCGTCTTTCTTGATAAGTATGTAATATAATTTCAGACGTCATGGACGGAATCGAACCGCCGTACTAGGTTTTGCAGACCTTTACCTCGCCACTCGGCCACATGACTATGTGTTCTTTTTCGATTAGCTTATTATCTGCTTTTCGTATAAGACAGAACAAAGGTAAAAATTAATTACTATAAATTCTATAGAAATAGTAGTTTTTTTTGTGAATTTTGTTTTTTCCTGTCATCCTGAGTGCGACGAAGGATCTTTTTAATGGATGATGGAAAATGGATGATGGAAGATAATTCTGCGGCGATCAGCGAAATCAGCGGGAGCTACAAAGCAAAATGTTTTCCCGCAGATTAAAGAAGATTCACGCCGATCGTAGTGCTTAGTAATCGCGACTTTATAAATTATTATCTATAAATTATCGTCATTTCGGCCGTAGTGGAGAACCCGAAGGCTCTGCGAAGCAAAATCTATTCCGAGGTAGATCTCTCCGCTCCACTGCGTTCCGGAGATGACGAAGCGCTATGCGCTCTGGTCCGCATTATGCTCTCTGCTTTATCCTCTCTGCCCAAAACCCTCTGCTTAAACTACTTGTATAATAAATTATTCTATTGTAAATCAGTTAATTATAAATAAAGTCTATAAAATCCATAGGAATACTTGTATAAATTGTTCAAAGTTTATACTTTTACAAAAAATTAAAACAGTTCACCAGCAAATCTACGTTCGATATGAAACTCCGCAGACAACCTCAGCCATATTCTCTGATCCATTTTTCAGGTCAGTATAACTGCTGTTGCCGCTAATATAAGCTAAGATACGGATCACCTGATAAAGGTTTTCATTCAGATATTCTCATTTAAAAATCCTGGTACCCCGGGGCATTTTGATAGAATATTATGGTGGTCATGTATTTCAGTCAATAAGTTGCCGGGGTATCAGGAACAGCCCAAACTAATCACCACCACTAGTTTAGGTTATTACTCTAATTAATTCACCACCATTAATTAGTTGATTTATACAGAAGAAGGGAGAGTCAGTCCTCGTTGAACTTCTAGCAACTTTCCATAGGAAAAAGTGCTCAAACTGATCTAGCAATAGATTATAAATTAACCGGTAACAAGTAAACACATCGTTTCCCGTTAAAGATCATGATGCAATAACAGCTGTTAAACAGCCTGTAGCTTTGCTGTATGGTTTTCCGTGCGAATCATTGTGCCTTGTTATCAAAAACTCTAAAACGATAGTGTTTAACTAATAATGATGATTATGAAAACGAGAATTACCTCAAAAATTGCATGCCTAACCACCTCAATATTGCTACTGGGAGGCATTGCATCAGCCAGGGTGGCAAAACCGTTCCCTAAAGAAGGGATCTGGAGGGGAGAGTTTAGTGTAAGCGAATCAAAAGTACCTTTTAACTTCCAATTGAAAGGAAAAACACCACAAACAGCCATTTTAACGCTCATCAATGGCTCCAGACGTGATGATTTTCATGTAGAACGACGCGGCGACGATTCGATTTACGTAAAAATGAACACTTATGATGCGGCGCTGGTAGCGAAGATCGAAACTGATGGTACCTTATCAGGCGAATACCGCAGTCTGGTACCCGGTTTCAGGGGTAATTCTTTGCCATTTGTTGCCGAACATGGCAAAAGTTACCGCTTTGTAGAACCGGGTAAAGATGTAGCCCCAAAACACAACATTACTGGTAAGTGGGAAATTAAAACCTATACCAAAGAAGCTGTGCCGGCCTCAATTGCTTTATTGAAACAGAACGGTAACAAGCTTACCGGTGTAATCATGACCGTTGTAGGCGATACCCGCGAGCTCGAAGGTACCGTACAGGGCGATGAATTTGAATTGTCGGGTTTTACCGGGCCTAGTCCTTTTATTGTGAAGGGAAAAATCAACGATGATAACAGCATTACCGGCGAACAGGGTTTTGGAATTTACAAAAACCTGAAATTTGATGGTCAGCGTAACGAAAAAGCCGAACTTCCTGATCCTTATAAACTTACTTTCCTGAAAGAAGGTTACAGCAAACTTGATTTTACCTTCCCTGATCTGAGCGGGAAAAATGTTTCTTTAAGTGATGATAAATACAAAGGTAAGGTAGTGATTATCGAAACCATTGGTACCTGGTGCCCGAATTGTACAGATCAAACGGTATTTCTTTCACCATGGTTTAAAAAGAACCAAAAACGTGGGGTAGAAGCCATAGCCATTGGTTTTGAGCAGAAAGATGACCTGGAATATGCCAAATATACCTTAGGCAAGCTGAAAGAAAAATATGATATCACTTATGATATTCTGTTCGGTGGCATTGCCGATAAAAAAGTGGTGGCCGAAAAATTGCCTGCGCTGAATAAATTCATTGCTTTCCCAACTACGATTATTATCGATAGAAAAGGAAATGTGCGGGAAATCTACACCGGTTATACCGGAACCGTAACCGGAAAATACTTTAACGATTACGAAGCCAAATTCAATAAAGTGTTAGACGAGCTGATTGCTGAACCAGTACCCGAAAAGTTAGCCTCAACCGAAACACTAAAAAGTAAATAAAACCAAACCAACTAACCTAAATATTGGGCTGTATTTTATTACAGCTCATATTTTAACCTACACCTAAAATTATACAAGATGAAAAATTACTATGCTAAAATGCAGGTGCTGGCTTTGGCATCCCTCATTTCTACTACGGCTTTTGCTGTAAATAAGGTAGACGAAGAGCCAAAAGTGGCCAAAAAATTTATAAAAGAAGGAATTTGGCGAGGTGTATTCAAGGTTGCTGAAACCGAAGTACCATTTAATTTCGAACTCAAAGGAAAAGATGCTGAGCATGCTACCTTCACTTTGTTAAACGGAACCCGTAGAGACGATTTCCACATTAAATATTTGGGTCAGGATTCTTTGTTTATCAAAATGAATACCTACGATGCGGCTTTAGTGGCCAAAATAGAAAGTGATGGCAGGATTTCTGGCGAATATAAAAGCCTGGTGCCGGGTTTGCAGGGTAATGCTTTGCCTTTTACTGCCGAACAAGGCAAATCATATCGCTTTGTTGAACCTGGTAAAGATGTAGCACCTACCGCCAATTTAACCGGTAAATGGGAATTTAAAGGATTTTCTAAAGAAGCCGTTCCAAATAAAGTAGCCATTTTAAAACAGGAAGGTAATAAACTTACCGGTGTAATTATGCAGGTAACCGGCGATAGCCGCGAGCTAGAAGGTACCGTACAGGGAAACCAGTTTGTGCTTTCCGGATTTAGTGGCCCCAGTCCTAAAATTTATAAAGGCACAATTAACGAAGACGGCACACTTTCTGGCGAAATCAGTCAGGGGATTTACGATAACTTAAAGTTTACCGGCGTAAAAGATAGCAAAGCCGAGCTGCCCGATCCCTACAAATTAACACACTTAAAAGAAGGCGTTAAAAAACTTGCTTTTACTTTTCCAGACCTCAACGGCAAACCGGTTTCGCTAACCGACGATAAATATAAAGGTAAAGTGGTGATTGTGGAACTGGTAGGTACCTGGTGCCCTAATTGTACCGATCAAACCGTATTTCTTTCGCCCTGGTTTAATAAAAACAGCAAAAGAGGTGTAGAAGCCATAGCGATTGGTTTCGAACAGAAAGACGACCTGGAATATGGAAAATATACCCTGGGTAAACTCCGCGATAAATACAATATCAAATACGATATCCTGTTCGGAGGACTGGCCGATAAACGTTTGGTTGCCGATAAACTTCCGGCTTTGAACAAATTTATTGCTTACCCAACCACCATTATTATCGACCGTAAGGGTGAGGTACGCGAAATCTACACTGGATACACCGGAACTGTTACCGGAAAATATTATGATGATTATGAGAAAAAATTCAATAAAGTGCTCGACGAATTAATTGCAGAACCAGTACCACCGGCAGCCTATTTTGAGGCACAGGCAAATGGAAAATAGATACCACCTAAACTAAAAACCAAAATATAATGTTACAGTACAAAACGATTGCACTCATTGCTACCACCATCGTAGCTGGATCTTTAACCGCTTTAAACGGACCAAAACCTAAAGTTAAGGCACCTGCCGAAACTTCCGTAAGTAAACTGGTAAACTATAAAGTAAATGCCGAACAGAGTAAACTTACCTGGCTGGCGAAGAAAGTAACCGGAGAACATTCGGGAACCATCAATGTTACATCGGGATCGCTTGCCCTCGATAATAAAGTGCTAAAAGGAGGCAGCTTTGAACTGGATACCAAAACTATTGCGGTAACCGATTTAACGGATAAAGAAACCAATGCAAAACTATTGGGCCACTTAAAAAGTGCTGATTTTTTTGCCGTTGATAAGTTTGATAAAGCTACTTTCAACATCACTTCTGCCAAAAGTACAGGTGCAGGAACTTATGATGTAAAAGGAAAACTCACCATTAAAGGCATTACCAACGAAATCAGTTTCCCGGCTACGGTTAAGCAAGATGGCAACAAAGTAACTGCCAATGCAAAAATTATTATCGACAGAACAAAGTATGATATCAAATTCAGATCAAAAAGCTTTTTTGAAAACCTTGGCGACAAAACTATTTATGATGATTTTGAGCTGAATGTACAGCTTGTTGCCAATAATTAAAAAATCTCTTGTTAAGGTTAGTGGAGTATGGGAGGATGTATTGTTCTCCCTGCCTCTGGCTAAATGATTTCCAAAAAAGTACCGTCATTTCGAGCGAAGTGCAACGTAGCCGAGAAATCTATCTCGAGGTAGATCTCTCCATTTCACTGCGTTTCAGTCGAGATGACGACCCTTTTTATAGAGTCTGTCAATGGTAGGACAGCAGAATCTGATATTACCCAAATAAACCAATGAAAAGAAGCAAACTCATAATCCCCCTAAGTCTTATCACCTTAGTGATATTGATGGCCGGTTTTGGTGCCGATGATCCCACAGTAATCAACAGCAGGGAGCGTTTGGGCGAAAAATTGTTTTTTGATCCGATTCTTTCCAAAGATAAAAGCATCAGCTGCGCTTCGTGCCATAAACCGGAATTTGCTTTTGCCGATACCGCAAGGGTAAGTTTAGGCGTTGGCGGAACCAAGGGAACACGTAATTCACCATCGGTAACCAATTTATCAGGTCGGCCCAATCTTTTTTGGGATGGCAGGGCAGCCTCTCTCGAAGATCAGGCTTTGCAACCCATCATCAATCCGGTTGAAATGAACCTGCCCATTGCTGATGCCATCGATAGATTGCAGAAAGACAAAGAATATGCAGCGCTTTTTCAAAAGATTTTTAATGCACCGCCCACACAAAAGAATTTACTGCTGGCCATTGCTTCTTTCGAACGGACTTTAGAAACCGCAAACAGTCCTTATGATCGTTACATCAATGGTGATGATAAAGCGATATCCGAAAATGCCAAACGGGGCAGAATGTTGTTTATCGGAAAAGCCAACTGTAACAACTGTCATTCCGGAGAAGATTTTACTGCCGACCGTTTCAAAGGCATAGGATTATTTAACGATGAAGACCTGAAAGACCAGGGCAGATTTGAGGTAACCGGTAATCCGGAACATAAGGGACATTTTAAAATCCCGGGTTTAAGAAATGTTGGATTAACGGCCCCATATATGCACAATGGGATGTTTAAGACGCTAAAAGAAGTAATCCAGTATTACAATAACCCTGACGCGGTAATTAAAAATGGCAAAAACAGGGATCTTTCCCTAAATAAACCATTGGGATTAAGCGAAACCGAAATAAACGATATTGAAGCTTTTTTACTGTCGCTAACCGACGACAGATTTCAAAAACCAAACCATAAAACAGGCCAATAGCCAAAACCCGAAAAATCAATTTTAAAACATTTTTTGACCCGAAAAAAGGTTGAATGGCCATTGGCATGTCTATTCCAAAATAAACAACATGAAGATAAAACTACTATTCATATTGCTGTTGAGTACAGTTATCTACTCAAAATTATCTGCCCAGCAGCGGATCATCACCGGGGTGGTGGTTGCTGCAGAAGATCAGTCACCATTGCCCGGAGTATCGGTAAGGATCAAAGGATTAGATGGCTCTACCGTTACGGATAAAGATGGTGTATTTAAAATTTCAACCAAAAACGGACGCTTTATCGAAGTATCTTACATTGGTTATAAAACCGCTACGGTAGAAATCGGATCGGCTACCAAATTAAACGTTTCGCTCGAACAAGCTGATAATACTTTAACCGAATTACAGATTGTAGGCTCGAGGAATGCTAACCGCACCAAACTCAATTCACCTGTTCCGGTTGATGTGATCGATTTAAAAACATTGCAGCAAACCTCACCACAGGCCAGTGTAACACAGTTACTCCAGTATGTATCTCCATCTTTCCACTCTTCGGTTTCCGGTGGTGGCGATGCAGCTTCGGCAACTTCTACCGTACAATTGAAAGGTTTAGGCGTAGATCAGGTATTGGTGCTGGTAAACGGAAAAAGAAGACATAAAAGCTCGAACATCAGTTGGGGCGGTTTGGGTAACGGGGCAACCGGATACGATCTGAATGCCATTCCGGTGGGTTCGATAGACCGTATCGAAATTTTACGCGACGGTGCTGCGGCCCAATACGGATCGGATGCCATTGCAGGGGTAATTAACGTGGTGCTGAAAAATACTGCAGATGAAATTACGGCAAGCACGATTGAAAGCATCCGCCGCAGGGGCGATGGCTTAACCACCAGGAGCAATGCCAATATCGGACTGAAATTGGGTGCGAAAGGTTTCCTGAATATCACCGGCGAATATGCCACACAAGCAGTTTCACTTCCTTCCGGAAATGACTCTGATGGGATTTACATCGGTCCGGCTTATGGTGGCGGAGCCAATACCAGGGGTTTTGACCAGATTTATACCAAAGAAATTGATGATGCCATTATTGCCAGCCGCGGTATCGACCGCCATTTCTTTGATCAGCGCGGATCGACCAATAAATCCAAAGATGGTTTATTATCATTCAATGCCGGAATACCATTGAAAGATGGTTTTGAAGTATATTCTTTTGGTGGGATCAGTCACCGTAACTCGCAGTTTACCGCCGTATACCGTTTGCCAGGCTGGACAGAGCGTAACAATACCTTTGTTTATCCGGATGGATTTCTGCCTGCCATGGATAACATCATCACCGATCAATCTCTGGCAATAGGTGTAAAAGGCAAAATAAGCGGATGGAACTTCGACGTATCCAATGTTTACGGGAGAAATGCTTTTGATAACATCATCAGCAATACGTTGAATGCCAGTTTAGGTCAAAAAACACCACGCACCTTTAATGCGGGCAGTTACAATGCTTCGCAGAACAGCGGAAGTTTAGATTTCTCAAGGAAATTTGATAAAGTACTTAAAGGATTAAACGTTGCCTTTGGTGGACAGTACCGCGTAGAAACCTATCAGATTATAGCGGGCGAAGAAGGTTCTTACTCGAAAGCCGATTTAAGTACCATTTATTCCATTGGTTACACCACCGGCGGTATCCCTTATTTTGTAGCTGCAGGCAGTACACCTTTAAACGGACTTTCGCCAGGTTCGCAGATCCATGCCGGTTTCAGGCCATCAAATGAAGTGAATGTGAAACGTTCTATTTCTGCCGCTTATGCGGATCTTGAATTGAACGTAACTGATAAATGGCTTTTATCAGGTGCGGTTAGGGTAGAAAATTATTCCGATTTTGGAAGCGTAACCACTTACAAAGCAGCAACGCGTTACGGTTTCGCTAAATGGCTGGCCGTTCGTGGTGGTTATAATACCGGTTTCAGGGCTCCCGATCTGGCACAGTTTTACTACACCGAAACCTCTACTACTTTTCAGAACGGAGTTGCGATAGATCAGGTTACGGCAAATAATGTAAATCCTGCAACCAAAGCATTGGGCATTCCATCGTTACAACCCGAAAAATCGAAAGGTTATTCTGCAGGATTGACTTCACAGCCGATACAGAATGTTGAATTAACAGTGGATGCCTATCAGATCGACATTAAAGACCGCGTGGGTAATACCGGACGTTTCTCGGCAACGGATGCGAATTTACCTGCAGATGTAAGGGCATTATTCGTACAAACCGGTACCGTACAGGCCAAGTTTTTCTATAATTCATTCAGTACACGCACCAGGGGCATCGAATTTACCGGAAGTTATCGTTTTTTATTGCCCAACGGCGGTAATGTAGCCTTTTTGGCCGGCGCAAACCTACAAGAAACAACGCTTACCAAGGTAAATACACCTAAAGGTTTGGAGGCTTACCGTTACATCATTTTCGACGAGAGCGAAGAGGTGCGTGTAACCCGTAGCATCCCAAAAACCAAAATTACCCTGCAGGGAACCTACAACATCAATAAGTTTAACTTTCTATTGCGTAGCGTATATTTTGGATCCGTATTGGCAGTGAGCCAGTTAAATGCCAATTTTCCGAAACCTGATTATTATTATCAAACCTATAGTCCGATATGGATTACCGATGTTTCGGCAGGGTATCGGATTACGCCTCTGCTACAGGCTACCATTGGTGTAAATAACCTCTTCAATGTGCTGGGCGATTATTCTATCCCTGCGCCGGGAAGTAATATTACCCGTACAAATTCACCAAGTGCGGCACAATCGGGAACCAGCACCGGTTTACAACCTTTTATCCGACTTTCGGCCACCTTTAATTAAAATCACAGATGAGAATTTATAAATTTCCAACATTATTTTTTGCATTAGCCGTTTCATTGTTTGCTTCGTGCAAAAAGACAGATTACCTCGATATTAATGCTGGCGATCGGCCACCTTTAAGTGCAAAGGTTAAATTTATCAATGCACGCCAATCGGTTACGGCCGTTAATTTCTGGGATTTTACTCGAAAAGTTACGACTACTGCATTGCAACGCAATACGGCTACGGGTTATTTAGATACCCAGTATGGAAAAGTACAATTTAACCTCACGGAAGGAACGGAGCCTTCTTACAAAGCATCGTATGTTTTTGGTGGAAGCGCAAATTTTATACAGGAAACCAATTCTGCATCTTTTGCTGGTCCGAACGGGCCCATTGCGGATTTTGCACACAGTTTATTTACCGTAAAGAAAAAATTAACGAGTACGCTAAATCCGGGTAATATTGATAGTTTGATCCTGGTATACGATGATTTAACCCTACCTGCAGCAGGTAAAGCTAAAATCAGGTTTGCTAATTTTTCGCCGGATGCACCAAAAGTTGATCTTACCTACGCCGCCGGAACAGAAATATTTGCTGATGTAGCTTATGGTAATTTTGGTAACCAAACCATTATTCCTTATACATCAGGAAAGGCACCTGCAGTAATTGAAGGTTTGAGCTGGAGAACACTCGGACCCTTTAAGGAAATAGACGCAGGTACCAATGTGAGTTTATTGATAAAAGATAATACCACTAAGGCGGTTATTCCTTTAACCAATACAGCTTTAAATGCGGCCACTTTCGAAGCCGGAAAAATTTATACCGTTTATATTAATGGTACAATTACTGGAACACCATCTATTACGGCTACCATTATTACGCATAATTAACATTTTCGGTTGGTAAGATACCAACCAATAGAAGAAACTCCTGGCTCAAACAGGTTTATATTTGGTTAGAAAAAGGGGCATGTCTGGATAGAATGCCCCATTGTTGTTTAAGATGCTGTCATCCTGAGCGCAGCGAAGGATCTTTTTTTTGCTTATCGTCTTTACCATATAATGCATTTAAGAGAATATAAGCTTAAATGTCTTATATTTTTATATGGTGAATAATGGTCCTCGTTTATAACGAGGATCAGTGAGGTTTGCATTTGCAATGCAGAATAAAATATGTGTGGCGATACAATCGCCTTTCTCGTGCATCCCGATTGCAAATCGTGAAGAAGTTAGTGAGGCTGTCATCCTGAGCGTGGCGAAGGATCTTTGTAAAATAGACCCTGAAATAAATTCAGGGTGACGAACGCATTTAGAAAATCTTACCCCAATTTCCTCCCTGTATTAATCACATTAACGCCATTAAAACGGGTAGTGGCACTGCCATGCGAAACGGCGCTTGCCTGCCCCGGTTGACCTTTTCCATCAGAAAATGTTCCGCCCAGCCGGTAATCATTTTTATCGCAGCGTTGCACGCATGAATTCCAGAATTCCTGGGTATTGGCCTGGTAAGCGGCATCTTTAAACATGCCCACAATTTTTCCTTCTTTAATTTCGTAAGCCAGTTGTGCGCTGAACTGGAAATTATAACGTTGCTGATCGATGGAATAAGAATTCCGGCCGAACATATAAATGCCTTTTTCTACATTTTTAACCATATCTGCAGCGCTTAAAGCGGCATTCCCAGGCGCTAAAGATACATTAGGCATTCGTTGGAACTGGATACTGTCCCAGCTATCTGCGTAACAACAGCCTTGCGATTCCTTTAAACCTAAAATATGTGCCTGATCGCGGATGGTTTGGTAATTCACCAGAATTCCGTCTTTAATGATATCCCATTTTCCACATTTTACACCTTCATCATCGTAACCCACAGCGCCTAAAGATCCTGTTTCCAGTTTATCGGCAATAATGTTTACTTCTTTGCTCCCGAAGTTGAATTTTTTTGATTCCCATTTATCCAATGTCAGGAAACTCGTTCCGGCATAGTTGGCCTCGTAACCCAAAACACGGTCGAGCTCTGTAGGGTGGCCAACCGATTCGTGAATGGTTAAGAAAAGGTGCGAAGGATCCAATACCAGATCGTATTTGCCGGGGGCAATGGGCTTTGCTTTTAACTTTTCGTCAACATGTATGGCGGCTTCACGCACATCTTCCAGGATGTCGTAACGTTTTTTGTACATCGTAACGGGGCCGCCTTTAATTTTTTCTTCGTCTTTAGGTTTAAGGTATTCAAAACCCATTCCCATGGGTGCGCTTAACGCATTTCTGGTTTCGAATTTGCCACTTGCCGCATCGGTTTTGGTGAGCGTAAAAGTTGGCCAGATCCGGTGGATATCCTGATCAATATACGAACCATCGGTTGAAGCAAAATATTTCTGCTCATTGATCATGAAGAGATTAGAACTGATGTATTTTGCACCACCTTTCATCGCCTCACTGTTTACTTTTAAAAGCAGGTCTACTTTATCGGCGATAGGTACTTCAAAAGCATTGATTTCGATAGGGGTTTTCCAGCTTACTTCTCCAAAACCTTTTTGCGGAGCCAGTTGAACAGGTTCTTCCATCAGTTTGGCATTTCCTTTTGCAATGGCAACGGCAGCTTCTGCAGCTTTGGCAATGCTGGCATCATCCATATTATTGGTGGCGGCAAAACCCCAGCTTCCGTTGGCAATTACGCGTACACCCAAACCATAAGATTCGGAATTGGAGATGTTTTCTACCCGTGTTTCCCTGGTGGCTACAACCTGGTTCAGGTAGCGGCCAATCCGTACATCGGCATAAGTTGCACCCTTGCTTTTTGCTGCATTAAGGGCAACATCGGCCATTTTTTTCTTCAGGGCAACATCAACAGGAGTTAAAGATTCTTCAACAGAAATAATTTTGCCAAAAGCAGGGATGTTGGGTATCATGCTGGCGCCAAGGCCAACACCTGTCATGTATAGGAAATCTCTTCTTCTCAATTTTTAAAGTTTTAATAAGTTGTTTTAGGCCCTTCGACTCCGCTCAGGGTGACATTCCTCGAAAGGTCGTCATTGCGAGGAGGAACGACGAAGCAATCTTAAAACGGTCGCTACCAGCGTGTGCATTAAGATTGCTTCGTACCTCGCAATGACGAAGTTTTTTATTGGACGATCCCAGGTTATATCGCGTCTGATAATGAAGTGAAGGTAAAATCCCTGATTTTCATTGGCGGAATCAATCCGCTTCCTGTTCTTACAGGTTTACCTAAGGCTTCCACATTGTTAAGCATAATTACCGGACTCTCATTAAACCTGAAATTCTTGATTGGGAATTTGATTTCGCCGTTTTCAATATAAAAAGTACCATCACGGGTTAGACCTGTTAATAATAAAGTTTGCGGATCAACCGAACGGATATACCAGAAACGGGTTACCAGAATACCTTTTTCGGTACTTTTGATCAGCTCTTCCAGTGACTGGTTGCCTCCTTCGATAATCATGCTTCGGCTAAATGGAAGGGGTTGAACATTTTTTTGTGCAGCCCAATATCTTGAATAGGACAGGTTTTTTACCACACCTTTTTCTACCCATTGCGTCCTTTTTACTGGTAAACCTTCGCCTGTAAACGTTGAAGATGGGATTTCGGTATTCATAGGATCGGAATAGATGTTTACGTTTTCGGAGAATAATTGTTCCCCTAAACGCGTGCCACCACCTTTTTTGCTCATAAAGCTCCGGCCTTCGTCGGCACTCCGGGCATCGAAGCCCCTGAACATGTTGCCAATGATATCGCTGGCTGCAAGCGGTTCTAAAATTACCGTATATTTTCCGGGTTCGATGGCTTTTGCACCTGCCGAACCGTTGGCCTTGCTTGCTGCAATTTTGCTTAGCGCAAGGGTATCCATTTTATCAAGATCGTTAAAATCCTGCTCCACATAGCCAGAACCTGTTCCCTGTTTATTCCTAACGGTAACCGAGAAAGATACATTTGTTCCTTTATTATATGCGAATAAACCTTTAGAGTTCATGATTGCATTAAAACGGGTAGCGTTTTCGAGGAAACCAGCGGCATCTAAACCGGCGGCTTTTGAAACGCTTAAACTTTTACCCACCATTTCAGCCCTGGTATCAGGTGTAATGGCAGCAGTTTTTGCATTGAAGGTATTCGATTCGGCAAATGTTTGCGGACCTAGCGGCGGCATAAATTCAGGGTTTTCTGGTGCCAGCATGGCCAGTTCTTCGGCTCTTTTTACCACTTTTTGCAAAGAGGCATCGTCGAACTCGTTGATGGTTGCCGAACCTGTTTTTTTACCAAACGTTGAGCTTACCCCTAAACTCATGGTGCTGATCTGGCCTGCAGTAGAAACGGCATTACGTGCATAACGGATGTTTCCGCCGTCCGAACCGCTTAAACTTACCTCGCAGAAATCGGCTTTAGAAAAACCGACTACTTTTTTTAATATCGCCTGGGCTTCTTCTTTACTTAATATGGCCATAATTATATTTTTCTTGCTGTATTGATAACATTAACTCCATTAAACCGTGCAGTAGAACTGCCATGTGAAACGGCACTGCTTTGCGAAGGCTGGCCTTTTCCGTCATTGAACGAACCACCTAAACGGTAATCGCCTGCATCGCAGATGGCATTGCATGAATTCCAGAACTCCTGTGTATTGGCCTGGTAAGCCACATCGTTAAGCATACCTACAATTTTACCTTCTTTAATTTCGTAGAAAATCTGTCCGCCGAACTGGAAATTGTAGCGTTGCTGATCGATAGAAAAACTACCGTCGCCGATGATATAAATACCTTTTTCTACATTTTTGATCATGTCGTCAACACTTAACTTTTCTTTACCCGGCTGAAGTGAAACATTTGGCATACGCTGAAACTGTACATCATCCCAGCCCTGCGAATAGCAACAGCCGTTTGATTCGGTTAAACCGATAATGTGTGCCTGATCGCGGATGGCCTGATAACTTACAAGAACTCCATCTTTAATTAGATCCCATTTTTTGCATTTTACACCTTCATCATCGTAACCCACCGCACCTAAAGACCCTACTTGGGTTTTATCGGCCACAATATTTACTTTATCACTGCCGAATTTGAATTTTTTCGATTCCCATTTATCTAAAGTAAGGAAACTGGTACCTGCATAATTGGCCTCATAGCCTAAAACACGGTCGAGTTCGGTAGGGTGACCAACAGATTCGTGTATGGTTAACCAAAGGTGCGAAGGATCGAGTACCAGGTCGTATTTACCCGGCTCAACCGATTTTGCTTTTACTTTTTCATTGGCAACACGGGCTGCTTCTTTCACATCTTCGAGCATATCGTAACGGTCTTTGTAACGGGTTACAATACCGGTAACTTTATCTTCGGGGCGTGCGTGCATATACTCGTAACCTTTGCCACTTGGAGCGCTTAGTGCATTACGGGTTTTAAATTTACCCGATTCGCGGTCGACCTTGGTTACATTGAAGGTAGGATAGATGCGGTGCACATCCTGATCAATATAGGAACCATCGGTAGAAGCAAAGTATTTCTGCTCATTAACGGCGAAAATAACGGAGTTTACAAAGTTGGCCCCGTTCTGCATCGCTACATCGTTAACGTTCAAAAGCAGGTCTACTTTTTCTTTTACAGGGACTTCGAAGGCATTAATCTCGATCGGAGTTTTCCAGCTTACTTCGCCATAACCTTTTTGAGGGGCGAGCTGCACAGGTTCTCCCTGTATTTTAGCATTGGCTTTTGCAACGGCAACGGCTTGTTCGGCTGCTTTGGCAATGGCATCTTTGGTTACGTTGTTGGTGGCGGCAAAGCCCCAGCATCCATTGGCTAACACACGGATGCCCACGCCGTACGATTCGGTATTGGCAACACCTTGCACACGTTTTTCGCGTGTGGCTACAAATTGATTTAAATAGCGACCGATACGAATATCGGCATAGGTAGCACCTTTCGATTTTGCAGCGTTGAGGGCAACATCGGCCAGTTCCTTTTTAATTTTTACATCCACTCCATCAAGTGCCTGTAAAGGATCGATGGGCGTTCCGAATGCAGAAAGGTCGGGAAGGATTAAGGCACCCATACCCATTCCGGTTAAGTAGAGGAAATCTTTTCTTTTCAATTGGTTCAGTTTAGTTAGTTTACGTTCTCAATATAGCGAATTTTGAGGCTAATGAGTCCGAAATGAGTATAACATTTTAGTTTCAAAGCTAAAAAGGAGATGATTTTATGTGAAAAGGTATTTTTAACCACAGATATGCACTGATAAACACAGATTTTTTGTGTTTTTTTTCTTATTGTCATTCTGAATGCAGTGAAGAATTTTTTATCATGCTTGCGCTCGTTTCCAAACGAGTGCAGAAATAGTTCTACGATTTTATCGTTTTAAACGATAAGCTATTGAACGCTCGTTAGAAACGAGCGTTAGCACAGCAAATGAGTAAATTTTGCACGGTGGCGCAGAAAAGCACGGAAATTAAGTGAAAAGCTAGTATTTAAATGATTTCGATACGATTTTCATCCCCTGCGATCCGTCATTTCGACTAAAGCTGCTGATTTTTTATCAGTAGCGGAATGGAGAAATCTATTGGAAGATTTTTGTTATTAGATCTCTCCATTCCGCTTTGCTTCAGTCGAGATGACGAATCGCCTATGCCTGCGCTCGTTTCCAAACGAGTGCAAAATAGTTCTACGATTTTATCGTTGTAAACGATATGTTATTGAACGCTCGTTAGAAACGAGCGTTAGCACTAGCAAATTGAGTAAATTTTGCCACGGAGACACAGAAAAGCACGGAAATTAAGCGAAAAGCTAGGGTTTAAATGATTTCGATACGATTTTCATCCCCCGCAATCCGTCATTTCGACTGAAGATGCTGATTTTTCATCAGTAGCGGAATGGAGAAATCTAAAGATGTTTGTTATTAGATCTCTCCATTCCGCTTTGCTTCAGTCGAGATGACGAATCGACTATGCTTGCGCTCGTTTCCAAACGAGTGCAAAAATAGTTCTACGATTTTATCGTTTTAAACGATAGGCTATTCAACGCTTGTTAAAAATGAACCTTAGTTAAATATTATGTTATTTATAATGATTCCAAGCAGCATGCTGCAGGAAGGTTTCATGACTCTCATGATTTGTTAACGCGTAAAGCGGCAAAGTTTCATCATAAAATGAACTCCAAAGAAGTCAAGTTTTTAAAACTTGACTTCTTTAAACTGCCAAAATCCTTGCTTCGTACCATAAAAAGGCGGCTGCAAGTACAAATCCGGCAAAGAACCACCAGATCGAAATCTCTTCTTCTACAAATACATCTTTTAACGCTGTATTATTTTCAGCTGTACCCATATTTCTGACGAATTGATGCGTATCATTTAAAGTCTGTTGATTTTTTAGTGTTTGCCAATCGGTTTTTTCGTAAATATAAACAGGTTCAATGTTTTGGTTTACCTGTAAGTTTGTCCACCCTGCTTGTTGCGGCCAGTAAAATGCATCCCACTGGAAAGGAAGTTCCATATTTTGCCGCGGACTCAACGCAACATCATCTATTTTTAATGCCGGCATCTTACCCGACGTTGCTAGATCAGTAATGATCCTGGTTTTTTGATTTACCGTTGGAAATTGTGGAAGGATGTTTACACTTAAAATCTCGCTTCTCTTTTTTGCAGCGCTGCTTAAAAGTTTGGACCAATAGGTAGCATAATCTGTTTTTTGTCCGGAAAGTAGCCAGTTATATGTTGAAGAAAGGGTAGAAACCATTATTTTGCCAGCACCACTGATGCTGCTGTTTACCAATGTTTTTCCATTCGGATCTGCAACAATGGCTTGATCATGTTCACCTGATTTCAAAAACAAAGTCTGCTCAATGGGCAATGGTTTAAATTTGAAATGATCTTCGGCCAGACTTAAATTTAAAGGTTTATCCTTTAAAACAGGAGATTCGAAACGAGTGAACCTGCCGCTAAGCGGGGTTAAAGCTTTCGGACCTGAAACCCTGATAAATAAACCCATCCCATTATTAACTGCGACGTTTATTGAAGTCCTTTCGTTTGGATTGATGGCTGCCAGTTCGTCTTCATCAATAATCAGGATATCGAATTTTTTTAAGGTTGAAGTATTGATCTGGCTAAGATTTACACTATCCATATTTAAAAAATCTGAAGCAAACTTATTTTTACTGATCTGACTTCTGAAAGCCAGCGGATAATGGTTTTCGTACAGCCAGTTTTTTAAAAACTTATACTCAAAGTCGGGGAAAGAAGTCAAAATCAGTACTTTCATTGCTGGCTGATCACCTACCTGTATTGGGATAGGCTCTTTGCTTAAAGTATCATTTTTTTGCAAAGCAATAAGTTGATAAATAGCTTTTCCGCTTTGTTTTGGTGTGGTTTTGAAAGAAAATGTTTTATTCGATTGTGCTTCAATAGTAGTTGAGTCGACTGTTTTTCCCAAACCTTTAAGCAAAAGTTTAATGGTGTGCTTGCTGGTATTTTGATAATTTCCCTGAACGGCAAGAACGTCGGTGGCTTTTAATTTTTCCTGCCAGCTGGCTGAAATAATCCCGTTAGGATTGGCAGATGGATGGAATTTGATCTGATAGCCTTTAAGTTTTTCCAGCTCTGCAGCATTTAAACCATAACCGTAAATATTCAGTTTCCGGATATTGGGATTGGTTTTTAAAAAATAAGAAAGATCAGAAATGGAGGTTGCTTTTATATTTTTTAAATCTATAGACGAAAGCACATACTTTTTTCCTTTTAAACTGGCAACAGAATCAGGATGGGTGCCCTGGGTAAGTAAAATGATTTCATCGGAACGTTGTTGCAGGTGTGTTTCGTATTTAATGGGAACAATAAATAATATAAAACAGCCAACTGCGATGATATTGGCTAAAATACGCCAGAATAGCCTGGCTTTATTTAACCTTTTGATCTCTTTAAACAACAAAAAGCTAAGCAATAATAGGGCAACAAAAATGGCGATGTATTTAAATTCCATATCTATCTGCCCGCTTTGTTTAAATTGTTAAAATAATCCTGGTACAAGGCCGAAGCCGGACCAGCATTTTGTGTTTGTGGCTTCGTTGGTTCGATACTGATCATTTTTTGTATGGCCTGCTGAACCAGATCAATATCTTTAATTATCAAATTATCTATTGTGCTTAATTTTCTTAAACTGACAAGTGCATTTAAATAAGTAGAAGGATGATCGGCTGCGGCACCAATCATATATTTTTCGGTTTCACTGAGTAAAAAGTGATCGTTTTCGGTAAACTTTTTGCCCATTTTTCTGCTTTCTAAAAGGGCAAGTGCGGTTTTTAGCGAAGCTGTTCGTTTTTCTTTCTGCTCGAAGCTCATTTTTTGTACAGGTTGTGTAATCTTATCGAGTTCACCGCTTAACCGCTTTTCGGGTTTTAATGCTGCAACCTTAACCGTGGTTTTGGCTACGTAAGCACGAGATTTTTGTTGCAGGTCTTTAAGCAACCTCAAAGCTTTATATTCGTATGGCAAAGCTTCCTGCGGTTTGTAGGTTCTTAAACGCAGTTCAGCATTCCACATTTCGGTTAAAACAGCTTTTAACTGCGCTTTCATTTCCGGCTCGAAAAAAGTGGCATCTTCTGCAATATCGTGTTTGTGCGCATATTTGTCCATAATGGCACTTACATCACCAAATTTTTCACCTTCGGCTTTGTGTTCGGTATGTTCATCATGGTCGTCGTGATCGCCACCAATTTCAGTCTCGTTTTCTTCTCCCAAAAACTGACCATAACGCAACCTCAATAACTTTTGGTCGATGCCGAGGTCGTTGCTTCTGGTTTTAAAAATGGCTGCAGGTAAGGTGGATTGCTCTTTTAATAATTTCTCGGTATCGATAATGATCTGCCTTTCGCTCCTGAAATATTCGGGTACAAGGTTTACGCCGTTGGTCATGCCTGCCAGACTCATTAACTCTGTAGTATCCACAATCGAAACAAAATACATATCCGAGCGGCTCGATTGACCGTGATTATCCATCGCTTTGATGAAAAAGTAAAGCTCATCACCTGGTTTCATACCCAGGCTTTTTAGATCGATGAGTTTATTTAAGGAAACATTTTTCTTATTATCGAAATTGGTATTGAAAGAGAGCTTTTTTTCCGTAAAACTTACACCTTCACCTTTACCACTGGCCATCGTAGCCGAGATAAATGCGTCAACGATACCATAATCATCAGTGAGCGATACACTCAAGTCGAACTTTTGTGGCTGACCGATATCAATGGTGGTGTGCTGCTTAGGTTTAGTAATTTTAATGGTAACGGGCAAATCGGGGATCACTTCGATCTGGTAGAGATCTGATTTTTTACCATCAAGATCAAGCTGGTAAAAACCCGATTTATTAATGGTTTTGGTGAAACTCCACTGCGTATGCGCTGCATTTAAAGCTTTTAATGATAAGGTTTCATTGTCGTTAAAAATGAGTTTTAGCTTTTTGATCGCAATATTCGTTTCAATTTTCCAGTTCACTGTTGCTCCTGTTTCGGCGTTAATGGTAAACTGCTTTTGTTTCCGTTCTGCTTTTCTGGTATAAGCAGGAGGAATAATGGTTGCACTGAAATCTGAAATTTCTGCAGGGATATTTTCTTTAATCAGTGGAACTGAAGTTTTGGCTTCTGGTGAACTTAAATCTGTTTTTTTGATTTGAGGGATTTTACTGATCCCGAAACTGATTAATAGCGCAACAAGAAGTATTGTTAAGCCAAAATATAATTTCTTTGCCGGCTCTTTCGGTTGTGAAAGGCGTAGAATGATGTTTTCTATCTTATTACGTTGCAATTGTTGCAGCATGGATAATTCCGTTTCGTTTTGCAGCAGCAGATCAGCACTTTCTTCCAGTTCGGGATAATGATTGTTCACAAATCTTGAAACATCAAGATCAGTGGTTTTCCAAACCGGTTTGCTGAATAATAAAATGGCAAGGGCAAGCGGAAAAATAATTGCAAAAATCCAGATGGGGGCATGCAGCAGATAAAAACCTGTAACCGATAAAAGCAAAGTAATGGCCAAAGCAGTGGCTATAGTACCGATCAGGTAAAAACTGATCCACCTGATTTTTAACCTACGTATCCAGTTTTTTCCTTCAGTTTTTAACATATTGTGGTTTTTTTCTGAATGATAAAATACGTTCGGTAGCAAAAATCAAAAGTGCAGCAATCCAAAATATAGTGGCAAGGGGCTTATTTTGGGTGGTTTTTGTTGCTAAAACAGTTTTATTGGCCTCAATTACCGCTTTCTGTTTAAGCGATACTATTCTTTGATCGGCAGGGTTATTTTCGAAACCAAAATCTTCCGGATTTTTATCAAGGATGACAATTGGCATCAGTGCTTTTACAAATAAAGGATCCCAAACGAGTTCGTTCCATTGTGGATTAAAACGGCTATAAAAATGGAAAGTACTTAAATTACCAATCCTTTCTTTTGCTAAAATTGCATCCCCAAAACCATCTGTCCATACTTTTTCTGCCTGATTGCCTGATGCAATTCTTTTACTCAATTTGAGTTGTTTTCCATCAATTTTAATAAAAGACGGCGTAGTGAGTATTTTTCCTTTTTCGTATTGAAACAAGGCACCATCCGGAGCAATTGATGATTTAAAAGCTGCTGAAACGGTTTCATCTGATAACCAGAAACCGATGGTAGCCTTGCCTGCCGGAGGGTTAATGATTATCTTCCGTTGGGTAAAACTGCCAATGGCTTTCAAAGCCGCAATAATGTATTTACTGTCGCTAATTCCGGCTCCTTCATGTATCGTTATGTTTACCGGCGTGTTCTCTGATGTGTTTAAAGCCTGATAAACAGTGCCTGATGGATTGGATTTCGCTTCATACTTTTTTCCTGCATAAGTGGCGATCCAACTACTTAACGTATCGCTTTGGTTGAGCGGAATCCAGTTCAGTTTATAATTTACAAGAGGCAATTCATTCCCAAAACGGTTTACACGTTGATCGGCAAAAAGATAAACCTGCGCCCCTGCAGGAACGGTTTGATCGGCTGCACTAAGTAAAGTGGTATAACTGAGGTTATTTTGCGGTTTAATTTGATTAACAACAGTATCATTTAAGCTTAATAGCGAAAAACCCGCATTAAAATCATGAATTTCGTAACCATTTTTTAACAATGAATCGATCGTTTTTTGATGCGATTTGAAAACCCTCGGAAAATTGTTTTTATCGACCAAAATCCAACCTGTTTTACTACTTTTTGATATTGTTTTTTTAAGATAGGGTTGTGCCAAAAGAAAGGCCAGCAGCATCAGCAGTAAACAACGCAATACAAACAAAAGCCAGTCGTTAATTTTAAAACTTTTGGAGCTTGCACTCGAACTTTCTCCCAGCAAAGCGATGCTGCCTATTTTGATGGTTTTGCCCTGTTTTACATTCCATAGGTGTATCACAAGCGGCACAATGATGCCTGCAAGCGCAAATAAACCTATAGGATATAAAAAATGCACGGTTAAATTCTGAGTTTACTTCTTTGTTTTAAAAAATCCCTTAAAGCCTGATCCAATGCTTCGTCGGTAGTGATGGTACGGTAAAAAATCCTTCTGTCTAGCAGTTGTATCCTGGTATTTTCCAGGTAAGCGTTAAGCTTATGCTGGTAATCTTTTCTTGCTTTGCTTTGATCAATCTGGATGGTTTCTCCGGTTTCAAGGTCCTCAAAATTGGTGTAACCTTTAAAATCAAGATCGAGTTCGTTTCTTGATAATATATGGAAAACCACAATTTCGTGCCTTAAAGTATTCAGTGTATCCAATAATTTGATGATTTCGTCATCTTTCTGGTAAAGATCAGTTACAAAAATCAGCAGTTCGCGTTTTTGGGCACCTGCGAACAACTCTTTATAATGAATGGGCTTGGTAAATGTTCCATCAGGGTGGATCTGCTCCAGCTGATAAAACAAACGGGCCAGATGCTGGTAATCCTGCCTGGGCGTCATGGAGAAAATACCCGAATTCTTTAATACATATAATCCAATGGCATCGCCCTGCAAATTAGCGAGATAAGCTAAGGATGCACCCAGGTATTTTGCATAATCTATTTTGGTAAAATCGCCATCATTGTGGTTCATTGAGGCACTGGCATCAATTAATATACGTACGGCAATGTTGGTTTCCACCTCCGATTCGCGGATGTAATAACGGTCTGACCGGGCAAACATTTTCCAATCCAGTGAGCGAAGATCGTCGCCAGGCTGGTAACTTCTGTATTGGCTAAACTCTAATCCAGGCCCTTTTACGGTACTTTTGTTAATACCGTTCATAAACCCATCAATCGTCATTTTAGCCGATAATGAAAGGTCTTTAATGGCCATCAATATTTTTGGATCGAGCAGTTTACTCATTAAATATTGGCTTTTGGTTTCGAAATGGCTTTGATCAGTTCGTCGGTAACTTTGTCTGATGAAACATTTTCGGCCTCTGCCTTAAAGTTCATCAATACCCTGTGGCGCAATACCGGATAGGCCATGGTCTGTAAATCTTCTAAAATTACTGCATACCTGCCTTTAAATAAGGCCCTTGCCTTTGCCGTTAAAATTAATGCCTGCCCTGCACGTGGTCCAGCGCCCCAGCGCACCCATTCTTTTACAAAGTTTACGGTAGTGGTATCAGGTCGGGTAGCGCGGATGATTTCACTTACGTATGTAATCAGGTCGTTGCTGATACTCACCTCACGGGTGATGGCCTGAAGTTCTTTGATTTCCTCAGCACCAATAACCGGGTTAATTACGGCTTTTTTGCTACCTGTTGTGCTGCTTAAAATCTGTGTTTCTTCTGCTGAGGTAGGATAACCAATTTTGATATATAAAAGAAAACGGTCTAACTGTGCTTCGGGCAAGGGATAGGTTCCGGCCTGTTCAATAGGATTTTGTGTGGCAAGAATAAAAAACGGGCGATCTAAAGGGTAGGTTTGTCCCCCGTAGGTTACCTCAAACTCCTGCATGGCCTCCAATAATGCCGATTGTGTTTTTGGCGGAGTTCTGTTTACTTCATCCGCGAGGATAATATTGGCGAACAGCGGACCTTTGTTAAACTTGAAAAAACGTTTCCCGGTTACATGGTCTTCTTCCAATATTTCGGTGCCCACGATATCGGTTGGCATTAAATCGGGTGTAAACTGGATTCTCCGGAAAGAAAGGTCTAAGGCCTGCGACATGGTTCTTACCATTAACGTTTTTGCCAAACCGGGTACGCCTTCCAAAAGGCAGTGTCCGCCGGCCATTAAGGCAATCAGCATTTCTTCAATGATCACATCCTGACCCACAATAACTTTCTGTATTTCGGTTTTTAACAGTGAGATCTTATCGATCAATATTTTTAGCTTGCTTTCTGAACGCTCCAAAACGGTTTAATTTTTAGTTTGACGATATGGTGCTTCAATATAGGGCATATTAACAGATAGTTTTTAGCCCTGTGGAAAGAATATCAAAAAATTTACACGATAATTGGCATAAAAAAGCAGTTTTATAAAAAATGAAGGTAATTTTAGGGTGATGCAGAGAGCTAAATTTACATTTGCGAGGTTAAAATACAATTCCGGCGATTGGGATACCGATCAAAGGATGCCTTCCAATCTTTTAAATTCCCTTTTAGAATATACAACTATTCCTTTGGATGAGGAGGAGAAGATTGTTGAACTGGGCAGTAAAGATTTGTTTAAATATCCTTTCTGTTATTTAAGCGGACATAAACTGGTGCAGTTCAGTGCGCAGGAAGCCGTAAATTTTAAAACCTACGTGCATAATGGCGGTTTCGTTTTTGTTGACGACTGCAATCACGATATTGATGGTTTATTTGCCCGTTCTTTTGAAACACAGATGAGTAACCTGTTCGGTGCACAGGCGCTGAAAAAAATTCCTAATAACCATGGTATTTATAATTCTTTTTTCAAGTTTGAAAAAGGACCACCAACCACATCATTTGAATTAAACGGCTGGGGAGACGACCTGGTGCACGATTATCTGAAAGCAATTACGGTTAACAACCGGATAGGGGTATTGTATAGCAATAAGGATTATGGCTGTGAGTGGGATTACGATTTCAGGAATAAACGTTTTCTGGCGGAGGATAACACCAAGTTCGGGGTAAATATCATCCTGTATGCGATGGGGATTAACAGCTAGGTTTTTTTCTGGTGCTGTTAGATTTTACCAATTGACAGACTGAATAGTTTGTTTATTATCTACTACACCTTTTCTCTATATATTAACCATATAAGAAATATAAGAACATGTAAGCGCGTTGAGCTTATATGAAACTTAAATGTCTTATATGGTTCAAAAAAGATATTGGTTCATTTATTTTACCACCTGAGTCACCTGCGCGCATCTTAGTTTTAAATGGGCGATAGTCCTCTTAGGTGTACTAAGGTGACTTAGATGGTTCAAACGAAGTAAGCGAGATAGTTAGGTATTCGGTTCTATACTATCTATACTGTTAAAATACAAGCCCTTTTCTCTATATATTAACCATATAAGAAATATAAGAACATGTAAGCGCATCGAGCTTATATGAATCTTCAATGTCTTATATGGTTCAAAAAAAATATGCTATTGGTATTGCCAATCTACATTACATATTTATTTTACCACCTGAGTCACCTGAGCGCATCTTAGTTACATTTGCATAGAGTCTTTTTAGGTGTACTTAGGTGGTTCAAACGAAGTAAGCCAGATAGTCAGGTATTCGGTTCTATACTATCTGTACTGTTAAAGTTCAAGCTCAGTTGTTCGATCATGAACATTATCTGTCCGATATTGAACAGGTGTTGGGTGTTGATTTTTTGTAACCCATTGATTTATAATTTGTTTAGCTATTTTTTAAATTTGGTATGCACTTGGATATAAGCAGGTTATCGAATAAGATTTAAATCAATCATTAGAAATGTTCAGATTAAACATAAAAATTGCCTGGCGGAATGTCTGGAGAAATAAAACTTCTTCACTCATCAATATTATTGGCCTGGCAATCGGTTTGGCCTCCTGCCTGTTGTTGTTGCTATACGTAAATTACGAATGGAAATTTGATAAACAGTTCAAAGGCGCTGATCAGGTTTACCAGGTATTGACCAATTTCGAAGATGCAAACGGAAAAATTACCGGAACGGGTGATGCAACAGGAAATACTATAGCTGATATTTTAAAGGAGAAAATTCCGGGGGTAGAAACCGCTACGCGGATTGGTTCTTTCGGTCAATCGTTAATTGCCAATAAAGAAAATAGCTTCAGGCGAGACGCAAAATTTGCAGATCCCGGTATTTTGAAGATTTATCAATATGAATTTATTCAGGGAAACCCTAAAACAGCTTTAAATGATCCAGAATCGGTTGTTTTAACAGAACAAACTGCTAAAGTATTGTTTGGTACTACCGATGTACTCAATAAAGAAGTACAATTTGATAATAAAACGGCTCTGAAGGTTACTGGTGTCGTAAAAGATTTGCCAGCGAATATGTCTAACCGCTTCGATCTCTTAATGCCCTGGACTTTTTACCAAACGCTTTTTGATTGGGTGAAAGAGCCGAGCTGGACAAATTTTAACTGGCAAACCATCGTTAAGCTAACGCCCGGAACCAACGTTAACCAGGTAAATGAAAAGATTAGAAATCTGATTAAAGAAAACAGTACAACCAGGGCCGAAAGCTTTTTGTTTCCACTGGCCGATAAACATTTGTATGGAGAGTTTGTAAATGGCATAAGTGTGGGTGGAAACATCGAAAGAATTTACCTTTTTATTGGTCTTGCCCTGGGAATATTGCTTATTGCATGCATTAATTTTATGAATATGGCCACAGCCAAATCAGAAAGAAGGGCGAAAGAAGTGGGCATTAAAAAAACAATAGGGGCCAACCGGACATCGCTTGTTGCGCAGTTTTTAACCGAATCGATGTTGTTAATGGTTATTGCAGTACTCATTTCGATCGTTATTGTAGAAACTACACTGCCTACTTTTAACCATCTATTAAACATTAAATTAGCCATCAATTATCATAACATCAGCTATTGGCTGGGCATTGTTGGGGTAGTTTTAATTACCGGTTTTTTATCGGGGAGTTATCCTGCGTTATATCTCTCGTCTTTTAACCCAATCCAGATTTTAAGGCGTAAAGGCGCAGGTGCAAAAAAACTTCCATTTACGTTAAGGCAGGTTCTGGTAGTTGGTCAGTTCTGTTTTGCCATTATGCTCATCATTGCTACCATGGTGATTTATAAACAGATCCAGTTTATTAAAAACCGCCCGGTGGGTTATGATATTAATTCGATTGTAGAAATGCAACAGGATGGTGAATTGTACGGTAAATTTGAGGTTTTTAAATCCGAGCTGATCAAAAAAGGAGCGGTTACTTCAGTAAGCCAGTCTTCAGGCAGTATTTCGCATGATGGTTCTAATTTCTGGAATTTCGAATGGCCAGGAATGGCCGAAGCCGACAAACAGATTGTTTTTAACCAGATTGCAACTTCCTATGATTTCATCAAAACCAATGGTGTTAAACTGCTCGCTGGACGCGATTTTTCTAAAAATTTTGCTTCTGATTCTGCTGCGGTAATGTTAAGTAACTCCGCCGTAAAGCAAATGAACCTCAAAAATCCGGTAGGTACCATAGTGAAATATCACGGTAACGATGCCAAAGTTGTGGGGGTATTTGATGATTTTATCTGGGGTTCGCCATATTATCGCGACAGGCCAATGGTAATTGCCTTTAGCAAAGATTGGTCGGGAAATATTACTATGAGGCTAAATCCTGATAACAGTTTAAGTAAAAATATAGAAATCATTACACAGGTGAGCAAACAACTTAATCCGGCCTATCCGGTAGATATTAAGTTTGTAGACGAACTTTATGCCGAAAAGCTGCAGGGTGAAAAGATTTTAGGCATACTATCCAATCTTTTCGGTGGATTAGCTATTTTTATTTCCTGTTTGGGACTTTTTGGTCTGGCCGCCTATAGTGCCGAGCAACGTACTAAAGAATTTGGTGTACGCAGGGTTTTGGGTGCTTCGGTAAACAGCATTATGAACCTGCTATCGGTTTCTTTTATGAAAATGGTGCTGATTGCTGTTTTTATCGGTGTGCCTGTAGCCTGTTACTTGATGAACCAGTGGCTCGGTCATTTTGAATACAAAACAGCTATTTCATGGTCGATTGTATTGACCAGTGTATTCGGAACCATGGTTATTGCTTTTGCTACCGTGAGTGTACAATCGTACAGGGCGGCAACGGCAAATCCGGTAGATGCATTGAAATATGAATAATTCAGTTAATAATTTGCAACTCATCACAACAATAAACCAATTTAACAATTTATACCTGTAACCCTAAAATTATCGCAATGAAAAAATTTCTTTTTTTATTTATCTCATTTTTTATCTGCACTACTATAGCATTTGCCCAAACAAATGCGCCGGTAGTTGATGATTTTAAAGATTATACAATTAAACTGGAAAACAGCAGGCGGGCAGCTTCGGCAAAAAAAGATTATGCTACCGCTGCCGGTTTAATGAGCCAGTGGGTTGATCAATATGAAAAATCTACGGTCGAAATTAAAAAAGAATATAAGCCTTATTATCCGGGGATGTATTATAACCTGGCCTGTTATGAAAACCTGCAGGGGAAAAAGCTGGCAGCATTAAATGCATTGGATAAAGCAGTTGCAATGGGCTATTCAAACTATGCCAATACCCTGGTTGATACCGATCTTGCCAGTCTTCATCAGGAGAAACGTTTTAAAACTGCCCTGCAAACATTAAGGGAACGTGGTGATATGAATTATGTCCTCCAAAAATCGGCTCCCTACAAAAACGAACAGGTTAAAGATTTACCAGCTTTCAGTTATCAAACTGCAGATGCCGCTGAACTGGTTAAATTTAAAAAAGACTTTAATCTTGATTCGGTAGCCGGCAACGGAGATGAAATCAGTAAAATAAAAAAACTGCTTCACTGGGTACATAATGTTGTACGCCATGATGGTGGTTCGGATAATCCAGCCTTAAAAAATGGGAAAGACCTTATCGCCATCTGTAAAAAAGATAACCGGGGTATAAACTGCCGGATGATGGCCACTATTTTAAAAGATGCTTATCAGGCAGAAGGTTTCAAGGCGAGGGTAGTTACCTGTATGCCAAAAGATACCACCGATTTCGATTGCCACGTAATTAATGTGGTATGGAGTAATACACTGAATAAATGGGTATGGATGGATCCAACTTTTAATGCTTATGTGAGCGATGCGAAAGGAAATCTCTTAAGCATACAAGAAGTACGCGAACGTTTAAAAACAGGTGCAGATTTAAGCTTAAATGAAGATGCCAACTGGAACAATAAAGAAAAACAGACTAAAGAACATTACCTGGATTATTACATGTCGAAAAACCTCTACTGGATACAATGTGCGGTAAATAGCACCTGGGATTTGGAAACCTATAAAAAAGATGGCCCCGTTACAGCATATATCAACTTATATCCGGGAACTTTTAATACCATTCATCAGCCAAAAAAGGTTACCAAGGGATCAGTGACTTATGCAATCAGCAATCCTGAATATTTTTGGCAGAAACCTTAGGTTAGTCCTTAGTCTGGAGTCCATAGTCCGATGTCTATATGTTACCTTGTTAAATAACCAAAACACGCATAATACAGCCAGTGCAAATTCTTAAAAAGAAAGTACTGGCTTTTTTATGTATAATGATGAAAGGTATAAAATTGTTTACTTATTTTTGTTTTGAGGTAAACTATTGTTTACTTTTGTTTGCGGGAACCAATTCTAGGGCAATGAAGTGGAGCGAGCTTAAACGGAAATTAAAAAGTGCCGGTTACGAATTTTTAAGGGATGCCAAAGGAAGCCATGAAGTGTGGCATCACCCTGAAAGGCCGGGAAGCGAAATTATTATTGCAAATCATCCATCCAAAGAAATTGGAACCGGTTTGGCGCAAAAAATATTAAAGCAGGCAGGATTAAAATAATCCTTGCAATAGGTTCTTCAATACCTGAAATTGAGGCAGATAAAAACAATAGCTAAAATTATACCCTGATAATTTAAAAAATTGAACACCATGTCGAAAATTGAATTTATTGTAGAGAAAACCGGTACCGGTTTTTCTGCATACGCATCGGATGACTCATTGCCAATTGGTACTTCCGGTGATGATGTAACGGCGTTAAAAAACAATATTGTAGACGCTTATAATTCCTATGCGGAAATCAAGGGCTTAAATGAAATTACCATTGATGAGGTATTAATCAGGTTAGATGTTAAACAATTCTTTGATTATTATAAAATAATTAATGCCAGTGCTTTGGGTGCAAAAATAGGTATGGATAAAACCCTTATCTCGCAATATGCAAATGGGCATAAAATACCAGGGCCAAAACAGGTTGAGAAGATTCTTAATGGGATTAAAAAGTTAGGTCAGGAGCTTTCTTCCTTAAATCTCTCTATTTCATAAACATCTTAAGGTTTTCAATCTGGATTAAAAATCTATCAATACTGTTCAAAATATTATGGCAATGAAGTGATTACCTTTTAAATTTATATTTTTGGTTTTCTAATCACATACCATTTTATGAAACTACTTTTTAGATTTTGTTTACTTGGGCTTTTAACAGGTTCATCACTTGTAGCCGGTGCACAAACCGTTACGCTCGATTATTTTTTTAACCGCGAAACCCGTAAAGATAAACAGGGCAAAGAAATTCGTTTTCATTACCTTTGGAGTGAACAGGCGATGAGTGGTTTCTCTATTTTTGGAAATATATTTAAAAAGGAAGGTTTTAAATTAGATTCGCTCGAAACCGCACCAACATTGGCCAATTTAAAAGGAAGCGATGTTTATTTAATTGTAGATCCCGACCGTCCGAAGGAAAACCCTAAGCCTAACTATATCGAAGCCGATCATATTGCTGCAATTTCAGCCTGGGTAAAGCAGGGCGGGGTATTGGTGATGTTTGCCAATGATAGTGCAAATGTAGAATTGCCGCACTTTAATAAACTTGCCAATGTATTCGGTATGCATTTTACCAACGAAATGCAGAACCATGTAATTGATGACGCCCATTTTGAAGATGGTGCCATTGTAATCAAAAACAATCCGGTGTTTAAAACAGCTAAAAAAATCTTTATGAAAGATGTGTGTTCAATCGAAACCAAAAACGCTGCAAAACCAGTATTAAAAAATGCTGCCGGCGCCACAGTTATTGCCACTGCCAATTTTGGTAAAGGCAGTGTGGTAGCCATTGCCGATCCCTGGTTATACGATGAATACGTTAACGGACGTTTGCCAAAGGAAATGGGTTTCGAAAATGACAAGGCAGCACAGGATCTGGTACTTTGGTTAAAAAGCCTCGCTAAAAAATAATAGTTTATAGTTTATCCAGCTTAAAATAACCTAAATGAATCTCATCTTCAGGTAATCCTGAAGATGGTTTTATTTCAATGTGGTATTTTTGCTTCGCCTCCTCACTTAAAATATCCTCTATTTTATAAATATCATCCACATCGATGCCGTATTTTTCGTCGATATGCGAATTTGCGCCTTTCATCGAATTGGTTTTAAAAAACACGGTCTTTTTGGCATCCTGTATGGCTTTTGCACGCTCATCGTGCACCGATAATACAATATGGTGCTGCTCGTACAATTGACCGGATAAATAGCCGCCGAGATTGATAAAAAACAATTTATGTAATGAAAATGGTGTGTGCTCGTCCCTTAATCTGATACTGACTTCGTAATCATCAACCTTATTTACTTCTCTCCAGCCATCAATATGCAGGCTGTTTCCTGCTTCCGGCCAGAAAGCCTTAATCTCAGGAACAAGTTCTTTTAACGACCGGGCAATACCGAAAAAATAGTCATGCTGCTCCACATTCCGCTTCGGGGCTTTTGAGCCCAGTAAAATCATATATAATTTTAAATCGTTCATTCGTATGGTTAAATGTTTAAACTGCTTGATCGGTTAATTCTGAATAGCGAATTGTTTAATTCTTAATTGTGCATGGCCAACTGAAACTTATTAATTGGATTAATCGGTTAATTATTTACCCTTCGATAATGTTCAGGGGGTTAACTAATCGGATACACATAACTCTTTTAACAGCAATTCTCACAATTGGTTCATATTTATTACAACTTTTGACCGCAATCGTTATCTCTATCGAAGTATAACGTCTTAAGATGACCTATTAAAGCAGATCTCTCCCTGCCCGAAGCAGGCGGGCATTCCACTTTGTTTCAGTCGAGATAACGGTCTGCCTGAGGTGTTATTTCCACTCCGTCAGACCTCCAATCCCGGACTTTTTACTTAATCCAAAACAATTTCTTCTTTTTACGATTATATCAAAGCAAATGGATACGAAAACAGCAATAAAGAAAATCGCCATCATTGGCGGCGGACCAAGTGGTCTTTTCATGTACAAAAGATTAACAGCGTCGGAGACAACCGATTTTGAAATTACCATATTTGAACGTAAAGATTACCTGGGGGCCGGTATGCCATACAGTGCTGAAGGTGCCAATGTTGAGCATATCACAAATGTATCCGATAATGAAATTCCTGTTATTTATAATTCTATCGAAGATTGGGTGAAAATTGCACCAAAATCAATCTTAAAAAAGTTCGACATTAACGAAGAAAAATTTAATGAATACAAGGTGTTACCAAGGTTATTTTTTGGTGAATATCTATTCGCTCAATTTAATTTATTAAAAGAAGCTGCGGCAGAAAAGGGAATTAAAACCAGCATACATTTAAATTGCGTGGTAGAAGATGTGATTGATTTTCCTGAGGAAGATAAAGTTGCTGTTTGTATTAAAGATAAAAATAAAGCCTATTTCGATCAGGTAATCATCTGTATCGGGCATAACTGGCCAAAGAAATATGAAGGCAAAATTCCTGATTATTTCGATTCACCTTATCCGCCTAAAAAAATTGAATTAAAACTTAACCATGCGGTCGGGATTATGGGCTCATCGTTAACGGCAATTGATGCGTTAAGAACACTGGCCCGCAACAACGGGAAATTTGCCGACAATGAAGATGGTACTTATTCCTATCAGCTGGAGAGCAAAGGTTTTAAAATTGTAATGCATTCGCGCAGCGGACTGTTACCTGCTATCAGGTTCCATTTAGAAGATTCGCACCTGGGTAAAGATGAAACTTTAAGTAAAGCCGAAATCCATAAAAGTATAGCTGAGCATGGAGGCTTTTTACCACTGGATTTTGTATTTGAGAAGAACTTTAAAGAGATGTTTATTGAAAAAGATCCTGCTTTTTATAAGAAGATCAAAAACATGAACCTCGAAGGTTTTGTAGAAGCCATGATGGGCTATCGTGAAAAAATGGAGCCTTTCGAACTTTTCAAAAAAGAATACCTTGAAGCCGAAAAATCGATTGAAAAACGAAAATCTATTTACTGGAAAGAAGCACTTGCCATTTTAAGCTTCGCGATGAACTACCCTGCCAAATACCTTTCTGCAGAGGATATGGAACGCCTGCAAAAAGTGTTAATGCCGCTGATTTCTATTGTAATTGCATTTGTTCCCCAGAGCTCTTGCCGGGAGCTGTTAGCCCTGCATGAAGCCGGCGTGTTAAGTATTGTTGCAGTGGGCGATGATGCAGAGGTAAAACCTTTAAAAACAGGCGGTGCAGATTATCATTACAAAGCAGATGGTAAAGAGATAACTACACATTTCGATACATTTATCGATTGTGTTGGTCAGCCGCACCTTTCTTTTAAAGATTTTCCATTCAAAAGTTTAATTAACGAAGGAACATTGAGCCCTGCCAGGTTACAGTTTAAATCTCCGGCACAGGGAAAGTCCGAAATGAAACATAACGATTTGGTGATAAAAGAAGATGAAAATACCTACTTTTTAACCGTACCGGGAATAACCATTAACGATCATTTTCAGGTAGTAGATAAAGATGGCGAAGCCAATAAAAGAATTTATATTATGGCCGTTCCATACATTGGCGGTTATAACCCCGATTATTCGGGAATAGATTTTTGCGAGGCTGCATCGGAGGCTGTGATTAACAGTATCTTAGCTTAAATACAAAGGTAAATTTTTATCATGGCAGGCAATCTCTTAAATATTTTTAAGAGATTTTTTGTTTTTAGTAAATTGATAATCAGTTGTTTATTTATTTTTTGAGAATTTATAGTTTTTAAAAAACAAACGTTTGCGCTTTGTTTGTGTCCCCCTGTATTTGATGTCATTTTACACAATGCTTAGCTGTATTTAAAAATCTATATCTTATCAAAATCCGATTACAGTGGGTTAATTTTTGTAATCAGGATAATTGTCATTTCAATGTTTTTTTAAGTGAGAGGTACAATATCTGAACTTCATTTTTTAAAAACTTCTAAATATCCATCCTGCGGTTATTTTAAAATCACTTATGTGCCTATAATTAAGTGATTAACGCGATTTTTTAAGCAAACGTTTGCGTTGAAAAAAATAAAAATCAAGCTTTCTTAATCTATATCTTGCATTAACAAATCATAACGAGCCGATATTTTTATTTTAGTATTACGAGCAAAAAATCTTGTTTAACCGCCAAGAGCACTATAAATAATAAATAAAATAAAACCTCTAACCAAGGTATAACAAACAAACAATAACTAAACCATTTATGGTACAGTATATCTGGGCTATAAATAATAACTAATCATCCAAATCTTAACCGTATGTTCAAAAATTTTACTTTTTGTCGCCTGGCATTGCTATGCCCAAAATCTCCAAACAAAGTAAATTCTCAATTACGCTTTAACAACAGCGCTAATCTTTAACACTAAAATTTAATAAAAACTAATCAAATGGTTAAAATTTACACAAGCATTTGTTTTGCCGTGTTTTTATCTGTTTTTGGATTTCAATCTTTACATGCCAGCGAGGTATTGATTAAGGGGAACAACAGAAATTATTTTGCCTTTCAGCAGGATACCTCAAAATCTAAAAAAGATCCATCCACTTATTCTGTAAAAACAGATACGATAGGGCAAATGATCAGGGCGTTGCAGAAATTTAAGGCAGCACGAGATACCGTTAACATCCGTTCGGTTGCACCAGTTCCAAATTTATCGCTGCAACAGGTTATTAAAGGAAACCTGGCAGGGGTTTATGTACAGGAACCAAACGGAGAACCCGGAACCGAGCAAAGTATGATTATACAGGGTACATCGGGCCTGCTTTTTAACAAAAAAGACATTTACGCTTTACAGCCGGCAGTTTATTTAAACGGAGTGCCTTTAGTAGCCGATAATCCTTTCGCTTTTGATGTGCAGAAATACGATTATAACAGGATTGGTCCGGCAACCAATTTATTATCACAGGTTGATATTAATAATATACAATCCATTACGGTAATTAAAGATCCTTATGAATTGGCCAAACTAGGCCCTAACGCAGCCAATGGAGCTATTTATATTACTACCAAAAATGCAAAGGCAGGATTAAGGGATATCAGTCTTAACTCTTACTTTGGGTATGTAACTGCACCAAAAGTAAATACCGTTAACGGTGTGTATGAGAATAATTTCAGGAGTCAGTTTTACCAGAAATATAACCCTGCGGGCAGTCCGGCTTCTTATTTACGCGATTCTACCAATGTGGCTTACTTCGGGCCTTCTAACTGGACGGATCTATATTATCAGAATGCGCCAACCTTTTCGGCCGATTTAGGTATTACAGGTGGTACAGAACGGGCGAACTTCAGGTTTTTTGGCTCGGGTACAAAAAATGCCGGAAATGCCGATAACACCGGAATTAACCGCTATAACCTGTTTTTTGGCATCAACATGGCTCCCTTTAAATGGCTTACCGTGGCAAGTACAGTTAATACGGCCCGTTTAGACCGCACCCGGAACAGAAGTTTACGCGATCGTTTTGCCGAAACACGCTATATTCCTGATTTAAGCAGTCCGCTATCTCCAAATTCCGATTCGTATTCAAGTTATTTAACCCAGAACGAAAGAAATGTAGATAATAATCGCTCAACGGTATTAAATGGAAATTTAACGCTGAGTGCCAAGGTTAATAAATTTGTGATCTCCACCACCGGTTTGTTTAATTATAACGAAGGCGTGAGGGATTACTTTATCCCATCAACCTTATTGGCAGGCATCAGCTATGTATCCAATTATTTCGGATATAGCCAAAGGGTAGCCATAAACAATACAGTTAGCTATAAATACGACATCAATAAAAACAATACCGTCGATTTTGAAGTTGGGCAGAGCTTGCAGGGCGATACCTATAAATACAATTATGCAAGGGCTTATAACGGACCGAATGATTATGTTAAGTTATCTTTTGTTGATGGCAGGCAAACAATAGGCGGCTCAGAAAACCCTGATTATCTGAATGTATTAGCCAGTGGAGGCTTTTACGTATTCAGGTATATTGATAAAGAACGCAACAACTTAATGTCGTTTTACGGCTCTGCAAAATATGCCTATAAAGACCTGTTTACATTTAGTGCATTACTCAGGAGGGATGGCACTTCAAATGGTCAGCCCGATAGTCGTTGGGTAACAACACCTGCATTTAATGCAAACTGGAATTTAAAAGAACAGTTATTAAAAGACAGTAAAACCCTTAACGCTTTACATTTAAGTGCAGGCTGGGGCAGAACGCTGAGGATTTTTCAGGATGACCGTTTTGCGGCGGGCCCACAGTACCGGTCGGAAAATGGATGGGAAGAAGAACCTACTATACCCGGCTACGGTGGTTTGCTGGGTATCAACCGTCCATACAATAGCGGTTTTATTGGTTACAACATCAGCCTGCCTTTTGCCGACAGAACCAGCGTAACCTTAGATGCTTCATTTTTAAACAACCGCCTTAATACTGCAGTAACCGTTTATAACCGCGAAGATAAAAATAACGTAATCGGTTTGCCGGTAGCAGTTGAAACCGGTTATTCTACCCAGTATAAATCGGGCATGGATATCAACAATAAAGGTATTGAGCTTCTGGTTAACGGAGCTGTTTTGCAAAAAGTACAGGGATTAAGCTGGAACACGGGTTTAAACCTGAGTTATAACCAGAATAAACTATCTGCTTTACCAGAAGGACTGAACGAACTGATTTACCAAAACGATAACAAACTTCAGGTTGGGAAATCGGTTGGCAGCTACTGGTTATACAGCAATGAGGGGATTTATAATAGCGATGCCGAAGTACCTGCTGGCAGAACCTTTAATGGCATTCCTTTAAAAGCAGGCGATCCGAAATGGGTTGATTATAACAATGATAACCGGATTGATAGTAAAGATAAGGTACTAACAGGCGATAGGTTGCCGAAATTTACCGGAGGCTGGAACAATACCTTAACCTATAAAAACTTCGATTTAAACTTCAATTTTATTTTTGCCGCCGGTCAAAAGGCAATTAACCAATACGAGGCCACCCGTTACGGCTTTGTAAACCGCGAGGCCGGAAACGACATCAACTCGGTTAAAGAAGTTTCTTCATGGCAATCGTTCGATAGCGAAAAAAATTATCCGGTATACAATCCATGGAGTCCGGTTGATGCTTACCGTACCGATCAGGATCTCTTTTTAGAAAGTGCTTCTTATATCAAATTGAGATCGGTAACCGTAGGATACGATTTTAGCAAAACAGGTCTCTTTAAAAAAGCGGGTGGAAAGTTTAGAAGGGCTTATTTATATGCCACCGCCCTGAATGTATTTACGCTAACGGATTTTTCGGGTGTTGATCCCGAACTGATCAACTATAACGGAATTTACGACGGCGCCAATATCACCATCCCACGAACATTTGTTCTGGGTTTCAAACTCGATTTATAAAATATTACCAGAATTGATATGAATTATTCTAATTATAAAATTAGTATCTGCAGATCGGTTACCCTTGCTTTAATATTAACCATGGTTGGCGTTGGCAATTTCTCCTGTAAGAAAATTGATGATGTGCAATCAACCAGGTTGGCTACAGAGGAAAGCAATTGGAAAACACTGGAAGATGCGCGTGCAAACCTGCTTTCGGTATACGGTCTGATGCGCTCGGCCACAGTATCAGATAATACCCACTGGTTAATGGGCGATTTACGCCAGGGCGATTTTCAGATCACCAACAGGGCTGACCTTAAGTCTATCGTTACAGGACAGTTAAATGCACAATATCCTGTAATTAACCGGATTACCAATTGGCGCAGGTTTTATGCTGTGGTTAATGCAGCAAGTTTATTTATTGAACGCTCAAAACAGATTATACCTTTAGATTCGCGTTATACGCAGATCAACAACAATGTAGATGTGGCACAGGCCAGGATATTAAGGGCTTTTGCGTATTTCTACATGGTAAGGATCTGGGGCGATGTGCCTTTGTTAACCTCATCGCATGATGGCGATTTTGTTAAATTACCAAGAACCGGCAAAGACAAGGTTTTACAGTTTGCCACTACCGAACTTTTGGCTGCAGCGCAGGTTGTGCCGTTTAAATATGGTGGCGATGATCCTATTCTGCCCGGACTTTATTACGGAGCGGGCTGGGCCAGCTGGAACGGGAATATTTTTACCCGCTTATCTGCCTATATTATTTTGGCTCACATAGCCGCCTGGCAGGGCAATTACCTCGATGCAGCAACGTACAGCAAATTTGTACTCGATAATTATACCCGTTCTAACGGAAGCGGATCAAACGGGATCGTATACCTCGATATGGATGCCCTAACCGAAAATGTAAATTATTACAGCCCTTTTGCTTTTAAACGTGCAACTGTACTGGTAGGCTTCCCTTTTGAGGCGGGTAACGGCTTATCAACCGCCAACGGGCATATAGAACAGTTAACCCTTGCCGAGCCTTTTATCCCTAAGGCACAACCGGAGATGTTTGTACCGAAAGACAGTATTCTCAGAATATTTACCGATCCGAAGGATTTAAGGTTCAGCATTAACCCAATTAGTGGTTTATACCGCACCAATTACTTTTACAATTTTACTTCAGAGCAGCCCATATTTAATAAGATTAAAGTTATTTATACTGCCCAAACCTCCGGCGATTTCACACTATTCAGTTCTACGATGCTCTTTAGCCGCATAGAAGAGGTTACCCTGTTAAGGGCCGAAGCCTGTGCCGTACTGGGGCAGCGTGATGAGGCCATTACAGCCTTAAACAAAGCCTCAAATTTGAGGGGAACAAGCACTTTTGATCCTGCTTCGGGTAAAAATCTAATCGATGCCATTTTTGAGGAACGCAGGAGGGAACTGATGGGCGAGGGCTGGAGATGGTATGATATTGTGCGCTACAACAGGATTAAAAATGCCAGCGGGACTTTTATCAGCAAAAATGGTACTCCGCTTACATTCAGGCAGTTTGAAAGCGCAGGTGGCATTTACTGGCCGATATCGCAGGATGTAATCAATGCCAATTCGCTTATCACGCAAAATCCATACTGGCAATAATCAATCAGAAGATCATGAAAAAGAAATTATTTAAGCATAGCCTATTGTTGCTGGCAGCCGTAATGGGTATTTATTTAAGTGCCTGCAAAAAAAGCGATTCGCCCTACTACGATTATACCAATACCGTACAAACCTTTAAAGGATCGGCCATGGATTATTTAAAATCCAAACCTAACACTTTCGATTCGCTGCTATTGGTATTGGATCGTTTCCCTTTCCTTAAAGATTCGCTAACCAACCAGCAGGTTACCCTGTTCGCCCCAGTAAACGAAAATTTTGTGGCATCGGTTAAATATTTAAACCAAACCCGAAAAGCAGAAGGAAAACCCCCGGTTTATTTAAAAACAGGAGATCCCGACGAATTATTGTACATGCTCACCAAATACATCATCAGGGGAAACAAAACCACCTATGATTATGCCGATAACGTTGATGGTATTACGCTAAACACCATAGGTTTTAATTATCCTATGCATATTAAAGCTGTAAAATCAAATGCATCAGGCTTTGTAGGCGGCGGGGCTACCACCCTCGAGTACAGCGATATGTACGGTTCAACCATACAGCTTAACTGGGTAACCACAAATACCAATGCAGTTAATATCAAAACCAACAACGCCACCATTAACATTTTAACTCCACTGCACAATTTCGGGTTTGATGAATTTACATACAGATTAGACCAATAGCCTTATGAAGATGAAAACTAAAAAATACTTTCTCAGTGTAGCTGTAATGCTATCGGCCATGATGCTCATACTGATTTCGTGTAAGAAAAATTTGCCCGATAACAGGTTATCTATCGCTAACGATAGCCAGTATACACAGTTTATATATCAGCCTACTTTGGGCAGAAACACCTTGTTTACCAATAATTTTACCTATGGCAACTCGAGCAGACCGCTTGATTTTAAAATTGTAAACATGCGCACATTTGGTGGCGAGCCTGCCCCCGAACTCACCAAATTGTATCCGGTTAAGGTATGGAAAACAGCTTACGACGGGACCGAGAAATCGCTGGCCGAAATTGAAGCAAAACGCGTAATAGAAAACCACCCGTTGTTTGAAGTACGTCCGCATTCAGGCGAGTTTTTGATGTGGGCAGAGGCAAATTCCAACATGATTAAGGCCCAGCCCGATTCGGGTTATGTTTTTGATGTGGAAATGTCGAATACCGGTGGAAGAAAATATTTTCAGAATATGCGCCTTACACCCCTGCGCGAGCGCCCTTACGAGCCATCGCCGCTTGATCCGGTAACCGGACAGGGAACAGCTACCTCTATCAGTCCTTCCGGGTTATTTATTACTGGTGTGCGTACCAATCAATTTTTGTCATCCAGCGATGTAAGGGTAGTATTCAATAAACTGCCAAAAGGATTGCCGGGTTATTCGGGGCATAGCATCAGTTTCAAATTTGTGGATACACTGGCCCAGCCTATTGATCCGAATAAGTTTGCCTTAACCGATTGGGGTAACCTGGTACACGGTTTTAATATGATAAAAGATGCTACAAAGGTAAAATTCGATGTAGCTTATCCTGTTCCGCTAACTGCATATCCTACAAAATATACCACTACTGATGGTGGTGCGGCAAGGGTAGTGTTCAGGTTCGACAGGCAGGCCTTCGGTGCCGCTTTACTTCACTGTTATCTGGCGTTAAATTTTAAGATCTACGAGGAGGGGGATTGGGAAATCATCTTCCAGTTTAAGAACGACAGACCAAAATTCGACAACGACTGATGAAACTAACTAAATCAAAACAAAACATATTTCCAATGAAGTATTTTTACAGCATAGTAATCTTATTGATTTTTGGTTTGCACAATCTTGCCCTGGCACAACAGCAAATTGCGGTTACAGGTACGGTTTACGATGGCGAATCGAAAAAGAAGGAAACCATGCCCGGCGTAAGCATTTTAAGCGGTGGCAGGGTAATGGGCCAAACCGATGGAGATGGGCGCTTTAGGGTAACGGTAGCATCAAATGCCGAAATTACCTTTAAATATTTAAGTTATGTAACCCAAACCGTAAAAGTAAACGGCCGTACCACTATCAATGTAACCCTACAGGGCGATAACACAACCCTTAAAGAGGTAACCGTTAGTGCCGGCTATCAAACCAAAACCCGCACACTGTCTACCGGTTCTACCGTAACCATTTCGGGTAAAGATATCCAGGGGCAACCCGCCAGTGATGTGATGTCGTTATTACAGGGTAAAGTTGCCGGGCTTAACATCCAGAACAATACCGGTGCTCCGGGTTTCAGGGGATCTATCACCCTGCGTGGTATTTCTAACATCAATGTATCGGGTTCAGGAAGTTCGAGTTTCTTAACCCCAACTTCTCCGTTGTTTGTAATTGATGGGGTTCCGGTTGATGATAATACCAATTATTCTTACGGTTTTCAGCAGGCTGGTCCGGGTGTATCGCCCATCTCACAGATTCCACCCGAGGATATTGAAGATATTACCACATTAAAAGATGCTGCAGCTACGGCGTTGTACGGATCAAGAGGTGCTTATGGGGTAATTTTAGTGACCACCAAACGTGGTAATTCAAAGGTGCCGGTAGTGCGCTATAGCGGAGCCGCATTCTTTTCGATGGTGCCCCAGTTGCGTACCGTTATCGGTGGTAAGGGCGAAAGACAATTGCGTATCTGGCAGATTCTGCAGAACGATACTACTTACAACCACGCCGTGGATCTGATCAACTCATCGCCCGTACTGGCTGATAGTTTAAATGCTTACTATAACAATTCAACCGATTGGCAATCCTACTTTTATCGCAGTACATTTAACCAAACCCACAACGTAAATGTTTCGGGTGGTGATGTTGCCTTCAACTATAAAGTAGGTTTGGGGGCCTATGATGAAACAGGTATACAACAGAATACCGGTTATTCGAGGTACAACCTCAATATGAACATGCAGTACAACCCTACGCCCAAGTTCAAATTGGTTGGGCAGTTGCAAAACTCCATTCAAAAACAGCAAACGGGTAGTGGAAATGGTTTGTTAAACAGCGGGCTTGCCTCTACAGGTTCGGCTTCTACCTTGCTGCCATCACCTTCGCTCTATTCATCGCAAAGTGGTTTGCTGGCACAGCTGCAAACAGATAACGATAATAAATCTTTACAAACTTTTGCAACCATTAATGCGGAATACGAGGTTTTTAAGAATTTCAGGATTGCCACATTTTTAAATTATACGAATAGTTCGGCTACAAAAGACAATTTTTCGCCGGCTGCCTTAAATGGTAACCAATCGCAGTACTATACCTATAACGATAGGGCAACCAAGTTGTATAACCGTAACCAGTTTTCTTATGTATATGGCCTGAAAGATGCTTCGGGAGAAGATTCGCACACTTTTAACTTATTTGCCTTTACCGAAATTAATTCGAGCTTTTTTAAAGCCGATGCCATTTTGAACGAAAGGGGTGTAAACGATCAGTTAAGAGGCCCTTTAACCAATATGACCGATTATCTTACCTCTTTGGGTGGAACTATTGATTATAATGATGCCAGAAGCGTAGCTTTTGCCGGTGCATTTTCTTATAACTACAAACAAAAGTATGTTTTAGACTTAAATTACCGTCTGGATGCCAACTCGGCCAATGGAGCTAACGCACGTTATATTGCCAATCCGTCAATCGCCCTGAAATGGAACTTTAATAAGGAAAAATTCATGGATAATATTAAATGGATCGATTATGCCGATATCCGTTTAAGTTATGGTTCTAATATACAGCCAGTTGGTGGGATTTTTGATGCCTACGGTAAGTATGTTGGAGGTGCCCGTTACAACAATGCCAACTCGGTAATATTGGATCTTGGCAGACTTCCAAATCTCGATCTACAGCCTACCAAAGCAACAACCTATAATGCGGGTGTTGATTTTAGCTTGTTCAATAACCGTTTTTCATTTGTTTTTGATACTTATTATAAACAGAACGATAATATTTTCAGGTACAAGGATATTTCAAGTTCCAATTCATTCAGCAGCATTGCCTCTAACGAAATCAGTAACGTAAACTATGGCTGGGAGTTTCAAACAACTGCCCGCCCCTTAAGTCCAACCAGTCCGTTTAAATGGACCATATCTGCCAACCTGGCCATTAACAGGGAGGTTTTGGCACAGTTGCCTGATGGTTTACGCGATATGATTTATTATGATAAGGAATTAGGCCAGGATATTTATTACCGTTTAGGTACCAATTCGCTGTCTAACTACCTGTTCAATACAAAAGGTGTTTACTCTACCAATGCCCAGGTTCCGGTTGACCCTAATACTGGTTTACCATACCGCGTAGGGGGCAACGGACGATTAAATTATTTCAAAGCGGGTGATCCGGTTTTTACAGATCTGGACGGAAATTACGTTTTGGATGGCAACGACAGGGTTATAGCAGGTAACTCTCAGCCACAGGTAACCGGTGGTATAACCTCTTACCTGCAATGGAAAAACTGGAGTTTAGAAGTAAATACCTCATTTACCCTGATCCGCGATATCATCAATAACCCATTGGCCAATCAGTTGCGTAATTATTATTTTCCTAATGGTTCGGGCAGTCTGGTGCCGCTCGATCAGCTGAACTACTGGAGTAGCCCTGGTGATGTGGCTACCTATGGCAATCCTCTGGATTTCGTGCGTTCAAGGATTATCGATCCCTTCAGGTTAAACCAAACAGCCTTTCAGGAAGATGGCTCTTACTTTAAGTTAAACTCTGTTAAAGTGTATTACATTTTTGATAAAAGGTTTACCAGCAGGTTTGGTATGAACAGGGTAAGTATAAATGCCACTGCCTCTAACCTTGGTTTTATTACACGTTACTCGGGCCCTAATCCCGAAAATGTAACCAGTTTAGGTAGAGACGATTCAGGAGGTTATCCTTCTCCGCGGCAATTTACACTGGGTTTAAATATTGAGTTTTAATAAGATAATTAGAGATGAAAAATACAAAATATATAATCCTGTTTGCCATACTGGTTTTAAGCACGGCAGGCTGTAAAAAATTTCTGAATGTAACGCCCATCGAAGCACAGAGCGGTAACAATTTCTGGAAAACCCGTCAAGACGTGGAAGGATTTACAAACGGTATTTACTCGCGTTTAAGAGCGAAAGTGGCAGGTACACCACAGTTTTTTAGTGATGATGACCGTGCATTTTTCCCAGCTCTCGAAATCAGGGGAAACGGCGTTCAGGTAGTGAACTTAGATAACGACGGGGCAAATAATTTTAATGCGCTGATTGGCAGTGATATGAAATATATCGTTAACTCTAGCGGTCGGTATAACAGCATGATGAAAAACATTATGAACTGGAAAGAGTGGTACGATGTGATTGCCGCATCCAACATCATGTATTTTGAGGTTGATAAGGTGCCATCCACCAGTTTGCCCGATGCCGATAGAAGAAGATATAAAGCAGAAGCAGTGTTCCTCCGTAATTTAAGCTACATGTTTATCTGTAAGTTATTTGGCGATGCCATTTATTACACAGATGCTTATCATAGCAGCCCGGATGCCAGAACACCGCAGGTTACCGTAATGAATAAATGTATTGCCGACATGACTGCGGCAAAAAATGATCTTCCAACCTATTATAACGATGCCTCATCTAACGGATTCAGGCCAACAAGGGCCTCGGCTGTAGCACTGTTGATGCATTTAAACATGTGGGCCGCTGCCTGGGATACCGGTGTTAAAACCAAATATTACGAAGCCGTAAAAGCATTGGCCGCCGAACTCGATACCTATAGTAATTACAAAATACTCCCTATTAACGCAGCCAATACCATGAAGATTTTTAAAGGAAGAAGCTCCGAAAGTTTGTTCGGTATCCTGCAGGAGTTTAACTATGGCGAAGGCTTTTCATTACCCGCAGGCTTTTCCTATTATTTTTCACATTTTCCTTATAGGGGTAATGTAACCAAAACATCAAGCAGCATGACATACCGTAGCGATTACATCAGCAAGTTATACCTGCCCGGATCTTCTGATGCGAGGTTAACCACCTGGTTCGAAAACTACGATGCTGGTAGCGGAAGCTTTCAGTTTAAAAAATTCGCGAATACTTACACAACAGGGTCGGGAACTGCCATATCGGTAACCAGCGATGACAGCGCCATTATTTTCAGGTTGCCCGATTGTTATTTATTAACGGCCGAGGCACTTGCTGAGCTTGGTGATGATAGTGGGGCAAGGGATTTTGCCAACAGGGTTACTGTTGCGGCCAACGCACCGCTCCTTACCAAAAGCGGGCAGGATTTAAAGGATGATATTTATAGGGAAAGATGCAGGGAACTGATTGGCGAAGGACAATTCTTTTTTGACCTGGTACGCACCAAAAGGGTAATCGATTCCGATTTCACCAAATCGCCAATGTCTGTAGCCAACCTAAACGCAGGCGCATGGACCTGGCCGCTTACCATTAGCGCGGCTGATCGTAGCGCGAACCCAAATTTAATCGGTAATAACTTTTGGAATTAATAGATATGATGATGAAAAAGAATTATAAAAAACTGCTATTCTCACTGATCTGTATATTATCGGTATTAACCGGCTGTAAAAAATATTACATGGATACAGGTGTTCATGATGCAAAATACAGCGGCAATATGATGCAGTATATGGAAGAAAAGAAACCTTTTTTCGATTCAACCCTTACGGTAATTAAACTGGCTGGTTTGGCCGATGTGGTGGGTAAAGAGAACATTACCTTTTTTGCTCCCCCAAGTGGTTCTATTTTTAAATCCATTAAACGCTTAAATGTCGAATTAAGGGTTACGGGAAAAGACACCGTTTCTAAATTATCGCAGATTAAGCCCGAGGTGTGGCGAAATATCCTGTCGCAATATATTTTTAAAGGCCCAAACCGCTTAAAAGATTATCCTCAGCGCGATACTTTATCCTACCTCGCTTATCCTGGTCAGGGTTATACCTCTTATGGAGGCCGGATTATGAATGTTGGGGTAATTTTTAACGATGCTGTGGTTTATAATGATAAGGGAGCAGAAATTTCGCGCGTGGCTTACGCAGGTTACCGTCAGTTATACCTGGCCTATATCCCCGATCTTTCCAATCCACAGGTTTCGCTGATGAATATTCCGGTTGCCACCTCCGATATCCAGCCAAGCAATGGTGTACTTCATGTACTGAATAAGCTCAAACATAATTTCGGGTTTAATACCGATGTTTTTATCGAACAGGCCATATCGGCAGGCATTAGTCCGCCAGCACCATAGGTTTATTGTATCACCCATAAATAGAATAAAATGTTAATTCACATAAAATATAAATTTAAGCTGTTTTTGTTGGGCGCAATAGGCCTGGCAACGGCTTTTGTTTCCTGCCAGAAAGAAAAGGGACTTACCGAAGATCCCTATGCTGGCGGTAAAAAACCATTGGATCTTACTTTCGTTACCAAAACCATCGATCCTGATGTGGTAAACCCCGGAGATGTGTTAAGCGTAAAAGTGAAAGGCCTGGCTAAATACATCAGTGATTTTAAGGTATATGTAAACGAAATCGAGGCAGAAGTAGTCCCTGCATCAACCAACGATAGCACTTTAACCTTTAAAGTGCCATTAACAGCCAGTACGGGTAGTATGTGGATCACTTCCCAGGGACAGAGTTTTTTCGGGCCGATTGTTAAAGTAGGCGGCAAAATCAGTGTTGATGCCAGCTGGAAAATCATCAACGGATCGGTAAGTGCCAACGGTTTTAGTACCGTACTGGATATTGAAACCTTACCCGGAGGCAATTACCTGGTAGGTGGAGAATTTAATGATTTTGAGTTAAAAGGAACCGAAAAACTCCCTATCGGGGGGATTGCCCAAATTACCGGAGATGGTGCATATACTACCAGCGGACTTAATTTTGGAAAAGGGGTAGGCGGTGCTTTGAAACAGATCAATTCCATTGTCCGTATCCCAACCGGTTCGCAGGCAGGTAAATATATTATTGCCGGTAGTTTTACCAGTTTCAATTCTACAAGGCCCAACCGCCAAACATTAAATAATGTTGCCAGGCTAAATACAGCCGGAACACTGGATAGTTTGATCCTGAGGGATGTAATCAATCCGAAGCCACAGGAAACCTTTAAAAATGGCGATACTGTGAGTGCCTTTAATGCCGGCGTGGATGGGATGGTGAGAAAAGCTTTTGTATTTAACGAGCAGATTTACCTTGTAGGCAACTTTAATAATTACAAACGCATGTATCTGCCAAACTCCAGTTACGACGAAAAGGTGTATGATTATACACGTATGAGGCAGATGGTGAGGGTAAATATGGATGGTTCTATGGATTCTACTTTCCATTACAACAAATCAACCCGCCAGAGTGCCATAGGTGCTAACGGTATTGTTTTGGATGCCATGATGCAGGCAGATGGAAAATTGATCCTGGTGGGCACTTTCAGCACATTTAATGGCGTACAGGCCAACCGGATTGTAAGGTTAAATCTTGATGGTAGTGTTGATAACAGTTTTGGTGCCGGCACCGGGGCCAACAGCGATATTAACTCCATCAGGTACAATGCCACTACCAATAAAATTGTGATTGGCGGTTCGTTTACCACCTTTAACGGAAAAACAGCCACAGGAGTAAATTTATTAAATGCTGATGGTACCAACGTATCTACTTTTAACAGCCAGGCCATAACAGGGGGTATAACCACTTTTGCCGGTCAGCTTAATAACGGAAAAATAATTGTAAGCGGCTCTTTTAATAAATACGGCGATTATCTCCGTCAGGGTTTTATGGTATTAGAGGCTAACGGGCAACTGGCCGTAGGTTATAACAATACAGGTGGTTTTCAGGGGATGATTTATGATATGGTCGAAACTCCAATTACAGGTGGCTCCCAGGTAATTCTGGTGGGTAATATTTTACGTTTCAACAGCACTTTTCCACATAACCTGTTGCGCCTTAATTTTTCTAATTGATCAATAAAGTTTCAAATATAAAAGAGATGAAAAAAGGATTTACATTAACCATAAAATATTTAGGCTTTGCCCTGGTATCAGGGTTTTTCTTAATGTCGTTTGGATGTAACAAGGATTTTGATAATACATTGCCTGCATCATTTAAAAACGATACGCTGGGCGTTGGGGATGGCTCCAAAAGGGTACTTTATATCATTTTAGATGGTGTTAAAGGTTCAGTGCTCAAAAACCTGGCTCCAACAAACCTGACACAGATTACCGCTAAATCCATATATTCTTATGATGGGTTAACCGATTATCAGACCAATGAAATCACCAATGCAGCTGGCTGGACAAACATGATTACCGGGGTGGATGTTAGTAAACATAAGGTAAGCACCGAAAATTTTACCGGTTTTGATAGCCAGGCTACGCCAACGCTGTTTTCGAGGATTAAATCGGTATTTGCCAATACACGTACGGTATCTTTTGCAGCAACGGCAGCTTTTAACGATAATCTGGCAAAAGATGCCAGCGTAAAACAATCTTTTACCGATGATGCTGGGGTAAAAACAGCGGTGATAAACGAAATTAACAGCAATAATCCATCGGTACTCGTGGCGCAGTTTCATAGTGCCGATGCAGCAGGAGGAAATAATTACAATACGAATAATACGGCTTACACCACTGCAATCAATACTTTAGATGGATATATTGGAGAGATAATGACTGCTTTGAGGGCAAGAAAAACCTTTGGTGGCGAAAACTGGATGGTGATTGTAGCATCAAATAAAGGCGGAGGTCCATCTGGTGCGGCAAATAGTTCCAACCCATTTGTAGATGGATCAAGAAACACCTTTATAGCTTTCTATAACCCTAAATTTAGCCGGTCGCAGGTGGCCCTCGATCCAAACAACTTACCCTATAGCGGAACAGCACCCAATCTGGTATGTACCAATACAAGCCGTAATGATTTAGTTGCCAATAATACAACTACCGGAAACTTTGGTACAAGTGGCGATTATACTTTACTGCTAAAAATTAAGGCAAATCATTCTTCGGTTGGTGGTTATCCTCCATTTATCGGTAAAACAGCAAACTTTGCAAGCGGTAATGCAGGATGGGTACTATTTACCAATGGTGATTCCTGGAATTTTAAGGCCAACGGAACGCAACAGTTTGGCGCCGGAACGCGGAATTTCAGGGATGGCCTTTGGCATACCATTGCCATCAGGATTTATACCGAAAACGGTACCCGCTACGTTACCGGTTATCAGGATGGTAAAATAGTAGGTGGACCTTTAACCAGTTCAAATGGTAACTGGACCGCAAGTATGACATCTACTACGCCTTTAACCGTGGGCAATATTGTTACAACCGAATCTACGGTATCAGCCATTGATGTTTTGATCCAGGATGTGCTTATTTACAATGTAGCGCTATCCGAAAATGATGTTATCAACAACATGCGTAAAACAAATTTTTCGTCAACTGATAACTATTATTCAAATATTATTGGTTATTGGCCATTAAATGAAGGCCAGGGTGCTGTTGCCGCCGAAAAAACGGGCAAAGGGCCGCTTTTAAATTTTGTGGGCACAAATATCTGGAAACCCTATGGCGATCTGGCTCCTAATGTTTCAGCATCTGTATTTACAACTGCTGCTTATACTGCTGTGCCAAATGGCGTAGATATTCCGCTGATGATTTATAACTGGTTAAATATTGCTGTTCCGGCCAATTGGAACTTAATGGGTAAATTTTATACCCCGCCTGTTAATTTACCTACAAACTAATTAACGATTAGAAATATGAAACTCAAACAACTCTGCATATTACACGCATTTATACTTATTTTAAGTGTATCGGCCTGTAAAAAATACGGCTACGAAGTTCCGGATGGTTACCCTGATGATTCGCAGAATAAGGCCGAAGGAACCATCGATACCAATATGAAGCTGATCGATAAATCGATGTATGCCAAGGCAAGGGTATTTCCTGGTTTGGTAGATCAGTCAGAACCAAGGGTTAAAGATGCCCAGTTTACGCTCGATCTTAACTTTACCGATCAGAATGCGCAGAATTTAAGGATTTCTGTTGCACCATCTCCACAATACAGTACCGGTTATTATGCTGCTCCGGGCGAACTGATTAAAATTGTGGTTCCCGCAGGTGTAGATGGATTAACCGTACAGATTGGTGCGCATACCGATAACCTGGCAGGTAAATCGCCACTTTTGCGCGATCCGGTTATTTATAACAGAAAACAGCTGGTATCAGGCGTAAACTATATCCGCAACTTGTATGGCGGACATATCTATATTCTGGCATCGTTTGCCTATGCCAATCCCGTTACTTTTACCATCACTGGCGCCGTGGTATCGCCTGATTTTATTTTGGGCCAAACCACCGACGCCGATTGGGTAGCCAAAGTAAAAGCTTCGCAGGTGCCCTGGTTAGAGCTGCGTGCCAAACGGGTTATTTTTACCATTCCGAGGGATAAGGTAATGGCTACATTTAACTCAAGCGAACCGTTTACCAATCCAACCGCGGTATTTACCCGTTGGAACGATGTTTTCGATCTCGATTACAATGCCTGGATGGGCCTGTCTGATAATGCACCTGATATCAGAGACAGAAGCCCGCAGAGCCAGTGGAGGGGTATATTAGATATCCAGTTAACTAATGGTTATGGTCATAATGGTTTCCCTTTTGTAGGTTTAAACGATTCTTATTGGTTTGCCAGTTTTACCAGTTTAAATTCAATCACCACCAGCTCTGGTCAGTGGGGTACCTATCACGAATTTGGTCACAACTGTCAGCAGGGAAGTGTCTGGAGCTGGAGTACCCTGGGCGAAACCACAAACAACCTTTTCAGCTTTAAAGTGGCCAACAGGATCGGTGCAAACTATAATATCCTGCATCCGGCTGTTTCAAGTGGTTTCCCTAAGGCACTTGCTTACGCAAACGCAGCCGGAACCAAAAATTTCGATACCGATGCTGCCATGGTTACTCCTGATGAATCGCCGTTTATGAGAATGCTGCCTTTTGTGCAAATTTTTGAAAAATATGGTTATGGTGCCATGACTTATTTATATACACAGGCACGCCATGCTGATCGTTTAAACACCAACGACGTTACCAAACACAATTTTGTTTACGAAAAACTTTCTGATTATACCCAAACCGATTTATCACCATTTTTTGGTGCCTGGGGTATTTTAATCAGCGATGCCGTTGTAGCCAAGGTAAATGCCAAATATCCGCTCCTTAAAACCCCATTATGGACATACAATCCGCTAAATAAAACCGGAGGCACGGGTACAATTAAGTATACCACCACCGTGGTTTCTGTAAGTTCAAGCCAATCCGGCGATGGAACACCTGAAGCACTGGTTGATGGTATTGTATCCTCATCTTCGTTTTGGCATTCTAATTATGGTACGGCTACATCAACCAATACGCTGGGTTTCCCAATCAATATTGTGCTGGGTACAGGTTCACCGCTGCCGATACAGGTTAAAGGGGTAACTTTTGCCCAAAGACAAAATAACAGTGGGGGATATGTAAAAGATGTGGAAATATTTACCAGTAACGATAATGTAAATTATGTGAGTGCAGGTACTACCACCCTGCCACAAAATACTGCGGTTTACAATTTTAATTTCCCGGGTGGTGTTGTGAGTACCAAATATGTAAAAGTGGTAATTAAGAATGGTGTGAGTACTGTTTATGCCAATTTATCAGAATGTAATCTTATCAAACCTTAATGTGCAATTATGAAAATCAACAATAAAATATACAACCTGCTGTTTTGTGTTTGCGTATTAAGCATATTGGGATATAGCAGTTGCAAAAAATACGCAAATCCACCGGCCATATACGAAGAATTACAAAGAAACACTGCAAAACAAAAGAAAGTACTGATTATCAGTATTGATGGATTAGGTGGGGCCGAACTTAAAGCCATAGCGCCCACAAATCTCACTGCCCTTCAAAAGAATGCCAAATATTCTTTCAATACCAATAAAGGATATTCTGATGCCGCAGGTTGGGTAAGTATATTAACCGGTACAGGTTATGTGAAACATCAGATACTTAATGATAATTTCGAACGCATTCAGGATCCGAACGATGATGAACATGGTACCATTACTTCATACCGCAATGTATTCGATTACATCACGCAGTTCAAAGCCGTAAAAACCGGGGTAGTATCGCCCTGGCCAAATTTGCGTAAATTTATGAGCAATGCTGATTTTGCTCCGGTTGTGAGTACAGATATTGCCGTTAAAGACAGCACTGTTGCACTCTTAAACAACCAGGCAGGTTTGGGTGCGCTGGTCGTTAACTTCCGCGAGGTAGAGGCTGCTGGCTTAAATGGAGGGTTTAGCGCTACAAACGCAGCGTACAAAACAAGTGTAACCACTGCCGACACTTATATAGGCGATATTATGACCGCCCTGAAAGCCAGAAAAAACTATGCCAATGAAGATTGGCTGGTAATGGTAACTTCTAACCACGGCGGCAGCAGTGCTGCACCAACCAACGGCTTTATGATGGTATATAATACTGCGCTTCAACCACTCGAACTTAAAAAAACGGGTTTCAATACTGTTGCTTTTAAAACCAGCGCAGTTACAGCTGTTGTTCCTATTGATAAAGGTTTATACAACATGGGCGATAATAAGGATTTTACCGTACAGATGCAGACAAAATTTAATTCAAGTTCCTATTATCCACAGTTTTTAGGCAAGAGTACAGCACTTAGCGGCTCGGTAATGACAGGCTGGTTCTGGATGCAGGAAGGTGCAACATGGAACCTTGAATTTGGAGGCAGTGCAAATGGCGGTGGCGGAAAACAGCAATTGGGCATACCAGATGTGCTGGCAAATGGCTGGCATACCTTAACCATGACAGTTAAATATGTAAATGCGACTACACGCACCGCTTCTGCCTATGTAGACGGTGTTTTTAAATCTTCGTACAATGTAAGTGGATCCAAAAATATCAACACCAATGAACTGTTAAAAATCGGCGCTTTTGGTGGGGAATCTGACTTTTATGCAGCGAATTTGTCCATATTTAATACCGCTTTGGACGCTTCAACTATTGCTGCAAATATTAGCCTGAAAGACATTACCAAACATCCCAACTTTGCTAATCTTATCGGTTTTTGGCGTGTAGATGAAGGAGCTGAAGGTCTGTTAGAGAATAAAGCAGCTATGGGTTACAACATGGTTTTAAAAGGGCCTTACACCTGGGTTGGCTTAGGGAATGATTTGCCGGCGAGTACCACCCCGGATCCCAACTATGTAAATGGTGATAAATCCTTTCCTACCGCCCTTGGCGATGTAACCGCGCTATCACTTTATTGGATGAATATCAAAATCCTTCCGGACTATGGTATTGATGGAAATCCTTTTCTGAAACAGTTCGAAATAGAATTTATAAAATAGTAGTTAGTTTAGTTAGTGAAACCCTTGCCGCCGGAGGTGGCAAAGGGTTTTTTTGGGTTTAAAATAGTAGCCCATTAAAAAGGGATCTTTGTATTTTGCGATTCACTTTAAACCTGGAGTCGTCACCCTGAATTTATTTCAGGGTCTATAATTTATAATAAATCTATTGGTATGACCTGCGATATGATCGTTGTAAAAAGCTAATACCAAAGTTTAATATCCTTAATTCCTGTATCAAACTTACTTTCACAATCTTTCTGCATCATGCCGGTAAGATTCTCAAAGTTTAAATTAATGTTCTTAATCATAATGGTCCAAGCGTTAAACCAATACTCAACCTATCGTAACATCTTTAAAACTCAAACGTTTGCGCAGAAACAATTTTAACATCCTAAACTTATCATCATTAATTTGGATGAATAAAACCTAATAACAACACATAATGAGGAGAAAACTAACCATTTTATTTACACTATTATTTATTGCAGGGCAGCTGGTCGCGCAGGAGTTGCCTTCTGAATTACAAACACCAGAAGTGGTTTCACTTAACCGTTTGCCCATGCGTGCATCGGCCTTTGCCTTCGAAAATCAGGATCTGGCCGCTAAGAGAAACAAAGAAAAATCAGCATATTTTTTATCCTTAAACGGTACCTGGAAATTTAACTGGGTAAAGGATCCGCGTAAACGCCCAACCGATTTTTATAAAGTAGATTTTGATGATAAGGCATGGGATAACTTTAAAGTACCTGCCAACTGGGAGCTAAACGGTTACGGACTTCCTATCTATGTAAACCAGCCTTATGAGTTTGCTGGCAGACAGTTAACCGGTGCAAAAATGAATCCTCCTTTCGATATTCCGGTGGATAATAATCCCGTAGGTTCTTACCGTAAAAAAATCAATATCCCTGCAAACTGGGATGGCCGGCAGGTATTTATCAGCTTAGGAGCAGTAAAATCAGCCTTTTACATTTGGGTAAACGGTAAAAAAGTAGGTTATAGTGAGGATAGCAAGCTTGCAGCCGAATTTGATATCACCAAATATGTAAAACCGGGCGAAAATACCATTGCGCTACAGGTTTACCGTTGGAGCGATGGCAGTTATTTAGAGTGCCAGGATATGTGGCGTATTTCGGGCATCGAACGCGAAGTTTACCTTTATTCTACCCCAAAACTGGATATCCGCGATTTTAAGGTCATCGGTAACCTCGATGCCACTTACACCAATGGTTTGTTGAATGTAGATTTAGCGGTCGAAAATTACAAAATAGATCAGCGCACCAACCACAGTCGGCCTGATAGTTTTTATGTAGCGCTCGATCTGGTTGATGCAAAAGGCAATAATGTTTGGAAAGATGAAACAACGCTTCAAAAAGTGTTGGGTAATTATAAAACCAGTCTTTCCTTTAAAACACAGATTAGCAATGTAAAAAACTGGTCGGCAGAAGTGCCTTACCTCTATACCTTATACATCACTTTAAAAGATAAAAACAGTAAAATAATTGAAGTAATTCCGCAGCGTATCGGTTTCCGTTCTGTTGAAATTAAAGGAAGCGACTTATTGGTAAACGGCAAACGCGTATTTCTGAAAGGTGTAAACAGGCATGAACATAATGCCACCCAGGGCCATACCTTAACCCATGCCGATATGGAAAAAGATATGGAAATGATGAAAAAGCTTAACGTAAATGCCGTGCGCCACTCGCATTACCCACCCGATCCTTACTGGATGGAACTTTGCGATGAATACGGTTTATATGTGATAGACGAAGCCAATATCGAATCGCACGGTCGTTATTATAGTTTGGAAACCACTTTCGCCAATGATAAACAATGGCGTACACCTCATCTCGAGCGCATTACCAGGATGTACGAGCGCGATAAAAACCATGCTTCTGTAATTACCTGGTCGCTAGGGAATGAAGCGGGTAATGGCGTTAACTTTTACGAAGCTTACCAATGGCTTAAAGGCAAAGATATCCGCCCGGTGCAGTACGAAAGGGCAGAGAACGATTTTAATACCGATATGATTGTTCCGCAATACCCTTCGCCAAATTATCTGCCGCGTTATTCAAAACAGGAAAAAGAAACCCGTCCGTTTATTATGAGCGAATATGCGCACATTATGGGCAACAGTTTGGGTAATTTTAAAGAATATTGGGATGCCATTGAGAATAATCCCAAACTTCAGGGTGGTTTTGTATGGGAATGGATCGATCAGGCCATTGATACCGTTAAAAATGGTAAACGCATTATGGCTTATGGCGGCGATTTCCCCCTAAGCGGTCCGGTTGACGAAAATTTCAGTGATAACGATTTCTGCGTAAAGGGTGTAGTAACGGCATATCGTGGAATAACACCAATGGCCGTTGAACTGAAGAAAGTACATCAATATATAAAAACTACTTTCAACGGTACCAACCAGATCAACGTAAACAACAGCTACTTTTTTAAAGATATCAGCAATGTACAATTGAACTGGGAATTGCTGGAAGATGGTAAAGTAATTCAAACCGGAATAGTGAGCAACCTGAATATTGGTCCGCGCCAATCGCAAACTTTAACCATCCCGTTTAAAACCAATTATGCTGCGGGCAAAGAATATTTCCTGAATGTACGTTACCGCTTAAAAGCGGCTGAACCATTTTTGGAAAAAGGTTACGAAATTGCTTACGAGCAGATTGCATTGGCCGGTACACCAAAAGTAAATGTTTACACTGCTGGCAAAAAAGCTTTAAAAGTAGAGCAGACTGCTGAAAAAGCAATCGTGAAAGGAAGCGATTTTACCATCACTTTCGATTTAAGCAAAGGAACGCTGACAAGTTACATTTCCAAAGGGCAGGAGCTATTGGCTTCGGGTCCGCAACCGGGTTTTTACCGTGCACCAACTGATAACGATATCGGTGCAGGTTTAAATACTAAATTACGCATGTGGCGCAATGTTTATCAGGATAATCCTTCAGCAAATATAAAATCTACTGTAAACAATACAGCCGATGATTTTACCTTAACCGTTAAATCTACTTTATTAAAAGGCGATGCCGAAACCACGCAGGAATTTTACGTACTGGCCGATGGAACCATTAAAGTAAGCAACCAGTTTAAAGCTGTAACCGGCAATTACAAAAGCCTCATGCGTATCGGTAACGATCTGCAGCTGAAAAACGATTTCAGCAATATTCAATGGTATGGCCGTGGTCCGGGAGAGAATTATGCCGACCGCAAAACAGCTTCTTTAATCGGCACCTATAAATCAACCGTTTCCGATCAGTATTTTGCTTATGCCCGCCCGCAGGAAAGTGGCAATAAAACCGAAGTGCGTTGGGTAAGTTTCACCAATAAAGCAGGCAAAGGGCTTCGTTTCGAATTTTCAGATCAGTTGTTAAGTTTTAATGCACTGCCTTATGCTGTAGAAGATCTTGACCCTGAAGCAGAGAAAAAGCAATATCACTCCGGCGAACTGGTAAAGCGTAATCAGGTTTATGTACACATGGATTTGCAACAACTGGGCGTTCAGGGGATAGATAGCTGGGGTTCTATGCCATTGATCCAATACCAGATTCCTTTTAAAGATTACCAGTACAGTTATTATATCAAACCAGTTAAATAATAGATAACGTAAAGTGGATGATGGAATCAACAGCATCCATTTTACATTGCTAACAATTTACTTATGAAATTAAAATTAACCCTTCTGATGTTTTCAATTGGCGCTGCTGTATATGCTCAAGTGCCAAAATTAGCAGCAACACCGCCTATGGGCTGGATGAGCTGGAACATCATGTCAGAAAATCCGAACGAAAAGGATATCAAAGAAATGGCCGATGCAATGGTAAGCAGTGGAATGGTGAAAGCTGGCTATCAGTACATTTTTTTGGATGATTGCTGGCAAGGTGGCCGGGATAATAAAAATAATATCATTGCTGATCCCAAAAAGTTTCCTTCGGGAATTAAGGCTTTGGCCGATTACCTCCATGGTAAAGGAATGAAACTGGGTATTTATTCTGATGCCGCTCCGTTAACCTGTGGTGGTTATACCGCAAGTTTAAATTTCGAAGATAAGGACGCTAAAACCTTTGCTTCATGGGGGATCGATTACCTGAAATATGATTATTGCAATGCCCCCGAAGATGTAGAAACCGCTAAAAAACGGTACGCCACAATCGCACAGGCCCTGCGTAAATCGGGGAGGGACATTGTATTAGGCATCTGCGAATGGGGACCACGTGAACCTTGGAACTGGGGTGCAGAAGTGGGCGGACAAAGCTGGCGTACCACTTACGATATCAGGGATAAATGGATGGATATTGAAGGCAAAGGTGGAGTAGGAATTTATAATGTGGTGGATAAAATGGCCGGATTATCCGGTTTTTCCGGCCCGGGTAGATGGAACGATGGGGATATGTTGGTAGCAGGTTTACACGGCACTAAAGGCCCTTCTTCAGCATTTAAAGGCATAGGATGTACAAAAGCCGAATACCAGAGTCAGATGAGTTTATACAGCATGCTCAACTCGCCCTTATATGCCAGTTGCGATATCCGCAAAATGGATGATGAAGCCAAAACCATATTCACCAACGCAGAAATAATTGCATTAAATCAGGATGCTTTGGGCAAACAGGCCGAAAGAAAAGTTAAAACCGATATATGGGATGTTTTCGTACGTCCGCTGGCCAATGGCGATTTCGCCATAGCCATATTAAATAGATCAGCATCCACACAAAATGCCAAGGTAAATTTTGCCGAGTTGGGCCTGCCCGATAAATACGAAATCAGGGATTTATGGCAACACAAAGTAATCGCTAAAAACAATAAATGGACAGGTGAGGTAACCGCTCACGAAACCAGGGTTTTCCGCTTAAAAAAAGTATAACAAACCTTACAAAACAACAAACCAAACACAAATGAAATCATTATTAACCCTGGCATTGCTTGCCACAGGATTAACTACCCTGGCCCAGGATGCAGCAAAAGATCCTGCAACGGTGATCATCTCGCCGCAGCATCCCCTTTCTAAAAACGACACTGTATTTAGAAAAGCCATCGCCAAATGGAGCGACCAAATTTTAAAAAGTACCGATTACAAGAATATTAAAGCCCAACCCTCTGCCGATATTTTTCCGGGGGCAGTAAAAACCGGTTTTCAGTTTGTAAATAAAACGGTAAGTATTGAACATAAAAAAATGACCGATAGCCTGGTATCGGTGGTTTCTACCCTGGGTTATTCGGGTTACGATAATGCCACCATGTACAGCACCGGTTTATATGCCAAGGCCGGCGAATACATCGAAATTGATGTGCCCAAAAATGCCAACATCAACGACCTCGAAGTACAGATTGGAGCACACAGCGACCGTTTAAATTACTGGGTTGCTGGTAAGGAGGATTGGCGCAGAATGCCCATTATTACGAAAAAACAGAAATTGTTGGTTGGCAAAAACTGGTTAACATCGCCTTTTGGCGGATTAATTTACATCGATATAAAACCAAAGGCCGACAGCAGAAAAATTGATTTTAAAATCAGTCACGCCGTTGAAGCACCACTTTTTGTATTGGGTAAAAGTTCGCATAACGATTGGGAAAAGCAGCTAAAAAACAATAAAGCACCATGGGGAGAAATGGCAACCGAAAACGTGATTTTAACCCTACCCGATAGTGTATTGCAAACCATCAAAAATCCTGAAGAGGTGTTAAAATTATGGGATCTCGTTGTGCTGGGCGAACTAGACCTGGCCAATATGCCTGCACCGTTTTACAGGGCACAGCGTATGGTACCCGATGAACATATTGGCGGCGGATACATGCACAGTGGTTATCCGATCATGATTCACCATTCCCCATCCAGGAAAATGTTATCCAACGAAATTATGGCCAATCCCGAATTACTGATGAAAGCGAGTAAAGGCGGGGCAAACTGGGGTTTCTTTCACGAAATCGGTCATAACATGCAAAATCTGAACTGGGTTTTTGGCGGTACCACTGAAGTAAGTAACAATTTCTTTTCGCTTTATATGTTCGATCGTTTAATGGGCGGTCGCGATGATTCGCATACTGGTGTTTCAAGCGTGAATACACAGAAAATGATGAAAAAATATTTTGCAGAAGGGGCAAGCTACGAAAAATGGAAAAACGACCCTTTTTTAGGCCTCATCATGTTCCGCCAGATGCAGGAAGGTTTCGGTTGGGAAAGTTTTAAAGCTTTTTTTAAAGAATATCAAAAAATCGGACCAGGCATTGGCGAACTGAACGATCAGCAAAAACGCGATTTATGGGTTAAAACCTATTCAAATATTGTGAAACGCAATCTGGCGCCATTTTTTAATACCTGGGGTGTGGGTATTAGCGAACAAACACAAAAAGAACTGGCAGGTTTACCTGCGTGGAAACCTTATAATTTTCCTCCCGTAAACTAGGTAATAAGCATTCTTAAATTAACTCAAATCAAAGCACAATGGCAGTAAGTAGAAAAACAGCCTTAAAAAAAGATGAGCAAAGCGGTAACCAGCTTCATATTTACGAAGTAAACCCCATTATCTTTTACTCAGGCGAAGCAGACGAACTTAATATCGAACTTTTAGAATTCAATTACGGCGAACTGATTATCAAATCGCTTTCTACAGCCATTTTAAAGGTAAAAGAATTGATTATGGAAAATGAGGAATTTCCTGTCAGATGGAAACAAACCGCCAAAGGCCTGCGTATTACCCTGCCCGATGGATTAATTAATGATGAAACCAGGAAAAAGTGCACTTTGAAAATTAAGTTTTAGCCATACTTCCGAAGTTTAATAACCATCCTGCCAATCAAACTTCGGAAGTATCGCGAAGTAAATCTCCGAGGTTTGACAGGCATATTGCAAAAAAACCTCATAGGTTTTTTAAGCTGCATTGTAGCGTTTTCAATATCGCATCCGTTTTAATATAAATTAAACGCATGCTCTATACATTAACCTCCATTGTGCTGATTATAAGTTTAACCTGGGGCCATAAAGATGGCGATGAACCCATGCAAAACGAAGATTGAGCTGAACTTTTATGGCTGAATTCAAATAATAGAGCTCTTTCTAAACCAAAAGCCGTCACCCTGAATTTATTTCAGGGTCTTTATCTGTTTTGGGGGTTATAGTAGATATTCTTATCTAAAACTAATTTAAATACCACTTACTTGTCTCGAAGGGCATTTTCAAAGTATTCAGAAATGCCCGTTTTTAATTTTACAAGGGTTGTTCCCTTATTTTCGGGATCTGTATTTCCATTCACAACAGTTTCAGTCATCTCGATAAAATTTTTCCTTGCATCCGGCGAAAAACCTATTTTTTCCAGCGTTTCATCCCAATTATCTCGCGGAATCTGTTTTGCTTTTACCTCTTTATTCAAAACCGCCGAAAATGCTTCGGCAACATTATCCGAATTAAGCTTTTCTGGACCAACGATCTCATAAATTTTAGATTCATCATCTTTTACCAATACATCGGCTACAAATGTGGCCACATCCATAGGTGAAATCATCGGAATGGCTAAATCTGTTGGGTAAAAAGTAGGAAGCGTGCCGCTTTTTTTAGCTTCGGGCATTTGTAAAAGCCAGTTGCTATAGTAATAAGCCGGGCGGACAAAAATCTGTGGTATATCCAGATCTTCAAAAGCATGTTCAAGCATATACGACATTAATAAATTACCTGTTCCCTTATCATATTGCGCACCGATAGATGATAAACCAACCACTTTTTTAATCGAAGATTGTTGGATCGCTTTATGATAATTTTCGAGAATGGTTTTGGTTTCGCCCAATACATCCTCATTCTTTCCGGTTTCTGGAGTTAAAACGAATAGGGTATCCCCGTCTTGAAAGGCACCAATTAATGAATTTAAATCCATAGCATCAGCTACCGCCACTTCGGCTCCCTTGTCTTTTATTTCTGAAGCTTTTTCATGATTATGAATAACGGCTTTTACGGCAAGTTTTTTAGCCAATAAATGATCTGTAATTGCTGATCCCACCTGACCAGATGCGCCTAAGATTACGTACATAACAATCAAATTTTAGTTACGAGCGTTTCTTAATCAACAAGTTGCAAAGAATTTTGGTTTTAGGTATTTTGAGTATTTCTATCGCTTGTTGTCTCACCAACCGAAACTTTCCTTATTTACTCTCAAAAGAGAAGTCAAGTTTACTGGGTATGTTGCCTATTCAAACTTGACTTCTCTACCGCCGTGGTCTGTGTCTCCACAGGCCACTACTTAGTTTTTTATTTCCTCTCAAAAGAGAAGTCAAGTTTATTGGGTACGG